>NZ_LDJJ01000033.1 GCF_001431465.1 Stenotrophomonas terrae | reverse complement strand
CTTCATTGATCCGAGCTTCGGGGCTGATGCCGCTCCCACAAAAAAGTAGATTTTGGTGGGTTGCCTGCGGGGCCCGGGCAAGCGCAGCGCGGTTGAGAGGTACCGTTCTTGGCGGAGAGTACCTGGGGAGCCCCAACCGCGCTGCACTTGCCCGGGACCCGCAAGCGGGTACCGGTATCACCCATCAACGCTCGCGGAATGCCTCGCGCGCCTTCAGCACCGGCTTGAGCAGGTACTCGAGCACGGTCTTTTCGCCGGTGCGGATTTCCACCGAGGCGATCATGCCGGGGATGATCGGCAACTCTTTGCCACCGGCTTCCAGCACACTCTTGTCGGTCAGCACGGTCACCCGGTAATAGGTGCTGTCGGGGCGTCCGGCTGCGCCTTTCTCTTCATCTTTCAGGGTGTCCGGGCTGATCAATTCAACCTTGCCGTCCAGCCCGCCATAGATGCCGTAGTCATAGGCGGTGATCTTCACCTTGGCCGGCAGCCCCGGGCGCAGGAAGGCAACATCGGAGGGGCGGATCTTGCCCTCCACCAGCAGCTGGTCTTCCAATGGCACGATTTCCAGGATGTGCTCGCCCGGCTGGATGACGCCGCCAACGGTATTGACGCGCACGTTCTTCACCGTGCCACGCACAGGCGCGGTGATGGTGGTGCGTTCGACCACGTCGGCGCGGCCGACCAGATTCTCGCTGGTCTGCGACAGCTCCATCTCCAGCTTGACCAGCTCGGAGTTGGCATCGGAGCGGTAACGGTTGCGGCGCTCCACGATCTGCGAGCGGATGTCGTTGGCCTGGCGGCGCATGCGCAGCAGCTCGACATCGGACAGCAGGCCCTTGGCCGCCAATGGCTGGGCAAGGTTGATCTCGCGCATCGACAGGGCGTAGCTCTGCTCCAACGATGCAATGCCTTCGTCCAGGGAACGGCGACGGGCGTTGAAGGCGCGCGTTTCACTGGCGACCTCGTCGGCGAACTGGCTTACCTGCTCATCGAATACCAGCGCCTCGCCATACGCTTCGGCGCGCAGGCGGGCAATGGTGGCCTTCAGCGAGATGACCTTGCTGAGCGCTTCGCGGTAGCTGGCATTGGCGCGGGTTGGGTCGATCTTCAGCAGCACCTGGCCGCTCTCGACGATGTCACCTTCGTGTGCCGTCATTTCCGCGAGGATGCCGCCTTCCAGGCTCTGGATCACCTGCTCGCGGCTTTTGGAGACGATCTTGGCCTCACCCTTGGTGATTTCCTCGACCCGGGCAAAGTGTGCCCACGTGACGCCTACTGCCACCACCAACAGGATCATGTAGGTGACAAGGCGTGAACCCGGCGTGGTCTGCGCCAGTAGCGACTCGGAGACATCGTCCATGAACGCGGCATCGGCGGGGCTGATCGAGCCGGCGCCTTTGGTGGATTTCTTCCAGGGGAACATTACTGAGCCTCCTGTTGCGGTGATTTGGAGTGCCGCACGCGCATGGGTGCGGGTTGAATGGCCGGTGCCGGTGCCGGTGCCGTTGCAGTTGCAGGAGCCGCTGCAGGACTGGAAGCCGGTACCGGAACCTGAACCTTGTTCTGGGGGCCAGCCTGAGCCTGCGCGGCGGCCGCCTTCTCTGCATTGGCACCCAGCGCGGCGAGCACATTGGCCTTGGGGCCGTCAGCGAAGACGCGGCCGTTGTCCATCACGATCACCCGGTCCACAAGGTTGAGCAGGGAGGGGCGGTGGGTCACCACAACCAGGGTCTGGCCCTGGGTGGCGCGGTGCAGGTGCTCCAGGAACTGTGCTTCGGTCTGTGCGTCCATGGCGCTGGTGGGTTCATCCATCAGCAACAGGCGCGGCCTTGCCAGCAGGGTGCGCGCCAGCGAAATCAGCTGGCGCTGGCCGCCGGAAACACCATCACCGTTCTCGCCGATGGGCAGGTTGACACCGCGCGGATGTGAGGCAGCAAACTGATCCAGGCCGGTCAGCCGCAGCACGCGCAGGAACTCGTCGACGCTGGCATCCGGACAGCCCAGCATCACGTTCTCACGCAAGGTGCCATGGAACAGGCGCGCTTCCTGGTTGACGAAGCCCACGGCCTTGCGCCAATCGGCCGGATCGATCTGATTGACATCCAGGCCGTCGGTGAAGATCTGCCCTTCGGTAGGGGAGTACAGGCGCGACATGACCCGCAGCAGCGTGGACTTGCCACTACCGATGCGGCCGAGAATGGCGACGCGCTCGCCCGGCGCGATGGACACGCCGATATCGGTCAGTACCGGCGGATTGGGCTGCATCGGCGGTGCGGGATAGGAAAAGCCGATCTTCTTCAGAGTGAGCTGCCCACTCAGGTTCGGCACCGGCAGATAGTCCTGCTCCGGGTCGCGGTCCTGCGGCATTTCCATCAGCTTGTTCAACGAGCCCAGCGCGGCCTTGGCCTGCTGGAAGCGCACGGCAAGGCCAATCACCTGGCCCAGCGGCGCGGTGGCGCGGCCGGCCAGCATCACCGTGCCGATCAAGGCGCCCATGCTGAGCGTGCCGGCGGTGATCAGGTACACGCCGGTGATGACCAGCACCACCGTCTGCAGCTGCTGCAGCAAGGTGACGGTGCCGGTGGCAATGCTCGACAAGCGGCGCGACTTCATCGACGTGGCCGACTGCAAAGCGCTGAAGTGCTGCCAGCGGCGCTGCATGTTGGCGCTGCCGCCGGTGGACTTGAGCGTCTCCATGCCTTCGATGGATTCGATCAGCACGCCCTGCTTGAGTGAGGACTCGCGCAGGTTCTCTTTCATGACGCGTGCCAGCGGCCACTGGATGCTGACCGAAATGATGACGATCAGCGGCAGGATCAGCAGTGGGATCCAGCCCAGCGGGCCGCCGATGGCGAAGATGACGCCAACAAACATCAGCACGAAGGGCAGGTCGGAGATCGCCGCCAGCGTTGCCGAGGTGGCGAAATCGCGCACGGATTCAAATTCGCGCAGCTGATTGGCAAACGCACCGGAGGAGGCCGGCTTGTGCTCCATCTTCACCGATAAGGCCTGGCGGAACAGCATTGCGCCCAGTACCAGGTCGGCCTTCTTGGCGGCGACGTCCAACAGGTGCGCACGCACGAAGCGGATCACCGCTTCAAACACCATCGCGATGATCACGCCAATACCCAGCGACCACAGCGTCACGAAAGCCTGGTTGGGCACCACGCGGTCATAGACGTTCATGGTGAAGAAGATGCTGGCCAGTGCCAGTACGTTGGCCAGTACCGCAGCGATGGCGGCACTGCGGTAATAGCGGCGGTAGCGCCACAAGGTACTGAACAGCCAGTGGCCCTTTGCTTGGGGCAGCACGTCGCCGGCACGGTTGTCCACGTGCGCACGCGGCTTCACCAGGATGGCGTGACCGGAATAAATCGCATCCAGGTCTTCGTGCGAAATATCCACCGGCTCGGCGGAAACTTCGGGAAGAATGACCGTGTAACGCAGCTGGCGCTTGTTTTCCTCGTCGCGGACTTCGTTGCGCGCAAGCAGAATGCAGCCACCCTGTTGCTTGCGCAGCAGGATCATCGGCATGACCTGCGCCGGCAGTTGTGCCAGTCCACGCTTGACCACGCCGCCGGTCAAGCCGACATTGCTCAGCGCCTGCAAGGCAAGCGAGGGTGAGAGCGCGCCGTTCCACGGCAAGCCGGCAACCAAGGCCGCCGGGCTGCGACTCATGTCGTAGTGGTCACACATCCAGGACACGCTTTGCAGCAAGGTGTCCTCGATGTTGATCTGGTCTTTGGTCATCGCGGCGGCTTCATCAGCCGGTGCAGTCGTGTTGGTCATTGCAGTTCCAGATGGAGCCGCCTGCGGGGACGGGCGGGTTTTAATCCGGGAGTGCAAAGTGCCAATTGCTCCCGACGAGGAGCGGAAGTCTGCGGTCGGCGGGGTTCATGACGAATAGGATTCGTCCCAAATGTGCGGCGTTTGTTTTGTAACTGCCCATCATTCAGGCGTTTCTACCCGCTGGAGTTGAAGGGCTGCGCGCATGGCCGGGCAAGCGGGACCATCTGGTGCTTGCTTGATGCAGGTATTGAGATCGAACGAATCAAACACATGCAGCTCCCGTCGACCCTTCGATTGCCGGTACTTTACGTGGGTGGCGCTGATGGCTGCCGTTGCCGCGAAGTTTTTAAGATAAACCCTATGTAAGCGCGCTGCCCTACGGCTTATTGTTTTCACCAGTGAAACTGGTGGCTGGCACTGTGGGGACGCGCAGGGCGTGCGCATGGATCTTCACTCCACTCCGATTCGAACAGCCTATTCCCTGTCTTGGGAAGCATGTCCTATGCCCGTGTTTTTTTTAAGACCGATCCTATGGTTGTCGGTAGGCATGGCGCCTACTGTTCTTGCGAGTGAAACCAACTATCGAAGATACGACTGCTTGTCGGACTGCTGCGAGTCGGCAGCGGCGGCGAAGCCGTAGGCGACGAAGGGAGGACGGAAGCGCCTCCAGGGTTCACACGGGAAATCGTAAGCCCGCCGGTGCGAAAAGCGTGGCCGGCAAGGATCGCGCCTGTAGCGCAAGCGGTCCGGGATTCGCCTTACGTTTTCAGCAATCCGACAACAACGAGAAAAAACAATGACTGCGATGATATCGGTGGCTAGTGGCGACGCTGTGGTTGGCTCCCTGGGCTTCAGTACGTTGAATGCGGACGGGCGTGCCCGCATCAGTGCGATCAAGGGCGCGCGTTACGTGTTGGCTGAGGCGGACAAGGAGAGCGCGGCAGTAGGCGTTACCGTGGAACGATCAGGCGATGATCTGGTGCTCACGCAGCATGTTCCCGGTAGCGAGGATGCCTGGTTGACCATCGAGGATTTCTTCGCCGGCCAGTCGCAGTTGCTGGGTATCGGCAGTCAAGGCAGGTATGAGGAATACCCGGCCGTTGCCAAGTTGAGATTGGCCGGCGCCGGTGAAGCGGGGCAGGGGGAGCCTGTTGCGTTGAGCCTGCTCCCGGCGTTGCCTGCGCTGGCTCCCCTCGGCCTGGCATCTCTCAACGCCGATGCCACCGCACCTGCCGTTGCGACGACCGTGAAGGCTGATGCGGTTGATGTGGTCGATTCGAATGCAGGCGTACATCCAGCTGTAGCGCAGTATCCCGGTGCCGTGAGCAGCCCGGTGTTGATCGACCGGTTTGAAGATGCGGTTGGACATGCGCCCGGGCAGGAATCTGCTGAAACCGGGGCAGATGTCACTGTGCAGCGACGGAGCACTGATATCGGCGCACATGTTTCGGATGTTGCAGCAGAGACGACTGCGGATGCCGGTGTAGTGCAGGCGGACGAGAACGTTGCCGGTGCTGCATCTACCTCTGTTTCGTTGAATGAGAACGGGGGCGGGGTGGTGCAGACCGTCGCGGTCTTCGGCATTGATGATCTGCCGGAAATTTCGGCTGTGCTGGACGATCAGGGGCTGATCCAGGGCGTCATAGAAAACGGTGGCTACACCGATGATGGCCGCCCGCAGATGGTGGGAAAGGCGGAAGAAGGGGTTCTGGTACATATCTATCGCGGCTCGGAGCTGATCGGCCAGGTGTTTGCGGATGCCAGTGGTGACTGGTCCTTTACCCCGCGCCTGCCGCTGGCCGATGGCCGTCATGTCATCACCATCATTCACGAGTATCCGGATGGCGATGTAAGTGACGTCTCCCTGCCGTATGTGATCCATGTAGACAAGTCTGTCCCGGAAACACCGCTCATCACCGGCATGTTGGATGACGAAGGCCGTATCACCGGTGTGATCAGCGAGCAGATGGTCACCGATGACAATCGGCCAACCATTGATGGCACCGCCGAGGCGCATGCCACCGTCATCATCTACGACAAGGGGAAGCAGATCGGGACGGCCAAGGTTGACGCCGATGGCAACTGGAGCTTCACCCCGGACCTGCCCTTGGCCGACGGTACCCACCTGCTGAGTTATGCCGCGATTGATCGCGCAGGCAACGCCAGCGAGCCTTCCTCGGCTTTCGAGTTTGTGGTTGATACACGCCCGGAGAAGATAAACATCTTCATCGCGGATGATGATTTAGGCAGCGTCCAGGGTGCAATATTCAGCGGCGCCGTCACCGATGACAACACCCCCACACTGACCGGCTCTGCCACGGCGGGTGGCATCGTCAGTATCTACGAGGGGGCGGTACTGCTGGGTCAGGTAACTGCTGACGTGGACGGCACCTGGCAGTTCACGCCGCCGGCGCTGAGCGAAGGTGCGCACACCTTCCACGCGACGGTCACGTTGGTTGCCAAGGGCGAGAGCGAGCGCAGCAAGCCCTTCAATCTGACGGTGGATCTGACGCCACCCCTGCAGCCCAGCATCGAGCAGGTGCTCGATGATGTCGGCGCGGTCGTGGGCCTGGTAGAGCGCGACGGGCGTACCGATGACGCCACGCCAACCCTGTCCGGCAAGGCCGAGGCGGGTAGCACGGTGCACATCCATGACAACGGCAAGTTGCTGGGTTCAACGCTGGCCGATACCAATGGCAGCTGGACGTTCACCCCGGCGCTGCCGCTGAACGACGATACGCACATCTTCACCGTGACTGCCGAAGACAAGGCCGGCAACCTGAGCGAGGCTTCTGATCCATTCGCCATCACCATCGATACGGTTCAAGCAACCAAGCCAACCATCGACAGCGTCTATGACGACATTGGCAGCAAGACGGGCCTGCTTGTTTCTGGCGATGAAACCGATGACTACCGCCCCGATATCAGCGGCACCGCTGATGCCGGCAGTACGGTGATCATCCGGGACCATGGCGTCGAAATTGGCCGCGTACAGGCCGATGCCGAAGGAAAATGGACATTCACCCCTGCGGCGAATCTGGCTGAAGGGGCGCATGTGCTTACCGCCGAGTCGGTGACCGTCGATGGCAAGATCAGCCAGCCATCGGATCGGTTTGATTTCAGTGTGGTCCAGAACGGTGACGACTATCCGTCCGAACTGGGAAGCGGGGAGGTGAAGTTCAATACCACGCTGGTCATTGATAACTCGGGCAGCATGGCTACCCCTATCGCCTCGGTGAAGGAAGCGCTCAAGAAGTTGGCGAGCGAGTACCTGCTTGCTGCAGATGGTGCGCCCATCATGTTGACCATGCTGACCATGGCGAACACCACCCCGGTGAAGTACGCATTCAGCAGCAGCAGCGATGCGGACTACATCAAGTACATCGCCGCAGTGGATGCTCTGGGTGGCTATGGCGCCCCAAGCTATGAGACCGCCATCAAGGCCGCGATGAACAGTATCAAGGCCGACCATCTGCTCGGTAACGGCCCCAGCCAGGTATTCATCCTGGGGGACGCTCAGAACTCCCTGAGCCAGGCGACGGCTGATCAATGGCAGGCGATGCTGCTCAACCCCACCGGCAGCGCAACGCTGGCCACGCCGATCCAGTCCACCCCGATCTCGTTCCTGTCTTTCCCACACAGCTATGACTATTCCTTCCATTGGCTGGCGACGGGCGGTGAGGCCATCGACATGCCAACGGCGGAGATGATGCCGGAAATCCTGCTCGGCTCGGCAGTCGGTGACAGCGTCGCTGGCAACGTGCTGGACAACGATGCAAAGCTGACTCTGGACGGCAATGAGTACCTGACCCAGATCAGCTTCGAGGGTGGAACGTTCCGGGTTGCGCCAGGCAACTCGCTGGTGATGAGCAATGTCAACGAGACAACCAAGGCAAAGTATGATCCCGCCACCGGCCTGCTTACCATCACCACCCAGAGTGGCTCGCTACTGATCTATATGCATGCTTCTGGTGAGTACGCAGCAGGCGACTACGTATACAACTCGAAACTCGTGCATCGGCGAAGTGCAGGTTGGCGAGGACGGCACGTGGTCGTTCACCCCTGAAGCACCGCTCAGCGAAGGCGAGCACGTATTTGAAGTTGTAATCACAGATCCGGCTGGCAATGCGTCCAAGCCGTCCGATGAATATGTGGTGATCGTCGATACCACCCCGCCGGACAACAACGGCGTTGGCAGCATCGACGACGACCAGGGCTCGATCACCGGTCCGGTGGACAATGGCGGCGTCACCGATGACAGCCAGCCGACCCTGTCGGGCAAGGGTGATGCCGGCGACACCGTGACCATCATCGACAACGGCAAGGTCGTCGGCGAGGTGCAGGTTGGCGACGACGGCACCTGGACCTTCACCCCGGAAGACCCGCTGGAAGAAGGCGAGCATTCCTTCGAGGTTGTGGTTACCGACCCGACGGGCAATAGCAGTGGTCCGTCCGATGAGTTTGTGATCATTGTCGACACCACGCCGCCGACCAATGGTGGCATCGAAAGCATCATCGATGACCAAGGGGCTGTCACCGGCCCGGTCAAGAACGGCGAAACCACTGACGACACCAAGCCCACGCTGTCGGGCAAGGGCGACGCAGGTGATACCGTCACCATCAGCGACAATGGCACGGTCATCGGCGAAGTGCTGGTGGGCGAGGACGGCACGTGGTCGTTCACGCCGGAGCAGCCGCTGGATCAGGGTGAGCATGCATTCGAAGTGGTGATGACGGATCCGGCCGGCAACAGCTCTGGCCCGTCCGATGAGTACGTAATCACGATCAACAGCGACGTGCCGAACACGCCGGTGATCGAGACCGTGTATGACGATCAGGGTGACCAGAAGGGCTTCCTGAATCCGGGCGATGTCACCGACGACAACAAGCCGGTGTTCAGCGGTACCGCTGACCCCAATACCACCGTGATCATCAAGGATACCCGCCGATGCAACCCTGTGGGATGACGCCGGCAGCATTACCGGTGTTATCACCAGCGGCACCACCACTGATGACAGCACGCCGACCTTCAGTGGTACTGCCGAGCCGAACGCAACTGTCGTCATCTATGACGATGGCGTGGAGATCGGCCGCGCCGCGACCGATGCCAGTGGCGCGTGGACCTTCACCCCGTCGCCGGTGCTTGTTGATGGCCAGCACAAGCTCAACTACCAGGTCGTGGACAAGGCGGGTAACAGCAGCCAGAAGTCGGACGTCATCGAGTTCATTGTCGATACCTCCAAGCTCGAAGTCAGCATCGACGGTGCCACCGATGATGCTGGCAGTATCACCGGTGCCATCGCCAAGGGCGGCGTGACCGACGACACCACCCCGACCTTGCACGGCACGGCTACCGCTGGCGGTACGGTCAAGATCTATGAAGGCGATGTATTGCTGGGTGAAGCGCTTGTTGGCGCCGACAAGAAGTGGTCGTTCACTGTGCCGGTTGCCTTGGGTGCCGGTCCGCACGCGCTGACTGCCACGGTAACCACCGTCGCCAACGGCGAAAGCGAGCGCAGTTCCGAGTTCGACTTCAGCATCGATGTGACCCCGCCGGGCGTCCCGACCATCGTCCAGGTATTTGACGACGTGGGCGCGCCGCAGGGCGCATTGAGCCAGGGGCAGAGCACCGATGACACCACGCCGGCCCTGTCCGGTAAGGCCGAGGCCAACAGCACCGTGTACATCTATGACAACGGCAGCCTGTTGGGCAATGCGGTGGTGGATGCGCTGGGCAACTGGAGCTTCACGCCGAGTCCGCCGTTGCTCAATGGTGCGCATGCCTTCACTGTTACTGCAGAAGACAAGGCGGGCAATATGAGCGCCGCATCGAGTCCCTTTGCGATCGTCATCGACACCATCGCACCGGACAAGCCGGTGATCGAGGCGGTATACGACGACCATGGTGCGCGCACCGGCAACCTGGCGTCGGGTGCAACTACCGACGATGCCAAGCCGACCATCCGCGGCAGCGCCGAGGCGGGCAGCACCGTGATCATCAAGGACGGTGATACCGAGCTTGGGCGCGTGGTGGCCGGCAGCGATGGCAAGTGGGTGTTCGAACCGCCTGCAGGCTTGATTGATGGCGAGCACAAGCTGAGCGTCGAGGCATTGGATGCCGCCGGAAACCTCAGCCAGCCCTCGGATGCCTTTGACGTCATCGTTGATACCACGGTGCCGACTACGCCGAAGATCACCAATATCCGCGACGACGTCGGCGAGTTCACCGGTATTCTTCAGGCCGGTGGTACCACCGACGATACGAATCCGACGATCAACGGCAACGGCAAGGCCGGTGAGATCATCGAGATCCGCATGGACGGTGCAGTAATTGGCAGTGTTGTCGTCGGCGAGAATGGAAGGTGGAGCTATACGACGGAAGTTGCCGTGCTTGATGGCTTGCATGCATTCACCGCAGTTGCCGTCAGTCCAGGTGGTGCGGAAAGTGCGGCCAGCAATGCTTACAGCATTCGTGTGGATACCGTTGCCCCGGACAGCCCGACCATTGAGGCGGTGCGGGACAACGTTGGTGCATGGACGGGCGATCTGCAGAACGGTCAGACCACAGATGACCGCAGCCCGACCTTTGTCGGCAAGGCGGAGCCGAACTCGACCATCATCGTTTTTGATGGTGGTGAAGAGGTTGGATTTGCAGCCGTTGATGCGGACGGCAACTGGACCTATAGCGGCGAGAATCTGCGCTATGGCGAGCATGTGTTCACCTTCCATGCCTTCGATGTGGCCGGCAACATCGGCGTCGCGTCTGAGGAATGGTCGGTGTACGTAACTATGGCGACCAGGTCGATGACGGATAAGACCAGCAGCGAGCTGCCCTTGTCCGTGCAGGATTTGTTGTCCGGGGACACTGTCGAGTTCTTCGCTGAAGGTGCTGCACAGCCGGTGGCTGCGGCGGAACCACTGTCGGTTGTTGATCTGCAGGGGGCGCTGGAAGCAGATGCGCAGGACAGCTGGGCCGTCGGCGGAAACCAGCCGCAGGAAGCGCAGCAGTGGAACTCGGCCGGGGCGCTTGAAGCGGGCTATCTGCTTGACCAGCAGTTGGCTGGCTGATTGAAGTGATGGGTGAACGGAGTGCCGCGCTGCGGCTCTCCACTACCCAGGGCCGTCTGTGCCGGCTCACTCCTCGACTCAAATCGGTGGGTGAGCTGGCACAGCGTCCATGGCAAGAAGGGCAGGAATAGGCCCGATGAGCTGAGTGCGTAGCTCTCTTGCGTGCTGGAATTTTTGGATTCAATCGTGTTCAAGAAAGGGAGCTGCATCCGGCATTCTCTTCAGGACAGGATGAAGAATGGAAGGTCGTCCGCTGTGAGGTAGCCCGGGTAAGCGCAGCGCACCCGGGGCTGTTCGTAGGCAACCGGCAACATCGTTGGCCGCATGGTCCCGCGTACGCTGCGCTTACCCGGGCTACGATGACACTGCCTGCCGGACCTGGAAACGGGCGGCACTCTGCCCGGAGTCGGGTGAGGAACCATTTGTTGTGACGCTTCAGCAGGCAATTCGCCGCTGGGGGAAGGGCTTGGCCGTGTATCGACCGGCAGCTATCTGCTTCACTTTCATCCTTCCGTCGGTTGAGCACGTTGATGCTCTTGGCACTTCTATTTGCCAATGGCGCAGCTGCGATCTACGCCCGAACGTAGCAGGCAAACAGGTCGATTCTCATTTATCGAAGTCGTTCTCTACTTCACACTCTTCTGCCCGGGTAGCCGAAGATATTCGCCGGGGTACGGGCGATTCCCTCCACCGGAAATTCAGAATCGACGCCCCTGGATTCGGTAAGGGTCGAGGTGGCTCGATGTAGTGATCGGCGACGTTCAGCGAAGTGATGTGGGTTGTTGTGGTACGCAGCCTGGCTGCGGTCTCAACGGTCTTTCCTGGCAATTTTTGCGCTCTTTTCGCGGAATTGCTCGTGCGCCAGTGATGGTGCACAGAGAAGTTTTGAACTGGCATATGGCATGCAATTAGGACGTGTCCCATGTATTTGGGGGGCGCGTATTTCTATGCTTGCGCCCCATCGAAGCTGTGCCGGGCAAGGCAGCTTGTTCCAAGTGGCGCCATTGCGGCATGCACCTTGGTTATTGGCACGTTTGGTCGGAAATGTCCTGAGCGATATCGCTGGAGAAATTACCGAACCTCTCGTTGGAATCCCATTTTTGCCCGGGTAAGAAATCTTCCTTATGCAGGGAGTGAAAACATTTGAGGTTGCAGATGAGCAGTTTCGGTAGGGACTTTGCGGTCCATAAAAAAAGCACGGGGCGCAAGCCGCTTGCTACTTTTTCGGTCATTGCATTGGCCTGCATGTCGGTGATCAGCGGTCAGGCGAAGGCTGACGATGATCTGCTGCAGTTCGAGCGTGTTGCGCCGCGCAGCAGCGTCGGTGATATAGGTGCCGGCGTGGTGCCCGCTGTTTCAACGCAGCAGCACGCTGCGGGCGCCAGCGCAGGTAGCGCGACCACGCCTTCTGCGGTGGTGCAGTCTGTACGCGAGAGTCTGGCGCTGCCTGCGACGGGACCGAGCATCGATGAGCTGCTGGTGTTCGAGCGGCTGTCAGTTGTGCCGCCGCAGGCCCCGGACGTTTCCACCGACGTTGCTCCTGTGAATATTGCAGCGGAGGCTGGGCCTGTTTCAGTGCCGTCGCCGGCAATGCAGCTGGCGGTTCCCGCCCCGATCCCGGGCGGTACGGCAGCTGCTGCCGTGATCGCAGGCAAAGGCCAGGTGCCGGAGGCCGAACTGCGCGAGATGTTCCTGCACATGGTCGACGCCGCTGCCGGGCGTAGCCCGGCTGTAGCTGGCGCGTTGGCACAGTACGCCGCTTCCAAGGCGGACATCGCCGAGGCGAAAGGGCAGCGCTATCCGCAGTTGGATATCAGTGCACGTGGGCTGTCCCGCGAGTTTGGTGCCACTGCTGCATCGGGCACCGCGGATCCGTCACTGACGCTGGGCATCACTACGACCCTGTTTGATTGGGGGCGCGTGCGTAAAACCATAGAGAGCCGCTCGCACCTGGCCGACGCAGCTGACTCGGCAGTGCAGGCGCAGTTGGAATCTTCTGCCTACGACGTCACCTCCAACCTGATCGAATTGGCCAAGCAGCGCATTGTGGTGGAAACCAGCCAGCGCTATGTCGACCGTATGGTCGAGTTGGTGAAAATGCTGGAAGGCATTGTTGCGGTGGACTCCGGCCGGGTGAGTGAGCTGACCCAGGCACGGGCACGCCTGCTGCAGGCCGAGGCTTCGCGCAGCACTGCCGAATCCAAGACCCGCGATATCGAAATCAACCTGCGCAGGATGGTGGGCGACCGCCCATTGCCGTCCTTGCCCGGTTCCCAGTACTGGGAAATGCGCTTGCCGGAACTCAGCTGGTTGCTGGGCGAGTCCATGCATCACCCGACGGTGCTGCAGGCCAAGGCATCAGCGCGCTCGGCCGATATGCAAGCCGACGCGGTGCGCTCGGCGCTACGCCCGCAGGTGAACTGGGTGGTGAGCAAGAGTACCGGTGAAGATATTTATGGGCGCGAGTCGGCGTGGCAGACCGGGCTGACGCTGTCGTGGAGCGCCTTCCGCGGCGGCTCGGGACGCGCGTCGGAACAAGCAGCCAGGCAGCGTGCGCAGGCCGGTTGGATGGGAGCGGAGCAGCAGGTGCAGGATCTGGAGCATCGCATCCGCGCTGCCAATCAGGATGCGCGCTCATTGGCCGACCGCGCCGACCTGTATCGCGGGCTGGTGCTGGAGTCAGACAAGATCCGCGGCGCCTTCTACGAGCAGTGGTATCACCTGGGCCGGCGTACCTTGCTGGATGTGCTGTCTTCGGAAAGCGAGCACTACAACAACCAGATTGGCGAGGTCTCCAGCCGCTTTGATGGCTACCAGGCCGTGGTCCGCCAGTACGCGAGCGCCGGTTCCCTGGTGCGTTGGCTGAGCGCGGGCAAGTAGCGGCGCAGTGGTGTTGGTCGGTGCTTGAGCGCGGCATGGCAGGCCGCCGCTTGCTGCTGGGCGACACTCTGGCTTCGAATCGCAGCGGACAGTTGCGGCGATGTGCAATTTGAGACTTTCCCTATGTATGGAGTCCGTGGCGAAAAACATACTGGCGGCAATGAGGTGACTGGCTTCGCAACATCGGCAGGTTTTCACGCTGCTCGCCGCGTGGCTGGTTTCACCTGAGAGTCTTTATAAGGATGCCCCTTCGCACAGGAAGCGAGTCTTCGTTTTCCTGTAGCGGCGCGGGCCGGAAGAAACGATCTTAAGGAACATGGCATGTCTTTGAATGGAACGATGAAACGCGCGGCGACCACGGTTGTTGCTGTGACGGCTTCTTTGCTTGTTTACACCAGTGCGCAGGCTGCCATTCCGGCATCTGCGTTTGCCGACCCGTATCAGGCAGTGCCAGCCGTGGCTGCCAACCAGAGCCAGGTGGTCTACTATCGCGATGGCACTGCCGGCCACTTGGCAACCACGGCCCACGTGTATATCGACAACGAATTCCACACCAGCCTGCTACCGGGTGGCTACACCGTGTTCTGCGTGGCGCCGGGTGCGCACGGGCTGAATGCGGTGCTTGACGATGCACCACGTTATGAAGGCAAGAAGGCACAGCCGCGCACCACCTTGGAAGGCGGCAAGACCTACTTTCTGAAGGTAAGCGAGGCCGGTGCAGTATTGCCGACAGCGGTGACGCGTGCCGATGCAGAACGTGCGTTGGTGAGCAGCCCACGGCAGGCGCACGTGCTCTCGCGCGCTTCTGCGGTCAAGGCCTGCAACCACGTCGCACCGGTGGAACCGCAGGTCTATACGTTGTCCAGCGATGTTCTTTTCGCATTCGGCAAGGCCAGCTATGAGGATGTGCGCGAGGACGGCCGCCGCGCCGTTGCCGCCATCGTCAGCGAGCTGGAGAAGGATGGGGTCGCGCTTGATCGTATCGACGTGGTGGGTCACACCGATCCCATCGGCAGCGATGCCGCCAATGAGACCCTGGGTCTGCTGCGCGCACAGACCGTGCGGCAGATGCTGATCGAGAGTGGCTTGTCGGTCGGTTCGATCACGGTGCAGTCCAAAGGCCGTCGTGAACTGTTGGTGGATGACTGCCTGGGCGATCGTGCGCAGCTGATTGCCTGCAACTCGCCGAACCGGCGCGTGGTGATCCAGGTATACGCGCGCCGCGAGTAAGGCGCAAAGCATGGCGCAGAGACGTTGATCTCTGCTCCATAAGTCAATGACGCCCGCCGTGCTTGTTGCGCGCGCGGGTGCACGGGAGTGTTCGGATGTGCTGCGCTGCAGTTGATCGAATGAAACTTGTTTCAGCATTTATGTTGGTCGCTGCAGCCGGCGCATTGCTTGTGGGCGAGTCGGCATCAGCCCAGGGACGGCCTGTCTTTGGCGGGTCCTACACAGCGGTTTCGGCTGTGGGGCAGGACCAGGCCCAGGTTGTCTATTACCGTGCGGAAGACGTCTCCGGCGCTTCCGCCGCGAACATCTACCTGGACCGGGAATTCATCACCGCGCTCAAACCGGGCGGCTATACCGCGTTCTGCGTGGCGCCCGGACGGCACATGCTGGGTTCCTATCTGAACGACGCACCCAGCTACTCGGGCAAGAACGAGGAACTGTATGCCGCTACATTCAAGGGTGGCGCCACGTACTACCTCAAAGTGCGTGAGGAAGGCGGTAATCACCCATTGCCGGTGAATCGTGCGCTGGCTGCCACCGAGCTGGAAGGTCAGCGGCGGCAGGTTCATCTGCTGTCGCGTGCATCCAAGGTGGAGCCGTGCCGCCATTACGCGTATCTGGATGCGCCGATGGTGACGCTGCGCGAGTTCGTGCTGCTGGCAGATACCGCCTTCGATGGCCGGCATGGCATGAGCTCAGCGGGTAACCGCCAGATCCAGTCTGTGCTTGCTGACCTGCAGCGGGAAAACGCGCAGATCACCCGGGTTGAAGTGGAAGGGCACACCGATCCGCTTGGCGCGGCAGCAGACAATCAGCTGCTGGGTCAGCGCTGGGCAGACAGCGTGCGCAGCGCGTTGATCAGAAGCGGTGTGCCCCAGGCGATGACACAGGCCACCAGCGCAGGCAGCCGCACCTTGGTAAAGCATGGGTGTTACGGCAGCCAGGACGAACAACGTGCCTGCTACGCACCTAACCGACGGGTTGTCCTGCGCGTGGAAGTGCGCAGGACGCCTGCTCACTGATTCAAAGGCGCGGCCCTGGTCATCTGATCCAGGGCCGCAGCTGTGTTGCACAGACTGGGCTGCCACGTATGCGTGGCTGCCTTGCTGGCGTCGAAACGCTGGGCTGCATGCAGTTCAGTATCTGGTTCGTATGCGGGGTTTCTGCAGTGTAGAGGAGTTGTTGCAGTGAAATGGTCAATCATGGCGCCACTCCGCATTGCGGTGTTGGATGACCATTCGTTAATACAGATGGCACTTGAGCTGCGGCTGTCGCGCGAGGCAGATCTGAAGGTTGTCGGGGTCTATTCCAACAGCCGGGATCTGCTTGCCTCGCTGACCGCCACGCCTGCCGATCTTCTGGTGCTGGACTATTCGCTGGGTGCCAGCGAACTGGACGGCCTGCATCTTATCGGGCTGATACGACGCAGGTTCCCGTCGCTATGCATTCTGGTGGCGTCATCGGCGGAGTCGCCGTCGGTGGTGAATCTGTCACTCAGCGTGGGTGCCAACGGTTTCTTCGGCAAGTCGGAGAGCGCCGAGTTGCTGGTTGAAGCCATCCGCAAGGTTGCCTACGGCGAAACCTATGTGTCGCCGGGCTTGGCATACCGGCTTGGGCGTCAGCCGTTGCCCGCCGGGCGTGCATCACCGGATGTGAAGGGGGGGGCAGCGCCTGTTGAACGACCCAACCCTGTCGCCGAAAGAACGCGAAGTACTGCGCTGCTGCCTGGATGGCATGTCGGTGTCGCAGATCTCGCGCAAGTTCATGCGCAGCATGAAAACCATCAGCGGCCAGAAACAGGCTGCTTTCCGCAAACTTGGCGTTCGTACCGATGCTGAGCTGTTCAAGCTCCAGCACAGTCTTGCCAGTAGTTGATTGAATCACCGGGTATTCCAGTCATGCCGTCTATCACGTTCAGGCACAGCGTTACGCGTGCGGCATGGTTTGTCGTTGCCTGTCTATTGCCGATGGCTGATGCCGCGCTGGCGGCGTCAGCCGAGGTCAGTGAGCTGACGTTGCATGCGCGTACCGGCATCCCCAATGCTTCATTGGAGTTGGGCGAGGGCGATCGCGAATGGCTGCGGAACAAGGGTGTGCTGGTAATGGGTGTGGCCACGCCCAGCTTCTCGCCGCTGGAAGTGTTTTCCGGCAATGACAGCTACGAGGGCATTACCGCCGATGTGTTTGGCGCGGTTGGGCAGATGTTGGGCGTGCCGCTGAAGGTTGTCCGCTACCCGGACCGGAATGCTGCCCTGCGCGCACTCGAGCATGGGCATGTTGATATGGTGGGCAGTGCCAACAACTATGAGTTGGCGGGCCACGCGGTACGTTTGACACAGCGTTATGTCGAAGACACCCCGGTGCTGTACGTGCGCAAGGCCGAGCGGCGGGTCATGCCGCCGCTGCTGGCAGGCATGCGGATTGCGGTTGCCGAGGATTACCTGCCGCAGGTGCAGATCCGTGAGTTGTATCCGGATGCGATCATCGCCAACTACCGCTCGCGCGAGCAGGCCTTGGCGGCGCTGGCATTTGGCAGCGCCGACATCTACCTGGGCGATACGGTTTCCAGCAACTACCTGGTCAATCTCAGCTACTTCAACTACGTACGAAATGCCGCGATGCCGCACGTGGATACCGGCGGCTTTGCATTTGCCGTGCGTGAAGACGCGCTCATCTTGGAGCGTGTGGTCAATCTTGCCCTGGAAAAACTGCTTAAAACCCACGGCTCCGAGCTGCTGAAGCGCTGGTCGGGTGGTGGCGGTATCGTGCCGCTGGCGCGTATAGAACTCACCAGCGCCGAGCAGCGCTGGATTGCCGACAATCCGGTGGTACGCTTCGTTGCGAGCAACGACACCGCGCCGCTGTCGTATTTCGACACCGATGGTCGTTTCAGCGGCCTGAGTGCGGACATCATGCGTGCGATAACCCAGCGCACCGGTCTGGAGTTCGAACCAGTACGGGTATCGCGTTTGGATCAGCAGATGCGGGCGCTGGACGAAGGCGCAGCGGATGTAACCATGCTGGTCCCTACCAGCTCACGCGCACGCCGGTTCAACTTTTCGCGGCCTTTCGTGCAGACCTCGTTCGGCATCATTACCCGCGAGGAGCCACGCGGACCGGCGACGTTGGCGGAGCTGCGCGGCAAACGCATCGCCTTGCCTGCGAACCACGCGCTGCGCGAGATGCTGGTGCCGGCAACGGACTATCAGTTCATCGAGACCGACAGCCTGGCTGCGGCCATGGAGCTGGTGACGGATGACAAGGCAGACGCGACCATCGCCTTCCTGCCGATGGCGCTGTACTACACCTCGGTGTTGCACGACGAACAACTGCGCGTATCCGACGTGGTTGAGGACACGCCGGCATGGTTGGCCATCGCCTCACGCAAGGACCGTCCTGAGCTCGCCAGCATCATCGAGAAGGCGATGGCGCAGATTCCGCCCGATGAGGTGGATATCTTCCAGAACCGTTGGCGCCCGCGCCCGGATGCATCGCCAGCGGCATGGACGGATTTCCGTGGGCTCATCTACAAGATCACCGCCGGCGCCTTGCTGCTGATCCTGGTATCGCTGATATGGAATGTGCATATCCGCTCGCAATACCGCCGCCGCCAGGTGGCGGAAGATGCGCTGGGCGAGCAGGTCAACTTCATGCGCGCCCTGATCAACGGTACCCCGCACCCTATTTACGTGCGCGACGAGCAGGGGCGCCTGGTCACCTGCAATACCAACTATCTGGACATGCTGTCCGTCACCGAACGAAAGGTGGTGGGGAAGACCTCGATGGAGGGCGCGAAGATGGACCCGCGCGAGGCACAGAGTTTCCACGATGACTATCTATGGGTGATGGCCAACGGCAAGCCGTTGGAGGTCGATCGCACCCTGCATCTGCCTGGGCGTGTGCTGAGCATCTACCACTGGATCTACCCCTACTTTGATTCGCAAGGGCAGGCCAAGGGCGTGGTCTGCGGTTGGATCGATGTCAGTGACCGCCTGCATCTGATGGAGGAGCTGCGCCGCGCGCTCGATGCGGCCGATCAGTCGAGCCGGGCCAAGACCACCTTCCTGGCGACGATGAGCCATGAAATCCGTACGCCGATGAGTGCCATCATCGGCATGCTGGAACTGGCGCAGAAGCATGCAGAGCAAGGCCGTCTCGACAAATCCGCAATCACTGTGGCCTATGACTCGGCGCATGGCCTGCTGGAATTGATTGGCGACATCCTGGACGTGGTGCGCATCGAATCCGGCCACGTCAGCCTGAGTCCAAAGCGGGCAAACCTGCGGGAAATGACCGAGTCGGTGGCGCGCGTGTTCAACGGCCTGGCCCGGCAGAAGACCCTGCATCTGCGCCTGGAGCTGGATCCAAGCGCCGATTGTGACGTGCTGATCGACCCGATGCGCTTCAAGCAGGTGCTGTCCAACCTGGTCGGCAATGCCATCAAGTTCACCGACAGGGGCCATGTCACCATCAGGCTGCGCGGCGAGCAGGTGTCCGAGGGTAAAATGCGCCTTCAGCTCGAGGTGGTCGATACCGGCATTGGTATCGCCGACAGTGATGTGGCGCGGCTGTTTGATCCGTTCGCGCAGGCTGACCATGGCCATAGTGCGCGTGGCGGCACCGGTCTGGGCTTGCCCATCTGCAAATTCCTGTGCGAGCTGATGGGCGGTGATATCTCCATCCGCAGCGCGCTGGGAGAGGGCACCTGCGTGCAGCTGAATCTGCCGCTGGAAGTGCTGCCGGTGATTCCTGGCAGCGTCGAGGTCCTGCAGAGCGTTGAGGCCAAGCACCCGAGTTTGAAGGTGCTGGTGGTGGATGACCATTCGGCCAACCGCAGCTTGCTGACCCAGCAGCTGGCCTTCCTGGGGCAGAGCGTGCGCAGTGCGAGCGACGGCCGGGAAGGGCTGGAGTGCTGGCTTGACGAGCGGGTCGACGTGGTGGTCACCGACTGCAATATGCCGGTGATGAATGGCCACGAGATGGCACGTGCCATACGCCGCCACGAGAAGGCCCACGACCTGCCACCGTGCGTGATCATCGGCTTCACTGCCAATGCGCAGCCTGAGGAGCGGGCCAAGTGCATCGCTTCAGGCATGAACGATTGTCTGTTCAAGCCGGTCAGCCTGAGTGCGCTTTCCAATATGCTGGTGTTGCTGGGAGAGAAGGCCGGTGTGGGCGTTGAAGCGCCTTGCCGCCAACAGATGAAGGACGTTGCGGCCGCGCTGCAGGAGTTGACCGGCGGCGACGAGGCAATGACGCGCAATCTCGTGTTCGAAGCGCATCGCAGCTTTGTGCGTGACCTCACCGAATTGCAGGCACTGCTGCCCAGTTTCGAGGCCAGGCCGATGTCGAATCTGGTCCATCGCATCAATGGCGGCGTGCGCCTGCTGCAGGTAGCGCATCTGATGGATATCTGCGACCGCGTCGAGTTCCTGTGCGGTCAGCCGGAGGTGGAGCTTGCCGAAGTTGCCGCCAACGCGCAGTTCATCGCCAGTGAGTTGCCGGTGATCATTGCTTTGCTGGACGCGATGCGCGAGACCGAGCTGCCGGCCTGAACACCAATACTGCAGCTGCGGATAGTCAGCTACGTGCCAGGCTGAGCAGACGCTCGGCAATTCTGTCCAGGGCAAGGACTTCGTCGGCCGCACCCAGGCGCACCGCACTGCCGGGCATGCCCCATACGACAGAACTCGCTTCGTCCTGGGCCAGGGTCGCTGCACCAGCCTGTTTCATTTCCAGCAGGCCGCGCGCGCCGTCTTCACCCATGCCTGTGAGGATGGCGCCGATGGCGTTTGCCCCGGCACTGGCGGCAACCGAGCGGAACAATACATCGACGGCAGGCTTGTGCAGGTTGACCGGCACCCCATCGTCCACCCGGCAACGCCAACGCGCGCCGTCGCGTATCACCCGCAGGTGACGGCCGCCCGCCGGCAGATAGGCATGGCCGGGCAGGATGGCTTCGCCATCGCTGGCCTCGCGTACCGACATTGCCGAGTGCCGGTCCAGGCGTTCGGCAAATGCGGTGCTGAAGCTGGCCGGCAGGTGCTGGGTCATGACGATGGCTGGCGCATCGGCAGGCATGGCTTCCAGCACCACCCGCAGGGCTTCGGTACCACCGGCCGAAGCGCCGATGGCGATCAGGCGGTCGGTGGTGCGGAAACCGATATGGGCCGGGCTGGCTGCTTGTTGCGGCGGCCGCCGCAGCGCCGGGCTGATCGCGCGCACGCGTGAGCGTGCGGCCATCTTGACCTTGCTGCGGATCTCTTCGGCATAGGCATCCAGGCCGCGCGCCACGTCAAGCTTGGGCTTGGAAACAAAATCGACCGCACCCAGGGCCAGCGCCTGCAACGTGGTATCGGCACCGCGCTCGGTCAGCGAGGACACCATCACCACCGGCAGCGGATGCAGGCGCATCAGGTTTTCCAGGAAGGCCAGCCCGTCCATGCGTGGCATTTCCACGTCCAACGTCAGTACGTCGGGGTTGAGCCGTTTGATCTTTTCACGCGCCAACAGCGGGTCGGCGGCGGTGCCAACCACCTCGATGGCGGGGTCGGCGGACAGGATTTCGGTCAAGACCTGGCGCACCACCGCCGAGTCGTCGACGATCAATACCCGGCAGGGCGCTTGCAGCATCATTCAAACAGCTCCACGCCACCGCTGACCGGTGTACGCGACAGACGCGCGCGGATGGCCGATTCGGTTGCGGCGACTTCGGCGTCGTGGGCATGCGGCATGCGCTGTACCACCACCCGGCCGGTGATCGGGAAGAACCATATCTTGCGTGGATGGATGCCGCACAGGTCTTCGGCAACGATAGGAATATGCTCGGCATGCAGGTACTGGCGTACGAACTCGGCGTTGCGGGTGCCGACGGGGTTGCTGGTGAAGCCCTTGAGCACGTTGGCACCGCCAAACACCTTGGCTTCCAGGCGCTTGCGATGGGCGCCGCGCTTGAGCAGGTCGTTGATCAGCAGTTCCATCGCATAGCTGCCGTAGCGCGCTGGCGCGCCGTCGCCGATATTGCCCTCGGGCAGCAGGAAGTGATTCATGCCGCCGATGCCCAGGATGGGGTCGCGGATGCAGGCTGCCACGCAGGACCCGAGGATGGTGGTCAGCGCGGTGTCGTCGTCCACCACCAGGTACTGGGTAGGCAGAAGTTTGGCGGCGATTGTCTGGAAACGCGTGTCGCGGTAGCGCATCACCTCGTCGGGATGCTGTTGCGGGCTTTTCATGCGCCATTCCTGCGGCTGCGACGGTACAAGGTGCGGCCGCACGGCTGGATCAGGTCAGCAGCGTGCAGGTAATTTTCCGAATGCCCGGTGTAGAGCAGGCTGTCTTCCTCCATGTGCTGCACCAGTCGCGAGAGGATGCCGCGCTGGGTGGGCTTGTCGAAGTAAATCATCACGTTGCGGCAGAACAGCGCATCGAAGGGGCCGCCAACGTCGTAACGGTTGGACAACAGATTCAGCGGGCGGAACTCGATCAGCGAACGCAGGGCGGGCACAACACGGCACTTGCCCTCATTGGGGCCGCTGCCGCGCTGGAAGTAGCGCCGCTTCAGGGCTGGGTCGAGGCCGGCGATGCGGTCGATTGCGTAGACACCCTGGCTGGCGGTGGCCAGCACCTGGGTGTCGACATCGGTGGCGATGATGCGCACCGGCGGGGTCATGCTGGAGAACGCCTCGCAGGCGGTGATCGCCATGGAGTAGGGTTCTTCACCGGTGGAGGCGGCGCAGGACCATAGCTTGAGCGGCGCACGCGGTGCGCGCATCTGCAGTTCTTCGCGCAGTTTGTCGAAGTGGTGCGGCTCGCGGAAGAACGAGGTGAGGTTGGTGGTCAGTGCATTGGTGAACGCCTGCCATTCCTCGCCGTCCTGGCTTTCCAGCTGGTCCAGGTAGTCCTTGAACGAACGCAGTCCCAGCACCCGCAGGCGCCGCGAGAGGCGGCCGTACACCATGTCGCGCTTGGCCGGTGCCAGCGCAATGCCGGCACGGGTATGGATCAATTCGCAGACGCGACGGAAATCGCGGTCGCTGAATTCGAAGTCGCGCTCGGCGCTGCCGGGGATGGACATGATCGGGGTGTCTCTTCAGCTGGCCAAGGCCAGCGATGCGGAATCGGCGTGCGAGGCACGGCCTGTGGTCTGCTGCAGACGGAACACCGCCACGGCCTGGTCCAGCAGCTGCGCCTGGTCTTCCATGGCACGCGCGGCGGCCATGGCTTCTTCCACCAGCGCGGCATTCTGCTGGGTGGTCTCGTCCATCTGGATGACCGTCTGATTGACCTGCTCGATGCCGGCGGTCTGTTCCTGCGAGGCCGCGGAGATCTCACCGATGATGCTGGTGACCTGCTGCACCGACGAGACGATCTCATCCATGGTGGTGCCGGCCTGCTGCACCAGCTGCGAGCCCTCGGTGACCTTGCCGACCGAGTCGTCGATCAGGCCCTTGATCTCCTTGGCTGCACCGGCCGAACGCTGCGCCAGGGTCCGCACCTCGGCGGCGACAACCGCAAAACCGCGGCCTTGCTCGCCGGCACGTGCAGCCTCGACGGCAGCGTTGAGGGCGAGGATGTTGGTCTGGAACGAGATACCGTCAATCACGCTGATGATGTCGGCAATGCGCCGCGAGGCCTGCTCGATGTGGCCCATGGTGGTGATCACGTCATCCACCACCTGACCGCCACGGGTGGCGACGGTGGCAGCGCCGATCGCCAGCTGGTTGGCCTGGCGCGCCGACTCGGCGTTCTGGCGGACGGTGGAGGTGAGTTCCTCCATCGAGGCTGCCGTTTCCTCGAGATTGGCAGCCTGCATCTCGGTACGCTGGGACAGATCGGTGTTGCCGTTGGTGATTTCGCCGGCCGATACATTGATGTTGTGTGCCGACTGCTGGATGCGCGCGACGATGGCGCCAAGCTGGTGGATGGTGCGACTGGCGTCGTCGCGCATCTGCGCGAACACGCCCTGGAACTGCCCCTGCATGCTGACGGTAAGGTCGCCGTCGGCCAGGGCGCGCAGCAGGCCGGAAATCTGCCCCAGGTTCTGGTCGCTGTTGCGCATCATCGCGTTGAGGCTGCGCACCATGGCCTGGAAGTCGTACTCGAAGCGGGCTTCGTCACCGCGCTGGCTGAAATCGCCGGCGGCAGCGGCGGTGGCCAGCTGCTTGATCTGTGCGTTGATCGCGCCCAGGTTGCGCTTGATCGCCGCCATGGTCTCGGTGATGACCCGCTTCTCACCGGGCAGATCGGCCATGTCCTGGCTCAAATCGCCCACCGCATAACGCTGGGCGAGGGCGATGACATCCATCTTCACCGCGATATGGGTGGCCACCAGGGTATTGGTCTCACTGACCATTACCCCGTACTCGCCGGGGAAGGGAGTGGGGTCGATGCGATAGCTGATGAAACCGGCATCGTGCTGCCGGGCCATTTCGTTCTGCGCTTCAATCACTGCATGCAGCTGGGTCTGCATGTCGCGCATGCTGGTCAGCAGCTGGCCGGTCTCGTCCTTGCTCGGCGGCGGGATGACGTTGTCGAGGCGGCCGCTGGCAATGGCCTTGGCAATGCCGGTGGCGCTGCGCAGCGGCACCACGATGCGGCTGCCGATGAACCAGTTCAAGGCAATGACGAGCAGGATCAGCAAGCCGCCGGCCAGGGTCATGATGCCGGTGAACTGCAATGCATGGGTGAGGCTGGAGTTCATGTAGACGCCGCTGGACAGCACCATGTTCCAAGGTGCAAACGCGGTGGCATAGGAGATCTGCTCAACGCTGCCCTTCGTGCCCGCCGGATTCACCAGGTACTGCACGAAGCCACCGCCATTGCGTGCGGCCTTGACCTGCTCCTCATACATGCGCAGGCCATTGCTGTCCGTGAACTGCGACAGCTGCTTGCCGATCATCTCCTTGTTGAAGGGATGCAACAGCATGGTGTTGTCGTCGCCATACACCTCAAATGAAGAGCCACCGCTGTCCGAGTACATGGTGGCCAGCACCGCCAAAGCCTGCTGGCGCGCATCGGCATCGCTCAGTTCGCCGGCCTTTGCCCGGTCGTGGAAGTTGGCCAGCACGGTCTTGCCAAGCTCCACGCGGTTGCTCAGCGACAGCTTGCGTGTCTCGATCAGATCCAGGTACTGCATGCGGGCGCTGAGCACGGCCAAGGCAATGACGCCAAGCGCGATCAGCACCGTCAGCAGGTTCAGCTTGCGCCGCACCGATATGTTCGAGAGGTAGTTGGACCAGAGCTGCTGGATATTCATGGGAATAGGGCGCAGGGCGCAATTGGCGGGGGATACTCTGGTATCGGCCGCAGTGTTGGCGAATGAAGTAGGTAAAAACCCCAGCCTTAGCTGGGGTTTTTGGTAGATCAGAACTCCTGCCAGTCGGAGTCTGCTAATTCAGCTACGGCGGTAGAGGCGCTGGTCCGACGCCGCGGCGCGGGTGCCGGTGCGCGCGTCGAAGCGCTGCGTTGCAGCGGCTCGCGCTTGGCGGTGGCGGTGGCGACCAACGCATCGGCTTCCTCATCCTGCTCCAGCAGGAACACCGAGACCACGCTGGCCAGCTGCGCGGCCTGTTCTTCCATGGAGCGCGCCGAGGCGGTGGCTTCTTCCACCAGCGCGGCGTTCTGCTGGGTGGTTTCGTCCATCTGCACGATGGTCTGGTTGACCTGCTCGATGCCGGCACTCTGTTCCTGCGAGGCAGCGGAGATCTCGGCCATGATGTCGGTGACGCGCTGCACCGATGCGACGATCTCGCCCATCGTGGTGCCGGCCTTGCGGACCAGCGCCGAGCCGTCGGCAACCTTGCCGACCGAGTCGTCGATCAGGCCCTTGATCTCCTTCGCGGCGCCCGCCGAACGTTGTGCCAGCGTACGGACTTCCGAGGCAACCACGGCGAAGCCGCGGCCCTGCTCACCCGCACGTGCTGCTTCCACTGCCGCATTCAAGGCCAGGATATTGGTCTGGAAGGCGATGCCGTCGATGACCGAGATGATCTCGGCGATCTTGCGCGAGGACTGCTCGATCTGGGTCATGGTGGTGACCACCTGGCTGACCACGTCACCGCCCTGCGAGGCCACCGAGGCGGCGCCGATGGCGAGCTGGTTGGCCTGGCGGGCAGATTCGGCATTCTGGCGCACGGTGGAGGTGAGTTCCTCCATCGAGGCGGCGGTTTCTTCCAGGTTGGCGGCCTGCTGCTCGGTACGACGCGACAGGTCGTTGTTGCCGGCGGCAATCTCGCTGGCGGCCGAATTGATCGACACCGACGAGTGCTTGATGCGACCAACGATGCCGGTCAGCTGCTCGGCAGTGGCGTTGGCGTCGTCGCGCATGGTGGCGAACACGCCCTGGTAGTCGCCGTGCATGCGCACGGTCAGGTCACCACGCGACAGTGCCGACAGCAGTGCGGAGATCTGTTCCAGGCTGCTGGCATTGGCATCCAGCAGGCCGTTGATCTGGCTGGCGAGCTGCAGGAAGAAGCCGTCCTTGTCGGCGGTGCCGATGCGGCCACTGAGGTCGCCTGCGGCGGCAGCCTCGATGATGCGCGCCACTTCCTTCTCGACCTGTGCCTCGGTGCTGCGGTCACGCCATTCAACGACGTGGCCAACCGGCTGGTTGTTGTCGTCGCGGATCACCGAAATGGTCTGTGCGAACTCGGCCTCGCCAAAGCGCATCTCACGCTTGAACACGCCGTGCTTGTCCAGTGCTTCCATCACCTTGCCGTCGATTTCGCCACGGTGCTCGAGCACGGTCACCGGCTGGCCGATGAGCGGCTTGCTGGCGTCGAAGTCGGTCAGCGTGTTGCTGAACTGCTCCTGGTGCTCGCTGAGCTTGTCGAGCAGGGCGCGGTTGGCGTAGACGATTTCCAGATCGTTGTTGGTCAGGAACACGCCGGTGGAGGAGTAATCCAGCGCGGTGCGGATGCGCAGGTTCTCGTTGGCGATCACCGTTTCGTGTTCGATGCGCTCACGCAGATCGCGCTGCATGCGCTGCATGGCACGCAGCAGGTCGCCCACTTCGTCGGCGCGGGAGACGTCGATGGAGCCATCCAGCTTGCCGCTTGCCACTTCGTTGGCGACATCCACCGCACCACGCATGGCTGCGACCAGCGAGCGGGCAAACAACCAGACCAGTGCCAGGCCTGCGGCACCACCAATCAGTACGGCGATGATGCCGACCAGTGCCGAGTTGCGGTAGGTTTCAGCGGCCTGTTTGGCCGCGGCCTGCGCACGCAGGTTGTCGTTGGCAGCCAGTGCCTGCAGGGCAGCATAGGCGTTGCGGTGCAGGTTGCGGGTTTCGCCGACGAAGGTGTCGATGGCGTCATCCGGCAGGTCCAGCGCCAGCATCTCGCTCACCGCATCATAGGACGCGGCGGTCTTGCCCCAGTCGGCGACAAAGGTATCGAACAGCTTCTTCTGTTCGGGACTGTCGATCAGCTTCGGATAGGCGGCGATGGTGGTATCGATCTGCATGCGCAGTTCGGTGGCACGTGCCTTGGCATCGGCTTTGACGTCGTCGCTGGCGCGTACCAGGCTCTGGTAGGACGCGTTGCGGTACTCGCTGACCATGCCGCTCAACTCACCGTTGGTGCGGAGGCTGGGCATGCGCTTTTCAGCAAGGTCGGTGGTGACGTTGTTCAGTGAATGCAGGCCGCGGTAGGCGACGATACCCTGCAACAACATGACGAACAGCACGACACCGAAGGTAAGCATCAGCTTGGGCTTCAGTTTCAGCGAGTTGATCCACTGCATCTTGCGCGATCTCCGGGAACAGTCCCTGCCAGGTCAGTGGCGCGGGATGGCACGCCGGCGCCGCCGGCGTGACAAAAGGCGGATTACTTGATGTTGGCCAGCTTCAGGTTGGCCGGCGAGGCGACTTCGATCTCGGCGCGCGAGGCATCGCGCTGGATCTTGCCGATCACGCAGACGGTCTTGCCTTCCAGCGTTTCCAGCGGGAAGCCAAATTTGCTGCGGTTGCTGCCAGCGATGCGGGCCGAGAAGGTGTGGCGCGGGAACATGCCGCCCATATGCAGGAAGGTCGGCTGACCCTCGGAGCCTTCGGCGTAGCGTGCCTTTTCGACCTTGCCACAGACCATGCCGTCCTTGCCGGCGAAACGCGCGGCGCTTTCCGGCGGGATCATCTCGGCATCGGCGGCAGCGTCAAAGGCGACGGTGGCCAATACGGTGGCAGCAAACAGCGGAAGCAGGTGCTTGTACATCGGAAACTCCGGGATGAGGAAGTGGGGCCGGTCGGGGAGGACGGGCATGCAAGGGCTATCGGCCACGATTTGCCGCGCTTGAATTGCATGCATGAAAATGTGATCGGCTTCGCAGATGTGCTCGTCAGGCGGCTTCTTCAGCGGTGCTTGGCTGGCCGAGGTCGGCGGTGTCGAGCAGGGTTTCAATATCCAGCAGGATCAGCATGCGGTCGTCCTGGGTGCCGATGCCGGAAATGAAGCGGGTATCGACGGCAGCGCCGAACTCCGGGGTCGGGCGGATCTGGTCGGCGTTGAGCGGGATCACATCCGAAACGCTGTCCACCACGATGCCGACCACGCGGTCTTCGACATTGAGCACGATCATCACGGTGAAGGCGTCATAGCGGGCCTCGTCCAGGCGCAGCTTCAGGCGCAGGTCGATGACCGGCACGATGGTGCCGCGCAGGTTGATCACGCCCTTGATGTAGTCCGGTGCATCCGGCACCCGGGTAACGGCGTCATAACCGCGGATTTCCTGCACCTTGAGGATATCCACGCCGTAGTGCTCGTTGCCGAGGGTGAAGCTGAGGTACTCGCCGCCGGTGGTGTCGGTGGCGGTGGTGCGGGAGTCATTCATGGCGGATCCTGGTCCTGGCGGGCTGCCGATGCGATGCGGCTGATGCATCGGTATCGGCGCTGGCGGCCGGGACTTTAGGCGCCGGGGAGGGAATCCGGGAATGCTGCAGATCGCAGGGGCGCTGGGGCAGGTGTTGGCCCGGGCCAGAGCCAGAGCCAGAGCGCTGCCGCTGGTGCTGAACCGCTGCAGGCCTGGAACCAGACTCCCCGCTGCAGGCTGGTCAATGGCCGCGGCTTATTCGCCGTTGCTGCGGGCCTTGCGCAGGCGATCAATCCTGAAGATATAGCGCTGGATGATGTTGTCCGCGCCGCGCGGCAAGTCGTCAAAACGCAGGCCGATACGGGTCATCTCCAGGCCATTGGGTTGCTTCTGCTGGCGCAGGTTGCAGACCACCAACCGGGTCTTGACCGGGCCGCCCTCGGGGATCTCCAGCACGCAGCCGGAATAGCGGCTCTGCAGTTTGAGCAGGTCCTGGTCTGGCGGCAGCAGCAGCGCAATACCGCCGGCGCTGATGTCCAGCACCCGCCAGCGGCTGGGTTCGCCGCCGTCCGGGTCGGGCAGCACGCAGTACGGCGAATCGCCCACCGGCGTTTCCAGCCGATAGAACTCGCGCCGCTGCAGGTGATACACCTCCTCCGGCAACGGCACCTCGAAGCCAACATGGTCGCCCCGGTCAACCCGGCGCTGGCCATGCAGCTGGAAGCGCACCATCACCTTGTCGACCTGGCCGAAGCAGAGCAGGGTGCTGGCTGTTTCCGCGCTGCGGTTGATCGAGGGCACCGGACTGGCATCCAGCAGCAGGCCCTGCATGTCCACCTCAAGCACCGCCGAAGGGAAGGACTGGTCGCGGCCGTCCGGATGCACATTGATCATCGAACGCTGATCGATCATGGCCTGCAGCAGATGCCGTACCTGATGCGGGTTGCGCACCATGTAGCGGTCGTCGGCATACAGGTTGCCGGCGTGGGGCGAAGGCGTCGGTGCAGATTCGTGGTCGGGCATGGACACGGTGTTGGTTGGCCGATGATCGGTGTGGCAAGGAGGACATGCCACAAACTGTGATAACGGCCGCCTTTTTAACATCTTTAGCCGGCCTGTTACGACCCTTGAGCTAGCACCGCCGAATTCACTTGCGCCGGTTGCGGAAGCTGCAATGGCACGAGCAGGGCCAATCTGCGCCATGTCAGCATTTTGACGTTGCACATGTTGCCGCGCCGGGCTTGTTCCAGTGTTCGCCAAGCCGCTCCGTTGCGCAGGGATGAAACATGCCCCGCGACTGGTCTGGGTGGGTGTGCGCTTGTAGCTCGCTGCGGCGACCACGCTGATACGGCGCTGTTTCGAGCGCCGAAGCGATGTTGTGTTCGCCCTGCCTTGCTCCAGCGCGGCTTTCAGCGTGATCTGCGCCGAAGCGGAAAACAGCTGACGGCGGCGGGCGGGCCGGAGAGTTGCCCGCCCGCCGCCGTCAGTTACGGCTTAGAACTCCTGCCAGTCATCGGCACTGGCGATGGGCGCGCGATTGCTGGGCTTGGGGATGGCACGCAAGGCCGGGCGGCCACGCGGCGGCGCGGCGCTGGCACTGGCAGCCACCTTGGCCAGCGATGCACTGACCGTATCGGCCAGGCGGAACTGCGCCACCGCAGAGGACAATTGATGTGCCTGGTCTTCCATCGAACGTGCGGCGGCGGTGGCTTCTTCCACCAGCGCGGCATTCTGCTGGGTGGTCTCATCCATCTGCATCACGGTCTGGTTGACCTGTTCGATACCGCTGGACTGCTCCTGCGAGGCCGAGGAGATGTCGGCCATGATGGTGGTCACACGCTGCACCGAGGCGACGATCTCGTCCATGGTGCTGCCGGCGCGGCGCACCAGCTGCGACCCTTCGGTGACCTTCTCCACCGAGGTGTCGATCAGGCCCTTGATCTCCTTGGCGGCGGCTGCCGAACGCTGGGCCAGGGTGCGCACTTCCGATGCCACCACCGCAAAGCCGCGGCCCTGGTCACCTGCGCGAGCCGCTTCCACGGCGGCGTTGAGCGCCAGGATATTGGTCTGGAAGGCGATGCCGTCGATCACACTGATGATGTCGGCGATGCGCTGTGACGACTGCTCGATCGAGGTCATGGTGGAAACCACCTGCCCGACCACCGCGCCACCCTGGGCAGCAACGTCGGCCGCGCCGCGTGCCAGCTGGTCGGCCTGGCGTGCGTGCTCGGCGTTCTGGCGGACGGTGGAGGTGAGCTCCTCCATCGAGGCGGCGGTTTCCTCCAGATTGGCGGCCTGCTGCTCGGTACGCCGCGACAGGTCGTCGTTGCCGGTGGCGATTTCGCTGGCCGACAGGCTGATGCTGCCGCTGGCAGCCTGGATACGCGAGACGATACTGCCCAACTGGTCGATGGTGGCATTGCCGTCATCGCGCATGCGCGCGAACACACCATGGAAATCACCCTCCATGCGCTGGGTCAAGTCGCCCTGCGCCACGGCCTGCAGCAGCCGCGACAGATGGCCGAGATTGTCCTCGGTGGATTCCATCAAGGAATTGACACCGCCGACCATGGCGCGGAAATCGTGTTCGAACTGGTCGGCGTTGCCGCGCAGGCTGAAGTCGCCGGCGGCGGCAGCATGCGCCAAGCGCTTGATCTCATTGTTGATCGCGGCAAGGCTGGCCTTGGTGCTGTCCATGGCTTCGGTGATGGCGGCCTTCTCGCCCGGCAGGCGGTCCATGTCCACCGACAGGTCGCCGCGGGCGTAATGGCGCATCACTTCCACAACCCGCATTTTGACGCCGATATGCTGCGCAACCAGGGTATTGACCTCGGCCACCATGCGGCCGTATTCGCCCGGGAATTTTGATTCATCGATGCGGAAGCTGATCATGCCCTGGTCGTGTTCGCGGGCCATCTCGCGCTGTGCGCCGATCACCGCCTTGAGCTGGTTCTGCATGCGCTGCATCGATGCCAACAATGCGCCGACTTCATCCTTGCGGCTGCTGTCGATGCTGCCATCCAGGCGGCCATTGGCAACGTCATCGGCTGCCCGCAGCGCCTCATTCACCGGACGCACAATCGCCCGCACGATCACCACGCCCGACGCAGCCGAGAGCAGGCCGAGCAGGACCATGCAGATGATGATGGCGGTGCTGCTGCGCGCCTGTGCTGCATTGGCGTCGGCGACCTCCTTGTCCAGCACCGAGGCAACGTGGCCGCTCAGCTTCTCGACGGCTTCGAACAGATCGCGCCGGCTGATGCGTGACTGGTCGTTGGAAATATTCTGCGCCAGCTCGAACTCACCGGCGCTGATGGCGTTTTCCATCTGCGTATGGGCGTTGAAGTAGGCCTCCAGGGTCTTGCCCATGTCGGCATACAGACCTTGCTGGGTGGCGTCGGCGGGCAGGGCTTCGTACTGTTTGCGGTGTTCGGCCAGCTTCTGCCGCTGGTCGAGGATGCGCTGGTTGTACTCGGCCACAAAGGCCGGCTCGTGCAGGTGCGAGAGCTGCGACAGCTCGGCGATGCGGATCTCTGCCAGGTCGGCGCGCATCCGCTCCAGGTACTGCACCGCAGGCATGTAGCGCGAGGTGACCTGCGCCAACTGGCTGCTGGCCTGGTTCAAGCGCAGCACCGCGAAGCCGCCCATGGCCAGCGTGGTGAGGGTGGTGAGGGTGAAAGCTAGTGCGAGTTTTCTGGCGATACTGAGGTTACGAAAGAACTCCATCTCTGACTCTCCGGATCGACTGCAGAATGAGACGCTGCGGGAGGCGATTTGGCGGCCCGTAACCTCAGCGTAGTGTCCACACCGCGTAAGGCTGCGGATGCTGTCTAAGCCGATAACGGCGTTTTCCTACATCGCTGTAGGGTGTTGCACGGCGGGAATTCTGAAGAATTCAGCACATTCCTTCACTCGAACATCACCTTGCTTAGCGGTTAAAAATTATTTAGGCACTGCGCCGACGGGTGCCAACGCTTGGAAAGTGCGCCGTTGCTGCATTTCAGAAAATTTCATGTGCTCTCTTACGATTCCGTCCCATCGCCGGTGGCCGGTCTGATTGCATACCCGCGGGCAGCGCTGAACAAAAAAGCCCCCGGCAGAAGCTGCCGGGGGCTGGCTGGGGTGCTGCGGGTTTCAGCAATCAGAACTGCTTCCAATCCCCGTCACCATACTGGCGTGCGGCCTGTGCGCTGGTGGCAACCGGGCGCAGGCGCGCTTGCGCCCGTTGCGTGTTTGCAGCCAGGGCAATCGCCGCAGTCGCGCCGGCCTTGGGCTTGCTGTCTGCGGTGCGGAACACGGCCACCGCCTCGGTCAGCTGGTTGGCCTGGTCTTCCATCGAGCGTGCGGCGGCGGTGGCTTCCTCCACCAGCGCGGCGTTCTGCTGGGTGGTTTCATCCATCTGCATGACGGTCTGGTTGACCTGGTCGATTCCGGCGCTCTGTTCCTGCGAGGCGGCCGAGATCTCGGCCATGATGTCGGTCACGCGCTGCACCGAGGTGACGATCTCGCCCATGGTGGTGCCGGCCTGCTGCACCAGCGCCGAGCCTTCGCCGACCTTGCTGACCGAGTCGTCGATCAGGCCCTTGATCTCCTTGGCGGCGGCCGCCGAGCGCTGGGCCAGGGTGCGCACTTCCGAGGCGACCACGGCAAAGCCACGGCCTTGTTCGCCTGCACGGGCGGCTTCGACCGCGGCGTTGAGCGCCAGGATATTGGTCTGGAAGGCGATGCCGTCGATGACGCTGATGATGTCGGCGATCTTCTTCGACGAGGCTTCGATTGCGCTCATCGTGGTGACCACCTGGCCCACCACGTTGCCGCCCTGGCTGGCGACGCCATGCGCGCCGATGGCGAGCTGGTTGGCCTGGCGGGCATGTTCGGCGTTCTGGCGCACGGTGGAGGTCAGTTCCTCCATCGAGGCGGCGGTTTCTTCCAGGTTGGCGGCCTGCTGTTCGGTACGGCGCGACAGGTCACTGTTGCCGGTGGCGATTTCGCTGGCGGCCAGGTTGATGCTGCTGGCGGCGTGCTGGATGCGACCGATGATGTCGGTCAGCTGGCCGACGGTGGCATTGGCATCGTCGCGCATATTGGCGAACACGCCGTGGAAGTCACCCTGCATCTTCGCGGTCAGGTCGCCGCGAGCGATGGCCTGCAGCAGCTGGGACAGCTCGGACAGGTTGCCGTCGGTGGTTTCCATCAGCTGGTTAAGGCTGCTGACCATGTCGCGGAAATCATGCTGGTAGGCATCGGCATCGCCGCGCACCGAGAAGTCACCCTGGGCTGCTGCACCGGCCAGGCGCTTGATCTCGTTGTTGATCGCCGACAGGCTGGCCTTGACCGCATCCACAGTCTCGGTGATGACGGCTTTTTCGCCGGGCAGGTGCTCGATGTCGACCGACAGGTCGCCATTGGCATAGCGCTTGATGATTTCCAGCGCAGACAGCAGCATCTGGATGTGCGAGGCGACCAGTCCGTTGCTTTCCTTGACCATCACCCCGTAGTCGCCGGGGAAGGCGGTCTCGTCCATGCGGTAGCTGATGCTGCCGGCATCGTGCTGATGGGCCATCTCGCGCTGCGCGCCGATCACTGCCTGAAGGCGGTTCTGCATGCGCTGCATCGAGCTGAGCAGGGTGCCCAGTTCATCATCGCGCTGCGCGCTGATGGTGTTGTCCAGCTTGCCGACGGCGATGTTGTCGGAAATCTTCACCGCCTCGTTCAAGGGCGTGAACACGAACCTGCGCAGCAGCAGATACAGCGCACCACACAGCAGCAGCGCCGCAAGCACGCCGACAATGATGATGGTCCACAGCAGGGCGCGTGCCTGCTGCATCAGCAGGGCGCGCGGAACCACCACGCCGAAGGCGAAGCTCTGCTCGGCGTTGCCGATCTTCAGCGGCACATAGGTTTCAACCATCTCCTGGTCGAGCTGGGCGTCATGGTGCTGCTCGAAAGTGATCTGGCCCTTGCTGGTGGCCGCCAGCATCGCCCGCGTAGCGGCATCATCGGCCTTGCTGCCAACCTTGGCCGGATCACGGTCGGCGATTATGGTGCCGGCCGGCGACAGCAAGCGTACATAGCCCTGCTGCATCGGGTGCATCTTTGACAGGCGTTCCTGCAGCGACTGCAGCGCGAAATCCACGGTCGCCACACCCAGGAACTGATCGTCCTGCAGGATCGGCGTGGCCAAGGTGGTCATCAGGATCTTCTTGCCGCCAATGTCGTAGCTGTAAGGTTCCAGCACGGACGGTTTCTTGGACGCGCGCGGCTGCAGGTACCAGTCGCCGTCGCCGGGTACATCGTAGCCGCGCAGGGCTTCCTGTACCGGCGCGCCATCCTGCCAGGCCCAGTAGCTCATGAAGCGACCGCTGGCGTCATGGCCTTCGGTATCGACATGGCTGGCGTCGTCACCATCGAATGCGTCCGGCTCCCACAAGGTGCCCACGCCTACCCATTGCGGGTTGTTCAAGGCCTGGGCCTGCAGCACGGCGGCGGCACTCTGACGACTGAACCCACCTTGCTGGCGCAGGGTCAGGAAGCTGCGTGACAGGTTGGCGTTGGATTCAAAACCCCGCCCCAGCTCGGCGGAAATGCGCTGTGCTTCCAGCTGGGCGATGTTTTCCAGACTCACCCGCGATGCAGCCAGCAGCGCGTCGCTGCTGCGCAGATAGATGATCCAGGCGGTGAGGCCGAATGCGAAGGTGGCGACCAATGCCGTTCCCAGCATCAATCGCATTGCAATACTGCGGGTGAGGAAACCTGTGGGCAAAGACATGGGCTGTTACTGGCCTGCGATGTGTATGGGAAGGTTCAGTACATCGGTTTCTGCGGGTGCTGCTGAAGCAGCTGTCGCACAAACAAGCACGGTGCTTCCCCTGCCGGGGAAGCACCGTCAGTGATCAGAATTCCTGCCAATCACTGTCGTTGTCGATACGCACGGCGGTGTTGCCGCGCTGTACCGGGGCGGCCGCGCGCAGACGCTGCACCGGCGCCGATACTGCGGCAGGTGCGGGCTTGCGCTGCAGCGGCTGCGCCACCACAGCTTGCACGTTGGCGGTACGGAATACCGCCACGGCCTCGGCCAGCTGGTTGGCCTGGTCTTCCATCGAGCGTGCGGCGGCGGTGGCTTCTTCCACCAGCGCGGCGTTCTGCTGGGTGGTTTCGTCCATCTGCATGACGGTCTGGTTGACCTGATCGATGCCGGCGCTCTGTTCCTGCGAGGCGGCCGAGATCTCGGCCATGATGTCGGTCACGCGCTGCACGGAGGTGACGATCTCGCCCATGGTGGTGCCGGCCTGCTGCACCAGTGCCGAGCCTTCGCCGACCTTGCCGACCGAGTCATCGATCAGACCCTTGATCTCTTTGGCGGCGGCCGCGGAGCGCTGGGCCAGGGTGCGCACTTCCGAGGCGACCACGGCAAAGCCACGGCCTTGCTCGCCGGCACGGGCGGCTTCCACCGCGGCGTTGAGCGCCAGGATATTGGTCTGGAAGGCGATGCCGTCGATGACGCTGATGATGTCGGCGATCTTCTTCGACGAGGCTTCGATCGCACTCATGGTGGTGACCACCTGGCCGACCACGTTGCCACCCTGGCTGGCGACGCCATGCGCGCCGATGGCGAGCTGGTTGGCCTGGCGGGCATGCTCGGCGTTCTGGCGCACGGTGGAGGTCAGTTCCTCCATCGAGGCGGCGGTTTCTTCCAAGTTGGCGGCCTGCTGTTCGGTACGTCGCGACAGGTCACTGTTGCCGGTGGCGATTTCGCTGGCGGCCAGGTTGATGCTGCTGGCGGCGTGCTGGATGCGACCGATGATGTCGGTCAGCTGGCCGACGGTGGCATTGGCATCGTCGCGCATATTGGCGAACACGCCGTGGAAGTCACCCTGCATCTTCGCGGTCAGGTCGCCGCGGGCGATGGCCTGCAGCAGCTTGGACAGCTCGGACAGGTTGCCGTCGGTGGTTTCCATCAGCTGGTTGAGGCTGCTGACCATGTCGCGGAAATCATGCTGGTAGGCATCGGCATCGCCGCGCACGGAGAAATCGCCCTGTGCAGCGGCGCTGGCCAGGTGCTTGATCTCGTTGTTGATCGCCGACAGGCTGGCCTTGACCGCATCTACGGTCTCGGTGATGACGGCCTTTTCACCGGGCAGGCGTTCGATGTCGACCGACAGGTCGCCATTGGCATAGCGCTTGATGATCTCCAGCGCGGACAACAGCATCTGGATATGCGAGGCCACCAGCCCGTTGCTTTCCTTGACCATCACCCCGTAGTCGCCGGGGAATGCGGTCTCGTCCATGCGGTAGCTGATCATGCCGGCATCGTGCTGATGGGCCATCTCGCGCTGCGCGCCGATCACTGCCTGCAGCTGTGCCTGCATACGCTGCATGGACTGCAGCAGCATGCCTACTTCGTCGCGACGCGAGGTGTCGATGCGGCGGTCGAGCTTGCCGGCGGAGACATCGTCGGCCACGCGGACTGCATCAGCCAATGGCACCATGATCGCGCGGATGATGGCCCAACCCAAGGCGGCCGCCAGCACCAGGGCCAGCACCAGGCCGGCCACGATGGCCAGCAACGAGCGCTGGTGGGCGCTGCGTGATTCGGCGGTCTGTTTGGTCAGCTGGGTCTGGTTGTACTGCGACAGCTGCTTGAGCTGGTCGAACAGGCTGCGACGCAGCTTGCGCGATTCATCGCTGGAAATGCTGCTGGCGGTAACGAAGTCGTCCGCGGCAATAGCGGCAGCGATGCGGTCGTGGGCCTCGAAATATGCGGCACGCAGCTCCTTCATTTTTTCGTACATCGCCAGTTCGTCGGCGCTGTAGGCGGCTTCGATATCGTCATAGGATTTTTCCGCTGCTTCAATCAGCTTGCGGGTATCGGCCAGGCGCTTGTCGTAGTCGGCCAGCTGGGTCGGGTTGCCCTGGTAGGTCAGCTGGGCCTGCTCGAAGGTGCGGTACTCGCCGAGCTGAGCGCGCATCTCGCCAAGCTGCTGCACAGCCGGCATCCAGTTGTCATTGACCTGCTGTATCTGGGTGTCCGCCACGTTCATGCGCCACAGCGCGAACAGCGCCAGCAGCAGGGTGAGCAGACTGGTGCTGCAGAACGCAAGCACCAGCTTTCTCGTGATCGACAGGTTCTGGAACCACTTCATTGCAGACATCTCCGTAGGCAGGCATGGGGGCGACCCGCAGGTCCAGCGCCCCTGGGGAATGTCGTAAGGAGTGGTGCAGGCCGCGCGGAGGCCCTGGTCGAAGGACAAACCAAATTGCATTGCGATGCGGTATCGGCAGATCTGCGGGCTTCTTGAAGCAGCTGGGCTTGACACGTTCATCTGCAGTTGCCAGCGATCTACGCGTCGCCGCAGGCAAGTGCTGGCGATGGCCCAGCGGCCACACGAACGCCGCCCGCCCGGTGTGGGCGCGCGGCGTCAGTAGCGTGTTACGCGGGGCTCAGGCGGCTTGCTGGGTGCGCAGGGAGCGCACCAGTCCGCCGATATCAACGATCAGCGCAACCCGGCCATCACCGAGGATGGTGGCGCCGGAAACGCCGCTGATGCGCCGGTAATTGTTCTCGATGTTCTTGACCACGACCTGTTGCTGGCCGATCAGCTCGTCTACTTCCAGTGCGATCTTCTGGCCGTCACCTTCCACCACGACCACCAGCGGCTCGGCCTGCGGATCGTGCGGATAGCCGTAGTACTGGCCCAGCGACAGGATCGGCAGGTATTCGCCGCGCACCCGCAATACACGGCCTTCGCCGGCCATGCTGCGGATGTCATCCGGCTGCGGCTGCAGTGCTTCGAGCACATAGGCCAGCGGCAGGATCAGGGTTTCGCCAGCGACCGAGACGGTCATGCCATCAAGGATGGCCAGGGTCAGCGGCAAACGGATCAGCACGCGGGTGCCGGCACCGGTGCGGCTTTCCAGCTGCACCTCGCCACCCAGGGCCTGGATGTTGCGGCGGACCACGTCCATGCCCACACCACGACCGGACAGATCGGTGACGGCATCGGCAGTGGAGAAGCCCGGCTGGAAAATCAGGTCCCAGACCTGCGCGTCGGTGGGGTTGTCCGGCACGCTCAAACCGCGTTCCAAGGCCTTGGACAGAATCTTGTCGCGGTTCAAGCCACGGCCGTCGTCGCTGACTTCAATGACGATATGCCCGCCCTGGTGCGAAGCGGCCAGGGTGATGGTGCCGGTTTCGTCCTTGCCGGCATCGCGACGCACATCCGGCATTTCCAGACCGTGGTCGATGGAGTTGCGGACCAGATGCACCAGTGGATCGGCAATCTTCTCGATCAGGCCCTTGTCCAGCTCGGTGCCTTCGCCGATGGTGCGCAGGCGCACCTGCTTGCCCAGGCGGCCGGACAGGTCGCGGACCAGGCGCGGGAAGCGGCGGAACACCGCATCCACCGGCAGCATGCGCACGCCGATGACGGCTTCCTGCAGGTCGCGGGTATTGCGTTCAAGCAGGTCCAGGCCGGCAAACAGCTGCTCGGCGTGGACGGGATCCAGTCCGCCGGAAACCTGCTTGAGCATGGCCTGGGTGATGACCAACTCGCCGACCAGGTTGATCAGTGCATCGACCTTGTCGACGCTGACCCGGATCGAACTTTCCGCTTCATGCTGCTGCGCGCTGGCCGGCGCCTTGGCGGCGGTCTCGATGCTGGCAGCAGGCGCGGCCACGGGGGCCTCGACGGCGAGGCTCGGCGGCGCGGCCGGACGTATGTCCAGCTCGCAGTCGTCCACCACCCAGGCGAAGGTGTCTTCGATACGGCTGCGCGGTACCTTGCCGACCAGGCCCAGATCCCAGGCCAGATAGGCTTCCAGCGGATCGAGCTGGTCGAAGCTGGGCAGGCGCGCCATGCGCGGTTCGACGTGCAGCGAACCCAGGGTTTCCAGCTCGCGGATGATGCGCAGCGGGTCGTTGCCACTCATGAACAATGACGGTGCCGGCGCAAACCCGATCTGCCAGGCGTCCGGTGTTTCTTCCTGCTTGGCTGCAGCGGCCGCCGCCGGGGCTTCGCCCGACAGCACCGCCTGCAGGCGATCGGTTACCGCCTTGACCGCAGCCGGGTCGGCGGCTTGGCCATGCTCGACTTCACGCAGCAAGGCGCGCAGCACATCCACCGAGCCCAGCATGGCATCGACGGCATTGCCTTCCAGTGCGCGTTTGCCGGCGCGCAGCTCATCAAGCAGCGTTTCCAGTACGTGGGTAAGTGCGGCGATGGCATCAAAGCCAAAGGTGCCGGCACCGCCCTTGATGGAGTGCGCGGCGCGGAACACCGAGTTGATGACTTCCGGGTCGTGCTGGCCGTCTTCCAGTGCCAGCAGGCCGGCCTCCATTGCATCCAGCCCTTCGCGGCTTTCTTCGAAGAAGGTGGCGTGGAAACGCTGCAGGTCCATGCTCATTGGCGCGGTATCCGATCGGTAGGGCAGGTGGGCTGATCAGCCCAGGACTTTCTGTACGGTGGCAATCAGCTGTTCGGGATTGAACGGCTTGACCAGCCAACCGGTAGCACCGGCGGCCTTGCCTTCGGATTTCTTGTCGGCGGCCGACTCGGTGGTCAGCATCAGCATCGGCGTGAACTTGTAGTCCGGCAGCTGGCGCAGCTCGCGGATCAGCGAGATGCCGTCCATGTTGGGCATGTTGACGTCGGTGACCACGGCGTTGAAACGCTGGCCTTTGGCGCGGCCCAGGGCGACGGCGCCGTCCTCAGCTTCTTCAACCGAAAAGCCGGCTGAGGTGAGGGCGAAAGAGACCATCTGGCGCATTGACGCCGAGTCGTCCACCACCAAGATTCGTGCGCTCATGCAGCGTTCTCCACAGATTTCGTTGTGTCAGGGGTTGCTTCCAGACCCAGGGTCCGGAGGACACCGAGCAGGCGCGCGGCGTCACGGAAGGTATCGGTAGCGTTGTCAAAGACGGTGCCATGGCCGGCCTGCTGGCGCGCCAGCACAAAGGCGCACAGCACCTGCATCGCGGCGGTGTGCACACGGCCTACCTGGCCGGCATCCACGCGCAGCTCACCGGCCTGCGGCAGGTGGGTTGCCAGTTGTTGCTTCAACTCGCTGGTGGACTCGATGCCGAGATCCTGCGCCAGGGCCACAGTGCTCATCGTTGCTCCGAACAAACGTTACTGGGAGAGATAGCGGCGATCCGCCAGCGATCTTTAGGGCTGCGATGCGCTGCAGCAGATAGTGTTAACCGGCGCACGGTTTTGGGCTTTACCCCCTCCCTTTCGCGCAGCGAAGGGGAGGGTTGGGGAGGGGTAGCTCTTGATTGGGTAGAGCCGAGCCATGCTCGGCTGGGGCCTTACCGGTAAAGCCTCTGCCGAGCATGGCTCGGCACTACCTTTGCCTGCTCCCCTTTGCTGCGCGAGAGGGAGGAGGCATGGAGCAGCAGCAACAGCAACGGCACCCCTCCTCAATCCTCCCCTTTGCTTCGCAAAAGGGAGGAGGCTTGGAGCAACAGCCCGCCCAAGCTGCATTGGGCAATCAGGCGAAGCGGCACTCAGCGCAGCAGGCGGCCGGCGTCGAGCAGGATCATGGGCTGCTGGCCGACGCGGGCGATGCCGCGGAACAGTTCGTTGGAAATCTGGCAGATGCGCGCGGTGTCCGGTGGCTCGATCTGCGAGTCGTTGAGGTTGGCCACGTCTTCCACCGCTGATACGCGCAGGCCCAGGGTCTCGCCGTTTTCTTCCAGTACGACAATCCGGGTCTGCGCGTCTTCCGCTGCGCTCTCCACCTCCAGGTGACGGCACAGGTCCATCACCGGGACCACCTGGCCACGCAGGTTCATGATGCCCAGCATCGCCGGGCCGGTGCCGCGCAATGCCAACAAGGGCACCGGCAACACCACCTCCTGCACCTTCAACAACTCCAGCGCATAGGTCTGCTGGCCGCAGCGCAGGCGCAGCCAGCGCGAACTGCGCTCGGCGGCGCGGCGGTGCTGCGGGCTGTTGGCCGGGCGCTGTGCCTGGGCCTGCAGTTCCTGCCAGGTGCTGGGGCGTGCGTCTGCGACCGGCGCGTCCAAGGCGCGTACGTTGGGCGTACTGCGTGGCTGCGCAGGTGGGGGCGCTGGCAGGCCGGCCGCGGTCGCGAAGGCGGCCTGCAGACAGGCGCTGTCGCTGTGAGCGAGCTTGCGGCTTTCAGCGGGGCCGGTTTCGTAGATCACTTCGTCCGGCAGATCGTCCCAGGTGGGCGGGCGGCCAGCGTTGGCGGCGCTGGTTGCAGCCATGGCATCGTCAAATGCGGCCTGCAGGGCAGCGCTGTCAGCAGGCACGCTGGGTGGCGATGGCGTGGCTTCGCTGGCCTTGGATTGCGCTTGCGCCAGTGCGGCCTCAAACACCGCTTCCAACTCGGCGCTGTCGCCGGGGGCTTCAAATGCTGGCGGTTTCGCCGCCACCACGGGCGCGACCGCAGCCGGTTCGGGCACCGCTTCCAGCAGCAGTTCGCCCAGATAGTCGTCCAGTACGTCGTTGCTCATGCGGCGCGCTCCAGCTGCGCGGCCTCGCTGAGCAGCAGCCATTCCAGCGCGTGGCGGTAGGCGGCCATGCCGCGCCCGGGGTAATCATCACCTAGCAGCGGCACGGTCAATGCGGCCGGGTTGCAGATGCGGGTGTCGATTGGAATCGCATCTTCCCAGACGCGCTCGCCGTGGCGTTCCTGCATCAGCTTGAGGGTTTCGTTGCCGGCGCGGGTGCGGCGGTCGAACAGGGTCGGCAGTACCGAGATCGGCAGGGCGCGCTTGCGCGAGCGCTCCACCATCTCGCCGGTGCGGACCATGCCGTCCAGGCCATGCAGGGCCAGTGGCTCGGCCTGGGTGGGAATGATCAGACGGTCGGCCGCTGCCAATGCATTGATCATCAGCAGGCCCAGCGTCGGCGCGCAGTCGAGCAGGATGTAGTCGTGTTGTTCGCCGTGGCGGGCCAGCGCCTGCTGCAGCGCCAGGCCCAGACCTGGCTGGTTGGCGCTGCGCCGTTCCAGCGTGGCCAGCGAGGCCTGCGCGCAGAGATAGTCCAGGCCGGGGATGTCACTGTGGCGGGCCAGCGCGGCGATTTCGTGCGGTGGCGCGGCGAACAGCTCCTGCACGCCTTCCGGCACCGGCTCGACAGGCACGCCGAAGGCGCGGGTCAAGGAGGAATGGGGGTCCAGGTCGATCAGCAGCACCTTGTGGCCGCGCGCGGCCAGGCCGCGTCCCAGCGACAGGGTAGTGGTGGTTTTGCCGACGCCGCCTTTTTGGTTGGCAATGGCCCAGATGCGCATCAGTGGACTCCTTCGATGACCGCCGGTACCGCGCTGCGGATGGCCGATGCGGCGGCAGCGCCGCCACCGTCGTCATCGCTGCTGGTACTGGCTGTGGTGTTGCCGGCTGCAGGCAGATCGGCTGCTGCTGCCGAATCGGCGAGGATGATCACCATCACCCGCCGGTTGCGGTTGCGCCCTTCGGGCGCATCGTTGCTTTCGCGTGGGCGGAACTGGCCGTAGCCAACCATGGCCAGCCGTTGCGGCTGTACGCCATGGTCGGCGAACAGGTGCACCACGCTGGCCGCACGCGCCGCCGACAATTCCCAGTTGGACGGGAACTGCGCAGTCGCGATCGGCAGGTTGTCGGTATGGCCTTCGACGCGGACGCCGTTGGGGGCATCGAGCAGCACATCGGCCAATGTGCCCAGGGTGTCGCGGGCGCTGACATCCAGTGCTGCCGAGCCGGTGCCGAACAGGATGTCGCTGTTGATCTCGACCTCGATCCACAGCTCGGTGCGGCGCACGGTGATCACGCCCTGCTTGACCAGCGGTGCCAGCGACCTGCTGAGCCGATCGGCGATCTGGTTGAGCTGGCGCTCGGCGCGCTGCAGCTGTTCCTGGTTGTGCGCCGAAACCGGCATGCGCATATGCGAGGCCATCGACGGCAGCTGGGTGGGGTCGGCCAATGCGCCGCCGGTCATGCTGGGCGCGCTTATCACCGAGGGCGAATCGAAGCCGCCACCCTGCACTTGTTTATTGCCGACCTGGACCTGACTGATGGTACGCGGGGCGCCACCGAAGGCGGTGGTCAGGGCATCGGCCATGACCCGGTACTTGCCCTCGTTCAAGGAGGAGATCGCGTACATCACGACGAAGAACGCGAGCAGCAGCGTCATCAGGTCGGCATAGGGGATGGCCCATGCTTCGTGGTTGGCGTGCTCTTCGTGGTGCTTGCGACGGGCCATGGTTCAGTTCACGAAGCCGGCCAGGCTGTTCTCGATATTGCGCGGGTTTTCGCCCTGGGCAATGGCGATCAGGCCTTCGATGATCATTTCGCGCTCGCGGCAGCTGCTGGCGATCACGCCCTTGAGCTTGGCCGAGACCGGCAGAAACAGCAGGTTGGCCGAGGCAATGCCGTAGATGGTGGCGGTGAACGCGGCAGCGATGCCGTGGCCGAGCTTGCTCGGATCGGCCAGGTTCTTCATCACTGCGATCAGCCCGAGCACGGCGCCGATGATGCCCAGGGTAGGGGCGTAGATGCCCATGCCCTCGAACACCTTGGTGGCGGCCAGATCCTGCTGCTCCTGGCTGCCCAGTTCGATTTCCAGCATGTGACGGATGGTGTCCGGCTCAACGCCGTCAACCACCAGCTGCAGGCCTTTGCGGATGAACGGGTCGTCCTGCATCTCGACCTGCGGCTCCAGCCCGAGCAGGCCCTGGCGGCGCGCGATATTGCTCCAGTCCACGATCTGCTGGACCAGCGCGCGGCGGTCGCTGGCCGGCGGCCGGATCACCCAGCGCACGATCTTGAAGGCGTGTTTGAACACTGCCGGCGAGGTGTGCAGCAGGATGGCGGCCAAGGTGCCGACGATGACGATCACGAACGCAGCCGGTGACCACAGCGAGGACAGGCCCGCGCCTTTGAGGATGCTGCCACCCACCAGCGAGGCGAGGGCGAGGAAAAGTCCAATGATGCTGAGTCGGTCCATGGTGCGTATATCGGCCTGGTTGGAGCGGTCTTGAATCGGGGGCTTTGCTAGCCCCTCTCCCGCTTGCGGGAGAGGGGTTGGGGCGAGGGCGCTGTTGGAGCAGTCTTGAATCGGCAGGGCTTTTGCTTAAGCCCCTCTCCCGCGTGCGGGAGAGGGGTTGGGGTGAGGGCAGCTTCAAGCTTTAGAAGCCAAAAGCGCCCCTCACCCGCCCCGTCTTCGCGGGGCGCCCTCTCCCGCAGGCGGGAGAGGGGACTAGCGGGATCGCGAACGGTGCCGGTTAGAGGCTAAACGCGCCCCTCACCCGCCCCGTCTTCGTGGGGCGCCCTCTCCCGCAAGCGGGAGAGGGGACTAGCGGGATCGCGAACGGTGCGGCTGCAATCACGAGATCACTCACCCTTGCCCTCCGCGCAGCCCATCCACATCCAGAATCAAGGCCATCCGCCCGTCGCCGATCAGGGTGGCGCCGGCATAGCCATTGAGTCCGCGCAGTGCGCGCGGCAGCGGCTTGATCACCACTTCCTCGCGGCCACGTACCTGGTCCACCACCAGGCCGAAACGGGCTTCGCCCATCTGCAGCACGACGATGGTCAGCAGCGTTGATGGCGCCGGGGTGACCCCCAGCCACTGGCGCAGATCCAGCAGGGCCAGGGTGTGGGATTTGCGGTCCAACACGGCGCGGCCGTCGAACCAGCCCAGCGAGGTGGCCGGTGCATGCAGCACTTCCATTACTCGCGCCAATGGCAGCGCGTAGACATCGTCACCGGCCTGCACCAGCAGGGTCGGCAGGATCGCCAGGGTCAGCGGCACGCGGATCAGGAAACGGCTGCCGCGGCCCAGTTCGGATTGGATCTGGATCTGGCCACTGAGCTCGCGGATGCGTGACTGCACCACGTCCATGCCGACGCCCCGGCCGGAGATGTCGGTGACTTCCTGCTTGGTCGAGAAACCGGGGAGGAACACCAGGTGCAGACACTCTTCGCTGGTCAGGCGGGCGGCCGCTTCGGGATCGATCAGGCCCTTGTCGCGGGCCTTGGCGCGCAGCCGTTCCGGATCGATGCCGGCGCCGTCGTCCTGTACTTCGATGCTGACGTAGTCGCCTTCCTGCTGTGCCGACAGGCGCACCCGGCCCATCCGTGCCTTGCCCTGTGCTTCGCGCAGCTCGGGCGATTCCACGCCATGGTCGATGGCGTTGCGCACTAGGTGCACCAGCGGGTCGGCCAGCGCTTCGACCAGGTTGCGGTCCAGTTCGGTATCGGCGCCGATCAATTCCAGATCGACCTCTTTTTGCAGCGAACGGGCCACATCGCGGGCGACCTTGGGGAAGCGCGAGAACACCTTGCCCACCGGCTGCATGCGGGTACGCATGACCGCCGATTGCAGGCGTGCGGTGGCGATATCCAGGGTGGACACGGCGCGGTCCAGTTCCTCGTCCTTGAGGCGGGTACGCAGGGTCTTGAGCCGATTGCGCGCCAGCACCAGTTCGCCAATCAGGTTGACGATGGCGTCCAGGCGTTTGGTGTCAACGCGAACGGTGTGCTCGGGCTCGGCGGCTTTGGCGGCGGCCGGCTTGGCGGCCGCTGCAGCAGGGCGGGCCGGGACAGCAGCGCGCGGTGGTGCCGCTGTCGGCGCCGGTGCCGGTGTTGCGACAGGAGCGGCCTGCAACGCGACGGCGCCAGGGGCGGCACCGCCGTGAAGCTTGTCGAGCAGGGCTTCAAATTCATCCTCGTCGATCAGCCCGTCGTCGGCCTTGGCCGTGATGGGCTGGGCACCGGGGGTACCGCTGCCATGCAGCTCATTGAGCAGGGCTTCGAATTCGTCTTCGCTGATCAGTTCGCTGTCGCTGGCTGCGGCGGCCACCGGGGCGGCTACCACCACAGGGGCGGTGCCGACGTCGAACTGGGCAATCAGCGCGGCCGGTGCATGCTCAGGATCGGTGCCGGAGGACACCGCGTCGAGCATGGCCTGCAGCCAGTCCAGCGATTGCTGGGCGGCATCGAAATGATGCGCCAGCAGTTCAGCCTTGCCGGCACGCGCCATGCCCAGGGTTTCCTCGGCGGCGTGGCACAGCTCAACCATGGGATGGATCGCCAGAAAACCGGCGCCACCCTTGAGCGTATGGAAGCCGCGAAACACGGCGTTGAGCTGCTCGCTATCGTGCGGCGCCTGTTCCAGCGTCACCAGCTGCTCGCCGAGGCGATCCAGGATCTCCTGCGCTTCGAGGATGAAGTCGGCGGCGATGTCGTCGGCAAAAGCACTCATGGCTTACAGCCCCAGGTCCGAGAGCAGGTCGTCGGCATCCACCTGCGAGACGGCATGGCGGTCCAGGCCGTTGACGGCCGGGCCGGCCAAGCCCTGGTTGCGCGCGTCTTCTTCCGGGGGCGGCAGGCCGAGCGCGCCAAAGCCTTCATGCACGCGGCGGACGATGCCGACCACGCGACGGATGATCTGCCCGGTCAGGTCCTGGTAGCTCTGGGTCAGTGCTACCTCGGTGAGGTTGTGGCGGATGCGTTCGAGGATTTCGCCCTGATCGGCATTGAGTCCGTCGGCGCGCAGGCGTTCGGTCAGCGCGCGGCATTCCTCGGCCAGGTCCAGGGTGCGGTGGGTGGCCTGCTCGGTCATTTCCACCACGTGGTCCAGGCGCGCGCAGGCGTCGTCCAGCTCGCCGGCTTCGCTGGGCACGCTGGGCAGCTCGCCCAGTGCCTGGCCCAACTCGCGCGCAAGCCGGCCCAGGCCGGACATCATCGGCTGGGTGCGCAAGGCCGCCAGCGCATCGATTTCCCGGCGCCAGCCGGCTTCGTCGCCACTTTCCAGGGCAGCCAAGGCGTCCTGCAGGCGTTGCACCAGGGCCGATTTGTCGTTCAGGGCTTCCCCGAGGCCGTCCATCAGGCGCTCGCTGCCAGGCGTTCGAAGATCTTGCCGAGCTTCTCTTCCAGCGTCTGCGCGGTGAACGGCTTGATGATGTAGCCGTTCACGCCGCTCTGCGCGGCCTCGATGATCTGCTCGCGCTTGGCTTCAGCGGTGACCATCAGTACCGGCAGGGTCTTGAGCTTGGCGTCGTTGCGGATCGCCTTGAGCAGCTCGATACCGGTCATCACCGGCATGTTCCAGTCGGTGACCACGAAATCGAAGGACTGGCTCTGCAGCAGTGACAGCGCGGCATGCCCGTCCTCGGCTTCGGCGGTATTGGTGAAGCCCAGATCGCCGAGCAGGTTCTTGACGATGCGGCGCATCGTCGAGAAGTCGTCAACGATCAGGATGCGCATGTTCTTGTTCAAAAGACTTTCCTCTTCATGGTTCCTCGAGGCCGGCGTCGGCCGCCTCGAAAATCTTCAGCCGCCCGCGCAGGCGCAGCATGGCTTGGCCGTGGATCTGACAGACGCGGGATTCGCTTACGCCCAATACCGCGCCGATTTCCTTCAGGTTCAATTCCTGCTCGTAGTACAGCGACAGCACCAGCTGTTCGCGCTCGGGCAGCTGGCCGATGGCCTTGCCCAGCTCGGCACCAAACTGGCTGCGCTCCAGGACCTGCTGCGGATTGGGGCCGCCGGTGGTCGGGGTATCCAGTTCGCCTTGGTCTTCGATGCGCGATTCCAGGCTCAGCACCTGGCCGCGCGAGGCGTCTTCGACCAGCCGCATGTATTCGGGCAGGGGCAGCTCCATCGCCGCGGCCACTTCGCTGGCGCTGGCCGAACGGCCGGTGCTCTGCTCCAGGCGGCGGATGGTGGCGGCGGCATCACGGGCACGGCGGTGCACCGAGCGCGGCACCCAGTCGCCACGGCGGATCTCGTCGATCATCGAGCCGCGGATGCGGATCGACGCATAGGTCTCGAACGAGGCGCCCTGTTCGGCGTCGTAGCTGCGCGAGGCTTCGATCAGGCCCATCATGCCGGCCTGGATCAGGTCATCGACCTCGACACTGGCCGGCAGGCGCGCGGCCAGGTGATGGGCGATGCGGCGGACCAGGTCAGCGTGGCGGGCGATGCAGTCATTGGCCGCATTGCGCTGGACTTCACGGTATTGAGCGGCTGCATTGTTCATGCCTTCACCTTCTGCTGGATGATGCGTTCCAGGAAGAACTCAACGCCGCCGCGCGGGGCGGTTGGGGCTTGCCAGCGCGCGGTGCGACGGGCGATTTCGTTGATGGCCAGCGATGCCGGCGCGGAAGGGTAGAGCTTGACCACCGGCTGCTGGCGCTGCACCGACAGGCGCAGCCAGTCGTCCTGCGGCACGCAGCCCAGGTAGTTCAGCGAGACATCGATCAGGAACTTTTCGCAGACCCGCACCAGCTTCTCGTACAGGGCGCGGCCTTCATTCGGGTCGCGGACCATGTTGGCCACCACCTGGATGCGGTCCACGCCGCGCTCGCGCGAGAGCACCTTGATCAAGGCATAGGCATCGGTGATCGAGGCCGGCTCGTCGCAGACCACCACCACGGTGTCCTGGGCGGCCTGGCAGAAGGTCAGCACGCTGTCGGTGATGCCGGCGGCGGTATCGATGATCATCACATCGAGGTCGCGTTCGAGCTCGGAGAACACATTGACCAGGCCGACATGCTCGGCCGGTTGCAGCTCAGCCATGTGCCGGCGGCCCGAGGCGGCTGGCACTACCAGCACGCCGTTGGGGCCTTCGATGATTACTTCTTCAAGCGTGGCGCGGCCGGCGACCAGGTCGGCCAGGGTGTGCTTGGGCTGCAGGCCAAGGACCACGTCGATATTGGCCAGGCCCAGGTCGGCGTCCAGCAGCAGCGTACGTTTGCCCATGCCTGCCAGTGCCACGGCCAGATTGGCCGAGACATTGGTTTTGCCCACACCGCCCTTGCCGCCGGTCACCGCGATGGTGCGTACCGGGCCGGCCGGTTCGTGCCGGGTAGCCGACAGCGGGAAGGTGTTGGTCAGCTTGGCGTACTCACGCGACTGCATTGTTCAACTCCGTGTTGCAGGGCATATCGGCCGCGCGGCGCAAATCTTCAAGGCGGAGTACCAGATTTGCGGCAGAGGCCCGATAAAGGTCTTCCGGAACGTCCTGGCCGTCGGTTACCCAGGTGATCGGCAGGCGGTGATCGACCGCTACCGACAGGGCCGAGCCGAAGCGGCCGGTCTCGTCCAGCTTGGTCAGCACCACACCCTGCGGATTGGCGGCGCTGAAGCGGCGCACCACTTCGTCCATGTCCTGGAAAGCCGTGTTGGCCGGCAGCACCAGCAGGGTGCGGATCTGGCCGGCGGCACGCAGCCACTGCAGCTGGGCGGTGAGGGCGCGGTCGCGCTGGCCCAGGCCGGCGGTGTCAATCAGCACCAGCTTGTAGTCGGCCAGCTTCTGCAGCAGCTGGTTCAGGTCGGTGCCGCTGTTGGCCTCGTGCACGGCGATGCCGAGCTGGCGGCCGAAGCCATAGAGCTGCTCGCGGGCGCCGATGCGCTGGGTATCGGTGGTTACCAGGGCCACGTCGCGGGCGGCATGGGCTTCGGCAAAGCGCGAGGCCAGCTTGGCGATGGTGGTGGTCTTGCCGGCACCGGTGGGGCCGACCAGGGCGATGACGCCACCGGTTTCCATCGGATCGACCGGGGCAATCGGCAGCTTCTTGGAAATCAGCCCCAGCATCAGGCCACGGGCACGGCTGGGATCGATATCGGCCGGAATCTGGGTGGCGACGTCGCGGGCCAGGCCGGCGTCGAAGCCGTACTCGTCCATCAGGTCCAAGGCGTTGGCGCGCACCGCGCTGCCACGCAGGCGTTCGTCGGTGAAGCGGTTCATCTCGCGCTCGATCAGGTGGCGCATGCCGGCCACTTCCTGACGCAGCTGGCTGAGCTGTTCGTCGTCGCGTGGGGCCGCGGCCGCGCTGCTCGCCACCGGGCTCAGGGCCGGGGCGGTGGCGGTCACAACCGCTGCGTTGTCGGCGATGGCAGCGTCGTTGGGCTGTGCGGCTTCTGCGGCGGCGGTGATGATCGGAGCGCTGGTTGCAACCGGTGCTGCGATGTCGGGGCTGGGGGCGGTGATCACCGCTGCGGCCGGGATGGCCGGGATCGCGACGGGCGCCAGGCTGGCCGGCTCGGGCATCGGCGGATCAATCACGAAGCGGGCACGCTCGACCGGCGCAGCTGTCGGTGCCGGCGGTGCGATGGTGACGGCCGCAATGGCGTCGGCAAAGCTGGCCTGTGCGGTGTTGACCGGGGCGGCGGCAAGCGGTGTGACGGCAGCGGCGGCCGTGCCGGCGGGACGGAATGCCGGCACTACCGGCAGTTCGTCGGCGCTGGCCGGTTGGGTGGCAAACAGGCTCTGCGGGACGGCGGCCTGACGCGCTGCGACCGGCTCGATGGCGGCCGACTTGAGCAGGCCGGAGAAGCGGCTGCCCGGCGCCAGCTCGACGCTGCTGTCGATGGAGCGGCCGGTGGCGCCTACCGCCGAGCGCGCCAGTGCGGCGACGGCCGAGGTGGTGGCGGTGACCGGTTCCGGCTCCGGTGCCTTGCGGCGGGTCATCGCGGCCATGATGGCTTCGGCGGCGCTGCGTGGCTTGGCCGGTGCCGGCGGGGCCGGGCGGGTCGCTTCCAATGCCTGCTGTACCGCGGTTTCGTCGTAGTGTGCGGCCGCCACGATCTCGACACCTTCCTCGATCCGTCGATTGGACAGGATCACGGCATCGGGACCGTGTTCTTTGCGCACGAGGTTCATGGCGGTGCGCATGTCAGCGGCGACGAAACGTTTGATCTTCATGCTTTGGTACCGGGAGTGGGGTTGCGTTGAAGGAGTGGCGTTGGCGATGTCATACATGGCGTGGCGGGCTCCTTCTTGCGGAATGGGTGCGTACTGCAGGTGTCTGGTTTCCGTCGCCGGCAGTGTTGCCGGCGTCGGCTTTCGGCGTGCCTCAGCTGATCGTGCCGACCAGCTTCAGGCGTTTGTCTTCCGGCACTTCGCTGTAGGCCAGGACCGACAGCGAGGGAACGCTGTGGCGGACCAGGCGCGCCAGCGCGGCGCGGACCGGGGCCGGTACCAGCACAACCGCAGGCTCGTTGCGGGCCTCCTGCTTGCCGACACATTCGGCAAGACTCTGGTGGAGGCGTTCGGCGAGACCGGGTTCCAGTGCGGCACCATTGCCTTGTGTTGACTCCTGCAAGACCCGTTCCAATTGCGGGTTGAGGGTGAACACCGGCAGCTCCGGCGAGGAACCGGCAATTTCCTGCACGATGAAGCGGCCCAGGGTGTTGCGTACCGCGGCAGTGAGCGCGGCCGGGTCCTGGGTGACCGGTGCGGCTTCGACCAGCGCTTCGGCGATCTTGCGCAGCTGGCGGATCGGGATGCGTTCGACCAACAGGTTCTGCAGCACACGGGCCACGGTGGACAGCGGCAGCGCCTTGGGCGACAGGTCTTCGGCCAGCTTGGGTGCGCTCTTGGCCAGAGTGGCCAGCAGCTGCTGTACTTCCTCGTGGCCGAGCAGCTCCGGCGCGTGCTCGCGGATCAGGTGTGACAGATGGGTGGCAACCACGGTGGCCGGGTCGACCACGGTGTAGCCCAATGATTCGGCGTGGGCGCGCTGGTGCGGCTGGATCCAGGTGGCGTCCAGGCCGAAGGCCGGATCCTTGCCGGCAATGCCGTCAAGCTTGCCCATGGCGCTGCCCGGGTCCAATGCCAGTTCGCGATCCGGGTGGATATCGGCGGTGCTGACCGGAACGCCGTGGATCAACAGGCGGTAATGGGTCGCCGGCAGCTCCAGGTTGTCGCGGATATGCACTGGCGGGATCAGGAAGCCCAGGTCCTGGGTGAGCTTGCGGCGCACGCCCTTGATCCGCGCCATCAACTCGCCGCCCTGGTTCTTGTCGACCAGCGGAATCAGCCGGTAGCCGACCTCCAGCCCTAGGGGGTCAACCGGGCGCAGTTCGTCCCAGGTCAGTTCGGCGGTGGGGGCGGGCGTGGGTTGGCCCAGTGCGTTGATGCCGCCTTCAGTGGCTGCGCTCGCGTTGGCTGCCGCGTTGGCAGCAGCGCTGGCTTCGCGTTTCCACAGTTTCCAGGCAATGAAGCCCAGGATCACGGCCAGGCTCAGGAAGGCCAGGTTGGGCATGCCCGGCACCAGACCGACCAGGCCGATGATGCCGGCGGTGATGGCCAGTGCGCGATACTGGCCGAACACCTGGCCCATCATTGCCTCGCTCATGTCCTGCGAGCGCGAGGCGCGGGTGACCAGCATGGCCACGGCGCTGGAGACCAACAGGGCCGGCAACTGCGCCACCAGGCCGTCACCGATCGACAGCAGCGTGTAGGTGGCCGCAGCGTCGCCGAAGGCCATGTCATGCTGCAGCACGCCCACGGCAAGGCCGCCGAGCATATTGATGAAAAGAATCAGGATGCCGGCGATGGCATCGCCACGGATGAACTTGCTGGCGCCGTCCATCGCACCGTAGAAGTCGGCTTCCTCGCGCACTTCTTCGCGGCGCAGCTTGGCTTCCTCGCGCGTCAGCAAACCGGCGTTGAGGTCGGCGTCGATCGCCATCTGCTTACCGGGCATGGCGTCCAGGATGAAACGCGCGGTCACTTCCGACACGCGCCCGGCACCCTTGGTGATGACCACGAAGTTGATGATGGTCAGGATCGCGAACACCACGATGCCGACCGCATAGTTGCCGCCGATCACGAACTCGCCGAACGCGGCGATCACCTTGCCGGCGGCGTCATGGCCGTTCTGGCCGTTGAGCAGGATCACCCGGGTCGAGGCCACGTTGAGCGCCAAGCGCAGCATGGTGGTGACCAGCAACACGATCGGGAAGATGGTGAAATCCAGCGGCCGCCTGACGTAGACCACGGCCAGCAGCACCAGCATCGAAATGGCGATGTTGAGGGTGAACAGGGCGTCCAGCACCGGCGCGGCCAAGGGCACCACCACCATTGCCAGCAGCGCCAGCACGATTAGTGGGGCGCCCAGTCCATGGCGCAGCATGTCCAGTACGCGGCGCGCGGACATGCCCGAGGTCTGAGTGCTCATCGGGTTTCTCCCTTGCCGAATTCGTCAATATCGATGGATGCCATCTGCGGCATCGGGCCGCTACGCCATTGGCGCAGCTGGTAGACGTAGGACAGGACAAGGGCAACAGCCGAATACAGTCTCACGGGGATTTCCTTGCCAAGTTGGCTTTCCCGATACAAGGCCCGTGCCAAAGGCGGTGCCGAGACGATGGCGACCTTGTTGCCGTCGGCCACCTGGCGGATGCGCAGGGCCATTTCGTCAACGCCGCGGGCGACCACGGTGGGGGCATTCATGCGTCCGCTTTCGTATTTCAGCGCCACGGCGTAGTGGGTGGGGTTGACCAGCACCACGTCGGCGGTGGGCACGGCCTCGATCATCCGGCGCTGCGACAGCTGCATCTGCATCTGCCGGATGCGGCCCTTGACCTCGGGGCTGCCTTCGCTTTCCTTCATCTCGCGGCGGAGTTCTTCGCGGGTCATTTTCAGCTTCCGCAGCCAGTTCCACTTCTGGTACGGCGCGTCGATGGCGGCCAGCAATGCCATTGCGCCGGCGGTGGCCAGCAGCAGCTTGAGGGTGAAGCCCAGGCCACGGCCGATGGCACTTTCCAATGGCAGGTGCAGCAGCCCGCGCAGGGCATCGACGCCATGCCAGATGCACAGGCCGGCGGCGGTGCCGACAAAGACCACCCGCAGCAGTGACTTGACCAGTTCGGCCAGGGCTTCGGGGCCGACCAGGCGCTTGATCCCGCTCATCGGGTTCATGCGGTTGAAGTCCGGCATCATCGCCTTGTTGGAAAAGCGCAGCCCGCCCATCAGTACCGGCGCGATGAAGCCAGCGGCCACGCACACCAGCAACAGCGGGCTGAAGGCCAGCATCAGCTTGAGCAACAGCCAGCCGGCGTGGCCGAACAGGGCGTTGGGGGTGTCCAGCAGACCGGGCTCCGGCGACAGCGCCGCCTTCATCCATTGCCGTGCCGAGCCGCCCATGGAGCCGGACATGGCGTACAGCGCCAGCACCGCGGCGACGAAGACGGCGGCGGTGGCCAGTTCGCGTGAACGCGGGATATTGCCTTGCTCACGCGCCTCGCGCAGGCGTTTTTCGGTGGGGAGTTCGGTTTTTTCCCCGGCCTGTTCGTTTTCTGACATTGCCTGGCATGGAAGAAGGGTTCTTCCAAAGCCGTGCAAAAATCATTCCAAACCGGGCTTGGGTAGTGCCGAGCCATGCTCGGCAGAGGCTCTACCGGTAAAGCCCCTTGCCGAGCATGGCTCGGCACTACAGTTGGGCTCTACCGGGAAAGCCCCTGCCGAGCATGGCTCGGCACTACAGTTCGGCACTATTGGTAAAGCCCTTGCCGAGCATGGCTCGGCACTACCGGCCTTCTATTCGGGGCTGGCCTGGAACGAGGCCAGCCTGGCCTCCATTGCGGCGTGCTGGGCGTCACCGCCATGCAGGCGCATGAAGTTCTCGGCGCTGACCGCGCGGCCCAGCAGATAGCCCTGCAGGTGGTCACAGCCCAGGCGCTCCACGTAGGAGCGCTGCCCCTGGGTCTCGATGCCCTTGGCAACCACCTGCAGATTCAGCGCATGGCCCAGCGCGACGATGGCCGAGACAATCACCACGTCCTCGTCGCTGTCCTCCAGCGCCAGCACAAAGGCACGGCCGATCTTGATCTCGGTCGCCGGCAGCCGCTTGAGGTGCAGCAGGCTGGAGACGCCGGTACCAAAATCATCGATCGAGATGCCAACCCCCAATCCGGCAACGCTGCGCAGCACCGCAATGGTGTTCTCGGCATCGCGCATCACGGCGGTTTCGCTGATTTCCAGTATCAGCCGCGAAGGTTCAAGTTCATTGCGGTCCAGTGCGGTACGTACGTCCTCCAGCAGCTTGGGCGAGCCCAATTGACGGCCAGACAGGTTCACCGAGACTCGCCATTCGCTGTTGCCGGCATCCTGCCAGCTGCGCATCTGCCGGCAGGCTTCATCCAGCACCCAGTTGCCGATGGCATCCATCAGCTCGCTTTGCTCGGTGAGGCGGATGATTCTCTCGGCCGGGATGTAGCCGTGCTCGGGGTGACGCCAGCGGATCAGTGCCTCGGCACCGCTGATGCGGCCGCTGTCGGCGTGCACCCGCGGCTGGTAATGCAGCGACAACTGCGCACTGCCCATTGCCTTGCGCAGGTCCTCGAGCAGGCGCCGGTCCTGTTCGACGTTGTCGTTCATCCAGTCGGCAAACAGCGCATGGCTGTTGCGGCCGGATTGTTTGGAGTAGGCCATGGCGGTTTCGGCCATGGCGATCAGTTGTGCGGCGTTGTTGCCGTGTTGCGGGTACTGGGCGATACCCAGGCTGGCGGTGATGCGCAGGTCACGACCGCCGGCCCGCACCGAGTTGACCGCCAGGATGATGCGCTCGGCCTGGGCATCAACGTCCTCGGGCTGCGCCAAGGTGGTGGCGATGACGAACTGGTCGCCGCCGAGGCGGCCTACCAGGTCCTCGGCCGGCAGCAGCTGACGCAGGCGCTCGCTTATCTCGACCAGGGCGGCATCGCCGGTTTGCGAGCCAAAGGTGCCATTGATATGGCGAAAGCCGTCCAGGTCGATCGACATCACCGTGAAGGCCTGCCCGTCCTGCAGCATCTGCTCGATGCGTTCATGCGAGAGCTGGCGGTTGGGCAGGCGGGTCAGTGAATCGTGCTGGCTGGCGTGGAACAGTTCCTTGCGGGCATCGTCCAGCGAGGCCGACAGCATTGAGTTGCGCAGGTGCAGCAGCCGCGCCTGCATGCGCTGCTCGAACAGCGAGATGGTCAATACCACCGCCATCACGCCGACGGTCAGCAGCACCACGCAGGCGGCCAGCCATTCAGTCGGAACGCCGCCGCCAATGGCCGCCGTGCAGACCGCATTGGCCGGGAACCGGGCCGCAGCCATGCCGGTGTAGTGCATGCCGACGATGGCCAGACCCATCACCATCGCGGCAATCAGCCTTGGTGGCAGGGCGTGTTCGACGGTGCGCAGGCGGAAGGCGATATACAGCGCACTCCAGGAGGCGCCCACTGCAATGATGATGGACAGCGCAAACCAGATCGGGTCGTAGTCGATCTCCGGCGACATCTTCAGTGCCGACATGCCGACGTAATGCATCCAGGCGATGCCCAGGCCCATCAGCAGCGCGCCAAGCGCCAGCCGCAGATGGGGCAGGGTGGGCCGGGATACCAGCCACAGGGCAAAGATCGAGGCGGCGACGGCTACCAGCAGCGATTCCAGGGTCAACCACAGGTCATAGCCCAGCGGAATCGGCAAGCGGAAGGCGAGCATGCCGACAAAGTGCATCGACCAGATGCCCGCACCCATTGCCACGCCACCGGCCAGCAGCCAACGGGCGGCAATGCGCCGTGGTTGTGAGGCTGATACCCGGGAGGCCATGTCCAATGCCGTGAACGAGGCAAGGATGGCCACCAGGATCGACAACACGACAAACAACGGGTTGTAGCTGCCAACGAGCATCAAACCCTCTCCCTAAGATTGTCGTGCCGCGGTTGCGGCAGCGAGATGCCGTACGTGGTTCCGCATTCCCCTGCGGCGCCTGCCTGTACCCGGACTATCCACGGGTATGGAGAAACCGGCAATAGGGGTGTCAGGCAATGCCAAACCGAAAACCTTGAGCTGAGCAAAGCGTCACATTGTCACCTGCCGCGCCGTATCAAAGGCGGTGTCGAATAAACGCTGCACGGGCGCGCCCATTTCCCCTGACAACAGGGTAAGCAGGGACAGCCCCAGCAGCAGCGCCACCGGCAGGCCCAGTTGCATAGGATTGAGCGCCGGCGCGGCGCGGGCCAGCACGCCGAAGGCCAGGTTGATCGCCAGCATCGCCACCACCAGCGGCAGTGCCAGCGACAGTGCGCCACGGAAGATCTGCAGGGCCAACGTCGGCGCCAGGGCGGCCACCGCATGCGGATCGGGCAGGGCGGTGCCAATGGGCAGCGCCTTGTAGCTGTCCACCAGCAGTGAGATCAGTGCCAGGTGGCCATTGCTGGTGAAAAACAGCAGGCCGAACATCAGGTAGAACCACTGCCCGATCACGCCGGAGCTGCCGCCACGCATCGGGTCGGCCATCTGCGCGAAGGCCAGGCCGGTGCTTTGCGCGATCATTTCACCAGCCATTGCGCCGGCTTCGAAGATCAACCGCAGCAGGAAGCCGATGCTGACCCCGACTGCGACTTCGCGCAGGATACTGAGCACTGTAGCCGAGTCGAAGCCGTTGAAGATCGGTACCGGCGGCAATACCGGCGCCAATGCCACGGACAGGGCGATGGCCAGCATTGCCCGCACCCGCGCCGGCACCGCGCGGGTGCCGAGCATGGGCATGGCCATCAGCATCGCGCCGATGCGCAGCATGATCCACAAGGTATTGCCGATGATGGCAAACGCCTGTTGGCCGTCGATGACCGTCTGCGTGACCGAGTCCATGCCGCTAACCGATCAGGTGGGGAATGCGCTGGAACAACAGGATGGTGAACTCGACCAGATGACCGAGCAGCAGGCTGCCCAGCGCGAACAGGGCCGCGGTAAGCGCTGCGGCTTTCGCAACGAAGGCGATGGTCGGCTCATTCAGCTGGGTGGCGGCCTGGATGATGCCGATCACCACGCCGACGACCAGCACGACAAGCAGCAGCGGACCGGCGATCCACAGCGTGGCGACAAGGCCGCCGCGCAGTTCGGTGAGGGCAAGTTCGGGACTCATGCCCGGACAGATGCAAGAGCGGTGCCAGAGCGCCCGCCGGTTTTCCGGCGGATGCAGTTTTGCCCCCTCCCTTCCGCGCAGCGAAGGGGAGGGCTGGGGAGGGGTAGTTTTCGCCTGGGTAGAGCCGAGCCGTGCTCGGCTGGGGCCTTACCGGTAAAGCCTCTGCCGAGCATGGCTCGGCACTACCTTTTGCCCCCTCGCTTTCGCGCAGCGAAGGGGAGGGCCGGGGAGGGGTTGGCTTTCCCGGCCGCGACATTGTCGCGGTACTCCTTGCCCACGGCCTCCAGGCCGGCAATGGCGAAGCTGTGCAGGTGCGCTACCAGTGCCTGCGACGGGCCCTGCATCACCGGTTGCAAGGGCCCGGGCAGGTCGCGTCCGATCACGATCAGCATCATGCAGGGCGCGGCGACGCTCAGCAGGCAGCGCAGCAGGGCCGGGTCATCGACCGGAATGCCGGAGATCTCGCTGAGCATCTGCGCCACGACGATGATCTTCGGTGGTATCGCTTCGGCCAGCAGCACCTGCAGGTGCGAGGACGGTGCCAGCAGTTCGCGGGCCAACACACGTGGCGCCCAGGCCTCGGGTTGCTGCGCGCGCTGCACCAGCCCGGTCAGCAGCGCGTGCAGGCGCTGCGGGGCAGTGAGCCCGCTGCTGGCAATGCGTTGCAGATCGTCCAGGTCGAGGATCTGCCGGTGCGCTTCCAGCAGGACGGTCTGGTACAGGCCGTTGCGGTTGCCGAAGTGGTAATTGATCGAGGCCAGGTCGGCGCCGGCGCGCTGGGCAATAGCCTTGCCGGTGGTTTCGGCAAAGCCCTGCTGCGAGAAAAGCTGGCCGGCCGCCTCCAACAGGCGGGCGCGGGTTGCCTCACCGTCGGTGCGCGGGCTGCGTGGCGTGATTTTCTGTGTACTCATTGCGTGGCAAGTTTAGCTTGCTGGAAAGATCGGCCCGGCATCACTTTAAATTAAATTTAATTTGAACTAGGCTGCGTACTGTACCCAGAACTGCTCGCGGATGCGTCCTGATGAAGAAGCCCGTGCTCGTTGTTGCGGCCGCTGTCGTGGTGCTCGCTGTCCTGTTGCTGTGGTGGTGGAGCAGCCGCGACAAGCCGGCTGATGGTGTCCTGCAGCTGCAGGGCAATGTGGATATCCGGCAGGTATCGCTGGCCTTCGACGGCAGCGGTCGGGTGCAGGAAGTGCGGGTGGAGGAGGGCGACAAGGTCAAGGCCGGCGAGGTGCTGGCCACGTTCGATACACAGACGCTGCAACTGCAGGCCGATCAGGCCAAGGCGCAGATCCAGACGCAGCAGCAGAGCGTGGCGCGGTTGCGCAATGGCGCCCGCCCGCAGGAAGTGATCCAGGCCAGAAGCCAGTTGGCTGCCGCGCAGGCCGACGCCGCACGCGCAGCGCAGGATCTGCAGCGTCTGCAGGGCGTTGCCGCCGCTACCGCAGGGCGCGGAGTCAGCGCGGTCGAAATGGACCGTGCGCGCAGTGCGGCCAAGGTTGCCGCAGCCAATGCCGAGCTGCAGCGACAGGGCCTGGCGCTGGTGGAGCAGGGGCCGCGCAAGGAAGACATCGCGGCGGCCGAAGCCCAACTGCAGGCAGCCGATGCGCAACTGGCCTTGCTGCAGCATCAGATCAGCCAGGGCCAGCTCAAGGCGCCGGTGGCAGCGGTGGTGCGCTCGCGGCTGGTGGAAGTGGGCGACATGGTCAGCCCGCAACGCGCGGCGTTTGCGCTGGCGCTGACCCAACCCAAATGGGTGCGGGTATTTGCCAGCGAAACCGAGTTGGGCCGCATCCGCAGCGGGCAGCGCGCGCAGGTGTTCAGTGACAGCCATCCGGACAAGCCGGTGGCCGGCAAGGTCGGGTTTATCTCCTCGGTGGCCGAGTTCACCCCCAAGTCGGTGCAGACCGAAGAACTGCGTACCAGCCTGGTCTATGAAGTGCGCGTGGTGGTGGACGATGCGCATGATCAGCTGCGCCTGGGCCAGCCGGTGAGCGTGCGTCTGCAGCAAGACACGCGCTGATGATGCAAGCCGCTGCCACGGTCATCGCACGCGACCTGCGCAAGGTTTTCCCGGCGCCGGGAGGCGGCCAGGTGGAGGCCGTGGGCGGGATCTCGTTGCGCGTTGGCGAAGGCAGACTGACCGCCTTGGTCGGGCCTGACGGGGCCGGCAAGACCACCTTCCTGCGCATGCTGGCGGGCCTGCTGCCTGCCGATGGCGGCCAGTTGCAGGTGCTCGGGTTCGACGTGGCACGGCAACCGCAGCAGGTACAGGACCGCATCAGCTACATGCCGCAGCGCTTTGGACTGTATGAAGACCTGAGCGTGCAGGAGAACCTGGATCTGTATGCCGATCTGCATGGCGTCCCCATGGACGAGCGCCGCGCGCGCTTTGAACGCCTGTTGCAGATGACCGACCTGGCCGCGTTCAAGGCGCGTCCGGCGGGCAAATTGTCCGGTGGCATGAAGCAGAAGCTCGGCCTGGCCTGCACCCTGGTCAGGTCGCCGCAGCTGTTGTTGCTGGACGAGCCCAGTGTGGGCGTGGACCCGCTGTCACGCCGCGAGCTGTGGAAAATCATCCAGCAGCTGGTGCAGGAAGAGCATCTCAGCGTGCTGGTCAGCACGGCCTATATGGACGAAGCCGAACGCTGCGAACATATCTTCGTGCTGCACCAGGGTCAGCTGCTGGCAGAAGGCGATCCGGCCAGCCTGGCCGCCAAGGCACGCGGATTGACCTGGAGCGTGGTGCCGCCCGCCCACATGCAGGCGCGCGATCTGCAGGCGCAGCTGATCGACGACAGCGCGCATGTCCTCGATGCGGTGCCGCGTGCAGGGGCGGTGCGCTTCATCCTGCAGCCCGGTGCCAGCCCGGCGGACATCGCTGCAGCGTTGCACGGCGTTGCGCCGGTGGAGCGCCCGGCCGAGCTGGAAGACGCGTTCATGATGCTGCTGCGCGCGCAGGAAACTCAGGCGCCGCTGCCGGTCGCCGCAGTCGCAGCGACGAAACTTGCCGGCGACGACGCGCCGGTCATCGTGGTGCGGGATCTGGTACGACGCTTCGGTGATTTCACCGCGGTGGCCAGCACCACCTTCGACGTCCATCGCGGTGAGATTTTTGGACTACTCGGCCCCAACGGTGCCGGCAAGACCACGACTTTCAGGATGTTGTGCGGCTTGTTGCCAGCAAGCAGCGGGCATCTGGAAGTTGCCGGGCTGAACCTGCGTACGGCGCGTGCGCAGGCGCGGGCACGCATTGGCTATGTGTCACAGAAGTTTGCGCTGTACGCCAACCTGACGGTGCGCGAGAACCTGGAGTTCTTCGGCGGTGCCTACGGTCTGGGCGGCGCGCAGCTGCGCCAGCGCGTAGCGGATTCGATCAGCCGCTTCGACCTGCAGGCGCAGGCCCGCAGCGGTGAGCTGCCAGCCGGTTACAAACAGCGGCTGGCCATGGCGGTCGGCCTGCTGCATGCACCAGAGATCCTGTTCCTGGATGAACCCACCAGCGGCATCGACCCGCTGGCACGGCGCGCGTTCTGGCGCACCATCACCGGCCTGGCGCAGCAGGGCGTGACCATCATCGTCACCACCCACTTCATGGAAGAGGCCGAGTACTGCGACCGCATCGCCATCCAGGATGCCGGTGAGCTGCTGGCGCTGGGCACGCCGCAGCAGGTGCGCGAGCAGGCCGGTGGTGAGGGTATCGACATGAATGCTGCTTTCATCGGCATCGTTGAGAAAGGCCGGGCACAGCGCAGTGCAGGCGCTGCGGGCAGGGCGGCCTGATGTCCGGCTTCGGCGCGCGCTTGTGGGCATTGCTGCGCAAGGAAACCCGGCAGATGCTGCGCGAGCGCAGCAGTCTGGCCGTTGGCCTGCTGCTGCCGGCGGCCTTGATCCTGTTGTTCGGCTACGGCCTGTCCTTCGATGTCAGCAACGCGCCGGTGGCGGTGGTGCTGGATGAGCGCTCACCCACCACCCAGTCGCTGGTGGTCGGCTTGCAGGGTTCGCCCTATCTGGCGCCGTTGCAGGTGAACAACATGGACGCGGCGGTGGCCTTGATGCGACAGGGCAAGGTGGGCGGCATCGTGCATGTGCCGGTGGATTTCAGTCGTCGCATGGCCGAGGGCGGCGCACAGGTGCAGCTGATACTCAATGGGGTGGATGCAAACACCGCGCGCACGCTGGAGGCCTATGTGGGCGGGGCCTTGGCTTCCCAGCTGCAGATTGCGGCGGACCGGCTGGGCAGTTCCGGTGCGGGTGGCGGCCGGGTCAGTGTGATCCAGCGCATGTGGTTCAACGAGGCCAGCACCAGCACCTGGTATCTGGTGCCTGGCTTGATCGTGCTGGTGATGACCTTGATCGGGGCCTTTCTCACCTCGCTGCTGGTGGCGCGCGAATGGGAGCGCGGCACGCTGGAAGCGCTGTTCGTCACCCCGGTGCGGCCAACCGAACTGGTGCTGGCCAAACTGCTGCCCTACATGGCCATTGGCGCGATCAACCTGGCGATCTGCCTGCTGACCGCGCGCTTCCTGTTCGAGGTGCCCATGCGCGGTTCGCTACTGGCGATCGTGATCAGTTCGCTGCTTTACCTGATGGTGTCGCTGCTGCTGGGTCTGTTCATCTCGGCGGTGACCCGCAATCAGTTCCAGGCCAGCCAGGTGGCGCTGCTGACCAGCTTCATGCCAGCGATGATGCTGTCCGGGTTTGTGTTTGACCTGCGCAATATGCCGGTCGGGGTGCAGGTCATCAGCCAGCTGCTGCCGGCCACGCACTTCATGGGCCTGATCAAATCGCTGTTCCTGACCGGCGACAACTGGCCCTTGTTCGTGCAGAAATCCAGCATCCTGTTGCTGTATGCACTGGTGCTGTTCCTGGCCACGCGGCAGCGCCTGCGCAAGAGGCTGGCCTGAACATGGAGGCCTTGGTGCAATACCTCAGGCGCATCGCCTTCCTTTGCCGCAAGGAACTGATCACCTTGCTCAAGGAGCCCGCCAGTCGCGTCACGCTGTTCGCACCGGCGTTGCTGCAGGCCTTGCTGTTCGGTTACGGCGCTACCTTCGATCTTCGCCATGTGCCGTATGCGGTGCTCGACTTGAGCGGTGGCCAGGCCTCGACCGAGCTGCTGGCGCGGATGGACGGTGCCGGCATGTTCGAGCGCGTGGCCACGCTCAGCTCGTCCAGCCAGATCGCCAGCTTGATCGACGCCAACAAGGTGCTGCTGGTTGTCAGCATCCCGGCCGACTTCGAACAGCGGCTGCAGGCCGGGCAGACGGCACCGCTGCAGCTGATCATGGATGGGCGCAATTCCACTACCGCTGGCGCGGCCGCCGGCTACATCGGTGCCATCGTCGGCAGCTTCAACCAGGCCCGGGCCGGCCCTGGAACCGGGCAGGGCGTGCAGTTGCTGACGCGCAGCTGGTACAACCCGAACCTGGAGTCGCGTTGGCAGTTGATGCCTGCCCTGATCGCGGCCTTGAGCATGCTGCAGACGCTGTTGATCGCGGCCTTGTCGGTGGCGCGCGAGCGCGAGCAGGGCACCTTCGATCAGCTGCTGGTCACCCCGATGACGCCGATGCAGATACTGATCGGCAAGGCGGTGCCGTCGATCCTGGTGGGCCTGGTGCAGTCCACCATCATCCTGCTGATCATCCGCTTCTGGTTCCAGATTCCGCTGGCCGGCTCGGTGGGGCTGCTGTATCTGGCACTGGCGGTATTCACCATTGCGTCGGTTGGGATCGGCCTGTCGATCTCGGCGGTGGCCGCCAACATGCAGCAGGCGATGCTTTACACCTTCCTGCTGATCATGCCGCTGATGCTGCTGTCAGGCCTGATGACGCCGGTGGCCAACATGCCCAGGGTTCTGCAGCTGGCCACTTACGCCAACCCGCTGCGCTTCGGTATCGACCTGGTGCGCAGGGTCTATCTGGAAGGTGCCGGACTGCAGGAAGTGGGCTTCAATTTCATCCCCATGCTGGTGGTGGCTGCAATCACCCTGCCGTTGGCAGCGTGGTTGTTCCGCAACCGTCTTAACTAGGACGTGATCGATGTTTCCGCAACCACGCGCATTCTTGAAAGTATCGCTGCTGCTGTTGCCGCTGGCTGTCGGGCTGGCCACCGGCGGCTGTGCGGTGGGGCCGGATGTCGTCCGCGCAGACGCGCCGGCGCCGGCGGACTGGACGCAATGGCGCGGCGGTGACGCGTCACTAAATAGCGGCGTCGGCGCCCAGCCATTGCAGCCGGCGTGGTGGACGCAGCTGTCCGATCCGATCCTGGATGAGCTGCAGCAACGCGCCTTGCGCGCCAGCCCGGACCTGCGCACGGCAGCCTTGCACTATGCCCAGGCCCGCGCGCAGCGCAGCACGGTTGCTGCCCAACGCGGCGTGGCGGTGACTGCATCGGCGGGGGCGAGCAAGCAGCGGCAGAGCGAGAACGGCGCCGCTACGCGCATGCTCGACATCCTCAGCAACGACAGCGATGCGCTCAAACAACTGCTGGCCGAGCCGTTCAATCTGTACCAGGCCGGTTTTGATGCGTCGTGGGAACTGGATCTATGGGGCCGCGTGCGGCGTTCGATCGAAGCTGCCGACGCCGGTGTCGCGCAGCAGGCGGCGTTGTTGGACCTGGCCCGGCTGAGCATCACCAGCGAGGTCGCCCGCAGTTATGTGCAGTTGCGAAGCGCGCAGCGCCAGATCGCGCTGGCACGCGAGGATATCGCTGCGCTGGAGGAGCGTTCATCGCTGTTGCAGGCGCGGGTTGACGGCGGTCTGCAGGACCACCTGGACCTGGATCGCCAGCAGGCCGATCTAGCCGCCGTGCGCGCGCGCCTGCCCGGTTTGTTGGCCGAAGAGGCTAGCAGTGGCAACCAACTGGCGCTGCTGCTGGGCGAGCATCCCGGTGCATTGCGTGCCCAGCTCGCAGCGCCGGCGGTTGAGCACGACGACGCGCTGCCTGACCTGTCGCTGGGCCTGCCATCGGAAGTGGCGCAGCGGCGGCCGGATATCCGTGCCGCGCAGGCACGCCTGCAACAGGCGACAGCCAATATAGGTGTCGCTCAGGCCGACCTGTATCCCAGCATCCGCCTGGGTGCAAAGTTCGGCTACGAATCGTATCTGTCCGGTGAGTTTTCCGATTGGGGCAGCCGCACCTGGTCGGTGGGCCCGGTGCTCAATCTGCCGCTGTTCGATCATGGCCGCCGCAAGAGCGTGGTGCAGCTGCGCGAGCTGCAACAGCAGGAAGCTGCCGTCGCCTACCAGAAGACCGTGCTGCAGGCCTGGCAGGAGATCGACAATGCCTTGAATGCCTACGCCGCCGCGCAGCAACAACGCGCGCAACTGCGCATGCGTGAGCAGGCCACGTTGGATGCGTACAGGATCGCGCAGGCGCGCAACGACGCCGGACTGATTGATTTCCTGACCCTGCTGGATGCGCGCAGAAGCTACCTGCAGACGCGTCGCGATCTTGTCGATTGCGAAGCGCTGCTGCGCGCTCAGTTCATTGCGGTCAACAAGGCCCTGGGCAACGCGCCGTATCCGGAGGGCTGAGAAGCCACCGTTGGAATCCAGCGCAGCCAGTTGCATCTGCAAGCAGTGGGAAGCGAAGCGCCGCGCGCTGTGGTTTGCTGTCTGCGGCTACACTCGGGCGGTTCCGGCGGCGGGGCTGTCCCGTTGGCCTTCCCGTTGACCTCGAGTGTGCTGCATGCCAGATGCTTCCCGCAGGGACCTGTTCAAAGCAATCGCCGCCGGTGCATTGGTGGCCCCTTTGTCGCTTATGTCAGCTCCTGCGGCTGCTGCAGGGAGCTCATTTGTCGCCCCGCGTTGGGGGCATGGCCCCGAAGGCCAGCGCATCGCCGATCTTGGCGATGGCACCTACCTCAACCCCATCGTTGCCGGGGACCATCCGGATCCCAGCATCCTCAAGGATGGCGACGATTACTACATGACGTTCTCGTCGTTCTATTCGTATCCAGGCCTGGTGATCTGGCGCTCGACCGACCTGGTCAACTGGGCGCCGATCGGGCCGGCGCTGCACAAGACGCTGGGTGATATCTGGGCGGTGGATCTGTGCAAGCACGATGGCCGCTATTTCATCTATCTGCCCGCCAATCCCACCGGCAACGGTTGGTCGATCTTCGTCATCTGGGCCGACGCTATCGCCGGGCCGTGGAGCGAGCCGGTCGATCTGAAGATTGAAGGCTGCATCGATCCGGGCCATGTTGTTGGTGAGGACGGCAAGCGCTATCTGTTCGTCAACGGCATCCGTCGTGTGCGCCTGCGTGATGACGGGCTGGCCACCGATGGCTCGCTTGAGCCGGCGTACAGTCCGTGGCGCTACCCGGACGACTGGGTCACCGAGAACTTCGCACCGGAAGGTCCCAAGCTGTTGCGCCACGGTGACTGGTTCTATCTGGTGACTGCCTTGGGTGGCACTGCCGGTCCAGTCACCGGCCACATGGTGATTGCCGCGCGCTCGCGCTCCATCCATGGTCCGTGGGAGCACTGCCCACACAATCCGCTGGTGCGCACGCAGTCCGAGGCCGAGCCTTGGTGGTCGCGTGGCCATGCCACCTTGGTGGAGGGGCCGGCCGGCGATTGGTGGATGGTCTACCACGCCTATGAGAACGGATTCCGCACCTTGGGACGGCAGACGCTGCTGGAGCCGATCGAGTGGACTGACGACGGCTGGTTCCGCGCGCTGGGCGGCGACCTTTCGCAGCCATTGCCGAAGCCCGCCGGAGGCAGGAACAGCGCGGCGGGCTTTGCGCTCTCCGACGACTTCAGCAAGGACCGTTTCGGTACCCAATGGGCCTTCCATAACCCGGGCCCAAATGAGCGCCAACGTGCGCGCTACGGTGAGCGTGGCCTGCACCTGCAGGCCAGCGGCACCTCGCCGATCGACAGTTCACCGCTGACCTGCGGCGTGCCTGATCGTTCCTATGAGGTGGAGGTGACGTTGGAGCCGGCACCGGGGGCGGAGGCTGGCCTGCTGCTGTATTACAACAACAAAGCCTTTGTCGGCGTCGGCTTCAGTGCCGACACCATCAAGAATTTCCAGTACGCCGAGGAGCTGGTCTGGGCGCGTGCGCCGCGCAAACCCGGGTCGGTCCGGGTAAGGCTGAGCAATGTCGGGAATGTCGTGACCTTCCATTACTCGCACGACGGCGGACGCAGTTGGCAGCTACACCCCACGCGTATGGAGGTGTCCGGGCTGCACCACAATGTGTTCGGCGGCTTCCTGAGTTTGAAACTGGGTATCTATTGCGCAGGCAACGGTGAGACCACGATCCGCGATTTCCGCTATCGCAGTCTGCGCACGGCCTGAGGAAGGAGGATGCCTCGCCAGCTGGCGAGGCATCTGTTCGCGCTGGCGTCAGCGCTTGGCTCGGTGACGCCGCAGCCAGAAGTAGATCGGCAAACCGGCCACGATCAGCGCCACGCCCCACAGCAAGGCCTCGCTGCCGATGCCGGCGATGGCATACAGGCTGAAAGCCAGCGCACCTGCCGCGGCGATGCGTGAGGGGATGCCGCTGCCGCGCCACAACCAGGCCGCGGCGCCGGCCAGGTAGGGCAGCAGGGTGGCGGCGGTCGACAGCAGCACCGAGAACTTGAACAGGTCCACCAGCGAGCGGTTGTAGTTGCAGATCACCAGCACGGTGGCCAGCAGGCAGCTGACGATCACCCCGAATACCGGCGTACCGCGCTTGTTTTCATAGGCGAAAGCACGCGGCAGCACGCCGTCGCGGGCGGCCGCCATCGGCAGCTGCGCCGACAGCAGGGTCCAGCCATTGAGTGCGCCAACGCAGGAGATGGCCATCACCACCGCCAGCAGCATGCCGGCGGTCGGGCCCCACAGCGCGGCGGCGGCATCGGCCATCGGCGCGCCGGACTTGGCCAGCACATCGGCTGGCAGCAGGCCGAGCACGGTGGTACAGGCCAGCACGGTGGCGATGCCGGCGATCAGCGTGCCGGTGACGGTGGCGCGGGCGATGGTGCGCGGCGCATCGTCAACCGAGTCGGCCGGTACCGTGGCCGCCTCCAGGCCGATCATCGCCCACAGGGTCAGTGCCACGGTGGCAGCGGCCACGCTGCCCAGTGACTGGCCGGAAGGATTGAAGGGCACGTAGTGGCTGGTATCCACCAGCCACAGCGCGACCAGGCCGAACATCAGCAGCGGCACCACTTTCAATACGGTGGTGAGCAGCTGCAGGCGGCCGGCTTCGCGCATGCCGATCAGGTTGACGCCGGCGCAGGCCCACAGTGCGACCAGGCCGCAGGTGGCCGCGCGCACCGGGGTGGTGGTGAGTTGCGGGAAAATGGCGCCGATGCTGCCGGCGAAGGCCACCGCGATGGCGGCGATGGCACACCACATCGAGATCCAGTAGCTCCAGGCCACCAGGAAGCCCGGCAGTTCGCCGAAGGCATTGCGCGCAAACACGTAGGGGCCACCGGTCTGCGGCCAGCGTTTTGCCAGCTGGGCAAAGGTGATGGCCAGCAGCAGCGCACCACACAGTGTGATGCCCCAGCCGATCAGGGTTGCCGCCCCATAGGGGGCGAGGGTGGCGGGCAACAGGAAGGTGCCCGAGCCGATCATGCTGCCCACGACCAGGGCGGTAGCAGACCAGAAGCCCAGCGGGCGGCGCGAAGTAGTCATAAATACAGCAACGGCAAAGGCTCACGCCGGGCACGCAGGGGCCCGGGAGAGCGTGAATACGGGTGACGGACGCCGGTGGCGGCCGCAGCAGGGGGGCGATTATGACGGTTTGCGGCTCCGGCTGCGATGTCGGTGGCCCGGCAATGACCTTTGGCCCTTCCGGCAAGGGCCGGTTGCGCTGACGCTGGCGGCCTTGTTCCCCTCGCTGGAAACCCCTGATGACCGTCCGACCGTTGGCGCTTGCCGTCTCGTTCTCCCTGGCCACCGTGTTGGCCGCCTGTTCCCCGACCTCGCAGCCGGCTGCGGGCGACAGCGCCGCGCAGGCGCCGCAGGCCGACAAGGCCGCGCAGCTGAACCAGCTGTATGCCGACTACTGGGAAGGCGTGCTCAAGCTGAACCCGCTGCAGGCTACCTTCCAGGGTGACAACCGCTACAACGACCAGTTGCCGGATTTCGGCTCGGCCGAGTTCCGCAAGCAGAGCCATGACTTCACCCAGGAATGGCTGGGCAAGGCCGAGAAGATCGGCGATGCCGGCCTGGCCGGGCAGGACCTGCTCAGCTACCGCATCTTCGTCGAAGAGCAGAAGCAGTCGCTGGAAGGGGAGAAGTTCCCGACCTGGATGATGCCGGTCAACCAGATGGGCTCCACCGTCAGCTATGCGGTGATGCTGGGTTCGGGCCAGGTGGCGCAGCCGTTCAAGACGGTCAAGGATTACGACAACTGGCTGGCACGTGCCGCGCGCATCCCGGTACTGCTGGAAACCGAAAACGCCAACATGCGCGAAGGCATGAAGGCCGGTGTGGTGCAGCCGCGCGTGCTGATGGAAAAGGTGGTGCCGCAGTTCGACGAGATCATCACCGCCAAGGCCGAGGACAGCCAGTTCTGGGGTCCGATCAAGCTGCTGCCAGCCGATTTCTCACAGGCCGACAAGGACCGCCTGACCGAGGCGTTCCGCAGCGCGATCAACGACAAGCTGATGCCGGCCATCAAGCAGCAGCGTGATTTCATCGCCAACGAGTACCTGCCGGCCACGCGTGACACGGTAGGCCTGGATTCGCTGCCGGACGGCAAGGCGTGGTACGCCTTCAACGCCAAGCAGAGCACCACCACCGCACAGACCCCGGAGCAGATCCACGAGATCGGCCTGAAGGAAGTGGAGCGCATCCACGGCGAAATCCAGAAGGTGATGGCCGAGGTGGGCTTCAAGGGCTCGCTGCAGGACTTCTTCAAGTTCATGCAGAACGACAAGCAGTTCGAGTTCAAGTCCGAGCCGGAGCTGCTGGAGCATTACCGCGGCCTGGAAGCCAAGATCAACGCCAATGTGCCCAAGCTGTTCTCGCTGACCCCGAAGGCGGGCTTCGAGATCCGCCCGATCGAGGCGTTCCGCGCCAAGTCGGCCGCCGGCGGCGAATACATGCAGCCCAGCGAAGACGGCAGCCGCCCGGGCATCTTCTACGTGAACACCTATGATCTGCCGACGCGCAAGACCTGGGACGCTGAAGACCTGTTCCTGCACGAAGCCATTCCGGGCCACCACTTCCAGCTGGCCCTGCAGCAGGAGTTGAAGGGCGTTCCGGCGTTCCGTCGCTTCGGTGGCGAAACCGCCTTCATTGAAGGTTGGGGCCTGTATGCCGAAAGCCTGGGCAAGGACCTGGGCGTCTACACCGACCCGTACAGCTACTTCGGCCGCCTGCAGGGTGAGCTGTGGCGCGCAGTGCGCCTGGTGGTCGATACCGGCCTGCATTCCAAGAGCTGGACCCGCCAGCAGGTGCTGGATTACATGTTCGCCAATTCCTCGGTGAGCGAGCCCGACGCCATTGCCGAAGCCGAGCGTTACATCGCGTGGCCGGGCCAGGCGCTGGCCTACAAGACGGGTGAGCTGAAGATCCAGGAACTGCGCAAGCGCGCGCAGGACAAGCTGGGCGCCAAGTTCGACATCCGCGAGTTCCACGCCGAAGTGCTGAAGGACGGCTCGGTACCGCTGGACGTGCTGGACGAAAAGCTCAACGCCTGGATCGCTGAAAAGTCCAAGTAACCGGCCCGGCTACCGGTAGTGCCGAGCCATGCTCGGCAGGGGCTTCACCAGTCATCCCTAAGCGGTAGTGCCGAGCCATGCTCGGCAGGGGCTTTCCCAGCAAAGCCCCAACTGTAGTGCCGAGCCATGCTCGGCAAGGGCTTTCCCAGCATTGCCGGGAAGCCCCCCAACCGACCCAGCATTGCTTGGCAAGCCCCAGCCGAGCATGGCTCGGCTCTACAGGGGCCTGTTTGTGGGAGCGGCGTCAGCCGCGAAGCTGGCAACAATCAAGCTGCAGAAAGGCCCGTAATCAGAACGATTGCGGGCTTTGCGGTGCAGATGGCTTCCAGAATGGCGTGGCCGGGAAAGCCCCAGCCGAGCATGGCTCGGCTCTACATTCAACGCTCGGTCGTACGTAGTGTTCCAGCCATAACTGCGCGGTCTGCCATGCAGTCATGGCACAGTGCGCGATCCCTTTTCAATCCTGTTGGCGGTGTGATCGCGGGTGTTTTCCGCGTCGCCGCTGTTGTTGCCGATGACTCTATTTGTATCGCTGATCCTGCCCTTGCTGGCCATCTGGTTGTGGTGGCCGGTCAATCCCTTGTCCAAGCGCCAGCGTCGTTGGCGGATGGGCGTCAGCATCGGCCTGGCCTTGCTCGGACTGAGCTTCGCCACGCTGTGGCGGATGGATGTCTTCAGCTACTCGGTTGAAGCGTGGATCCAGCTGGTGTTTGGCTGGGTGCTGGTGATGTTCGTGTTGCTGCTGGCCTTCCTGCTGCTGCGCGAGGCCGGCTGGCTGTTGTCACGCCTGCTGCCGCGCCGCTCCGGTTTGGCCGCGCTCTGGCACGGCACCGGCTTCAACCATGGCGCGGCAACGGTGATCGTGCTGCTGGCCACGCTGGGTATCTACAACGGTCTCAAGCCGCCGCAGGTGCACGAGCGCGATCTGGTTGTGCCGCACCTGCCCAAGGAGATGGACGGGCTGCGGGTGGCGGTATTGGCGGATCTGCATATCAGCCCGGTCAAGCGCACCTGGCGTACCCAGCGCATTGTCGATGCAACCCTGGCGGCCAAGCCCGACATGATCGTGCTGCCGGGTGACATGGCCGACGGTGGCCTGGAAGACAGCGGACGTTTCGCAGAGCCGTTGGCGCTGCTCAAGGCACCCTACGGCGTCTGGCTGGCGCCGGGCAACCACGAGTACTACTACGACTACAGCGCCTGGATGGCACATTTCCGCCAGATGGGCTTGGGCGTGCTGGAGAACCAGAGCGCGCTGTTGACCATCAACGGCCGCAAGCTGGTGGTCTCCGGCATTGGTGACCTGGCGGCGCTGAAGCCGACATCGTATATGCATGGCGGGCTGGCGCCGGACATGCAGGCCGTCGTGGACGGCGGCAGGGGCGGCGACGTTCATGTGCTGCTTGCGCACCAGCCCAAACAGGCACGCGCGGCCGCTGCCACCGGCGCGATCGACCTGCAGATTTCCGGCCATACCCATGGCGGACACATGCTGGGATTTGATCGTTGGGTGGTGGCGCCTTTCAATCACGGCTATGTACGTGGCGAATACCGCGTGCGTGAAATGGCCCTGTTCGTCAGCAGCGGTGTGGGCCAGTGGGACGGCTTCACAGCACGACTGGGTGTGCCTTCGAGCATTGACGTGCTGGTGCTGCGCAGCCCGGCTGAGTCAACGGAACAGCGTAGGTCGGTGTTGCCGTAGACCGCTCGGGCGCGATGCAGGGGGCGCCAGCTCGGCAGCTGTTTGTGGGAGCGGTGTAAACCGCGAAGCTGGCATTGTTCAGAGCCTTGGCAGCCATATCACCTGAAAATGTGCGGGCTTCGCGGCTTACGCCGCTCCCACAAGAGCATCCGATTCGTTGCCTGAAGTCGGGTGCTCGGTGCTGCACAGGTTCAAGTGCCCAGTATTGCGGTAATACAGGCCGATCAGGTGTCCAGATCGGCTTCGCAGCCTTCGGTATTTTTGCGTTTTTCCGGCATCAGCTTCGGCAGCGTGCTGACTACCGCAAGCGCGGCCAGCGTGGTGATGAGGGCGACCATTTCCATGCCCATGCCGGCGGCCATGCCGATCGCGGCCGTCGCCCAGATACCGGCCGCGGTGGTCAGGCCCTGGATGCGCTCCTCGGCGTCGAGTTTGAGGATGGCGCCCGCGCCCAGAAAACCGATGCCGGAGACGATGCCTTGCATCACGCGGGTGACGTCGGCACCGGAAATTCCCATCTGCAGGGGTGCAAGCACAAACAGCGCCGAACCCACCGAGACCAGGATGTGGGTTTTCAGTCCGGCCGCGCGTCCCTTGCGTTCGCGCTCAAGCCCCAGCAGGCCGCCCAGCACGATGGCCGTGGTCAGCCGCGAGACGATGACGGTCAAGCTGCGGACGTCCGGAAGGCTGAACTCGGCGGCCAGCGCCTGGCCGATCTCTGCGGTGATGCTCATGCGATGAAGCCTCCGTTGCTGGGTTGATCGGGCGCCAGGTGTCCTGGTGCGCGGCTCGATGATCCTGCGTTGCGAAGGCTTTACCGCTGGTGATGCCGATGTGGGTTTGGCGTGAAAGCAGCAGGTACTTTGCTGGCAGCCCGCCGCAGGCAGCAAAAACAAAAACGGCCCCATCAGGGGCCGTCTTGGTATGTGCGGGTGAGTCGATCAGAGCGTGATCTGATCAAAGCGCTCAACCCGGGTATGGCCGTGCGTGGCCTCGCGGGTGCGCGGCTGCGGGTAGTCGTTGAGACGGTCCAGCAGTACGGTCTGCAGGCCGGCTTCGCGGGCGGCATCCAGTTCTTCGACAATGTCGGACAGGAACAGGATCTCGCCCGGGGCGGTGTTGATGGCCTTGGCGATATGCGCATAGCTTGCAGCCTCACGCTTGCCGCCGACTTCAGTATCGAAGTTGCCGGAGAACAGGCCGTTGAGATCGCCCGCGTCGCTGAAACCAAAGAACAGCTTCTGCGCCGGCACCGAGCCGGACGAGTACACGTACAGCGGCAGGCCACGGGCGTGCCAGCCGCGCAGCACATCGGCGACTTCCGGGTACATATGCGCGGTGTAATCACCATTGCGGTAGCCGGTGTCCCAGATCATGCCCTGCAGCGCCTTGAGCGCGGTGTGCTTGCGGTCTTGGTCGATCCAGCCCTGCAGGGTTTCAACGATGACCTCGTCCTGGCAGGTGCTGGCGGCGATTTCGGTGGCCACTGCGTCCAGCCATTGGCGCACCTGCGGCTCGTGGCCGTGGGCCTGGACGAAGCCGGGCAGGGCATTACGGGCATACGGGAACAGCACTTCCTTGACGAAGGAGATGCTGGAGGTGGTGCCCTCGATGTCGGTGAGGATGGCGTTGATGGTCATGCGGGTTTTCCTGCACGGTGCGGTTATGGCACGGGTGCTTGGTTGGCGAGGGGCAGTGTGCAAGAGCTGGAAGCTGCCCTCACCCCAACCCCTCTCCCGCTGGCGGGAGAGGGGTTTAAGCAGAGCAGGGGCTCAAGCAGAGCGGGGGCTCCGGGCAAAAGGGGGCTCAGGCCGCGCTGGGTTGGTAGCGCGGGAAGCGCTGGGCGATGTCGGTGCCAGTGAAGTGCCCGACCCAGCCGTCCGGCTCGGTGAAGAAGCGGATGGCGGCGAAGCTGGGTTCCTCACCCATGTCGAACCAGTGTTTGACGCTGTCCGGTACGGCGATCAGGTCGTCCTTCACGCATTCCACTTCGTAGACCTTGTCGTTCACGTGCAGGGTGAACAGGCCGGAGCCGGCGACGAAGAAACGTACTTCGTCTTCCTTGTGGTAATGCTCGTCGAGGAACTTTTTGCGGATCTCGGCGCGTGCCGGGTTGTCCGGGGCGATCGAGGCCACGTCCACGCTCTTGAAGCCGTGCGCGGCGACCAGGCGGTCGATGTCTTCGCGGTAGGCAGCGAACACTTCGTCCTGGCTGGCGCCGGGCGTGACTGGGTGCTTGGCCTGCCAGCGTTCGAAGGTGACGCCGATCTTGTTCAATTCGGCAGCGATGACCTCGCCGTCGCGGCTGTCGAACAGCGGTGCGTCTGGGGCGGTTTCATTGAAAATGCGCAGTCGGCTCATGGGGGGACTCGACGTGGAAAGGGGATCAGGCGTTGCCGCGCAGGCGGCGCAGCTCCAGCTCACAATGCAGCAGGAACTCAAAGGCTTCCAGGTGGCGACGGGCTTCGGCCATGTCGCGGCCCCAGGCGTACAGGCCATGGCCATCGATGAGATAGCCCCACATCGGCCCCTTGTCGAGCTCGGCCTCGACTTGTGCGGCCAACACATCCATGTCCTGGGTATTGGGGAATACCTTCAGGTCCACGGCGGTCTCGTGGGTGGTGTTGCCGTGCAGGGCCTTGAGCAGCTCGTAGCCTTCCAGGCGGATATGACCGTCGCTGCCATACAGGCGCGAGGCAATGGTCTGCACCGGCGAGTGGGTATGCAGCACGCAACCGACTTCAGGGAAGCGGGCGTACAGCTGGGTGTGCAGCAGGGTTTCGGCTGACGGGCGCAGCGGACGGCCCACGGCTTTGCCATCGAAATCCACCACCATGATGTCGCTTTCGATCAGCCGCCCCTTGTCCTTGCCGGACACGGTGATGGCCGCGTGCCGGTCATCCAGGCGATGCGAAAAATTGCTGCTGGTGGCAGGTGTCCAGCCGGCGTGGGCCAGCTCGCGGATGTTGTCGATCAGCAGCTGGGCCAGTTCGCTCAGCCGCTGGGCGTCGTAGGGGACAGTAGGCGCGTTCATGGCGCCCATTCTACTAAGAACAGTTGCCGGTTCATGCATGCATCCGGATGGAACTGATACCTGTGCGGAATATGGGTGTCGGCAGGACGTAGGCGCGGGTGCAAGTGCAGCCGGGTAAGCCGTTGTAGCCCGGGTAAGCGTACGCGCACCCGGGAGCTTGGGACCAGGATGCGCGCCAAAGGCCCCGGGTGCGCATTCGCTTACCCGGGCTACAGGGCGAGGCGATTCGGCCGTCTATCTGCAAAAGAAAAGCCCGGGACCAGACCCGGGCTTCAAGTTGGCTTCTGGCCGCCGACTCAGCCGTTCTTGGCCTTGTTTTCCGCGTTCAGCTTGCTATGGCGCACGCCGTACAGGAAATAGATGATGAAGCCGGTAGCCGTCCAGACGCCCATCAGCATCCAGTTGTGCAGGGTCATCGCGGTCAGCAGGGCGATGCAGCTGAGCACGCCCAGGCTGCAGATCAACCAGGCCATTGGAATGCGGAACGGACGCGGCAGGTCGGGCTGCGTGCGGCGCAGTACCAGTACGCCGGCACAGACCGCGGCAAAGGCGATCAGCGTGCCCATCGAGGTCAGCTCGCCGAGGATGTCCAGCGGGAACAGCGCCGCCAGCAAGGCAATGCCGATACCGGTGATGACGGTATTGATGTGCGGCGTGCGGTACTTGGGGTGGATCTTGGTGAATACCGGCGGCAGCAGGCCGTCACGGCCCATGATCATGAAGATGCGCGGTTGCCCGATCACCATCACCAGCACCACCGAGGCCAGACCGATCAAGGCGCCGATCTCGACGATGATGCGCAGCCAATCCAGCTGCGGGTGGGCTGCCACGGCGGTGACAACCGGCTCGGCCGTGCCCAGCAACTGGTAAGGCACCAGCCCGGTCATCACCGCCGCCATGGCGATGTACAGGACCGTGCAGATCACCAGCGAGAGCAGCATGCCGATCGGCAGGTCGCGCTGCGGGCGATGCGATTCCTGCGCCGCAACCGATACCGCCTCAAAGCCGATATAGGCGAAGAACACCATTGCCGCACCACGCAGCACGCCCTCGAAGCCGTACTTGCCCGGGCCTTCGTTGGCGGGGATGAACGGGGTCCAGTTACTGGTGTCCACGTATTTCCAGCCGGCAATGATCACCAGGATGATCAGGCCGGTCTTGAGCACGACCATGGCCATGTTCATCGCCGAGGACTTGCTGATGCCCACGTAACACAGCCAGGTCAGCAGCAGCACCAGGATCGCGGCCGGCAGGTTGGCAATCGCCCCGGTGGGCTTGAGCTGTGCGTCCAGCGGCGCGTTGACCAGTGCGGCGGGCAGATGGATGTCGAAGTGGTTCAGGAAACTCAGAAAGTAGCCGGTCCAGCTGACCGCCACCGCAGACGCCGAGACGCCATATTCCAGCACCAGCATCCAGCCGATGAACCAGGCCGAGAGCTCACCGAAGGTGGCGTAGGTATAGGTGTAGGCGCTGCCGGAGACCGGCACCATCGAGGCGAATTCGGCATAGGCCAGTGCACAGAAGGCGCAGCAGATGGCTGCCAGCACGAAGGACAGCATGATCGCCGGGCCTGCGTGGTTGGCTGCGGCCTGGCCGGTGATGACGAAGATGCCGCCGCCGATGACCGCACCAATACCCAGTGCGGTCAGCCCCCACGGGCCGAGGGTGCGCCGCAGGCTCAAACCATTGGCCTCCTGGTGCGCGGCGTGCGGGTGTTTGGTGGCCCAGAGTTGCTTGAACATGTTTCGGGTCTTCGCTCGTCGGTGCGCGGCGGGCGCGCAAAAGAAAACCGGCGCGCGGGGCGCCGGTCGAGGTGTTGCTCAGGCGCTCTTGTTGAGCTTGCTGTTGCGGATGCCGTAGCCGAAATAGATGAACAGGCCCAGCACGGTCCAGCCGACGAACAGGTGCCAATGCACGACGAAGGCCTGCATGAACAGCGCCAGGCAGGCCAGCGCGCCCAGCGGACAGATCAGCCACGCGGCCGGCACCTTGAACGGGCGCACGATGTCCGGCTTGGTCCGGCGCAGCACCAGCACGCCGATGCAGACGGTGGCAAAGGCCAGCAGGGTGCCCATCGACACCAGCTCACCGAGCACGTTCAGCGGCACCAGACCGGCCAGGGCGGCGGCCAATACGCCGACTACGATGGTGCTGACATAAGGGGTGCGGAAGCGCGGGTGCACCTTGCCGAAGATCTTCGGCAGCAGGCCATCGCGCGAGATCGTATAGGCGATGCGCGACTGGCCCATCATCATCACCAGCACCACCGAGGACAGGCCGGCAATGGCGCCGATCTCGACCGCGGTCTTGAGCCAGGACAGGCTGGGATAGGCTTCCAGCGCGGTGGCCACCGGCTTGTCGGTACCCAGCAGGTTGTACGGCAGCATGCCGGTCAACACCGCACAGACGATGATGTAAACGAGGGTACAGACAGCCAGCGAACCGAGCAGGCCGATCGGCATGTTCTTCTGCGGGTCCTTGGTCTCGCCGGCGGCGGTGGAGACCGCATCGAAGCCGATATAGGCGAAGAACACGATGGTGGCAGCGCGGAACACGCCGCTCCAGCCGAACTCGCCGAACGTGCCGGTGTTCTGCGGGATGAACGGGTGCCAGTTGGCCGGGTCGATGTACTGGATGCCGAAGCCGACGAACAGGCAGATCACGGTGATCTTGATCGCCACGATCACGGCGTTGACCATGGTGGACTGGGTCACGCCGACATACAGCAGGCCGGTGATGGCGGCCACGATCAGCACCGCTGGCAGGTTGAACAGCTTGCCGGAATTGACGAACTCGCTGCCTGTCCAGGCCAGCGGTGCCGCCGACAAGGCGTCCGGGAAGGGCATGTGCAGCGTGGTGGTGATGAAGCTGATCAGGTAGGCCGACCAGCCAACCGCGACCGAAGCCGAGGCGAACAGGTATTCCAGTACCAGGCACCAGCCGATGAACCAGGCCATGCCTTCGCCCAGGGTGGCGTAGGAATAGGAGTAGGCGCTGCCGGAGACCGGCATCATTGCCGCGAACTCGGCGTAACACAGGCCGGCCAGGGCGCAGGCGATGCCGGCAAGGACGAAGGACAGCATCACTGCAGGACCGGCATGGTTGGCTGCGGCCTGTCCGGTCAGGACGAAGATGCCGGCGCCGATGACTGCGCCGATGCCCAGCAGGATCAGGTGCTTGGCGGTGAGGGTGCGTTTGAGTGTGGCTTCACCTTGCAGGCTGCCTTCGACAGGCTCACCTGCATCGACATGTGCGGCCGGTTCGACCGGCTTGACCCTCAACAGTGCTTTAAGCATTCCGCAAATTCCCGAGCTGTGTGTTGGCCCGAACGCGCTGGCGCGACGGGGCCGGTTGTATGGCGACGCAAGCTGAACGGTCGGCAACCACTCTACCTTGCCAAAGGTAGCGAAACTCGACAAGCGCAACTGCAACATCGACAGCGATAATGGCCGCCAGCTAGAAAGAATGGGATGTGCTTACAGTCATGCTTGCAGAAGATCTACAGTTGCGTCGGGCTTTTGAGGACTATTCCCAGCGGCACCCGGAACATGGAGAGGTGGCGCAGGCCTTCCTGGCCCTGCTTGACGAGGATGGGGTGGATCCGTTCACCCGGCAGCGCCTGACCGGCCATTTCACCGGCAGCGCCTGGCTGGTCAGTTGTGACGGTCAGCGCGCGCTGCTCACCCACCATCGCAAGCTGCAGCGTTGGCTGCAGCTGGGCGGGCATGCAGATGGCGACCACGACCTGGCGGCGGTGGCGCTGCGCGAGGCCGAGGAGGAATCGGGATTGCCGGGGCTGAGGCTGGCGTCGGCAGACATCTTCGACCTGGACCGTCACTGGATCCCCGAGCGCAAGGAGGTGCCAGGCCATTGGCACTATGACGTGCGTTATGTGGTCGTGGCTGGCGACAACGAAGCGTTTGTGGTCAGCGAGGAATCACTGGAGTTGGCCTGGCGGCCGGTAGCTGAGATCGCCGCCGACCAGGATGAGTCCATGCGGCGCATGGCAAACCGCTGGCTGCAGAGATAGATGCGACGCGCAGCGATATTGCTGGCAAGACACATTAGATTGCCGGGAAAGCAGATGGGTAGAGCCGAGCCGTGCTCGGCTGAGGCGTTACCGGGAAAGCTCCAGCCGAGCATGGCTCGGCACTACAGCTCCCTCCCTTTTGCGTAGCGAAGGGGAGGGTTGGGGAGGGGTTGCCTTTGCCGCTGTGACGTCGCTGGGAAAGCCTCTGCCGAGCATGGCTCGGCACTACGGAGGCGGGTCAGTACAGGATGCGGGTGCGCAGGGTGCCCTGGATGGCGGCCAGTTCTTCGCGGATGGCTGCGGCCTGTTCCTCGGTGGCACTGATGTCGATCACCACGTAGCCGACCTTGGGGTCGGTGCGTAGGAACTGGCCATCGATGTTGAGGTTGTGGCGCGAGAAGATCTCGTTGATCTTGGACAGCACGCCCGGCACGTTGCGGTGGATGTGCAGCAAGCGCAGGCTCTGCTCATGCTCGGGCAGGGTCACTTCGGGGAAGTTGACTGCCGACAGGGTCGAGCCGTTGTCGCTGTAGCGCACAAGCTTGGCCGCCACTTCCACGCCGATGTTCTCCTGCGCTTCCAGCGTGGAACCGCCGACATGCGGGGTCAGGATCACGTTGTCATGCGCGGTCAATGGCGATTCGAACAGGTCGCCATTTCCCTTCGGCTCGACCGGGAACACGTCCACCGCAGCGCCGCCAAGATGGCCAGAGCCCAGTGCTGCATCCAGCGCGGCGATATCGACCACGGTGCCGCGCGCTGCATTGATCAGGTGCGCGCCCTTTTTCATCTTGCCCAGCTGCTCGGCGCCGATCATCCACTGGGTGGAGCCGTTTTCCGGTACGTGCAGGGTGACCACGTCCGAGCGTGCCAGCAGGTCATCCAGGCTGATTGCCGGGTGTGCGTTGCCCAGCGATAGCTTGGTTTCGATGTCATGGAAGATCACGTGCATGCCCAGCGCCTCGGCAAGCACGCCGACCTGGGTGCCGATATGGCCATAGCCGATGATGCCCAGGGTCTTGCCGCGCACTTCGTGGCTGCCGGCAGCCGACTTGGACCAGCCGCCGCGGTGGCATTCGGCGTTCTTCTGCGGAATGCCGCGGGTCAGCATGATCGCCTCGGCAATCACCAGCTCGGCGACCGAGCGGGTGTTGGAGTAGGGCGCGTTGAATACCGGAATACCGGCCAGCTCGGCCGCTTCCAGGTCCACCTGGTTGGTGCCGATGCAGAAGCAGCCGACCGCGATCAGCCGCTTGGCGTGGGCCAGTACTTCGGCGCTGAGATGGGTGCGCGAGCGGATGCCGACGATGTGGGCTTCGGCGATGCGCGCCTTCAGTTCGTCCTCGGGCAGCGACTTGCTGTACAGCTCGATCTGCGAGTAACCGGCCGCCTTGAAGACGTCCACGGCGGTCTGGCTGACCCCCTCAAGCAACAAAACGCGGATGTCCTGCTTCGGGAACGAGGTCTTCTTGGGCGACATGTCGTGAACGGCGGCGAAGGTGGGTAGGCCGCCAACTATGCCAGAAGCAGCACGGCTTTTGTGCGCTGCGCAACGCGGCAAAGCCTTGATGACAAAAGGTTTCAGATGAAATCCAGATTGGCGGCGAGGTGCTGGCTGGGTGACTGGACGGCACGCGATGGGGCTGTCACGCTTGGCGGCTTTCACGTCGCCGAAACACCGTCATGACCGATCCGCGCCTGGAATCCCTGCTGCAGTCCTGCCCCGACCTGCGTTTGAAGACCGACGCCGGTGACCTGGAACACTACGGGCGCGATTGGACCCGGCGTTGGGCGCCGGCACCCTTGGCCATTGCCTTGCCGGGCAGCGTCGAAGAGGTGCAGGCGGTGGTTCGCTGGGCCAATGCGCACAAGGTGGCGGTAGTGCCGTCCGGTGGCCGTACCGGCCTTTCCGGTGGCGCGGTCGCCGCCAACGGCGAACTGGTGCTCAGCCTGGAGCGCATGAACAAGCCGCTGGGGTTTGATGCGGTCGACCGCACCCTGGTGGTGCAGGCCGGCATGCCATTGGAAGCGGTGCACAACACCGCCAAGGAGCATGGGCTGATCTATCCGGTGGACTTCGCCGCGCGGGGTTCCTGTTCGATCGGCGGCAACATCGCCACCAATGCTGGCGGCATCCGGGTGATCCGTTACGGCAATACCCGCGAATGGATTGCCGGGCTCAAGGTCGTTGCCGGCAATGGCGAGCTGTTGGAGCTCAACAAGGGCTTGATCAAGAACTCCAGCGGCTACGATTTCCGCCAGCTGATGATCGGCTCGGAAGGCACCCTGGGCATCGTGGTCGAGGCTACGTTGAAGCTCACCGATCCACCGCCGAGCACCAATGTGATGGTGCTCGCGCTGCCGTCCTTCGAAGTGCTGATGCAGGTGTTCTCGGCGTTCCGCGAGCGCCTGCAGCTGGAAGCCTTTGAATTTTTCACCGATCTGGCGGTCAAGCACGTCACCGCGCATGGCGCGCAGTATCCGTTCGAGCAGATCCACCCCTACTACGTGGTAACCGAATACGCCTCGGCCGATGAAGCTGGCGAAGCGGCCGCGCTGGCGGCGTTCGAATACTGCATGGAGCAGGGCTGGGTGCTGGATGGCGTGATCAGCACCAGCGAAGCCCAGGCCCAGCAACTATGGCGCCTGCGCGAGGGCATCACCGAATCGGTGGCGCGCTACAAGCCGTACAAGAACGACGTGTCGGTGCGCATTTCGGCAATGCCGGCCTTCCTGGCCGAAACCCAGGCGCTGATCAGCGGTGCCTATCCGCACTTCGAGGTGGTCTGGTTTGGCCATATCGGCGACGGCAATCTGCATATCAATGTGCTCAAGCCCGACGACACCAGCGATGCGGAGTTCCTCGGTCAATGCGAGCATGTGACCAAGCTGCTGGCGCAGGTGCTGCAGCGGTTTGACGGCAGTATTTCGGCTGAGCACGGCATCGGTCTGGTCAAGAAAGCCTATCTGGCCAGCACCCGCAGTGACGCCGAAGTGGCGTTGATGCGCGGGGTCAAGCGCGTGTTCGATCCCAATGGCCTGATGAACCCGGGCAAGGTGTTCGACCTGTAAGCCGAACACCGCTACTCTTTGCATCCTTAATTGTCCCGATGTTGACCTGCCGATGATCCGTTCGATCCTGTTCTGCGCATTGATTGCCCTGCCGATGTCGGCACTCGCCTCCAGTTTCGCAGGCACCTCGGCCGGCTCCGCCTCGGGCGCATCGTCCAATTCCTCGGGCAGCTCCTCGGGCGACGACAAGGTATTGCTGGATGCACGTGAAGACGCCGCCGGCTTTGTCGCCAGCAATGGCGCCATCCGTGGTGCCTGGCTGGAAGCGGCCTTGATCCAGCTGCGTGAGCGTGACGTCGCTGCGCGTGATGCCAGCGACATGGCCCTGGCCCGGAAGATCCTGGCGCTGTGATGCGTCGGCGCCGGCTGCCGCCTGCGCGGTGGCTGGCGCTGCTGGTACTGCTGGGCGTCATCGCTCCGCTGCAGGCGGCCTTGCGCGTCCAGGTGCAGGCACATACGCCGGCGCTGGATGTGGCGCAGCTGCAGGCCAGCCAGCAGTTGATTGAAGACGTGCTGGCGCGCATGCCTGCGGCCATCGTGGGTAGCTCCGCACAGACGCTGCAGCTGCGCTGGCGCGACGACCTGCCCGAGCATGTGCAGGGCAGGGCGCGGGGTAGCGAGCTTGGCCTGGACCGGCGCCTGCTTACACCTTTGCTTGCTGCCGACCCGGCCGAGCCGGCATGGCAGGCGGCCCGCGCGGCGCTGATCCATGAGCTGGCGCACGCATTGGACCGCTCGTCCGTGGGTGGTTGGTCAGCGCAGGCGCGATTCCTGGATCTGGCCGGTTGGCAGCGGCGGCCGCTATGGCCCGGTCGCGGGCACAACAACTTCAGCCTGCGCAGTCCTGATCGCTATGAACTGGACAGCCCGGCGGAGTTCTTCGCGGTGAACCTCGAGCACTATCTGCTGGATCCGGACTACGCGTGCCGGCGGCCGCTGCTGCACGCGTGGTTCGCACAGAATCTGGGCGCGCCCGCGCTGTTGGGTGCCGCGCAATGCCCACCAGCCCTGCCTTTCATGCAGGCCGGTGAGCAGGAGGGTCTGGCCGAACTGCTGGCGCTGGATCCGGCGCGGGTCTACCAGGTCGATTACCTGCTGGCCGAAGGCAACGAGAAGCTGATGAGCCGTTGGGGCCACAGCATGCTGCGGCTGGTGATCTGCGCCCCCGGCCGTGCGCCCGGGCCGGCCTGCCGGATGGACCTGCGCCATCACCTGGTGCTGTCGTTCCGGGCCTTTGTCGGTGATGTGCAGATATCCAGCTGGCGCGGGCTGACCGGCGCCTATCCCTCGCGCCTGTTCGTATTGCCGCTGAGCCAGGTGGTCGAGGAATACACCAAGGTCGAGTTGCGCGGGGTCTCTTCCACGCCGCTGCGGCTGCAGCGCGAGGAAATGGCAGGCCTGCTGCAGCAGGCGGCACGCCTGCACTGGGACTATGACGGGCGCTATTACTTCATCAGCAACAACTGTGCGGTGGAAACCGGCAAGCTGATCGGCGATGGCGCACCGCGGCTGGGTGCGGCGCAGCTGTTGTCGATCACCCCGACCGGCTTGCTGCAGACGCTGCGTGCCAAGGCGCTGGCCGAGCCGCCGCGCGAGCGCGCCGCCGCCGTGCGCGGCGGCTATTACTTCGAATCGGCTGCCGAGCACTACCGGCTGGTATTCGAGGTCGCGCGCACCGCCTTGCCGTTGCCGGCCGACAGCGTAAGCCAATGGTTTGCCCTGCCACCTACACAGCGCAGGGTCTGGATGCAGCAGGCCGACGAGCAGGTGCTGGCGGCGATGTTGCTGCTGGAACAGGCCGCGCGGCGGCAGGCCGAGGTGGCGGCCGGCGATGTGCTCAAGCGCAAGCTGCTGGCAGCGGGCAAGGCCTTGCCTGAACTGGACGATTTCCACGCGCTGATGGAGCGCGCAGCGGGCTTGCTGGCCCCCGGCAGTCTGTTGGCCGGCAGCCCGGGCTATGGCATCCCCAATGCGGATGAGCAGGCCCGGCTGCGGGCCGATACCGCTGCCGGCGCCGGCCCGGCGCAGCAGCAATGGCAGGCCTTGCGCGCTGCGGCGTTGGCGGCCCTGCCGCCGACCCAGCGCGACAACCTGACCGCCATTGAAGCCAACCTGCTGTACCTGCGGGAACGTCTGCGTTTAGGCTACGGTACGCAGCCAGGGGAGGCGGTAACGCTGGAACACCGGCGGTTGGTTCAGTTTTCGGGAGAGCAGGGTTGAGCAGTACAGAACAGGAACAGACGGCCGACGTGGCGGCATTGGCCGAAGATGTATTGAAGCTGCACTGCTGCGCCATCCTCCAGCTTGACTCCGACGGTCGCGTGCTCGGCGGCAATGCGGGCGTTGCAGCGGTGCTCGGCTATACGATTGAAGAGATCCGCGGGCAACCGTTCTCGCTGTTGTTCAGCGCCGCCGATGCCCAGCGCGGGGTTGCCGAGCAGGCAGTGGCGCGGACCCTGGAGCAGGGCATCGAGCAGCTCAGCCTGGCGATGGTACGCAGCGATGGTGTCCGCTTCCGCGCCTCGGCGATGCTGGAGCGGGTGTTCGACCCGGCGGGTTCACGCGTGCTGGTTCTCATCCGTGACATCACCGAGATATTCCAGACCCAGAAGCGTGTCCGCGAGGCGCAGGAAATCGCCCTGCGTGCGCAGCGTCTTGATGCGGTTGGCAAGCTCACCCTGGGCTTGTCGCATGACTTCAACAATCTGCTGTCGGTGATCGGCAACAGCCTGGACATGCTGTCGTTGCGGCGTTCGGGCGACGAAAGCGTGCGTCGAATCCTGGATATCGCCCACCGTGCGGTGGAGCGTGGCACCCAGTTGACGCGGCAGATGCTGGCCTTCGGGCGCGGGCAGACGCTGGTCCCGCAGCTGAGCCGGGTCGACGACCTGCTCACCGCCTCGCTGGAGCTGTATCGGCGCGTCTGCGGCGAGACCATCGAGCTGGAGATTGAGTTGGCGGCGGACCTGCCGCCGATTTCGGTGGATGTGGGTCAGCTGGAGGCAGCGCTGTTGAACCTGCTGAGCAATAGCCGCGATGCCATGCACGGTGTCGGCAAGGTGCTGGTGTGCGCGCGGCTGGAAACCATCATCGTGCCCTCGGGCGGCGGCGAGCGCGGCCCCTTCGTCAGCATCTGTGTGGGCGATAGCGGGCCGGGCATCCAGGCGGAGATCCAGGAAAGCGTGTTCGAGCCGTTCTTCACTACCAAGAGCGTGGGCGATGGCAGCGGCCTGGGTTTGAGCCAGGTCTATGGGTTCGCGGCACAGTCCGGTGGCACCGCGATGATCGGCACCTCACCGCTGGGTGGGGCCGCGGTATCGCTGTATTTCCCGGTAGCGGCCTGAAAGCAGGTCTGCTGGCCTGCAGCTTGTAGGAGCGGCGTAAGCCGCGAAGCAGGCGATGTTTCAGGCCATCTGGCGGCTGAAATCGGTAGGTGACAGGTCGGGGGCGAACAGCCGGCCAAGGTAGCCCTGGTAAGCGCAGCGCACCCGGGGGACGAGGGTAGTGGAGGACTTGACGTTGTATGCCGAGAGCCCCGGGTGGGCTTCGCTTGCCCGGGCTACACGGCAGGCAATGTTTCAGGTTCTGAAAGTCTTCAGCCGTTTCAGTTGGCCAGCTTCGCGGCTTACGCCGCTCCTACAGGGGCTGAAACATTTTCAGCTTCGCGGCTTATGCCGCTCCCACAACTTCAATTCCCACAACTTCAACAGCCCCCTCCCGCTTGCGTGGGAGGGGGTGATTGATCAGTCGGCGCGGCCGCCGAACTCACCAGTGGTGGTGTTCACCAGGATGCGTTCGCCGTTGACGATGTACTCCGGCACCATGATTTCCAGGCCGGTGCTGAGCTTGGCCGGCTTCGGTCGCTTGGTGGCGGTGCCGCCCTTCAGTTCCGGCGGGGTCTCCACCACTTCCAGGGTGACGTGCTGTGGCAGCTGGATGGCGACCGGCTGGTCGTCGATCACCTGCACGAAGATGCCGCTCAGGCCTTCGGTGATATAGCCGGCGTCATCGCCGATCACGTCCGCGTCCAGCGTATACGGGGTGTAGTCCTCGTCATCCATGAACACGAAGGCGTCGCCATCCATGTAGGAGAAGGTGGACTGCCGGCGCAGCAGCTCGACTTCGGGCAGGTTGTCATCGGCATCGAAGCTGGCATCGAGCTTGTTGCCGCCCGGCACGCTGTACATGATGAAGCGGAAGCGGACGTTGCCGCCGCGGCCCTGCGGTGAGCTGCGCTCAATGTCGCGGATCTGATACACGCCGTTGTTGTACTCGACGACGTTGCCTTTCTTGATGTCGTTGGCTTTCATGCTTGGAAAGTCTATTGGGGTAAACGGAGGCGGGCGCCGTGTGGGCGCCCGCGGATGGGTCACTTCGGTGCCAGACGCACGGCACCGTCGAGGCGAATAGTCTCACCGTTGAGGTAGGTATTGCCAATGATGTGACCGACCAGGCTGGCGAAATCGGCCGGCTGGCCCAGGCGCGACGGGAACGGGATGGACGCGGCCAGCGATTCCTGCACGTTCTGCGGCATGCCATCGACCATCGGCGTCCAGAACACGCCCGGGGCGATGGTCAGCACGCGGATGCCGAAGCGCGACAGCTCGCGCGCCATCGGCAGGGTCATGCCGACCACGCCGCCCTTGGAGGCGGAGTAGGCGGCCTGGCCGATCTGGCCTTCATAGGCAGCCACCGAGGCGGTGTTGATGATCACGCCGCGTTCGCCGTCGGCATTGGCCTCGTTGTGCTGCATCAGCTCGGCGCCGGCCTTGGCGACGTTGAAGCTGCCGACCAGGTTGACCATCACCGTGCTCTGGAAGTTGGCCAGCGGCATGGCCGCCTCACGGCCGAGCACGCGACCGGCGCCGAGGATGCCGGCGCAGTTCATCACCACGTTCAGGCCACCCAGGAATTCCTTGGCGGCGGCCAGGTTGGCGGCAACGCCGGCTTCATCGGTGACATTGGTGGTGAAGTAGCGGGCATTGTCGGCGCCCAGCTCGGCGACCGCTGCGGCGCCCTTTTCATCGTTGAGGTCGAACAGGGCGACCTTGCCACCATTGGCGACCAGGAACTGAGCGACGCCAAGGCCAAGGCCGGAGACGCCGCCGGTGATGACGGCACGAACGGAAGACAGCTGCATTGGAACAATCCTGCTGAGTGAGCCACCGATTCTAGCCGATGCCGATCGGCGCCAAGTTGGCGTGATCAGACCTGTGAGGCGGCAGGCCGGGACAGGGTGTCCGGTGCGCCAAGGCAGCCCGGGTAAGCGCAGCGCACCCGGGGAATTCGGGTATTCGAGGAATTGGCGTTTCTTGCCGAGAGCCCCGGGTGCGCTGCGCTTACCCGGGCTACACGGCACGTGGCCCGTCAGGCCCGCTCAGGTCATCTGCCGGCTGAAATCGGTAGGTGACAGGCCGGGGGCGAACAGGAAGCCTTGGCCAACCGGCACACCCAGCCCGAGCAGGAACTGCCGTTGCGCCTCCGACTCGATGCCCTCGGCAACCAGGCCCAGCCCAAGGCTGCGGGCGATGCCGCAGACCGCTTCGCAGACCGCCACATCGGAGGGGTTGTCGGGCACCCCGCTGATGAACAGCTGGCTGAGTTTGAGGCCGTGGATGGGCAGGGTGCGCAGGTAGTTGAGGGCGCTGTAACCCTCGCCGAAGTCGTCGATGGTCAGCACCACGCCCATGGCGCGCAGCTCGGCAAAGGTGCGCAGGGTGGCGGGGGCGTCCTCGATCAGGACCCGCTCGGTGAACTCCAGCTCCAGCGCGCTGCCCGGCAGCCCGTAATGGTCCAGCACCTCGCGTACCTGCCGGGCCAGACGGTCGCCGCTGAACTGGCGGTAGGAGACGTTGATCGCCACCCGCATCATGCCCAGGCCTTCGTTGTGCCATTGGCGGATCTGCCGGCAGGCCTGGTGCAGTACCCATTCGCCGATCCGCACGATGTCGCCGGTGTTCTCGGCATGACTGATGAAGATGTCCGGGCGCAGCTCGCCGAGCTGGCGATTGCGCCAGCGGATCAGGGCCTCGCAGGCGATGATCTGGCCGCTGCGCAGGTCCACCTGCGGCTGGTAGACCAGGCGGAACTCGTCGCGGTCCAGCGCCTTGCGCAGGCGCCGTTCAATCTGCAGGCGGTCACGCTGGCGCCGGGCCAGCTCCGGTGAGAACAGCTGCCAGCCATTGCGGTCGCGGCGCTTGCATTCGTACATGGCCAGATCGGCGTTCTGGATCAGCTGCTGCGGGCGCAGGCCATCCTGCGGCGCGCGGGCAATACCAATACTGGTGGTGACCGGGAACTCGTCCTTGCCGAACTGGAACGGCGGGATGAAGGCGCGGGTGATGGCTTCGGCCAGTTGTTCCGGGCGCCCGGGCAGGTCGCGCGCATCGCAGGTAACCACGAACTCATCGCCACCAAAACGCGCCAGCAGGCCTTCGGTGCCAATGGCATCGGCGATGCGGCGGGTGGCTTCGATCAGCAGCAGGTCGCCGGCGTTGTGGCCCAGTACGTCATTGACGGTCTTGAACCGGTCCAGGTCGATGTACAGCACTGCCACCCCGGCGTGGGAGGGATTGCTGAGCCGGGCTTCCAGGTCGGTGAGCGCAGCATCGCGGTTCATGATGCCGGTCAGTGGATCGGTACGGGCCTGGTTCTTGAGGGTCTGCTCGGCATGCTTGGGCTCAGTGATGTCCTGCAGGGTGCCGGCGATGCGGGTGGAGGCCAGGTCGCCAAGCTCGACCTCGCCGATCATCCGTATCCAGAAGCTGTGGCCGCTGGCGCGCTGGCCCTGCAGTTCCAGTTCGAAGCCGGTGCGCTGTTCGACCACGTGTTCCATGGCCTCGCGCAGTTGCTGCCGGGACAGGCTGTTCAAGCAGGCCAGCAGCTGCTCCAGGTCGATGGGCGGCAACTGCTGACCAAGGATGCGTTGGGCTTCACCGGTGAGGTACAGGTGCTGCTGGCCACGGTCCCATTCCCAGCCGCCGATATGCGCCAGCGACTGCGCGCGGTCGAACAGGGCGTGGTCGCGCTTGAGTTCGGTGATGTCACTGAACAATGAAAATACGTGGTCGGGCAGGTCGCAGCCGGCCGAGAACACCGGCACGGTGGTGATCGAGATCCAGATCATGCGGCCGTTTGGCCGGTGATACAGGCCGATGATGGTGCTGGGGATGGACTTGCCTTCGGCAAATGCGCGGGTCACCGGCCATTGCTCGGGCCGCAGCCGGCGCCCATGTTCGTCGACGCTGATCCATTCGTCGCCATGCAGCGGCACCCTGGCCGGCGCGGCACTGCCCAGATTGAAGATGCGGTGCGCTGCCGGATTGGCAGAGATGATGCCGAGGTGGCGGTCGAACAGCATCACCCCCTTGTCGATGGATTCCAGCAGCAGGCGGTAGCGGGTTTCGGCCTGCCAGCGCCGGCTCAGGTCGCGGGCGACCGCAACGATGCAATGCTCGCCATCATGTTCGAACGCGGCCGAGTGCACTTCCACCGGGAAGCGATTGCCGTTGCCGCGCATGTTGGTGACTTCCACCACATAGGTCTCGCCGCGGTTGAGGGTTTCCCATACTGGTTCGAGGTGATCGGCAGGCAGGTCGGGGTTGAGCAGCTCGATCGGCTGGCCAACGATCTCTTCGCGGGTGCGGCCATAGGCGCGTACGCCAGCGCTGTTTACGTCCAGCACCACCCCGGTTGCACTGAGGATGCTGACCGGGTCGGGCACCGCATCGAACAGCGCGGCATAGCGCCGTTGTGCTGCCCGCCGCTCGGCCATGGCCTCGGCCAGGGCGTCGCGGGCGGCCAGCAGGGCTTGTTGCAGGTTAAGAGGTAACGGTTGCTGCAGGGCCTGTTCCAAACCAGCCAGCGCGTCGACATGCGCGGCGCGGTGAGCGCCGTCGTCAGGGACTACATGCTGGCCGGATACGGTCATGACACTGTCAACGCCTTTCCTGTCTTGCTGCCTGTCTGCCGGCCCAGTCGTTCTGCGAGCCAGTTCCCTGTAGCGGCCAGCGCCGGCAGGTCCACGCCGGTGCTCATCCCCATGCCGTGCAACATGTACACCACGTCTTCGCTGGCGACATTACCACTTGCACCGCGCGCATAGGGGCAGCCGCCGGTACCGGCCACCGCGGCGTCGACCACCCGCACCCCTTCATCCAGGCAGGTGGCGATATTGGCCAGCGCCTGGCCATAGGTATCGTGGAAATGCACCGCCAATGCGGCCATCGGGACCTCGGCGGCCACCGCCTGCAGCATCGCCCGGGCCTTGTGCGGGGTGCCCACGCCAATGGTGTCGCCCAGTGATATCTCGTAACAGCCCATGGCATGCAGGCGGGTCGCCACGCGTACAACGTCGGCCAGCGGCACCTCGCCCTGGTAGGGGCAGCCCAACACGGTGGACACGTAACCCCGCACCCGCACGCCGTCCCGGTTTGCGCGGGCCAGGATGGGTTCGAAGCGCTGCAGCGATTCGTCGATGCCAGCATTGGTATTGGTGCGGTTGAACTGCTCGGAGGCGGCAGTGAATACCGCCACCTCGGTGGCGCCCACGGCCAAGGCGCGTTCATAGCCCTGCTCGTTGGGTACCAGTACCGGGTAGCTCACCCCCGGCTTCTTGTGGATGCCGGCAAATACCTCGGCGGCGTCAGCCAGCTGTGGCACCCACTTGGGGCTGACGAAGCTGGTGGCCTCGATGCTGCGCAGGCCGGTGGCCGACAGCCGGTCGATCAGCTCGATCTTGTCGGCGGTGGCGATCAGCTGTTTTTCATTCTGCAGGCCATCACGCGGGCCTACTTCGACGATGCGGACGAAATCGTTCATTGGAGCGGTCTTTGGCGGGGGAGGGGGTGGATCAGTGCGCGGCCCAGCGGGGGGCGCGCTTCTCAAGGAAGGCGGACAGGCCTTCGCGGCCTTCATCGGAGGCGCGCAGGGCGGCAATCAAGCCGGCATTGGCGCGGTCCAGGCCGTCGCGGTCACCGATGGCGGCATGTACTTCGCGTACCAGCACCTTGGCCGATGCGCTGGCTACCGGGCCGGCCTTGCCCAGCAGTTTGAGTTGGGCCTGCACGGCGGCATCCAGTGCGTCGGCAGCCACCACCTGATGGACCAGCCCGATCTGCTGGGCGGTGGCGGCATCGAAATGTTCGCCGGTAGCGAACCAGCGGCGTGCCTGGCGTGGGCCGATCGCGGCAATCACATAGGGGGAGATCACCGCCGGCAGCAGGCCCAGCCGGCTTTCGGTCAGGCCGAAGCGGGCCTCCTCGGCGGCAATGGCGATATCACAACAGGCCACCAGGCCGACGCCACCGCCAAAGCTGGCGCCGTGGACGCGGGCGATGGTCGGTTTGGGCAGTTCGTCCAGGGTGCGCATCAGTCGCGCCAAGGCCAGCGAGTCGATACGGTTCTCTTCCTGGCTGGCGCTGGCCATGGCGCGCATCCACTGCAGGTCGGCGCCGGCCGAGAACGAGGGGCCGGTACCGGCCAGTACCACCGCCCGTACCGCCGGGTCTGCGCCGAGGGAAGCAAGGGTTTCAGTCAACGCGCCGATCAAGGCGGCGTCGAAAGCGTTGTGCAGGTCCGGCCGGTTCATCGAAAGGGTCGCTACCGCGCCCTGGTGCTGCACGAGCAGTGCATCGCTCATAGGTAATGCCTGTTTTAACGGAAATCCGACGAATCATAGCGGTGCACGGGTGGGACGCCATGACGCAGCGCGGCGATGCTACAATCGATAATCATTCTTATCCACTCTACATAGGCGCCCATTCAGTGACGTTGTCAGATTTGCCCCTGCACGCTTCAGCGCGGGTGGAGAGCGTTCAGGACCTGCATGCAAATGACGCCATTGCACGGCGTCTGCGCGAGTTGGGTTTCGTCAATGGAGAAGAGGTGCGTCTGGTAGCGCGCGGCCCGGTGGGCGGTGAGCCGCTGCTGTACCAGGTGGGCTTTACCCGCTTCGCCCTGCGTCGCAGTGAAGCTGCGCGGGTCCAGGTGAGCGCAGAAGGAGCGCAGTCATGAGTACGGCAGTTGCACGGTTGGCCCTGGTAGGCAACCCGAACAGCGGCAAGACCGCGCTGTTCAACCAGTTGACCGGCAGCCGCCAGAAGGTGGCCAACTACAGCGGTGTCACCGTGGAACGCAAGGAAGGCCGCATGCGCGGACCCTCCGGGCAGGAATACGCGGTGTTGGACCTGCCCGGCGCTTACAGCCTGCAGCCGGCCAGCCTGGACGAGGCGATCACCCGTGACCTGTGCCGGGGCTTCTACCCCGGCGAAGCGGCACCCGATGCGCTGATCTGCGTCATCGACGCGACCAACCTGCGCCTGCATCTGCGTTTCGCGCTGGAAGTGCGTGAGCTGGGCAAGCCGATGGTGGTGGCCTTGAACATGGTCGATGCGGCGCGCAAACGCGGCATCGAAATCGACGTGCCGGCTCTGGAAAAGGCCTTGGGCGTGCCGGTGGTGGAAACCGTGGCGGTGCGTCACAACGGCGCACGCGCGCTGGTCGAGCGCATCGACGCACTGATGCCGCGTCTGGACGCCATGCCGGTGCACCCGGTTGAACCTGGCGCTGACTACCACGTGCAGGTGCGCGACATCCTGGCCTCGGCCGTGCGTATGCCGGCGCCGACCGCCAAGGTCGACGACGCGCTGGACCGTTGGCTGCTGCACCCGGTCTACGGCTTGCTGACCCTGGCCGTGGTCATGTTCCTGATCTTCCAGGCGGTGTATGCCTGGGCCACGCCACTGATGGATGGTATCGAGGCTGGTTTCGCCTGGCTGGGCCAGCTGGCCGCAGCCAAGCTGCCGGAAGGGCCGCTGAGCAGCCTGCTGGTGGACGGCATCATTGCCGGCGTCGGTGGTGTGCTGGTGTTCCTGCCGCAGATCCTGATCCTGTTCGCCTTCATTCTGGCCTTGGAAGAGTCCGGCTATCTGCCGCGCGCTGCTTTCCTGCTCGATCGGATGATGGCGGCGGCGGGTTTGTCGGGGCGCTCGTTCATCCCGCTGCTGTCCAGTTTCGCTTGTGCGGTACCGGGCATCATGTCGACCCGCTCGATTCAGGACCCGCGTGATCGCCTGGCCACTATCCTGGTGGCACCGCTGATGACCTGCTCGGCACGCCTGCCGGTCTATGCGCTGCTGATCGGCGCCTTCATCCCGGCCAAGACCGTGTGGGGCATGTTCAATCAGCAGGGCCTGGTGCTGTTCGCCCTGTACCTGGCCGGTATCATCAGTGCGCTGGTGATGTCGTGGACGATGAAGAAGTTCCGTCGCGACAAGAGCGAGCATCCCTTGATGCTGGAGCTGCCGTCCTATCGGCTGCCCAACCCGCGCGACCTGCTGGTAGGCCTGTACGAGCGCGCGATGATCTTCCTCAAGCGCGTCGGCGGCATCATCCTGTCGTTGACCATCCTGCTGTGGTTCCTGCTTTCGTATCCGGGTGCGCCGGAGAACGCGACCATGCCGGCCATTGATTACAGCTTTGCCGGCCAGATTGGTCATGCAATGGCGGTGATCTTCGCGCCGCTGGGCTTCAACTGGCAGATCTGCATTGCCTTGATTCCCGGCATGGGTGCGCGTGAGGTGGCGGTGTCCTCGCTGGCCACGATCTATGCGCTGTCCGCTGCCGATGACGATGCCGCCATCCAGGCGCTGACCCCGGTGATCAGTGATGGCTGGACGCTGGCGACCGGCCTGTCGCTGATGGTGTGGTTCATCTACGCGCCGATGTGCATTTCCACCCTGGCCACCATCAAGCGCGAGACCAACTCGTGGAAGCAGATGGCCTTTGCCACGGTGTACCTGTTTGGCGCGGCCTATCTGGCGGCGTTCGTCACCTACCAGGTGGCGGTGGCATTGGGAGCCGGCTGAGATGGACAGGAGCCTGTTGCTGCAATACCTGATCATCGCCGTGGCGGTGCTGGTCAGTGCCTGGGTGGTGCTGAAGAAACAGTTCCCGGGCGTATTGCGCAAGCTGCGTGGCGTGCTGGCCTTGTGGCTGGTGCGGCCGCAGCGCTCGCCGCGCCTGCAGGCCTGGGGGCGTCGCCTGGCGCCGCCGGCGGCCAGTAGCGGCGGTGCCTGTGGCGGTTGCAGCAGTTGCGGGCCCAGCGAGCCGAAACAACATTGAGTGATACGACGGCGCCGGGTTATCCCGGCGTTGTCGTATCTGCGGCATGCGCCAGTTGATCCGCCGTTGGTCGAGCCGGGATGGCAGTGCAGGGCAGGGGCGGGACGCCGGGTTTTTGGGTTGTGCCTGTCGATAGGCGCCGGCTGTACACTTCGACGATTGCAGGAAGCAACCAGGGGGTGTTGGCATGAAGTCGTTTATCGGAATTGTGGTGCTGGTCGTGGTGCTGGCGGTGTGTGCGTCGGTGTATCTGCGTGGTGGCAACAAGATCAATCGGGACCAGGTGCGCGCGCTGTACCAGCGTACTGACCTCGCCATTGCGGCAAGCGATGACAAGCCCTTGTGCGAGATGTTGTCAGAAGACTATGTGCAGACCACGGTGACCAAGACCGAAACCGCACAGGCCGAGGAGAGCCATGACCGCGCGCAGTCCTGCGCAGCGTTGGCGCAGAGCATGCAGCAGCTGCGTCAGCTGCGCGAAATGTTCGGCGGGCGCATGCCGCTGCGTTACGAACAGACGGTCGGTGATATCAGCATTGCCAGTGACGGCCGTTCGGCTGAGGTCGAGGTGTCGGCCATTGTTGAAATGGCGGGCATGCGCATGGTCAGCCGTGGTCGCGATACCGTCGAACGCAGGCGCTGGCGTACCTACCTGACCAGCAGCCGAGCGGTTACCCATGTCGGCCGCATGTAATGACGCGCGGCGCGCTTGTGCGCAGGGCGCTTGAGGCGTTAGCGTTCGGCCCATGAATACGACTCCCACCCGTTTGTTGATCCACGGTGCCTCCGGGCGCATGGGTCAGGCCCTGCTGCGTCTTGCGGCAGAAGATTCCTCGTTGCAGGTGGTTGCTGCCGTGGTGCGCAAACCGCCGATCCAGCGCGTGATCGACGGCATTCCGCATTTTGCCGCCAGTGAGCTGGCCGGCGCGCCGGCCTTTGACGTGGCGATCGATTTCAGTCTGCCAGAGGGGTTTGACCCGATTCTGGCGCTGTGTGCGGAGCGGGGTGTGGGCCTGGTCTCGGGCACTACCGGCATCAGTGACCAACAGCAGGCGGCGCTGACCGCTGCGGCAGCCAGGATTCCACTGGTTTGGGCGACCAATTTCAGCTTGGGCGTGGCGGTGCTGGCTGAGCTGGTGGAGCGGGCGGCGGCGGCGTTGCCGGGCTGGGACTGCGACATCGTCGAGTCGCACCATGTCCACAAGAAGGACGCGCCCTCGGGCACCGCGCTGACGCTGGGCGAATCGGCGCTGCACGGTGGCGCCGAGCCGCGCTACGCCAGCCTGCGTGCCGGCGACATCATCGGCGAGCATTTCGTGCAGTTCACCGGCCTGGGTGAGCGGGTGGAGCTGGTGCATCGGGCGACCAATCGCGACATTTTCGCGCGTGGCGCCCTGCATGCAGCCAAGCAGTTGCGCCAGCGCGCCCCGGGCCAGTACCGGGTGCGCGATCTGCTTGGAAACGTGATCGAGGCCTGAGAAAGCTGAATGTGCGGCATGATCCTTGTGTAAAAAGGATCCGTTTGCGCCTGAACAGCTGAAGGAAGGCGCACGGGGCGCTGGCGTTGGTGCCCCCTTGCCTTTACAATTCCGGCTCGCCGAAACACGTTAGCCGGACCGGTTCCCAGACCGCCGTCCGCGCTTTTTTGCAACCGGTTTTTGACCGTGAACGCAGGCGTGGCTTCGGAGTCCCCCGGTAGCCAAAGTGAGATTCCCGTGACCCAAGCCGCAATTCTCGTGCTCGAAGACGGCACCGTATTCGAGGGCGAATCCGTAGGCGCGCCCGGCCTATCCGTGGGTGAGGTGGTGTTCAACACCGCCATGACCGGTTATCAGGAAATGCTGACCGATCCGTCCTACGCCCGGCAGATGATCACCCTGACCTACCCGCATATCGGCAACACCGGTATGAACGACCAGGACAATGAAGCCGCCAAGGTATGGGCATCGGGCCTGATCGTGCGCGATGTGCCGCGCCGCCCGAGCAGCTGGCGCAACCAGGTGTCGCTGCAGGATTGGTTGATCCAGCGCGGCGTGGTGGCCATTTCCGGCATCGACACCCGCAAGCTGACCCGCATCCTGCGTGAGCGTGGCGCACAGAACGGCGCACTGATGGCCGGCCCCGACATCGACGTCGAGAAGGCACTGGAAGCGGCCCGCAAGTTCCCCGGCCTGAAGGGCATGGATCTGGCAAAGGTGGTCAGCACCGACAAGCCCTACAGCTGGGCTGACGGCCAGTTGGACCTGGACAGCAATGAATTCGCCCGCGCCGAACCGAAGTTCAAGGTTGTGGCCTACGACTTCGGCGTGAAGACCAACATCCTGCGCATGCTGGCCGAACGCGGCTGCGAGCTGACCGTGGTGCCGGCACAGACCCCGGCGGCCGAGGTGCTGGCGATGAATCCGGACGGCGTGTTCCTGTCCAACGGCCCGGGCGACCCGGAACCCTGCGACTACGCCATCAGCGCGATCAAGACCTTTGTCGAAAAGAAGCTGCCGACCTTCGGTATCTGCCTGGGCCACCAGCTGCTCGGCCTGGCCTCCGGTGCCAAGACCATGAAGATGGGCCATGGTCACCACGGTGCCAACCACCCGGTGCAGGACATCGACGACGGCCGGGTGATGATCACCTCGCAGAACCACGGCTTCGCCATCGACGAAAGCGTGCTGCCGGCCAATGTGCGGGTTACCCACCGCTCGCTGTTCGACCAGACCATCCAGGGTATTGCCCTGACCGATGCGCCAGCGTTCTCCTTCCAGGGTCACCCGGAAGCATCGCCAGGTCCGCGTGACGTCGCCCCGTTGTTTGACCGCTTCATCACCTTGATGGAAAAGGCCCAGGCCTGATGCCCAGGTTGGCAGCCGCCTCACGTTTCCGTCGCTGGCAGTGGCCGGTGATGGTTGCAGTGGTGCTGGCTGCCTATCCGACCTTCGTGCTTGCCAATGTCTACTGGAAGTTTTTCCAGGCCGATCTTCCCGGCGGACGTAACGGTCCTGCCGATGCCTATCGGCACAGTCTGGCCAGCGCCATCGTTGCGTTCACCTTGTCGCCGCGCTGCGTCGATTGGGTGACTGCAGTAATGGAAGACGACGGTCGGGGCAATGCAAGCCGGGCCATGGATGCCCACAACAACCGGATCGGCGCGCGCTTGGGCGCGGCCGCTCCCAGCTGGGCCGCGATGCAGCGCGACGTACGCGCCGCGGTCGAACACGGAGCGGTCAACGCCGCTTCAACCGATCAGATAACCTGGCTCGCCCCGATGGCGTGGCAGGAACGAATTTACTGAGGATTGTCATGCCAAAGCGCACCGACCTAAAAACCATCCTGATCATCGGCGCCGGCCCGATCGTCATCGGCCAAGCCTGTGAGTTCGACTACTCCGGCGCGCAGGCGTGCAAGGCGCTGCGTGACGAGGGTTACCGCGTGGTGTTGGTGAACTCCAACCCGGCCACCATCATGACCGACCCGGAGATGGCTGATGCCGTCTACATCGAGCCGATCAACTGGCAGATGGTCGAGAAGATCATCGAGAAGGAGCGCCCCGACGCGCTGCTGCCGACCATGGGCGGCCAGACCGCGCTGAACTGCGCGCTGGACCTGGCTGACAATGGCGTGCTGGAGAAGTACAACGTCGAACTGATCGGCGCCAAGCGCGAAGCGATCATGATGGCCGAAGACCGCGAGCTGTTCCGCGTGGCGATGGGTGAGATCGGTCTGGAATGCCCGACCGCCGCCGTTGCCCACACGCTGGAAGAAGCGCTGGAAATCCAGGCCCGCGTTGGCTACCCGACCATCATCCGTCCGTCCTTCACCCTGGGTGGCAGCGGCGGCGGCATCGCCTACAACCGCGAAGAGCTGATCGAGATCGTCGGCCGCGGCCTGGAACTGTCGCCGACCAGCGAAGTGCTGGTGGAAGAGTCGGTGCTGGGCTGGAAGGAATTCGAGATGGAAGTGGTCCGCGACACCGCGGACAACTGCATCATCGTCTGCTCGATCGAGAACCTCGACCCGATGGGCGTGCACACCGGTGACTCGATCACCGTGGCGCCGGCACAGACCCTGACTGACAAGGAATACCAGCGCCTGCGCGATGCCTCCATCGCCGTGCTGCGCAAGATCGGCGTGGACACCGGCGGCTCCAACGTGCAGTTCGGCATCAGCCCGACCACCGGCCGCGTGGTGGTGATCGAGATGAACCCGCGCGTGTCGCGTTCCTCGGCACTGGCCTCCAAGGCCACCGGCTTCCCGATCGCCAAGGTCGCCGCCAAGCTGGCCGTGGGTTACACCCTGGACGAATTGAAGAACGAAATCACCGGCGGCTTGACCCCGGCGTCGTTCGAGCCGTCGATCGATTACGTCGTCACCAAGATTCCGCGCTTTGCCTTCGAGAAGTTCCCGGCCGCCGACGCCCGCCTGACCACCCAGATGAAGTCGGTGGGCGAGGTGATGGCGATGGGCCGCACCTTCAAGGAATCGCTGCAGAAGGCCCTGCGTGGCCTGGAAACCGGCAAGGTCGGCCTCGACCCGACCGAGCTGGATCTGAACAACGAAGACGACATCGCCACCATGAAGCGCGAGCTCAAGGCCCCGGGCCCGGAGCGTCTGTTCTTCGTCGGTGATGCGTTCCGCAGCGGCCTGAGCGTCGAAGACATCTTCGCGATGTCGCATATCGACCCGTGGTTCCTCGACCAGATCGAGGAAATCATCGCCGACGAAAAGCAGGTGCATGCCGAAGGCATCGACTCGCTCAACGCTGCGCGCCTGCGCCAGCTCAAGCGCGCTGGTTTCTCCGATGCGCGCCTGGCCCAGCTGACCGGCACCAACGAAGCAGCCATCCGTGCGCTGCGCCGTGCACACAAGGTGCGCCCGGTCTACAAGCGCGTGGATTCCTGCGCCGGCGAGTTCGCCACCGGTACCGCCTACCTGTACTCCACCTACGAGGACGAGTGCGAGGCTGCGCCGAGCAACCGCGACAAGATCATGATCCTGGGTGGCGGCCCGAACCGCATCGGCCAGGGCATCGAGTTCGACTACTGCTGCGTGCATGCCGCGCTCGCCCTGCGCGAGGACGGCTATGAAACCATCATGGTCAACTGCAACCCGGAAACCGTCTCCACCGATTACGACACCTCCGACCGCCTGTACTTCGAGCCGCTGACGCTGGAAGACGTGTTGGAGATCGTCGAGCTGGAACAGCCCAAGGGCGTGATCGTGCAGTACGGCGGCCAGACCCCGCTGAAGCTGGCGCGCGCACTGGAAGCCAATGGCGTGCCGGTGATCGGCACCTCGCCGGATTCCATCGACCTGGCCGAAGACCGCGAGCGCTTCCAGCAGCTGGTCGACAAGCTCGGCCTGAAGCAGCCGCCGAACCGTATTGCCCGCAACGACCAGGAAGCCCTGCTGCTGGCCCGCGAAATCGGCTACCCGCTGGTGGTGCGCCCGAGCTATGTGCTCGGTGGCCGTGCAATGGAGATCGTCTACAGCGAATCCGACCTGGCCCGCTACGTGCGCGACGCGGTCAAGGTTTCGAACGATTCGCCGGTGCTGCTGGACCACTTCCTGGATGCGGCGGTTGAAGCCGACGTCGACATCATCTGCGACAAGGATGGCAACGTTCTGATCGGCGGCGTGATGGAGCACATCGAAGAAGCCGGCGTGCACTCCGGTGACTCGTCCTGCTCGCTGCCGCCGTACTCGCTGTCTGCCGAAACCCAGGCCGAACTGCGCCGCCAGGTCACTGAGCTGGCCAAGGCGTTGAAGGTTGTCGGCCTGATGAACACCCAGTTCGCGATCCAGGCCGATGCCGACGGCAACGACGTGATCTTCCTGCTGGAAGTGAACCCGCGTGCCTCGCGCACCGTGCCGTTCGTGTCCAAGGCCACCGGCATGGCGCTGGCCAAGATCGCCGCCCGCTGCATGGCCGGCAAGACCCTGGCCGAGCAGGGCGCGACCAAGGAAATCGTGCCGGGCTATTACTCGGTGAAGGAAGCCATCTTCCCGTTCGCCAAGTTCCAGGGCGTGGATCCGATCCTTGGGCCGGAGATGCGCTCCACCGGTGAGGTGATGGGCGTCGGCCGCACCTTCAGCGCCGCCTTCGCGCGTGCGCAGGAAGCCGGCAGCATCAAGACCCCGCCGGTCGGCAAGGTCTTCATCTCGGTGCGCGACGCTGACAAGCAACGCGTGATGCCGGCGGTGCAGGGCCTGGTCGAACGTGGCTACTCGCTGGTGGCCACCCGTGGCACCGCTGCCTGGTTGCAGCAGCACGGTTACACCTGCGATGTGGTCAACAAGGTGGTTGAAGGCCGTCCGCACATCGTGGACAGCATCAAGAATGGCGAGATCGTCTATATCGTCAACACGACCGAAGGTCGCGCGGCGATCAACGACTCGTTCTCGATCCGTCGCGAAGCACTGCAGAACCGCATCACCTACTCCACCACGGTTGCCGGCGCCAAGGCGCTGGTGCAGTCGCTGGAGTTCCGTGGTACCGGCCCGGTGTTGTCGCTGCAGGAACTGCACAAGGAGTTGAATGCATGAGAGCCCCAATCACGATGAAGGGCGCCAAGCGCCTGCGTGACGAGCTTGACCACCTGAAGTCGGAAAAGCGCCCCAAGGTCATCGCTGCCATCGCCGAAGCGCGCGAGCACGGCGACCTGAAGGAAAACGCCGAGTACCACGCCGCGCGCGAAGAGCAGAGCTTCATCGAAGGCCGCATCAAGCTGCTGGAAGGTGAGCTGTCGCATTCGGAAGTGATCGACATCAGCAAGCTCAACGCCGGCAGCAAGGTGGTATTCGGCGCGACGGTGACCTTGGCTGACGTCGAAAACGACGAAGAGAAGCGTTACCAGATCGTCGGTGACCTGGAAGCGGACATCAAGCTGGGCTTGATTGCCATTTCCTCGCCGGTGGCACGCGCCCTGATTGGCAAGAACGAGGGCGACGCGATCGCCATCGCCGCGCCGGCCGGCCAGCGCGAGTACGAAATCATCAGCGTCGAATACCTCGACTGACGATGGCCAAGGCCACACTGCTGCTGCCCGCACGCAGCCGCTTTCCGGCAGGCGAACTGCCGGCACAGGTGGCTACGGCCCTGGGCCGTGCCGAGCGCTCGCTCGGTGCGGCCGGTGAATCGGCGCAGCTGCGCCGTCACTTCAGCGTGCAGCCGGCCGACTGGTCGGCTGCTGCCGTGACCCGCCAGGCCGATGCCGGCGATGCCGCCGGGGGCTTCTGGCTACGTGCCGACCCGGCCAGTATCGTGCCGGACATGCAGGGCGCGCGCTTGATGGCCGCCGCCGAGACCCTGCGCCTGGAACAAGCCGACGTTGATGCCTTGCTGCCTGCATTGCAGCCGTTGTTCGCCGGTTTCGGTTACCAGCTGGATGCACCGACGCCGTCGCGCTGGTATCTACGCCTGCCCGAAGACACCCCGTTGCCGACGTTCGCCGAGCCCGATGTGGTGCTGGGCGACGATCTGTTCGCCCATCTGCCCGATGGTGAGAATGGGCGCCGCTGGCGTGGCTTGTTGACCGAGGCGCAGGTGGTGCTGCATCAGCACCCCTGGAACGAGCAGCGCGTGGCGCAAGGCCAACGCGCGGTGAATTCCCTGTGGTTCTGGGGCGCCGGCAGCCTTCCGCAGTCGGTGCATACCGCGCATGCGCAGGTGCGTAGCCGTGATGCCCTGGTACAGGGCTTGGCGGCCTTGGCCGGTGTACGACTGGGCGGTGAGCAGAGCGTCGACGCACTGGTTGATCTGCGCCAGCTGCGCTCGTTGCAGCAACTGGCCAACGATGCCATCACGCCATTGCTTGAGGCCCTGGCGCGTGGCGAACTCAGCGAACTGCAGCTCGATTTCGAGGATGGCACCGGCTACCGCCTCAGCCGCGGGCAGCGCTGGTGCTTCTGGAAGAAACCGATGGCGACGCTGGCCGATGAGTGAGAATTTGAAGGTCGTTCGCCGTGACACGGTTGCGAGCGACGGTTGGGGCGATGAAACCCTGCCGCTGTTGCGACGCATCTATGCCGCACGCGGTGCAATCACGCCCGAGCAGGCACAGCCGCGTCTGGCGCAGTTGCATGCGCCGGAGTTGTTGGGTGGCATGCAGGCCGCGGTTGGGTTGTTGGCCGATGCGATCGCCAATGACAAACGCATCCTGATCGTCGGCGATTTCGACTGTGACGGTGCCACAGCATGTGCGGTCGGCGTGCGTGGACTGCGCATGCTCGGTGCACGCGACGTGGTGCATGCGGTGCCGAACAGAGTGGTGCATGGCTACGGCCTGTCGCCATCGCTGGTGGAAGAGTTGGCGGTGTTGAAGCCGGATCTGCTGGTGACGGTGGATCACGGCATTGCCTGCCATGCGGGCGTGCGCGCCGCCAAGGCATTGGGCTGGCAGGTACTGGTTACCGACCATCACCTGCCCGGCGAACAGCTGCCACCGGCCGATGCGATTGTTGATCCGAACGTGGACGGCGATGCATTCCCGAGCAAGGCATTGGCTGGCGTGGGAGTGATCTTCTACGTGTTGATGGCGCTGCGCCGGCATATGCGTGAACAAGCGGCCTTTGCTGAGCAGCCTGAGCCCGATCTGCTGAGCTTGCTGGACCTGGTTGCGGTGGGCACCGTGGCCGATCTGGTGGCCCTGGACGACAACAACCGCGCCTTGGTATCCGCCGGTTTGCGCCGCCTGCGCGCGGGCAAGGCCAGTGTGGGTTTGCAGGCTTTGATCGAGGTGAGCGGCCGCGATGTGCGCAGGCTCAGTGCCAGTGACATCGGTTATGCGGTCGCGCCGCGGCTCAATGCCGCCGGTCGCCTGGAAGACATGGCGCTGGGCATCGAGCTGCTGCTGACCGAAGACCCGGCACAAGCGCGGCATATCGCCACCTTGCTGGAAGAGATCAACGCCGAACGCCGCGCCGTGCAGCAGATCATGACCGACGACGCCGAGAAGGCCGTCGCGCGTGCCTTGTTGGATGACGATATGCAGCGGCCGGTGGCAGCCTGCCTGTTCGATGCCGAATGGCATCCGGGTGTGGTTGGCCTGGTGGCTTCGAAGATGAAGGACCGCCTGCACCGGCCGGTGATTGCGTTTGCGCCGGCTGAGCCGGGTGGCGATGCATTGCGGGGTTCGGCGCGCTCGATCAGTGGTTTCCATATCCGTGATGCATTGGCGGCGATCAATGCCAATCATCCCGGTTTGATGGAAAAATTCGGCGGCCATGCAATGGCCGCCGGGCTCAGCCTGCCGCTGGCGAATCTGGATGCGTTCAAGCAGGCGTTCGTGCAGCAGGTACAACGCAGCCTGGACCCGGCCTTGCTGCAACAACAGTTGCTCAGCGATGGCGAGTTGTCGCCCGCCGAGCTGGACTTCCAGCACGCCGAAGCACTGCGCTTGGCGGGGCCCTGGGGGCAGGGCTTCGCCGAACCGCTGTTTGATGGTGAATTCGAGGTGCTTGAGTGGCGTGTGCTGAAGGAGCGCCACCTGAAGCTGGTGCTGCGCCAGCAGGGCAGCACCGCGCGGATCAACGCGATCCATTTCAGCGGCTGGACCGGCACGGCACCGGCGCAACACGTGCAGGTCGCTTACCGCCTGGTGAGTGATGACTACCGCGGTGGCAAGGCTATCCAGCTGATCGTCGAGCACTGCGCCTCCGTTTGACATGGGCGGCCGCGCGCACCGCCTGTAGTGCCGAGCCATGCTCGGCAGGGGACTCCCCGCAGATCCGTCGCCACGTTCTGGATTCCTGCTCCCGGGTGCGCTTCGCTTACCCGGGCTACATAGAGCCGCCTTCTACAGGTGCGCCTTCAATAGCGCGAGACCGATCTCGCCAGCTGGATTCCCCCGCGGCTTTGTGTGATCTACATCGCTAAAGACGGGTTTTGAATGTCCAGACAACAAACACGGATTGGAAGCCAGCGACACACAGGGTTTGCGCAGTTCACTGCATGTGCACGCCGTGATTGCGTTAGGGCCACGTGATGAAGCTCGTCCTCGACTAATACTTTCCTACGAATTCAGCCTTTGATCCCCCGATACGGGCGTCAGAAAACTGGCGCGTTTCATAAAGCGATGGCACAGTCGGGTTCTCGATACTGCATGGGACGACGGAACGCCCGATGTTCGCCGAATCACTTTCAGCAGCAGGCGGCTTGCAACGCCTGCATCAAGATCGCCGCCTGGTCCGTATTGAAACCGCACTTGCCCCGGAAACATTCCTGGTCAAACGTTTCAACGGCAACGAAGCGGTTTCCGCGCCATTCCTCTATCACATCGAGTTGTTGTCGACCCAGTCACGGCTGGAGTTGAAGCAGCTGGTTGGGCAGCCCTTGCGTCTGCTGCTCGGCGACGAATTTGGTGGCCGCAGTGTGCATGGCTACGTGCGCGAGTTTGCCAGCACCGGGCAACAGGCGCAGTTCAACAGCTACCGCGCCGAAGTTGCGCCCTGGTTCGCTTTCCTCGACTACACCAGCAATTGCCGCATCTTCCAGGACAAGAACGTTCTGGAGATCATCGAGGAGGTCTTTGCCGGCTACGAGCAACTGGCGCGCTACCGTTACGATCTCAATACCGGCAAGCTGCGGCCGCTGTCGTATTGCGTGCAGTACAACGAGTCGGATTTCGCCTTCGTCAGCCGCCTGCTGGAAGACGCGGGCCTGTATTACAGCTTCGTCCATGACGACGATGGGCATACGCTCGTCATCAGCGATGACTCCACGCTCAGTGTGGTGCACGGTGAGCCGGGCGCAGTTGCCTATGTGTCCGATCAGGGCACCTTGGCGCGTACCGGCCTGCACCGTTGGGGCGCACGACGCAGGGTAGGGCCGAGCGCGCAGACATTGCGCAGCTTCGACTTCAAACAGCCCAAGCAGCAGCTCGATGGCAACCAGGGCAATCAGGTGCCGATGGGTTTGTTGCCGCCATTGGAACAGTACCGCTACGACGGCGCGGCGCGTTTTGCCAATAGCCGTGTTGGTGAGGCTTTGGCGGCGGTACGCAATGAAGAAGTCAGTTGGCCAACCAAGTTGTTTGAATGTGCCGGCAACGCCGGTGAGTTGGAGGCGGGCGCCTGCTTCAGTCTAGATCGGCATCCGGATTTCATCGGCCGTGATGATGTGGACCGTGAATTCTTCGTGGTGTCGATGCAGCGCGAAGGACACAACAACTTCGCCAGCGATTTCTCCAGCGCCGAGTTGCCCAGCGTGGAGATGCAGGCGCAGGTATTGCGGCGGCGCATTCCGTTCCGTCCCTTGCGGCAGACCCCTTGGCCGCGCATGCCGGGGCCGCAGACGGCTACTGTTGTTGGTCCGCCAGGTGAAGAACTGCACGCCGATGCCTATGGCCGGGTGAAGGTGCAGTTCCACTGGGACCGCAAGCTGGATCGGCGCGAAAACGCCTCGTGCTGGATCCGCAGCGCCAGCCCCTGGGCCGGTGCCGACATGGGTGGCGTGTCGCCGCCGCGTATCGGCCAAGAGGTGATCGTCGACTTCCTCGATGGTGACCCGGACCGGCCGATCATCACCGGCCGCGTCTACAACGAACAGAACATGCCGCCCTTCGGCATGGAAGTCAGCGGTCTGAAATCGAAGACGGTGAAGGGCGCGGGTTGGAACGAAGTGACCATGCACGACGGCGCCGGCGGCGAGCTGCTGAACATGCGCGCGCAGCGCGACATGGTCACCACCGTGCTCAACGACCAGACCGCGAGCATCCTCAACAACAAAACCACAAGTGTGACGGTTGACCATGGCATGACCGTGGGCGGCAACCAGACCATCGGCGTCACCGGCAATCGTGGGATTACTGTCACCGGCACCGATACCTCCACCGTGACCGGAACGCGCACCACCGATGTCACCGGCGCGGTGGCCGAGACGTATCACACCGGTCAGACCAAGACCATTCTTGCTGCCGGTTATACCGAAACCATCACCGGCCCGTTCACTACCACGTTGACCGGTAACTACATCAGCCAGCGCACCGGCACGTGGAAGCAGACCATCACCTCGACTTCGTCGGAGCAGGTGCAGGGGAAGGTAACCGAGGAATATCTTGCCGGGCGCGAGACCACCATCACCGGCCTGGACAAGCGCGGCGTGACCGGCGCGGTCGAGGATGCCAACAAGGGTTCACGCACCATCGGCGTGGAGGGGGCGTTCGAGCAGGGCGTTACTGAAACCCACTCGCAGTTCTCCACTGGCGAGATGACCTTGGCGTCTGCGGCGAAGTTGATTGCAGCTGTGGGTGAATCCTCGGCCATTGAAATCACCGCAGGCGAAATCAAGATCAGCGCCGGCGGTTCGGAAGTGGTGATCAACGCCAGCGGAGTCTCGGTCAACGGCAGCGAGATCAAACTCAACTGCTAAGCAGAACGGAGATTCAGCATGCAGGACACCCCCATGTTGCGCGGCCTCGCTACCTTGCGCGAGGCTTGGCTGCAGGCAAGTTCCGATCCCTCCCGGCGACTGCTGATATGGCGCCTGCCGGCAAATGCCAGTCGTCTGTTGGCGGCCTTCTTCGAGATGCAGCGGCATGATGAAGGCCGTGATACGCCGGATTATTTCCTGCGTATCGACACCCGCTACGAGCTTGGTTTCCGCTACAGCCGGCAGATCAAGCAGGATCTGCTGGAGCGCTACCTCGGCAGCCAGGATGAACTGCGCGAGCAGGGCGTAACGCTGGGCTGGCGTGGCCCCAACGAAACCCATCCGGACTCCGCGGCAGGTGTGATCGAGGTACTGGAGAGCTTCGCCGAACATCACGGCGCGCATCTGCGCTTGATGGCGGCGGTGCTGGAGCCCGAGCGCTATTTTCCCGGCGATGGCTTTGAGCGTTGGGTCTCGGCCGCATTGAACGCTGGCCCGAACGCGAATTTGCGCTTGGTATTGGTAGACACCCAGGAAGATCCACGCTGGCAGCCCTTGTTGGAAAAACACGCAGGCGTAGCTGCGTTGATTGGTGCAGACGTCGACATGTTCGGCATTGCGCGCGACACCGCGGCGCAATCCACGGGGCGTGGACCAGAAGTGTTGTACCGGCAGCTGCTGGCCGACCTGATGTTGCTGATCGAGCGTGGCAGCCCTGCGCAGGTGGTGACACGTGCCGAACGTGCGCAGGCCCTTGCCACACGCAATGGTTGGCACGACCAGCAGTCGGTGGTGCAGATGATGGTGGCCGGTGCCTGGCTCAAGCACGGTGACCACGCGCAGGCGATCACTGCCTACCGCGGTGCACGCACTGCGGCTGAGAGCGCAAGGCTGGGCGGAAACGCTGCCGGTGCTGATCTGGTGATGCAGAGCTGGTTTGGCGAAGCGGGTTGCTGGTTGACCGCCAAACAGCCCGAGCGCGCCGCGCAGACCTATCTGCAGGCATCGGCTTCGGCAGCGGCCATCCCGCACCCCATGTTCCAGTTGGAGGGGCAACGCATGGCCGGTTGGTGCCAGCTGCAGGCAGGCAACCGGGAAGTGGCACGCACGCAGTTGCTGGAAGCCATTCGCATTGCCAAGCCCTTGTCGCCGGCGGACCGCAAAACCACAACGCTGCCGCAGGCGCTGTGGGATCTGCTGTTGTTGCAGGACGCACGTCGTTGCCAGAAGTTGCAGGACGTCGCGGCGGAGTATGTGCAAGCCAGCACGCGCGTATTCGGTGATGCTGAGAGCAGCGCCACGGCGCTGGGGCCGCGGCCTGCACGATCGGCGCTCGATGCCGTCGAGCGGCAGTTGGATGCCGCGCTGGAGCAGGGCTTCCACCGCGCGCAGCAGGAGCGCGAGCGGCTGATCCAGGCCGGCGACGAGTTCTTCCGCAAGATCGTCGCCGTGGGCCGCGATTTTCTCGATCCAGGTTGGAACGGCATTCCGGCCATTGAGCATCCCCTGGATCATGAGATCCCGGTATGGAGCGAGCCTCCAGCGATGCAGCCCTTGCCGGACCCCTCCGAGCTGCTGCAGGCAGCAAGCGCGGCGCGCACTACATCCCCAACAACGGCAGGAGCAGCACTGGCATGACGCCAAGCAGGAAAACAGCGGTGATGGCTGTGGCCATCGTGATTGGAATCATTGTGGTGGCCTGGATCAGTGCCGACTATCGCGATGAGGTCAAAGCCTTTCTGCGTGCGCTGTTGCGCGCCATCTAAGCAACAAGGAGTGTTGCCATGAGCATCGCTGCCAAGCATCTTGATCCGCAGTTGGGTATCGATATCCATATGTACGCGGTGCCGCCCAGTCCGCTGCCCACGCCGCATATCGGGCTGGTGCTGGATCCATTCGACTACATCCCGTTCATCGGCTCGACGATCAAGGTCAATGGCGTGCATCGCGCCACCGCCGGTACCGGCGGCCTGGATGTGCATATTCCCTTGGGCGTGTGGGCGCCACCGCTGGCCGCGCCGATGGGCCCACAGTTCGACGGCGAAGAGATATTCATGGGCAGCCGCACGGTATCAGCCGATGGCGAGCCGTTCTCGCGCTTAGCCATGCCGGTGCTGGATTGCAACCTGGCCGGCATGATCAACCCGTTCCGGGTGAAAAAACCCAAGAAGCCGTTGCGGGCAATGTCGCTGCCGACCGGTTTGAATGTCGCCATTCCCACCAATGTAACGGTGGGTGGCCCTCCGACGATTTCGTGGACGGCGATGGCGTTCCGTGCGGCCTTCGCCGGCCTGGGGAAACTGCGCAAGAGCAAATTCTTCCAGGGCAAGATGGATGCCTTCAAGGCGTGGCGGCAAGGCAAGTGGGGTCACCTGCCGCCGGGCACACTCAAGTGCAAAATCCTGCGCGCCGAGCCGGTGGATACCCGTGACGGCAGCGTGGTGGTCAGCCACCAGGACTTCGAAATTCCCGGCCGCCTGCCGTTTGTATGGCAACGCAGTTACAGCTCCGCGCAAGCCGAGCGCGGCGGCGCCTGTGGCATGGGATGGCAGACGCCTGCCGACATCAAGCTGGAGGTGCTGGCCGATGGTTCGGTATGGATGTCCGGGCCGGGGCAGGTCGCCTTTTTCCCCGAGCTGCCGCCGGTTGACGGTGAAGCGGCGGCGATACTGGACTTCGTCGATGGTGCACGCCTGCTGCGACAACGCGGGCAATTGCGGGTGCGCTTCAAGGGCGGGTTGCAGTATGTGTTCGGCAGCGATCTGCCGGCAGGGATCGCGCCGTTGCCGGCACATGGAAGCCTGGCCTTGCAGTGCATCGAAGATGCCAGCGGTAACTATTGGCGCTTTGAGCGCAACGACGGCCACTTGGTACGTATCGTTGAAAGTGGTGTCGATGGCCTGCAAGGGCGTTTCATCGATGTGGATGCGCGGCACGGCCGCATTGAGCGCATGGCTATGCACGACCCGGCAACCGGGCTTGTGCACCCCTTGGTGAGCTACCGCTACAGCAATGAAGGCGATCTTGTTGCTGCGATGGATGCGTTCGGCGCTGCGCGCACGTTTGCCTATGCGCAGCACCGATTGGTGCAGCATACGGACCGGGTTGGCCTGTCGTTCTATTACGCTTTTGATGCGCAGGGGCGGGTAGTGCACTCCTGGGGCGACGGTGGCCTGTACGACTACCACTTCGAGTACGACACGCTGCTGCGCGAGACCCGCGTGATCGATTCGCTGGGCCACCTGAGCGTGATCAAGTTCGACGAGAACCAGCTGCCGCTGTGCGAGATTGATCCGCTCGACGGCGTCACCTTCTTTGAGTACGACGACTTCGGCCGCACGGTGGCGGTAACCGACCCGGAGGGGCTGCGTACCGGTTTTGCGTATGACGCGCAAGGCAATCTGTGCTGCCTGACGCGGGCAGACGGCAGCAGCTTGCAGATGGAGTACGACGACCACGACAACATGGTCGCGCTGCGCTCACCGGATGGCGCCACCTGGCAGCAGGCCTATGACGGGCGCGGATTGATGGTCGTGCAGACCGATCCACTGGCGGCAAGCACGCGTTATGACTATGACGCCTGCGGGCAATTGCTCGCGCAGACCAATGCGCGGCAGGCAGTCACGCAGCTGCGCTACGACCGTCACGGTCTTGTCGCAGCGGTGATCGATGCGCTGGGGCATGAGAGTCGCTATGAGCAGGATGCGCTGGGCAATCTGCTGCGGCAGGTAGATCCGCTGGGCCAGGTCAGTCGCTATGAATACGATCCCAAGGGTCGCTTGCTGGCAACGGTGACGCCCGATGGTGCAGGCGTGCGCTGTGAGTACGACGCGGAAGATCAGCTTGTCCGCTACACCGACGAAGCTGGCGCGCAGACCCGGCTGGAATATGTCGGCATTGGCCAGATCGGCCGCCGCCTGCAGGCCGATGGCCATGCGGTTGAATACCGCTATGACAGCGAAGAGCAGCTGATCGCCGTCATCAATCAGCGCGGTGAAACCTATCAGCTGCTGCGTGATCCGCTTGGTCGCATCGTCGAGGAAGTTGACTATTGGGGCCAGGCACGACGCTATGGCTATGACGCAGCCGGGCGCTTGACCACCACGGTCGATCCGCTCGGCCAGAAGGTGGCTTTCAACACCGACAAGATGGGGCGAATCACCCGCAAGACCTTGCCGGACGTGCGCCATCCCGGGCAGCAACTGCAGGAGCACTTTGTTTACGACAAGCTCGGTCAGTTGGTGGAAATGCGCAATCCATCGCGTACGGTCAAACGTCGCTACGACCCGGTCGGGCAATTGTTGGAAGAGCTGCAGGATGGCTTCCGCGTCGGTTACGGCTACGACGAGGTGGGCAACCGGGTGTCACGAGAGACCTCTGCAGGCAATCACCTGGCCATCGGTTACGACCTGCGTGATCAGGCGGTGTCGATAGCGATCAACGATGAGTCTCCCATTCTGATGCAGCGCGATGCACTGGGGCGGACCACGCAGGAAACCCTGAGTCCGCATCTGCAGCGCAACTTCAGCTATGACAGCCGCAACCTGCTGACCTCGCAATCGATCCTGAAGGACGCCGCGCCGCTGTTTGAAACCCGCTACGACTATGATCGCAGCGGCAACCTGACCCGACGCAGTGACAGCGGCCAGGGCGTGGACGAATACCGCTACGACGCCATTGGTCGGCTGCTGCAGCACACCGACCCGAAGGGCAAGATAGAACGCTTCTTCAATGACCCAGCGGGCGACCGCCTGCGCACCGAGATCAAGCAGGTGCAGGCACGCAAGGTGGTGGGCGGCGACAACGATGAGCTGGTCACCTGGACGCGCGAAGGTACCTATCAAGGCGTGCACTACGTCTTTGACCGGGCAGGCGACCTGATACGCAAAGGCGCACCGCACGGCGACGCTCCTGATGATCTGACCCTGATCTGGGATGCTAATCATCGCTTGGCGGAAAGCCGGCGAAATGGGCAAACCACGCACTACGGCTACGACCCGCTAGGCCGAAGAGTGTTCAAGCGCAACCCGACGCAGACGACGTGGTTCTTCTGGGACGGCGATGCGTTGCTGGGTGAAGTGCAGCAGGCGAATGACGCTGATGAAGCGGCGCCGGTTTGGGTGGGGAATGTTGCGAACTTGGTTGAGGTCAAGGCGCGGCAAAAAAAGTTGGCGGCGTTGTATGACGGGCTGCGGGAGTACGTATACAAGGATGAGAGCTATGTTCCCTTTGTCGCAATCCACAGTTTTTGTTTAGCTTGTTATCAGAGTGTTGAACGGTCTCATGGGCTACAAGGGAAGAATGTGCGCTTGAATGCCTGCGAGGAAGCGCCGGCCATACATGGGAGCGGGCAAGTTAACTTTGCAGCACAGAATGGCCTAGCTGGTCTTGGCTCGCTTGGTTCGATAACGCTCGGAACGACGGTCGCTCCTAGAGATCGGCAGGCCTTCGAAGGAAGTGAAGTGGTGGGCTTTACTGGCGGTGCGCAGGTCGCAGAGGTCGAGGGGAATAAGTTCGGGAACCTATTAGAAATATCGATGGAGGCTGAGCGTCGACTGCTCTTCTTCTCGAACGATGTGAATGGGTGTCCGATTCATCTAGTTGACGCATTGGGAAGGAATGTTTGGAGTAACAATGGTCAACGCGTCGCGGAATCGCTTGTCGAAGTCTCCATTAGGCTTCAAGGACAGTACCAAGATGAGGAGACTGGCCTGCGATATAATCGGTTCAGGTATTTCGATTGTTTTATTGAGTCGTTTGTCACGCAAGATCCGCTGGGCTTGGCGCCAAGCGAAAACGTATACGATTTCGCTCCAAATATTTTTACTTTCTGCGATCCGCTTGGGCTGCAGAAAATTAATGGTCAAACAGCTGGAGGGATGTCTCGCACAACGCCCACGTGGAGGGCCCGTTATGGGCCAAGCTCGATGCGCGAGCACCATCTCATACCCCAAGCGATGATGAAAAATGGTGATTTCATGGATCAGTTGCGTGCAATCGGAATCAAGGATCCAGCCGATTACGTTCATCGGCAGATATCAATAATTCCGCACGCGACACACGCTGCTTTGCACGATAATGGATGGAATCGTCAATGGGAGAGTTGGATCGCTTCGAACCCGAATTTCAGTCGTCGGGAGCTACAGTCGTTTATTGGATCACAGATGAAACGACATAATGTTCCCCGATCATCCCGCAATTTCGCAGGCAGATACGGATGCAGGAAGTGAATAATCAAATTTCGAACAATGTCAATAAGGCGTTAATTCTTTTGGACCGAGGTGATGTGGAGCGCGCAAAAGAATGCCTGCAGAAGGCGATCTCGGAAGCAAGAGAAAGGTCTGATTCTGTAGGTGAGGTGAGGGCGTCGGTTATTTTGGCTGACGTTCTTATTGATACTGGTGCTGTGGGGAGCTATGAGCTTCTTGAGCACGCGATGCGGATTGAGCTTGACGATGAAGAGCGCGAGGTGCTCGGCGTAGAGTTGTCGCGTGCGGCGGAAATTATGCAATTTCGCGCTGGGAGCTAGGTGAGTTGCGTCGTTCGGATTGCGACATCAAGAATGTTCGCTGATTGATGCTGGCAGTCGCCCTCCAACGTTTACTGACACTGAGGGGCTGCTTGGCTATAGCTGTGGAGCCTGCTGCAGTTCCAACGTGTAGATCACGCTGTCTTCGATGCGCCCATCGACGGCGAAGGCGATGGATAGCTGGTCCGGCGCAAGATCGGTGCGGTGAGTGAAGCACGTGGCTACACCTTTGGTGCAACTGAAATCCCAAGCTTGACCACCTGCAGTTCGCAGATCGCGCACCGTCGTTCGGTTCGTGATCACCAGCCCTTGCAAGGACAGCGGCTGACTGATGACGCTTAGTGGTTCCAGCTCGGTGCCGGGCGCAGCGACTTCAAAGCCAGCAGCTTCGCGGTCCATATGGTTCAGGACAATGGTGACGACGCTGGCATTGGGGCTTTTGCCGTTGTCGGGATAGACACGGATGCCAAGCTTGTCCCAAACCAGTACGGTAAGGCCGGGGCTTGGCTGGGTGCTTCGATAGTCTTGGCCCAGCGCTTGTATCCATTCGCTCATCGGTGCGCCGAGATTCAAGGCGTTGCCTTGATAGATCAAACCAGTGGGCGTGGTTTGGATCACAGGTCCTGCGCTGGCAGCTGCGGCGGTAGTTGCTGCCGCGGGAGGCTGAGAACGGGAAGATCTCGCATCGCAGCCGACGAGTGCGATACCAAGCATGGCGGCTGTGAGTAGACGTCTGCTGACTTCTTGCCGCGTCACTTAGCCTTGTTCTCCTTGCTGAAAATGTCTTTGTAGACGTGTGCGATGTTGACCCGGCTGTCGGTCGCTGAGGCAACTATGCGCATGCGCCTGGCAAGAACTTTGGTGGTGAACGACAGCCTGGTCTGGGTGAGCCCTGTTCAATAAGTAGATCCGTGTTTGATCGCCGTCCAGACGTTGTCCAGGTGTGCCCGAAGCGGCGTCGATGCTTTGGCTACGTTCGGATCATCACGGCGTTCGCCACCGAATGGTGGGTCGCCTTCAATCTCCACGAGTGAGTCGCCGTTCACTACAAAGTGTTGCTGATCACCTTGGCGTACATCGATACGCAGGTGCTGGGAGTCGATGCCACCGCCGCAGAAACTGTGGCTGGCGAAAGTCAGCTCTGCGCGGCCATCTTCATCCAGGTCTGTTGCCTGCGTCTGCTCCAGGAAATAGTCGGCTTCCAGATCAAGGCCTTCGCATGAGGTGGGCTGCTCAACCTGCCAGCGCGAGGTCCATGGCACGTCAGGGGTAGTGCGAATAAACTGTTCCGCAATCAAGGTAATACGGTCGACGGACTCTTCAGTGGCGTCCTCTTTCAGTGTTTCCTCACTGCGTGAAAGCAGAAGTAGTCCGTGACCATCCTTGTCGTCGAATGCGAGCTGCTTTACAAGCGTGCCTTCGAACATGCTCTTCAGTTGGTCTAGAGGAAGATCGGGGCGCACCTGCACGTTAGCCATGCGCTCCGGCTCCACCGCAGCTATTACCTTTGCTTGTGAGACTTCGGCTGTGTCAAATGACGTGGGTGAACTACAGCCTGATGTGGCGAATACCGATAGAAGCGCCACTGCCAACGCGAACAGAGCTGTGTCAGCGCGTATTGCCCCCGGCTTTTTTGGCGACGACGATGCCGAGGGCGGTGTTGAGATCAGCAGCAGCCAGTTCATCGAGCTTGGATTCCTTTAGTTCCTTCTGAGCGAAGGGCAGATAGCTTGTCGGTACGTAATAGCGCAGGGTCGCAGGGTTGAATCGGACGAAGTTGATCTGATCGCTTTGGTTCCCGCCCAGTAGAACAGGCCGCTCGCGCTCTATCGAATAGACGAAGCCGACGTGCGAAGTTCCTACCAGACCTATAGCGCCATACACGGGTTCGGCGATCTGGCTGAAATTGATGGTATCCGCGGCGAAGGACCGCGCACGGTATGGGTGCGGCGAAGAAATGGGATAACCCGCGCTGCGTAGGCACCAGTTCACGAACGAGGCGCACCAAGCGTTGGAGCTACCTGCCAGACTAGTGAATTGCCGACCGTAGCCAAGTTCGGAATGGAAGTTCACAGTCTGGCTGATCATGGCTTCTTTCTTTCCCGCCCACTTGCTCGCCTGGGTGTAGGCGTGTTCGATCCACGGCGAAGTGTTGTACCAGAAGTACTTTCCAGATGTGCCGGTGTTGGAGTTGGTCGATAGCTTTGTTGTCGATGCGATAAGGGTACCCGACAGTGCAGCCTTCCTTTGCCTGGATCTCGGTCACACATTGGTCTGCAATGAGGCGTTTCGCGCAGCGTGTGAAGAGGCTGGCTTGAGAGGCATGGCTTTCGAAGATATTGAGGCGTACACGAAGCGTGACTTCTGGGACTAAGGCTATGGATGCTTGCTGCCTTTGATTCGCCGCCTGCTTTGTGGATGTGCTCAGGATCTATCAAGAGGAGGGAGGACGTGCAGGTGTTTTCCCCGGCAGGTCGCTGTCGCCGCTCTGCTGTAGGGTATTGAATTCCCATACGACCTTTGTCGGCACGGCAGAGCGAGTTTGTTGCATTGCTCGGCTTGCCACGCCAAGCGTGTTCTCTGAATGCTGCTGGCAGCCGCTCTCTAGTGCTTGCTGACGCGGGGGTCTGCGTGGTTATCGCTGTGCAGCCTGCTGCAGCTCCACCGTGTAGATCACGCTGTCTTCGATGCGGCCATCGACGGCGAAGGCGATGGATAGCTGGTCCGGCGCAAGATCGGTGCGGTGGGTGAAGCAGGTGGCAACACCTTTGGTGCAGCTGAAATCCCAGGCATCACCGCCGGCTGCGCGCAGGTCACGTACCGTTGTGCTGTTGGTGATCGGCAACCCCTGCAAGGACAGCGATTGGTCGTAGGTGCGCAGGGGCTCCAGCTCAGTGCCGGGCGCAGCTACTTCAAAGCCAGCCGCTTCGTTGTCCATATGGTTAAGCACGATGGTGACGATGCCGGCGTTGGGGTTCTTGGCGTTGTCGGGGTATACACGAATGCCAAGCTTGTCCCATACCAGAACCGTTAGGCTGGGATTGGGTTGGGTGCTTCGATGGTCGGCGCCAAGCACTGCTACCCATTCGCTCATTGGCGCGCCAAGATTCAATACCTTGCCTTGGTAGATCAGGCCGGTAGGCGTTGCCTCGAGGACGGGCTTCTCTTTGACGGCCGCATCGGCGGCCGCAGCCGACGCCGACTCTGCCCGTGATGAGCTGACATCGCAGCCGATCAGCATCATCCCGAACAGCGTTGCCGCCAATAGACATTTGTTCACTTCTTGCCGCTCCCTTTGACCTGGTTCTTCTCGCCGAAGAGATCTTCATAGAACTTGGTGATGTAATCCCAGCTGTCGGTGCCATAGCGGCCGACACGGCGAATGCCCTCCAGTGCGTCCTTGCCATGCTCTTCGTGCAGGTGCTCGATCTCGGTGGCCGACGCGGCCCTGCGGATGTTGGCGGCGTGGTCCTTGGCCCAGGCCGATACATGCGGGCATTGCCAGCTGCTGTCGTAGGGGTGGACCAGGTAGTCCTGCGCGATCTTCACCGGATCGCATTGCCCGTTTCCATTCCAGCGGGCAAGCATTGCCTTGCCCACCTCGGTCACCGCTTGCTGCGCAAGTTTGGCCGCGAGCGTATGCAGCGGATGGACGTCGTGATCCTTTGCCAGCTGCGAATGGCTGGGGTCGGTTGAGCCGCTCTTGTTCGGGTCGGAATCGAACATGGTCTGGGCATCGTCGACGCTGTTGCCGATCAGCAGAAGCAATTGCTGATAGACAAGGTTGTAACTGTTCAGCACCAGACGCATCGGGGCCGAAGCGATCCAGCCTGCGCGTTCCAGATACTCGTGGCCCGGTATGCTGAGCATACCGTCGCGCAGCTTCAGGAAGTTCTGGAAGCCGGTGTAATAGCGTTGATCGCTCTGCTCGGACAGCAGGACGAGCATGATCTTCTCGCTGTCCGAGCGCTCGCCCGGCTTGCTGGCTTTGAATTCCCAGCTCTCTACGCTGAACAGCTTATGGGCGATGGGCTCGGCCAGGCTGGCAATCACATCGGTAGAGCCGAACATGCCGGTCACTACCGGGTACTTGTGTTTGCAATCGGCAGCCGAGGTCCACAGAAGAACATTGTTGTGCCCTATCTTGCGCAGGCTCAGCTCGCAGAAATTGGAGTGGGCGAAATAGTCTTCCAGCACATGCAGCGCGGAGCCGAAGTGGCGCATGCCGTCGGCAGTACGTCCCAGCGAAATCGCCTGCTTCAGCTCCGATGCCATGAAGGCGCTGGACCTGGCGATGTAGCGCTTCATGGATGTCGCGTTGTCCACGCCGAGCAATGGGCTGTTGGCGGTGACCCAGGGTTCGAAATCCTTGTCGACGGTCTTCGGGTCGGCGGGATCTGGCTTTATGTTCTTTGGGTTGTCGATGTGCTCGCTGGGGCGATAGACACCCAGGCGCGCCGGGGTGACTTCGTAGTGGGCTTTATCGCGATAGCGCAGTTCATGGAACTCGCCGCCGGCCAGAATGTCGACAATCTTGGTTAGTGCCTCGCGCGAGATGTACTTGCCCAGATCCTTGGGCATGTTCGGCGGGCGGACAATCTTTGGATCGAGCAGCTGGGAATAGTCACGCAACCAGTTGCCGAAGTAGATGGCGGCAAGATCGCTGCGGCTGAAACCCACCCTGCTAAGAACAGCTTCGATCGAGCGGTGCCCGAATGACTGGCCAGGGTTCTTGGCGTGGTTCTGTCCATCGCCGGCGCTGAATCCTTCGTAGCGCCCGTCCTGAGTCTTGTTGCTCTCCTGGGCAACCGGGCCTTGTTGGCGCAGTGCCGCTTGCACCTCGGCGTAATTGACCTTCAGCGGCCCGCTGAAGTCCGGCGAGGTGTAGTTGGCGTAGGTTGTCTCGTGCGTGCCTTCCAGATCGAAGAGGGCAAAGCGGTAAGCCATGCCTGTGCCTTCTTCCTGGGCGCTGTCGGTAGCGATGGTCGGCTTGCCGTCGGCGCTTTTCTCGGCCAGGTCGTTGCGCAGGACGTTGTCGACGTGATGGCCAAACTCGTGCAAAAGGACGGCGAGCAGCTCACGCGAGGCTTCAATCGAGGTTGAAGCCTGGTCGGCGGCTGAGGCGTGCACACGGATCAGGCGCTTGGCATTGTCGTAGTCGGCAGGATATGGTCCGCCCTCCAACACCTGATGATCGGGCGGCGGGAAGCTGCCGCTCTTCAGCGCTTCCTGCAGCTTCATATAGGTTCTTGCAGGCACGTCGAAGCCGAATGTGGGGGCCATCATCATCACGAATTCGATGGGCGTCGACTTCTCTGCGGCGCTACGCAACTGGTCGTAGGCGAAGGTGCTGTCTATCTTGCGCGCCGGATCAGGCTTGATCTTGAACGCGGGCAGCGGTGGCAGCTTGGGTGAGGAACTGTTGCCAGCCATGAACGGATGTTCGCCGGCCTTGACCTTGAACTCGCCCGGGCAGCTGAAGGTGATATCACCGCCTTCCAGGGTGATTGCACTGCTGCCTGCCTGCAGCACGATCTTGCTCTTGGCCAGTACATCAATGCGCGCATCGGTGGCGGTGACGGTAATGGCCTGGTCGGCCAGCAGTTCCAGTTCACCGTCGTTGGCCTGCAGGCTGACCGGGCCGTTGGCGGCAATCAGGCGTACCGGGCCGCCCTGCGCGAACAGCGAAACCTGGCCGCCGGATACCGCGGCAATGGTTTCGCCGCTGCTGGCGTGCAGGTCCTGCTGTACGGTCAGTTGCAGGTTCTGCCCGGCGAAAGCGATCGCGCTTGCCGGCGTGGTCCAGGCAATGTGATTCGGGGCTTCGGCCAGCAGCACCGGTTTGGCGAAGCGCTCAACCGGCTGATCGCCAGGTGTGCGGCCATCGCTGGGCTTGAACTGGGATTGGCCGTTGACCACCGCCTGGAAGCGACCGTCCGCGGCCGGGTCGATCTGCTGCCGCAATTGACCGGTCTGCTGCCACGCCTTGAGGCCGGGCACCTGCTGTTGCTGCAGGGTCTGTTGCATCTGCTCCAGGCTGCGCTCAGCACCCTTGAGCTGTGCAACCACCTCGGCATTGTCCATCACCGTGGAGGTGGCACGTTCCTGTGTACTGGCTGACAACAGCAGACCTTCGGCCGCGTGCACATTGCTCCAGCCCTGGGTGGCAAGTTCGAAGCCTTCGCCGCGTAGCGCGCCGCGTGCGGTGTCCTGATGCTGGATCAGGTAGCCCAGCTCGAGGCGGCTATCAGCCAATGAACTGTGCAGGCGCGTGCGCAGCTGGCCAGGCGTGTCGTCGATTACCCATTGCTGGGTGCCACTGCCGTCGTGGGCCTGTGTATGCAGGCCGCTGAGCACACCGGGGTGCTTGGCATCTTCATCGATGCCGCCACCAAATGGCGGCGCGACATTGCCGTTGTAGAGCTGGCCAGTGATGCGTGGTTGATCGATGTCACCGTGCAGGAACTCCACCAGCACTTCGCTGCCGATGCGCGGCAAGAAGGCGGTTCCCCAGTTGGGGCCTGCCACCCATTCGGCGACCGATACCCAACTGCCGCTGGTGTGATCACCTGGCGCATGCCCGGCCTGCGCGCTGCCGGTTTCGCTCAAGCCGCCGGGATTCGGCGTGCTGCCGCGCTGCCAGCCAAACTGGACGCGAACCTGATGCTCACGGTTGGGGCTGAGTGCGGCGTCGGCCACGCCGACTACGCGTGCCGTCTGCGGGCCGTGCAGGGCAGGGCGGTCGTGCGGTAGCGCGCGGACGGGAACGCTCGCATCTGTAGTCAGAAACTGGTTGCGATAGCTGCCGCGTTCCAGCTCGCTGTTGCCAAGCAGTTCGGCGATGCCGCTGTCGAGGTTGTTGACCGCCGCGTGGGCGACTACCAGGATCTGGAACTGGGCGCCTTCGTGCTGTGGGTGCTGGCTCAGCGTGAAGCGCGTGCCTGCGGACATGCGTCGTTCGCTGCTGCTGCCATTGTGAAGCAGCTGTGCGACCTGCAGCGCATCCAATCGCGCCTGTGCTTCGTTCTGCGCCCAGCTGGAGTCGTTGAAGCGGCCGGCGCGTGGTTGTACGTAGACTTCCAGTGGCGGAACGTCACCGCCGTCCGCGCTCGCCTGCGCGGCGATGGCGTTGAGCTTGTCGCTGTGCCAGCTGGCGACCGTGCTGTTGTTGGGGACCAGCTGGCGCTGCTCAGCGAAGCGGGTGATGCCATCGCTGGATTCGCTGGCGGCAATGCGATGGAAGCGGATGTTGCCGATGTCGGGCAGCTCGGCCTGCGGTTCAAACACCACCAAGGTGTGTGCGCCGTCACCGTCCTGGGCCTGCTCGATGCGCCAGGCAAGGCCGCTTTCGGCGAGCAGCCGACTGACGAATTCCCAGTCAGTCTCACGGTATTGGGTGGTGACCTCGCGTTGCGGCAGCGCAGCTTCAATATCGAAGCGATAGTCCGCCTGCGGGTAGTCATCAAAGACCTGCGTGCAGATAGCGCGTATATCCAGATCCTGGAAGATCACTGCATTGCGGCGCAGGCGCAGCAGTGCGGTCCAGGGTTCCAGTGCAAGCTGATAACGCGCCAGGCCGCCATCACTGCCCAACTGCGCAACATCGGTACACAAGCCATGCCATTGCCGATGGCTGCCATCGGCAAGCTGCAGTTGCAGCGTCAGCGGCTGCTCCAGCCAGCTGTCGGTCTGCAGGTAGGCATCCGTGCAGAGACAGTCGATCTGCAGCCGCATGTCGCCGCACAGGGCCTCCTGGCCCTCGAAGCGCTCAACCACCAGGCCCTCATGTGGGGCCTGTAGCTTGATCAGGCGGTCTTGATGTGAAAGCGCCGCGAGTGCGACAGACAACGAGGAGCTCGGGACGTCCATATCGACAGGCTCATGGCAAGGTGATCGTGATGTGCGCAGTGCGTTCGGGCATCTGCACGACGTTGTTGTAGGCAGCCAGTTGCTGGCGGGTATCGTGGCCCATGTAGGTGCGAAGGCCGATGAAGGCCAGCACGCCGAAGCAGCCAACCACCGCAGCCGGCAACCACAACGGAATTACCCGGCGTAGCTGGTTGCGGATGTTGTCTGGCGGCAGCGCGTGGGGCGCGAAGCCATGCCGCTTGCCTTTCAGGTAGACGATTTCGTCGCCCAGGCGCGCGGTCAGGTAGCCCAGCTTTTCGGTGCCTTCGAGGCGGTACTTGCCCTCGAATCCCATCAGCAAGCAGTAATGGTAAACCTCCAGCGACGGCAGTCGCGGTGCACCCTGACGGCGCAGCTCTTCAAGCTTGTCGAAGAAGTGTTCGCCAGCCAGGTGCTCGCCGAACATGCGCAGCTGCAGTGGATTGCGTTCCCACACCTCGTGCAATGCCGACGGCTGCGAGAGGATGGCCTCATCAACGGCTGCGCAGAAGGCGTACTTGGATGCGTAGACATCTTCAGCGGCAATGCCAAGGCGCATCGCGTTGCGTTCGACGCTGTCGAGGAACTTCTGCACCGTCTGCACGAAACCTTCGGCATCGTTGGGCAGCTGCCCGCGCTTGAGCAGCAACAACAAGTAGAAGCCATCTGCCATCAGATCTTGCAGGCTTTGCGGCGCTGCGGAGATCTGTGCGTTGTTGGCCATGGCTGCGTTGCCGGTCAGTGACGGCATCGGGCCCGGGGTCGGAGGCAGGTGTGAGTTCATCAGGTGGTCACCGCAACGAGTTCGAGCTTGAGATCAGCAATGCCGGAGGGGACATAGATCATCAGCGACTGCGATTTGAGCATGCGTTCATACAAAGCACCGCGTGCATCCAACTCGAAATAGTGGCTGCCGGGACGGACCGGAATTGCAGCCGGCACCTGCGCCGCGTGGGTGAGCTTCACGCCTGGCAGCGCGGAAAGCACGCATTTCTCCACGTCGTCGGGTGCGCCGATCTTGAAACGGATAGGCACCGTCTGGATCAGCTCCTGCGCCGGCATGGAGGCCGAAACGGAGAGGTAGAACGAGGCTTCGCCATCGATGCGCTGCGAATCCAGCCGGCCCAGATGGTAGGACGGCTTGATCTCGTTCAATGCGATCTTGAAGTAGCGCGTGGAGATAACGGTTTCCAGCAGCGCACGCACGATTTCCAGCAGCTTGCGGAACGAAGCCTCCGGTTGATCGTGGCGATACACCGGCAGGTCGTTGAGCTGGTACGTGTTGGAGAAGGTGAGCAGGGCGCCGGCCATGCGCAGCAATTCCTGGTGCAGGCGCTCGGGGTGCAGCTGCGGGTGATGCAGCAGATGGGCGAGGGCGCTGAACGATGAATTGATGGTGTGCAGCAGCCAGAACGATGCGATATCGCCCGAGCGGAATTCAATGATGTTCTGCGAAGTTTGCCGGTGCAGCCCGTACAGCGCATCCACTTTGGCTTGCAGCGCGTCCAGTACGGCGCGCAACTCGCGATGCAGGAACGGCGATGCCTGCAACTGCGCGCAGGGTGGGATGAATTCATCGTCCAGTTCGAAGCCACCGCTGGATGTTCTGCGCACGCGTGCAACCGGCACGGTGGCGTAGGCATCCTTGGGTTGGTCATCGGTAAGCAGCTTCACTGCTTTGCTGAGATATGCCAATTCAGCTTCGGCGGCATCGGTGAACAAATCATCCGAAACCCGATTGGCCTGGCGATAACGCGCAAGCACGCTGCCTTCAGCATCTGCGCAATTGCGACCGTCATCACGCAATAGCGGTAATGCCAGATACACGATTGTTGCCTGTACCCCGGGTGGCAGATCCTGCAGAGATACGGCATCGGGCAAGCTGTCGTGCACCGGCGCGTCGTAGCTCTCGCCGTCTGGAAAAACCGCAGACAGATCGAGCGGGCGCAAGGTGCCACCGGCCAATGCATGCGGGTCAAAGCGCACACGCCGCGCGCCCCATGCATAGGGGTGCAAAGTCTGCGACAGATCCTGCAGGCGCGCCTCGTGATAGGCGTCTTGACGCTGGAAGTGCTGCGGGCGAAGGAACAATCCTTCACCCCATAAAACCTTCGACATCCTGCTTACGTAAGCCACATTTCAATCCTTGGAAATTCCGTTGGCGCGTTGCATCGAGCGTGGCGCTCAAGTCACATAATCGCTGCGCTGGCAGCCGATGTGAAAACTCCATTCACATCCTGTTTGCCACCGCCTCATGCGGTTTCAACGCGAAAGATACTAGCGCATGCTTGGCTGGCAATGTTGAAGAGGCTGCGAAAACCACGGCCCGATCAACGTGCTCCGGCGCAGCGGACCGACGCCAGGCTGCCCGAGTCGCCGGATATGCGGCTGCTCAGCGCGGCGCTGTCGGTAGTCAATGCGCAGGCATGCACGCCAAGGGTTATGCCGTCATTGGGAAGATTCTTGGTGCGTGCATCAAAGGCCATGCGCCAGCGCCCTTCAGCTGGTGAGCGGAACAGTGCGACCACGCCGATGACAGCGGTGCCATCACTAAGTTGTTCGGACAATTGCTGGCGTACACCCGGTGTCAGGACCACTTCATTGACCGATAGCAGGTCCGCGCCTAGGGCTGCTTGTTCCCCGGCCTGATCAAGGAAGGCATTGAAGGGCGCCTGTTCAAAACGTTGCCCGCTGCGCAGGTGGTAGATCTTCAATACCGCAGCGCTCGCACGCTTGTCATTGCCGGCATTGAGATTTGTCCCTGCGTAGATATTGAGCGGAATTACAGGAGGTTTCTCAGGCTTGGCTTCACGCAGCCCAACGGCTTGCAGTGTACTGTCCACGGCCTTGCCCAGCTTGCTGCCCGAAGCACAGCCGCCTAATGCGATGGTAGTAAGAAGGGAAAAAGTTGTGACTGAAACAACACGCAGAAGTTTGCTCATGTACGCATTCATTTAGTGATGGGCGCCATAAAAACAGCGGACGAATGACTACATCTGGATGCAAGTGCAGCACGCCGATGTGAAGGAAATGTTCAGAGCAAACAAATCGCGATTTCGAAAATGACTATACCGGCGCGCATTCCCGAATGTACACTGCCGCCGCTGGGACTGGATTCCCGCGAGTTGTATCGGCGGAAATGCGGCTCCCTTTAGGAACTTATTTCGACGAAGGAATCACTATGGATGTGAAGATGTTTGGGGCGGCAGCGTGTCGTTCGATGTTGGCGGTAGCGTTGCTGGCGGGGTTGGGGGCTTGTGCATCCACACCAAAGAAAGCGGCGGAAGTTCCTTTCGATGTAACGCTGGCAAATGCCGAGGCGCAGGTCTCGACGGCAGGTGCCGATGCTGCGATCAGTGCCTTTGAAGTCGCCGCCAAAGCAGACCCCACGCGTAAAGAACCCTGGGTGCGCATTGCCCAGTTGCAGTTCGATCAGGCCCGCTATGCGCGTGCCATTGTTGCGGCCGAAGAAGTGCTGCAACGCGATCCCGATGACCTTGTTGCCGATGGCGTACTGACCGTCGCAGGCTTCCGTATTGCCAACGAATCGCTGCAGCGCCTGAGTGGGCGCGGTGCATTGGCCTCTGAAACCGCACAGCGTGAAGCGCAGACCTTGGTCACCACGCTGCGTTCCACCATGGGCGACGCGATCCTGGAGACGGGCAAGCCGAAGCCGCAGCGTGCAACGCGACCGGCGGCACGTTCGACGGCAGCTGGTCGTCGCGCTGCGCCGCCTGCAGGTGCGCAGCCGCCACCGGCGCGCCCGGCACGTGACAACGGCGCCGATCCTTTCCAGAACATTGGCAACTAAGCCGGATCAACAGGACCAGTCAGGAGACACCCATGGCCAAGAAGGACAGCGTTCAAAAGCGGTTGCAGAAGATCCGGCCGCCGCGCGTGCAGCTTACCTATGACGTAGAGAAGGGCGACGCGATCGAGCAGAAAGAGCTGCCGTTTGTGGTTGGTGTAATGGGTGACTTCAGCGGCACGCCGGAGAATCCGCTGCCCAAGGTCAAGGACCGCAAGTTCGTCAACGTCGATCTGGACAATTTCGACGAAGTGATGGAAGCGGCCGGCCCACGCGCGGTATACCGCGTGCCCAACAAGGTCAGCGAGAGCGGTGGCGAGTTCGGCGTCGAGTTGAAGTTCAACTCGATTGAAGACTTCCGCCCGGAGTCAGTGGTGCAGCAGATCGATCCATTGCGTCGTCTGCTTGAGTCGCGCACCAAGCTGGCCGATCTACGCAACAAGCTGGCGGGCAATGAAAAGCTCGAAGACCTGTTGACCGATGTGCTCAACAACACCGAGCAGCTGAAGAAGCTCGGCGCGGCAAAGGAGGAGTAAGCGATGGCAGCTGAAGCCACACAACTGTCCGCGCCTGCCGCGGCTACCGAAGAAATCGACCTGCTTGATCAGATCGTCGAGAAGAGCAAGGTTGCCAAGTCGCGCACCGAGCACGAGCGTGCCAAGGACATCATCTCCGCGTTGGCGCAGGAGGTCATGGACGGCACCGTGGTGGTGTCCGACAATCTCAACCTGACCCTGGATGCGCGTATCGCCGAGATTGACCGGATCATTTCCGAGCAGCTCAGCGCGGTGATGCATGCCCCGGAATTCCAGCAGCTGGAAGGCAGCTGGCGCGGCCTGCACTACCTGTGCTCGCAGACCTCCACCGGTCCGAACATGAAGATCAAGGTCTTCAATTCGCCGAAGAAGGATCTGGTCAAGGATTTCAAATCGGCCATCGATTTCGACCAGAGCGCGTTGTTCAAGAAGGTCTATGAAGAAGAGTTCGGCACCTTCGGTGGTGCGCCGTTCGGTGCACTGATCGGCGACTACTTCCTCGGCCGCCAGCCGGAAGACATGTACTTCATCGAGCAGATGTCGCACGTGGCCGCTGCCGCGCATGCGCCGTTCCTGTCCGCTGCCAGCGAAGGCATGTTCGGCCTGGAGTCGTTCACCGACCTGGGCAAGCCGCGTGACCTGGCCAAGGTGTTCGACACGGTCGAGTACGCCAAGTGGAAGTCGTTCCGCGAGAGCGAGGACAGCCGCTATGTGGGCCTCACGCTGCCGCGTTTCCTCGGCCGCCTGCCGTACAACCCCAAGGACGGCACCACCGTCGAGGGCTTCAACTTCGTTGAAGAGATCGAAGCGGCAGACCATAGCAAGTTCCTGTGGTGCAACACCGCCTATGCGGCCGGTGCACGCCTGACCCAGGCATTTGAAAGCTATGGCTGGTGCGCGGCGATCCGCGGCGTGGAAGGCGGCGGCCTGGTCGAAGACCTGCCGACCCACACCTTCCGTACCGATGACGGCGAAGTGGCGCTGAAGTGCCCCACCGAAGTGGCTATCACCGACCGTCGTGAAAAAGAACTCAGTGACCTCGGCTTCATGCCGCTGGTGCACTGCAAGAACACCGACTATGCCGCCTTCTTTGGTGCGCAGTCGGCACAGAAGCCGAAGAAGTACAACACCGATTCGGCCAATGCCAACGCGATCCTGTCTGCGCAGCTGCAGTACATTTTCGCGGTTTCGCGTATCGCTCACTATCTGAAGGCGATGATGCGCGAAAAGATCGGCAGCTTCGCATCCGCGGGCAACGTCGAGGAATTCCTGAACCGGTGGATCGCCCAGTACGTATTGTTGGACGACAACGCCAGCCAGGAAGCCAAGGCGCAGTTCCCGTTGCGTGAAGCGTCTGTGCAAGTTTCGGAAGTGCCGGGTAAGCCCGGTGTCTACCGCGCGGTGGCCTTTATCAGGCCGCATTTCCAGCTCGATGAGCTGTCTGTTTCGTTGCGTCTGGTTGCCGAATTGCCGGCTTCCGCGAAGAAGTCGTAACGTTTTGCTGTTGCTGTAGCGTCAGATAGGGACTTCGGTCCCTATCTCGCGGTGGCGCACATTTCTAGAGGGCGAAGCCCCCCTCAACCGCCGAGCCCCCGCTTGGCAAACAATCTCACGGAAGAACGGAATTTAGGAGACCAGATATGCAACATGCTTTTCTTTCCATTGACACCATCAAGGGTGAGTCGCACGACGACAAGCACAAGGATTGGATCGAGATCCAGTCCTTCTCGCAGGATCTGCTGCAGCCGCGCTCGGCCACTGCCTCCACCTCTGGTGGTACCACGGCAGCCCGTGTGAATCTGTCGCCGATCGAAATCATCAAGTCGATCGACCTCGCTTCCACGGCCCTTAACCAGGCCGCCGCAAACGGCACCACCTTCCCGAAGGCTCGCGTTGAATTCATGCGCGCTGACAAGGACGGCAACGCGATCAATTACTACCTGGTCGAGCTGCTGAACGTGCTGGTACACCGCGTCACCACCACGGTTGACAAGGAAGGTATGCCGCAGGAAGTGGTTCAGTTGAGCTTTGGTGCCATCAAGTGGACTTACCAGCAGCAGAAGCCGGAAGGCGGTGTTGGTGGCAAGACCGTGGCGCAGTGGAGCGCAACCAAGAACATCCCGAACTACACCGTTTGATGATGTGTTCTGCGATGGCGCGTCAAGCGCCATCGCAGTCTCAATCCCGGCATGGCCAGGAAAGGCCCTGCAGTTGCATCGCTGCCTTTACGCACGGATGCCCAGCTACCGGAAACAACGATGAAGGGACTCGAACCCAGCCTGTTGGAAAAGCTGTTTGACGATAACCCGCGCAGCGCGGGCGCCGGGCCGATATTCAAGTCCGTATCGCTGGAGCAGTACAAGGAATCCATCGCCCGCGACCTGGAGGGGCTACTGAACTCGCGCGCCGCATTCCAGGAAAGCGATATGGCGGAGTTCCCGAACTGCCGCCAGTCCCTGTTGACCTACGGGCTTGCCGACTTCTCGGCGATGAGCCTGGCCAATGCCTATGACCGTTCCGCCATCTGCCGCTCGCTGGAGCAGGCGGTTGGCCGCCACGAGCGCCGTTTGAAGAACGTCAGCGTGCAGCTTGATGCAGGCAATCAGTTCGCCGGCGGGCTGCACTTCACCATCCATGCGCTGCTGGATCTTGAGCCCGCACGTGAGCCGGTGAGTTTCGATGCAATGTTGCAGCCCTCGACGCTGCAGTACCAGGTCACCCGCGCCCGGCGCACTCAACAGGCGCTCTGATGCAGGATCTGCTGCCCTTCTACGAGCGTGAACTTGCCTACCTGCGCCGTTATGGCCGCGAGTTCGCCGAACGTTACCCCAAGATTGCCGGCCGCCTGCAGCTCTCCGCTGATGGCAGCCAGGACCCGCACGTCGAGCGTTTGATCGAGGCGTTCGCGCTGTTGACGGCACGCGTGTCCAAACGCATCGATGATGACTACCCCGAATTCACCGATGCGCTGCTGGACGTGTTGTATCCGCACTATCTGCGGCCGTTCCCGTCGTGCGCCATCGCCTATTTCGACATGGACGGTGTTGCCTCCAAGCTGAGTGCGCCGGTGCGAATCCCGCGCGGCACCTCGCTGCAGAGCCGGGCGGTGCGCGGCGTTCCCTGCGATTTCCGCACCAGCTACGACGTGGTGTTGGCGCCGATCAGCATTTCTACGGTCGCCTACCGTGCTGTGGCCGATGCACCCATGGCGACGGCTTTGCCGACTGGCAGCGGCGCGCAGATCTCGCTAGGTTTCCAGTTGTTGTCCGATCAGCTTGGCTTTGGCCAACTGGGCACCGACAAGCTGCGGCTGTTCCTGGATGGCGAGCCCTCGGTGCGCGCCGCTTTGCGCGATGCACTGCTGCTGGGGGTGAAGGCTGCCTATGTTGAATCCGATGGTGACGGCCGCTGGCGCCGACTGGATGCAGCGCCGATCACGCCGGTAGGGTTCGCTGACAATGAGGCGCTGATAGATTTCCCGGCGCGCTCGCATCCGGCCTATCGTCTGTTGACCGAGCTGTTTGCCTATCCGGAGAAATTCGGCTTCGTCGACCTTGACCTGACTGCTGCCAGCGCAGGCGCCAGTCGCCGTTTCACCTTGCACCTGATCCTGCATGCCGGTCAGCAGGAGCGCAGCAACGCGATGGTGCTGGAGGATATCGGCACGCATAACGTGCGGCTTGGCTGCACTCCCATCGTCAATCTGTTCAAGATCAACGGCGAGCCCATCCGGGTAACCCATCGCACCGTGAACTACCCGGTGCTTGCCGATGCGCGGCGCGCCTTCGCCTACGAAGTGCATTCCATCGATTCGGTGCACCGCATCCGGCAGACGCCGCAGGGCGAGGCGATCCACGAGTTCCGTCCGTTCTATTCGCTGCATCATGGCGAAGATCCGGATCGGACCGGGCAGTACTGGGTTGCTCGCCACGATGAAGACATCGCACGGCAGAGCCCGGGTTTCGAGATGGAGATCAGCTTTGTCGATCTCTCGTTCAATCCGGTGCTGCCGCAGACCGATACCGTCAGCCTGGAACTGACCTGCAGCAACCGCGATCTACCGCATCAGCTCGCCCACGGTGTGGCCGGTGGCGACCTGAGCATCGAAGGCGGCAGCCCCGCACGCGCAATTACCCTGCTGCGCAAGCCGACCCGGCCGCTGCGCTTCCGTCATGGGCGCAGCGCGCAATGGCGTTTGATCTCGCATCTTTCGCTGAACCAGCTGTCGCTGAGCGGTAGCGGCTTGGCTGCGTTGAAGGAAATGCTGCGGCTGTACGACATGTCCGGCAGCAATGTTTCCGCGCGCCAGGTGGACGGCATTCTCGCGCTGGAGCAGGTGCCTGCCACCACCTGGATGTCCGGGCGCCAGTTCGCATCGGTGGTGCGTGGCCTGGAAATTCGTTTGACCATCAATGAGGCCCACTTTGTCGGCACCGGCGTGGCTGCATTCGCGCAGGTGATGGATCACTTCTTCGCACTGTATGTGCATGCCAACAGTTTCACCCGACTGGTGCTGATTTCCGGCGACAGCGGGGAGGAGATCGTCCGATGCCAAGCGCGCAGCGGCGAATCGATCCTGGCGTAGCCCAGCAGCTGCTGGCAGAGCCGCACCGCTTCGAGTTCTTCCAGGCGGTGCGGCTGCTTGAGCAGGTATTCGAGCGGCAGGGCGTGAAGTCGGGCCAGGCGATTCCGATGCGGGTGCGCTTCCGCAACAACCTTTCGCTGGGCTTCCCGGCGACCGAGTTGTCGGCCGATGGCGAGGTGTACTCGCTGGCCGGTGATCGCCTGCAGGAGCGCGATGCCATCGAGCAGGCACTGGCCAGCGAAACCCTGGGCGAGGTTCACCTGACGCCGCAATTCATGGGTCTGCTGGGTACGGCCGGTGCGCTGCCGCTGCATTACACCGAGACCTTGCAGATCCGCGAGTTGTACGAGCGCGATCGCACTGCACGCGCCTTCCTGGATATCTTCTCGACACGTGCGGTGGCGCTGCACTACGCGGCGTGGAAAAAGCACCGGTTGGCGCTGCAGTACGAGCTGGACCGCCGCGAACGCTTCCTGCCTTTGGTGCTGTCGTTGCTCGGCATGGGCATGCACGAGTTGCGCGACCGCTTGCACGATGGCGAAGGCGATATTTTCGATCAGGCCGTGGCCTATTATGCCGGCGCCATCCGTCAGCGGCCGGTGTCGGCGGCCTTGATGCAACGCGTGCTGTCCGATTACTTCCAGGTGCCACTTGATGTCGAACAGTTTGTGGGTGCCTGGTATCGGGTGCCGGCGGGGCAGGCGACGCGGCTTGGCCAGGCAAACGCCGTTCTGGGCGCTAGCGCGCTGGCCGGTGGCCGCGTATGGCAGCGCGACCTGCGCCTGCGCCTGCGTATTGGTCCGCTTTCAAAGAAGGCGTTTGATGATTTCCTGCCCGGTGGCAACGCGGCCTTGGCGTTGGCCAAGTGGCTGTCGCTGCTGACCGGCGGGACGCTGGAGTACGAAGTGCGGCTGGTATTGCGCGCAGAGGATGTCCAAGGCAGCGCACTGGGAAATGGTGCGCGCCTGGGATGGGACAGCTATATGTGCACTCGCGGCCAGACCGATGCGCGCGACGACACCACCTATGGCATCCACACATTGCAATGACAACGCGCCGCCGGTGGCAACGCCGACGGTAATTGAACGGTTTCAGCAGGGAGTGCGTGGTTCCGCATGAGCATCAACCTCAAAACACTTATCAGCAAGTTGGACGACACCTGCCGCCAGGCGACCCAGCGCGCAGCCAATCTGTGCATGGCGCGCGGCAACTACGAGGTGGATCTGGAGCATCTGTTCCTGGCCCTGCTCGAGCAGCCCAAGAGCGACTTCGTGCTGATTGCCCAGCGCAGCGGCATTTCGCCGGAGTCGCTGGAGCGCGACCTCAGTGACGAGATCAGCCAGTTCAAGACCGGCAATACCCGCACCCCGGTGTTTTCCCAGCACCTGCCGGCCTTGTTCGAGCATGCCTGGTTGATTGCCTCGCTGGATTCGGAAACCACCCGCATCCGTAGTGGCCACCTGCTGCTGGCGTTGCTGACCGAGCCGGATCTGTCGCAGCTGGCCTATCGCGGTTCCAAGTTGTTCGTGCGCTTCAAGCGCGAGGAGCTCAAGCACGATTTCGCCAAGCTGACCGAAGGCTCGCAGGAAGCGCAGACGGTGCGCTTCGCCGACGCTTCGGCTACGGGCGAAGGTGGTGGCGAGGATGCAGATGCGGTGCCGGGCGAGGCCAAGGGCGGTCTGTCGAAGACGCCAGCGCTGGACCAGTTCACCACCAATCTCACCCAGCGTGCACGCGACGGCAAGATCGATCCGGTGATCGGTCGTGATGGCGAGATCCGTCAGGTGATCGACATCCTGATGCGCCGCCGCCAGAACAATCCCATCCTCACCGGTGAGGCCGGCGTCGGTAAAACCGCCGTTGTCGAAGGCTTGGCGCGTCGCATTGCCGAAAAGGATGTGCCCGAAGTGCTGCAGGGCGTGGAGCTGCACACCCTGGACATGGGCTTACTGCAGGCCGGTGCCAGCGTCAAGGGCGAGTTCGAGAACCGCCTGAAGAACGTGATCGACGAGGTGAAGAAGAGCCCGCACCCGATCATCCTGTTCATCGACGAAGCCCACACCATGATTGGCGCCGGCGGTACCGCCGGCCAGAACGATGCCGCCAACCTGCTCAAGCCAGCATTGGCGCGCGGCGAGCTGCGCACCATCGCCGCAACCACCTGGAGCGAGTACAAGAAGTACTTTGAAAAGGACGCCGCCCTGGCGCGCCGCTTCCAGGTAGTGAAGGTGGAAGAGCCCAGCGAAGTGCTGGCCGCCGCGATGTTGCGTGGCATGGTCAGCCTGATGGAAGCGCACTTCGGCATCCGCGTGCTCGACGAAGCAGTGACGGAGGCCGTGCGCCTGTCGCACCGCTACATCAGCGGCCGGCAGCTGCCGGACAAGGCTGTCAGCGTACTGGATACCGCCTGTGCCAAGGTCGCCCTTGGGCAGAGCGCGACTCCGGCCATCATCGAAGACACCCGTAAGCATCTGGATCGGCTCGAGGCCGAACTGGCCGCGCTGCAGCGCGAGACTGCCGGCGGCAGCACCCAGCACGAAGAGCGTCTGGCCGAACTGAAGGCGCAGCAGCTTGAAGCACAGGCAGTGCTGGCCAGCAACGAGCAGCGCTTGAGCGTTGAGCGCGAGCTGGCGGGGCGTGTCGCTGCCCTGCGCCAGCAGTTGGAGCAGGGCGTGGCGGGCGAGGGCGATGCGGAAGCAGCTGCGGAAGGGCAGGCAGACGTCGCTGTGGCCAAGGTTGCCGGCAAACGCGGCAAGGCCGCTCGCGAGCTGTCACCGCAGCATGCAGAGCTTGCGAAGCTGCAGGCCGAACTGCGCGATTTGCAGGGCGAGACGCCGATGGTGCCGTTGCAGGTGGATGGTACCGTGGTCGCTGAGATTGTGTCGGCGTGGACCGGTGTGCCGCTGGGCCGCATGGTCAAGGATGAAATCCGCACCATCCGCTCGCTTGGCACGCTGCTGGAAGAACGTGTCATCGGCCAGGACCACGCACTCGACGCCATCGCCCAGCGCGTACGTACTGCAACCGCCAAGTTGGAAGACCCGAACAAGCCGCGTGGTGTGTTCATGTTCGTTGGGCCATCGGGCGTGGGCAAGACCGAGACCGCGTTGGCGCTGGCCGACATCCTCTATGGCGGTGAGCGGAAGCTGATCACCATCAATATGAGCGAGTACCAGGAAGCGCATAGCGTGTCCGGCCTGAAGGGCTCACCCCCGGGTTACGTGGGCTACGGTGAAGGTGGCGTGCTGACCGAAGCTGTACGCCGCAATCCTTACAGCGTGGTGTTGCTGGATGAAGTTGAGAAGGCGCACCCGGATGTTCTGGAAATGTTCTTCCAGGTGTTCGACAAGGGCGTGATGGATGACGCTGAAGGCCGCGAGATTGATTTCCGCAATACCTTGATCATCCTCACGTCCAACATCGGCTCCTCGCAGATCATGCAGTCCTGCCTGAACAAGCCGGCCGAGGAGATCCCCGCTGCGGACGCGCTTGCCGAAGCGCTGCGCCCGATCCTGATGCGCAGCTTCAAGCCTGCCTTCCTTGGCCGCTTGAAGGTAGTGCCTTACTACCCGATCAGCGACGACGTGCTGGTGCGCATCATCACCCTCAAACTCGGCCGTATACGTGACCGCGTCAGTGCCAACCACAAGGCAGCTTTCAGCTGGGACGAAGGCCTGGTTGAAGCCGTGCTTGCGCGCTGCACCGAAGTGGATTCGGGTGCGCGCAACGTGGACCACATTCTCAACGGCACCTTGCTGCCGGAGATCGCAGAGAACGTGTTGACGGCCATGGCCGAAGGCACGCGTATCAACAGCATCAAAGTCAGCGCCGGCAAGAAGGGCGACTTCAAATACAAAGTTTCTTGATTACGGACGAAGGAGAACAACATGGATTTCTACGGATTTGACCGCAAAGAAGCACTGAGCCACTGCGACAGCCTGGAGCTGGGCCTGGGGCGCGACCTGGACCGCGTACGCGCCTGGAACCGGCTGCGTCCGGAGCACATCATCGAACTGCTGGACAGCGCCGTACCGGCTGCACGGCAGGATGCACGCAACGTGGCCGCTCAGATCAGCCGCGGCTCCTGGCGTATCCATATGGACAGTGCTCCGGTTGGCAAGCCGCAGCTGGTAAGCAACGTACGTGAAGTGCTGATTGCCGCCGGCGGCCGTGACTACCGCCTGCATATCAGCGAAGGCGTTCGCCTGCGCCTTGAGGAAATTGTGCAGAGCGCTTGATCGTCAGGTAACAACGTCATCCCGGTGCTGGCGGGCACCGGGAATGGCGGCAGCGAATGTTTGCATCAACCGTTTTCAGTCCGGAGCGTAGTGCGCACTACGCTCCATGAAGGCAGATCAACACCATGGATTTGGTAAACAACGTATTGGCAGCCCTGGCTGGGCCGGCACAGACACAACGCTTCCTGCGGCTGCATACCGCGCTGGGCAGCGAGGTGCTGATTGCCGAAACCCTGGATGGCATCGAGCAGATCGACGGCATCGGCTTTCAATGGACGATCACTGCGCTGTCGGTTGACGCCGGCGTGCAGCTGCAGCCGCTGATCGGGCAGGCTGCGCTGCTGCAATTGCAGCAGGCTGACGGCAGCCATCGGCCCTTGCACGGACGCATCACTGCCGCCGAACGGATTGGCAGCAACGGCGGGCTTGCCCGCTATCGCCTGCGCCTGCAGCCATGGCTGGCGTTTCTGTCGCAGCGTGTGGACAGCTATGTGTTCCACGACAAGACCGTGGTCGAGATTGTCGAAGACATCTTCGCGGACTACGAAGGCGTGGCACCGGAGTGGCGCTGGCTGCTGAACGATGCCAGTCAATACGCCAAGCGCAGCTTGACCACGCAGTATCAGGAAAGTGACCTGGCTCTCGTACAGCGTCTGCTGGCCGAAGAAGGCATTTTCTACTGGTTCGAACACGAAGGCGATGCCGATGCATCAGCCTTCGGCAAGCACACCCTGGTGCTTGCCGATCATAGCCACGACGTCACCGATCTGGGCAGCGTGCGCTTTCACCGCAGCGATGAAACCGAGCGCAGCGACAGCATCCAGCAATGGCAGGAGCGACGCAGTTGGTCCACCGCAAAGGTGGAGCGCGCCAGCTGGGACTACCGCAGCCTGGAACGACGGCAAGCCAGCGCTGAGGCAGAGCAGGGCAGCGGGCTGGGTATCGTCGACCAGGACACCAGTGGTCCTTACGGCTGGCAGGACAATGCCCGCGGCCAACGCCGCGCGCAGCAGCATCTGGACGCATTGCGGGTGCGTTCGCACCTGATCGAAGGCACCGGCCAATGGCGCGCACTCGCACCCGGCGCAAAGCTCGCGTTGTCGCAGCATCCGCAGGTTGCCGGCGACGCCGACTTCCTCTGCATCTCGGTCCGTCACCAGGCGCGCAACAACCTCGACGCCGAGATATTCGACGCGCTGGAGCAGGCACTGGGCCCAATCAATCAGCGCTCACTGACGCTGCCGAGCGCCCTGGCTGGCATCAGCAATGGCGCAGAGCGCAACGACATCGACACCGGCTTCTACGACAACCAGTTCGCAGTAATTCCGGCCGAGGTCATCTACCGCCCACAGACCGAAGACGGTCACGGCGTGCACCTGCACCCACGGCCCAGCATTACCGGCACCCTGAGCGCGATTGTGGTCAGCGACGGCGATCCCTTGCTCTCTGATCGCGACCATCGCATCAAAGTGCAGTTCCCGTGGCAGCGCGGCGGCAACGCCAGCAATGGTCTCTCGCACCCCGCAGGTGACGATAATGCGCCCGCCGATGGCAAGGCCTGGACCTGGGTACGCGTGATGACACCGTGGGCGGGTGACAACTGGGGCGGTGTGGTCTTGCCGCGGCGTGGTCAGGAAGTGCTGGTTGCCTTCCTTGAAGGCGACATCGACCGCCCGGTGATAGTCGGCGCGCTCTACAACGGCCGCGGCCAGCAGGATGCACAACACAATCAGCTCAACAGCGCCGGCGCGAACGCCACCGGCAATGCCGCCGCCTGGTTTGAGGGCAATGATCACGCGGCGGTGTATACCGGCTTCAAGAGCCAGGCGCTGGCAGAGAGCCAAAGTGGCACCGGTGGTTACCAGCAGCTGCGCTTCGACGATACGCCCGGACAAGGTCGCGCCCAGCTGTCTACCACGCAACACGACACCACCTTGACCCTTGGTCATTTGAAAGGCGGTAGCGACAATGTGCGCGACGGCGAACGCGGCTTCGGCGTCGAACTCTCCACCCAGGCACACGGCAGCCTGCGCGCCGGTCGCGGCCTGCTGCTGACCACCGAGGAAGGCACGCCGCAGATGGCCGCGCCACAGGCCATCGCACAGCTGCAGCAAGGCCACGACCTGCTCAAAAGCCTCGCCGATTCGGCAGCGGATCAAGCCGCGCAACTACCCAAAGATCCAGCAGAACTGCCCATCGATCAAACCCTGAGCGAATTGCAGGAACAACTGAAAGCAACGCACAGCGGCAGCGCTGGCAGCATCAGTGGTGGCGATGGCGAAGCGCCCGGCTGGAGCGCGCCGGTCCTACTCGGCAGCGGCGTAGCTGGCGTAATGAGCCTGACCCCGGCTGATCAGGCCTGGGTAAGCGGCACCCACACCTTGCTGAGCAGCGGCGTTGCCCTGAACTGGATGACGCAAGGCTCACTCAGCCTGGCTGTCGCCCAAGGCTTGGTGCTGTACACCGTAGGCAGCGAGGCCAGCAAAGACAGCCCGAATCAGGAGCGAGGCATCGCCCTGCACGCAGCACAAGGCAAGGTAAGCGCTCGCGCGCACAAGAACCAAGCCACGATCGCCGCGAAAACCAATGTCCGCATCGCCAGCACCGAAGCCGATATCGAGATGGCGGCGCCAAGCAAGCATCTGCTGGCTACTGCAGCGGGTGCCTACATTCGGATTGAAGGCGACAACATCGAGTTGGGCGCGCCCGGGAAGATTGAGTTCAAGGCGAGCCAGAGGGATTGGGTGGGGCCTGCGGGCGTGACATCTGAAGCCACTGTCCCGCAAAGCACTCATAAGGCTTGCGAGTACCGCGTCCGTGCGGCGGAGGTTTCCGGAGCAGGTTTTGTTCCACTTGGGCGCGCGGTATGAGGCTGGATCACAGAATTTTCAATGAGCATCAGTATGCTCTTATGAATCCGTTACAAATGGACAGGCGCTTGGCGAGCTTGTGGCCCAGTACTCCTCTTGTGCCTGCGGAACTACGAGCTCAACAGCATGTCTTCCCTTACCTGATTGATCTCGGATGCATGTCTGCCGATGAAAGGTTGCATGCGTTGGATAGGACTGTTGAATACGCTCGATGCCATGAGCAGAGCCCGTTCTCCGCCCTGATAGCTAGTCAAGAAAGCCAGGCACGTTTACGCAGTCACCTCTCACGAGTCATGGTCAGACAAGTTGAAGGCGAAAAAATGCTCTTCCGATACTACGATCCACGAGTTTGGGAATGTCTGCTTTGGATATTGAGTGAAGCACAAATTGGCTCCTTGCTGGGTCCTGTTGTTCGTTGGACCGCGCCATTGGTTGGAGGGGAGGATTGGATTTCGTACGTTGGTACGGGGATGTCGCAAGAACCGTTGGTGTTCGATGCTACGCAGCTTCGAGCTATTGCGTCGCTGGCTTCGGTAAACCGCGTGGTCGCACGGCTTAACGTTGATGTCGAACAGGTGATGCGGCCGGATGGGCTAACCCAGCGCATCTACAAAGAGATCGAATGCGCGCGAAGTTTCGGTCTGACAGATTTGGATGACCAGGAGGCCTTTGCCCATATTTCAATCTCCGAGTCGCCGCTAATTCATGAAAATCTGGATTTTCGAGAAGCGATCCACATTGCAAAGGCCGATCCCGGCGCGTATCGCAGCATTGTGACAAGTCTGGTCGAGCATCTGCATGCCCAACCATTGAATATTTGTGAAAGTTACGGAGCTAGATAGCATGGAACGTAGGCCGACACAGTCGTGCGATCCCGCAAAAAAATGCGATGTGTGTGATCAGGTGGGTTTGCCCATATTGCCAGTGCGTTACGCAATTTGTCGTTCAGATGTGAAGGATAGTTGGCAGGGCCCACGATTGAGTGGAAGCTTCGGCAAGGAAGTATCTGCTATCTCACTGCCTGACGGCGAGGCTCACTATACGCTGAGGCTTGCCCGCTATGGATACCTCTATGTATTCAATGAAGTCAGAGGTGAATGGAAGGGCTTTCAGGTAACAAGTGATTCTTATCTACTTGAGTTCGACCCTCATGGTGTTCCACCACCTCGCGAGGAGTTCGAGCCAAGCTGTGCCCGAATGGCTGATTCTCAGGTTGCTAGGTTTGTAACTATTCCAGATCCAAAACGGGCGGGTAATGTGTGGTTCGGGTTTAGCGAAGCGCCTTGGCCTGCAGAGGTGCTGAAGCGCAACCGAACCGCTGCCGAGCGTAGGAAGCACATGCGTTGTGTCAACGTGCAGAACTGGCTTGGCGGAAAGGCGATTGAACACGCGGGCAATGCACTTGATGCAACTGTACAAGTGAGTGAATTTAAATTCGGCAAACTACCCAGGCAAAGCAGCGTAACTAATATTCCCTTCGCTGCTTCTAGCAATCCAACACCGGTAGTGCCAGGAAAACCTATTCTAGTCGATGGGGTTGTTTCCTCCGTTCTTGAAACGGTCACCGTGTATTGGAATCCAGGGTTTGATTTCTCATTCCTCCCTTTCTGCAGGAGCAAGCAGGATTTACCCGGAATGGAGTCTTGGCTGCAGAAGTCGGCTTCGATTGGGCGTCCGATGATGCTGGCACTCAATGATCCGGCGGGAATTACGCAAGAATTGTCTGCGCTGATGAGGGAAAAAGCACGTGATTTTGAGGAGGAAAATGATAGGGCTTGGAAACAGGTAAGTGCAGTTGCTATTCATAGCATGCGACAGGCTATTGAAGATCAGTCCGCCGCTGAAGAGTTGAGTTCCGTAAGGTCGAGAGTATATACAGGCCGAGCAGCTATCGAACTATATGCAGCCGGTGTGACCAAGATTCCAGATGAGTTGACGCCGGAGCAAGATAGAAATGCTCGCGATTCTGCGTGGAAAAGGTATCGGGATGATTATGACGATGATGCACTTAACGCGTTCGAATCTAACCTCGAAGGGGAGATGCATGATTATACAGTCGCACACATCACGCCCCTGGCGTTAAGTTTTGTCAAGTGGTATGGGCACGATCTGTTTAGGTCGTGGCTTGCTTGCAATCACCACGAAGAAGTTTCGTATAGCTCGATGCGACTGACAGAGATTGTCGATAACTCGTTGGATGGGATTGTTGGACATGAGGCCATTCAGGCGGCGGTTCTCCAAGATTTAGTTGGAAACTTTACTGATTTAAAAAATGCAACAATGCGCGCCTTGACTCTGAACGACAGTCTTGCTGCTGAGGTGATTCAGCAGCAATCAAAGTCGCTCGCGGATAATCCTGGAGCTTGGTCCAACCTTTTCAAAGCATATGGTCATGTTCTGACGCGGGGGCGGGAAAAGCCCCAGGAACTTCAACGAGGATTGGGTCTGGTCGCAAACTTGGTATACAAAATCTCCGGCGGGATCGTAACTTGTCTTTCCAAGGCGGGATCCGGGCTCAGACGAGGTGCTGTCAACGTTGCTATTACGGCTGCAGCCAGAAATAACATGCTAGGACTTCTGGGAGTCCTATCTGGAAAGAGAATCGAACGCATTGGAATTCAGGCTTCCGAGAGGGAAATGGCGCATTTTCTCACTGAGGCGTTGAGTCAAGGGCAGCCGGGCATAGACAAACAGCAGTTGCGTGCTCGGATCGATCAACACCTGCGACAGGAACTAAATGAACGAAGTGGCGCGCGGGCGGCTACCGGCGAACGGAATGCTCGAGGTCGAAAAGTTTTTCAGTGGGCGATATTTTGGGATCAGCGCGCCATAAGTGCTGCGAGAGGGGGCAGCCCAGGTGCTCTCGGGAACCTTTTGATGACCGAAGACCAAATAAGGTCCATGGTTCAGAACAGGACATCCCAGCATCTGGGTCCCCGCGTGAGCTTGGATGTGCGTCTGGGTGTGGTTGGTCTTGTATTAGACGCTTGGAACACTTGCGATGCCTATGGGAAGCTTGACGTCAAATCCGAAGGTCCGGCGCTCCGCAGGGGGCTTTCAATGGCCTCCGCCTTGATGGGATTTGTTGCGACAAGCGTTGAGCTCGCCGGACTTGGCTTGGAGAAGACGCAGTGGGGTAGAGCAGCCTTGCAAAACGAGATCAGATTTGGTGCCGCGCGTGCAGCCACTCGGGCTGGAGCAATTGGTTTTTATGCTCGCGCTTTTGGTGTGGTCGGGGGTATTTTGGGTGCCGTTGTTGACGGATGGAAGGCTATGGATGCTATCAGAAAAGGTGATATTCCTATGGCCGTCTTCTATGGTGTCACGGCGATCTCTGGTGTGGTGGTAAGCATTTTGATGCTCGCTGGCGTTCTTACCGTCGGGGTGGGCTTCGTAGTTCTGCTCGTTCTTGGACTACTGAGTATGTTGGGGGAGTGGTTGATAAATCTAGTTCGCGACGACAAAATTGAGGTATGGATAGATAAGACCCCATTTGGTGTGAATAATCATGGCCGTTTTGAATCCGTAGAGGATCAGGAAACTGCTTACAATGCGTTAATGCCGGCAGGGGGATAAACTATGAGTCAGTTTGCGGGTTGGTTAGCCCAGCGTTACAAAGTTGCGCGTCCTCTGTCCGATTACGAGGTCGCCGCTGGATTTGATAAGCTTTCCTCATTCAAGATTTCGAAGCCGATTGATCAGGGTTTGATCGCCATAAACTCGACATACATAGAATATGTCGATAGACATTTCGATTATCGTGGTTGGGCGGCGATGTGGGGTGCGCTGATGATTGCACTCGTACTCGCATTCGCGGCCGGGATGATATGGACAATTTGGCAGGTACAGGTCGGCGGAGAGCGAGTAGTTGCACAGGCTGAGTACTATGCGGTTGGTTTCTTGGTCTTATTATGTCTGTTATGCGCGGGACTTGCATACTGGATGCTGCTGGGCCGGGATATTTTTAGATATCAATACTATCCAATAAGGTTCAATCGCGAGACGGGGATGGTCCACGTATTTATTGGTGGTCAGAGCCGCGCGATATCCGTGCCTTGGAAGGATGTCTACTTCTATATCGGACGAGACAAGCCTGTTGGACCAGATGAAGGTCATACCTATGATCTGCGCGGTAATGTAATGCGTGACGGAATTGTGATTCACACTTTCGCAGTGGGTTCTGATAGCGGCGATAGTCTTGGAGTGTCTTTGGCCAGTTGGGAGATGATCAAACGCTTCATGGAATCCGGCCCAGCTGCTTTGCCGTTTCCGCCGTTGCAGCTATTCACATCGGTTGAGCCTAGCTTTCGAAATTCTTTCATCATTCACATATCTTCTCCTGGTCAGGGAATGATTTTGTTGGGACTTCCGTTAACTTTCCCTTGGGCGGTGTCGCGCTATCTGACGATGATGCTTTGTCGTAAGCCCGTTTGGCCAGCGTCCGTGCTTGCAGATTCTAGGTCTCGCAGCGGTCAAGTCGATGGCCTCAAAGCGCCGGCAGTCTTTGGGCGAGTGAGGCAGGGGCCTAAGGCGGAGGCGATGATGACCTATTGGAAGGAATCAGTGCAGGAGGCAAAAGCCTTGGACGCAGATTTGAAGACACAAATCTATGGAAAGGCCGTCGTTTAAGGGATTCGCAAAGTATTCGTAATTCTATAAATTGACCAATTATTGAAGCCTAATTAAGTCGGTGTAAGGCTTGCTCGAATCAGTTTATTCCGCTTCAGACCCGGAGTTGACTCGCAACCGAAAATAAGTTGGCGTCGGCGAAGAAGCAGTTAGCCGTGGAGTGACGAAATGAAGAGAGAAGGTGAGGTCGGCATTCCTCTTTGGGAAAGCGAAGATCCTTATTTCGATTTGCAGTCCGCTCGCTTGCGCTCGAAAGCGGGCGCACAAGTAGGAGTGGTGCGTCCACGTCGGGTAATTGATGATCTTACATACTCGGTTCACACCGGCCCCTCCTCTTCAGGCGTAGTCATTGGTGTGTACGAGAATGCGATCATGGTAAGTGGTTTGAGAGGGGCGGTTGGAATGTCAATCCTTGCTTGGTTCGGACTCATTTCTTCATTCTGCCTAGTAGCTCTATCCGTCTACGGATACTCGATCGCATGGCATTTTGGTATTGAGTTCGCTTCAATTAGTATTCCGACGCTATTTGTATCTTTAGCGTGTACTTTGTTTGGAGTTAGCGCCTTTAGCGTGATATTGAGAGTGTTGTTCTTGATGCCGTCGGATTTTCCGGTTGTCTTCAATCGAAAGACCAAGGAAGTCTGGGTATCAATCCCTAAGATGCCATCTTTTTTAAATATATTTGAGGTCACTCCTGTGCGATTCGAGCTTCACTCTTGGGATGAGTTAAAGCCGCGAATTTACAGAACTCTGGAAGTAACCCCTGGCCTTAGTTCCGCTCGTTGGGTCAATGTGTTGACGTTGGTTTTTGAGCGAAAAGACGCTCCAAAACAAGTTGCCTGCGAGGTAAATATTGGCTCTAGAGGCTGGGGTGATGATTTCGAGCTACTTCAGCTGTGGGAGCACATACGCTTATATATGATTGATGGACGGCCTGGTTTGGATGTTGGTGAGAAATACAAGAAAGCCGGCAGTAGACTGCCAATATTCCCGCGAGAGGCGTTAGAGTCAATGGGGCGAAGGTTGAGTGAGGATGAAGCAAGAATGCGTAGTGGCGGAGCTTGATATTGAGCCTTGATTTCTGCTGTGAAATTGTTCTAAATCTAGCGTTTCGCCTTATACCATCTGTTGTATGGGGCAGCGGGATTTACGTCAATTACGCTGAACTAGATTCGCTGAATTTCCGCTGTCCTCCAAGTCGACGGTTTGGCGAAGCTGGCCGAACTATAAGTCGCAATTTTTCCTGTTAACGGTTTCGTTGCAGATCCGTCGCCTGGCCCTACTGAAAGCTGCGGCTCGCTAGACGGCATGCCAGGAGACCAGCGTGAACGCTACGCCGTTCTTTGTAGTCCTAACGCGATATTGACTGACGGTAGAGGCCGATTATGGGATTGAAGGAAACAACGGCTGCCATTTGGAGTAAGGCGGAGCCCGAGGTTGTCTTCAGTGTTGTGCTTTCTCGAGATAACGCGCATGCACGGCGCGCTCCTTATCGTATTATTCCCGCGGATCATTCGGTTTCGCTTGATGTTGATCCTGTAGCATTTGATTCTGTGTTGCGCGTCCACCGGCAAGGTTTGGTGGTCGGAACGATCCGTGGTGAATATGCAAAAAACGTCGGATGGTCAAAATTTTCCGCATTTTTTATGTGGTCTTTGGCGGGCTTTTTTTGGGCTTTATTACTAATGATGTTGATAAAGTCAAAGTTTTCGGTGACGATAAATTTTTTCTTTATGGTTTTCGTTTTTGGGTTTGTTTCATATTTCCTTTTTTGCTTTGGAACCTACTTTTGGCGTCAAACTAAAATAAATTCGTTGGATGACCCTGTGTTGTTCAATAAAAATTCAAAGACGGTCTATGTACTTCCTTATATAAAGGGGGCGTTTTTTAAATTCTGGGTGAGTGGATCCCATGGTGCGCCGATTGCGTACAGGTGGGATGATCAGATCCGAGCGCGCATCTATAACTACATCTATTTCCGGGGGGCTAATCTGGCCTCAGAGGGATTTGAGCTCGGTCTGCTGGCCATTCGTGAGGGTACGACGAACGAAGTGGAGCAACTTATCCGGTTGGGTGTTCAGTCCAATGGCTTCGATAGCACGCAATTGGCGCTATGGGAGCATATACGGCAATACATGGAAGAAGACGGTCCCCCGCTGCAGCCAGGTGACAAGCTGCGCGCAACAGATTTGTCCCGCGTGCCCGAGTTTCCGGCAGAAATTGTTGCTGAAGCTGGCGGGCCTGCTTTGGACCAAAATGCGATTGACCAGTTGGTACAGCTAAAGCGAAGTTGCTGAGTGCAATATAGTTAATTTTGGCTTGGATTGCTAAATTTTTTTCTAACGTCGTCAGGTCATTTGGTCCCATTGCGAATCGGAGGGTGTTCATCTGGTGGGGCTTGAACGATGAGTCAGTTCTCTGGGTGGCTTTCAAAGCGCTACAAGGTCATCTAGGGTGGTTCTATTAGGGCTGCAAAAGCCTGGATGAGGAAGTGCGAGATAAAATACTATTGTGATGAGCGCTAGGATTTTAATTGGGACTGATCTTTATGTCCTATTAATATTTTTACTTTTGAACCGGCTCTGCTGAAAGCTGCAGGGCGTCAGGGTCAACATCTAGATGACAATAATCAATTGATTTGAGGTGAACGTTTTGAAAGAAACGTGGGTGGGTGTCTGGCAGCGCCAAGAAAATGAGCTTGAATTTTCACTGGAGCTATTAAGGAAGAACGCTCACGCGCGTCGGGCGCCATATCGAATTCTTCCATCGGACTTTAAAAAATCACTTTCAGTTGATCCATATGCGCTTAGTTCTGTTTTGCGTGTCTATCCAAATGGACTCGAGATTGGGACAGTTCGAGGTGAGTACGCGGCGCACACGCGCTGGTCAAAGTTCGTGTCCATCGCGCTGTTTATTTTTGCGGGATTTGTCGCGTTCAATTTGCTTGATTCAGTGTTCACCGGTTCGTTCATTGGTACTATGTTTTCAGCACTAATCGCATATTTTTGTCTCTGCGTAGGAATGGTTTTCTGGCGATCGGCGATGCATCAAGTTGTTGATGATCCGGTATTGTTCAACCGAAAATCCCGGATGGTTTACGCAAGGCCATATATATATGGTGGCTTCTGTAGTTTTTGGGTGCGTGGTCATCACGGACCGGCTGTGGCGTATCGCTGGGACGATCAGATTCGGGCGCGGATTTACAATTACGTGTACTTCCGCGGCGCGAATCTGGCGTCGGAGGGGTTCGAGTTGGCACTGCTCGCAATCCGTGACGGAACACCAAGTGTAGTGGAGCAGTTGATCCCGCTGGGCACTCAGGCCAATAGCTTCGATAGTGACCAATTGTCGCTTTGGGAACACATTCGTCAGTACATGGAGGAGGGCGGGCCGCCGCTGCAGCCTGGCGACAAGTTGCGCGCAACGGACTTGTCCCGTGTGCCTGAATTCCCGCTAGAAATTCTTGCGGACACTGGCGGACCAGCTTTGGATCAAGAGGCGATCGATCGGTTGGTACAGTTGAAGCGAACGCCAGGAGTATAACCGGGGCTACGAAGCTAGAATTGGAGCACGCCCGTACGGTGCTGCAGCTGCGGCGCGCCTTCGGCTCTTCTGGTTTTCATGTCGTGGTGAAAGTCCCGATCCAGCGGCTTGCTTGGAGTCGCCCGCTACGCCGCTTCGGGAACAGCCAGAAGCAAGTCTGGTCCCTTTCTTTCGTTGAGTTGCCCCCCGAGTTGAACTGCAAATCTTGAATTTCCCGCCGCAAAACAACGATAGCGCTGATGAATAAGACTACTCGTGATGCACAGTTTGGAATGACTAAGCTTCCGTTGCAGAGCGGAGGTTGGGGAAGTCTGCTGAACTCTGCTAGCGACGCGCCTCGAGCTAGGCCGGCGTCCGTCAAGGCCATTCAAACCATCAACGATTCATTCATTGTCTTTTCGTCGATCAACTCTTCCTCCAGCCGGGGGTTCGCATTCGTGTTGGGTTTGGTGATCGGATGCGCAGGCAGTAGCATGGTGCTTGCCGACGTCGTGTTAGGCGGGGTACTTTCTCGCGAAGATTTCTGGCCTCAGCTTGCTGGTGTATACGCGATCCTTCTCCTGATTTCCGGGGTGTTCTTCGCTTGGTCCGTTACGTCCGTCAGGCGCACTCTTTCGCCCCCGGTCGTGCTGAGTAGAAGGCTAAGAAAGTTCTATTGTTGGATAGAACCTAAAGAAGGATGGGTCGCTCTTGAGTACGATAAAGTGCAGCCTGTCTCGATGGTCTCGCGAAGCTATAGCGTGGCCGGTGCTGCTACCGGATATGTGCTTGCCGTAGTCGATATGGATGACTCCAGCCGGTCTATCCGATCATATGTGCCTCTGGTGCAACCGCATCGCGATTATCGAGCACCGGAGATGGTCTGGGAGTTCATTCGCTCCTATATGGATGGTGATCCGGAGGATCTGCCGGCGGCGGACCCAATGCCGCCGACCGACGATGCCCGCGCGGATTTCGCATTGTTGGACAGGCGGCTATTTGGTGATTTGATTGATGATCGACATCGGGTCAAGCCAGGTATGTTCCCGATGGTCTATGTCCATGTGGTTGGCGCGCTCATGTATTGGTTCGAACGAGCGGGGTTCTGGATTTCCCGGGTTGCTCCAAAGCCCGACTGGCCGCAGGATATCCAGGCCGAAATGTCTGCGGCCAATTTTAGTAGTTCGTTCCGTGTGAGAGAACTCACAGATGCGGAGCGCCTCGCATATGCCGGTAAGCTTGGATATTTGAACCGTCGTTGGCTCGTGCTTGGCGCGATTTGCACGGTAATTGTGTTTATGATGTTTGCAGTGATCGGAGTGCCGCCCTGGTTTTCTGAATTGAATCGCGGGTAGGCAGTGCTTCATTGGTGATCGGCGGCCGGCGGATGATTATCAAGATTGGCGCGGAATAGTTTTGTATCGATGGCTATGAACATTAAATCTATATGCCGGAAGCAAGTGTGTGTTCAATTGGGGTAGGTTGATATGCTGACAGGTTGGCATCCAAAGTTTGAGCTTGAGAGAGGGCTCGCTAATCTCGAAAAGACAGAGCGGCTTGCTCTGGGTGTGAGGGGGGATTTGCATCCAGATGATTCCACTTCACTGGTATCGCTTAACTCAACTTATGCGGAGTTCGTAGATCGAACTTTTTCAATGAAGGGCTTTATACCTACGTTAGTGACAGGCACTTTTAGTTTTCTCTGCGTAGTTATCGCTATTTACGCTGTCGTTTCAGTCTTTCCGGCGAGTCCGACATGGGCTGATTTTTTGGCTATATTTTTATTTATACTATTGATGGGCGGTTTGGTGCTTTTTTTTGGAACTTGGTGTTGAAGTACGATTTCTTTGCATATCGATACTATCCTGTTAGATTCAATAGATTGACAAGAAAAATCCATATTTTCAGGAATAACGGCGCCACCGGTGAGGTTGTTGTTCCGTGGGGAAGCAATCGCCTGTTCTTCTTTGTGGGATGGGGAACCCAGAACAAAAGTCTGTGCGACCTTCGTTGCCATATTTTAAATAGGAATGGGATCATCACGGATACGTTTACCGTAGGTACTTTTACTGATGACCCTATGCGAGTGCGCGGGCGGTGGGAATTCATCAACAGGTACATGGAAGGCGGGCCCGATCATACTGTTTCTCACGAATCGGATAGGGTGATTACTCTGTCGATGAAGAACAGCTTCAAAAACTCCTATCGCTGGACATGTTTCTTGCTCGGTCGGTCGCTATTTCCTTTGAGGTATATTCTGTTTCCTTGGTATGGGGTTTTGGCACTGACTCGTTGGTTGGTTATGGCGACATGCGTGGCGCCGCGCTTTTCCCCCGTTACTATTGCGGAAAGTCGGTTCGATCCAGATGATAAGGGGCGCTGGGAAGAACCTGACTATATCGACCAGTTTGGTGAACGACCGGATGTGGTGGCACGAATGAGAGAGCTTCATCGTGAGCGGCAGCGCAGGTCCGGAGCTCCCGACCATCAGTAAGAGGTATCGGGTTCTTTCTTGTCTTGGTCGGGCTCGACAAACCAATCTGCTACCCGAATGATGCACCCAGGAACGAACTACTGCGTGACATGGCTATCCGGCAAAGACTTCGACTAGACACCGGTCCAGAGTTCATCGTTTTGGCGTTGGCGGAGTGGGCTGAGCGCAAGAACATCGCACTGATTTTATTGAGCCAGGACGGCCGATGCATAGCCGTTTCATCGAACGCTTCAATGGCAGGGGCTGTCGGCACGTTTTGAATATGCACTGCTTCCGTAATTTCCGAGAAGTAGGCGCATCGGCAAAACAGTGGTTGGGCGACTACAGCACCGAGATGCCTCATGAAGGTATTCGCGGGCCGACGCACGCTGAGTTCCGTCAGTACCGCGGATCGGAAACCTCTAAATCAGCCTGGCATCGAGCCGCGGGGAGTTGGCAATACCTAACGTCTAGTTATCCAGCGATACACATCTAAACGCATTCGAACTGTTTTGATTCACGGGAATTGTTGAATTTTCGTCGAGCGCCGATTGTTGAGGTGGCGGAGAAGGGTTGGAATGGAAGCGTGTAATTGTCATTGAAACTATGGCTAGTGTGTCCCCGCCACGGCTTGAATGACTACGCTGGACTCTTTCGGACCCCGATGTGGGTCCGGTAGGATTGATGGCTTTCGAAGGCTCATAGTTCGGGGAGTACCAATCTCCTACCCACTCGAACCCATGGTCTATCAGGTCATACAAGCCCAAAGGAGTTGCGGGGAACAAACCTACCGAGGAGGAATCGCCTGTTGAGTTATGCTGGCTGCTAAATTCGGCATAGTGAGCGAAATTCGCAACATTTCGCCCGTTTTCAACGACCCCTATGTCGGTCGGCCATACAATCATCTTTCCGCGATTTCTTGCAGCATATTCCCATTGCGCTTCGGTGGGTAAGTCCATGCGTATTCTTACTTGTTGCCCGATCCACTGGCAATAATTCTTCGCTCCTTGCCAATCTACGCCAGCTGCAATATTTGGTAGGGTGCGGTAAGAGCGGTCCATTTCTTGCTGGGCAATTCTTTCCCTTCCGGTTGCTTCGGTAAAAACATCGAAGTCTTCATAGGTAACTTTATAAGCTCCTAGTGAGTAGTCACTCAGCGTAACTTCGTGAAGCACGTCGTCGTTTTGATCGCCTGAGTAGGGCATGCTTGCGCGGGGGTCAATCGGGCCAAAGTCTCCCATCATGAACGTCCCGCCTTTGATGCTGACCAAGTCCCTCAAGGTTTTAGCTTTAAGAGCTTCAACTTTCCTTTGAATTTCGGCTGGGCTGGTTTTGGCTGCTGTCTCTGCGGGTTGCGCATGGCAGTCGGTAGCGAAACTCATCGAGATCAACGCATTGCACAGTAGAAGCGCAGTTCTTTTTTTCATGAAAGCGTCGAGCGTTCCCGTCGAAAATTGGGGGCTACCAGCTGATTGATAGCGGTGCTGTTCAGGCGCCCAAGCCGTTTTCAGTAATGAAGTCGACGGTCTATATGTGCCAGGGGGTATTTATCTCCCGGCTGTTTGACCGTGGCGACTTTTGAATGCAATGAAGTACTTGGGAGCTAGTGGGCTCAGCAACTTGCAGCTTCAATGAGCCCTGCATCAATTACGCTGCAGCACTTGGTAAGTGTGGTGCCGAGCTCGATGCTCATCACATCGCCGGGCAAGCCGGATCCTTGCCACTGAGCCCCGCGCAGATCTTCGCGCGGCATTCCAGGCCCTTGGTGGTGTTTGCACCGGGGCAGGCACGCAACTGCGTCTGGATGGTGGATTCGGTGGAGGCGGTCTTGCGTGTTGCTACCTGCTCGAACGCGGTGCGTTCATCGTCTGCGCGGCGCTTGTCGTCGGCTTCGATCTTGGCGATCAGATCATCCATGGTCTGAGGCTGCGGGGCCGCTGCAGCTTTCTTCTTCTTGCTTTCCTCTTCCTTGATGATGCCCAGCAATGTGCCAAGCAGGTTCTCGTCCTGGCCTCGGCCTGTTGCTGCAGGGCGCGCCGATGCGGTTGCGCGTTGCGCACGTGCATCTCTTGCCGTAGCGGCAGGCGCAGGAGCGGCATTGGCCGCGGTAGATGCCTGCGGTGCTGCAGCAGCATTGCGGCTCTTGGCGTCGGCGGTTTCCGGTGCATCCACAATCATTGCAGCGCCGTCATTGGGGGCTGCTGATGGTGCATCTGGGTGGCCTGTTGCACTTCCAGACGAATCTGGATTTGCATCCGGGTTCAACGAGTACTCCGCGCTATCCTGCGATGCGCTGCTTGAGAGCCACCACAGCGTTGCTGTCGTGAATGCAAGTAGAAGTGCGCAGCATGCGCCAGCCCATAGCCAGACGCGCCGGCTGTGAACTGGCCGGTCTTTGGTGGCGCGCGATGATGCGGCAACCTGTCGACCTTCCATGTCTGCGAGAATGCGGCCCGTGTTCGGTGCCGGGCCGTTGTTCTGCGCTCCCCCTGAGAGCAGACTCGGCCGATTGATTCCGCCATTATTCAAGTGCTTCCAGCCCTTGGTTTGAGTCGGCTAGTGCCGAAACGAATACGCGCATTTGTAGAGTAAGCCTTTCGATGCGTCAACCAGCTTGGTCGTCATGGAGGACCGGTGACTGTAATTCTCGTTGTAGCCATTGTGCTGTTGCTGCTGGTCGCGTTGCTCTGTTGGGGGTTGTTGTTTCCCGAGTCCCTGGGTCCAGTGTTTGCGCGCTTGCAGGCGCGCTGGGCTGCGGCGCGGCAGCGCGCAGGGCGGGCCGGCGATCGCGCGGGGCAGGGTGCTGCCCGCGTGCGCAGTGGGGTTCGTGAAGAAGTTGTGAGTGTGCGTACTTCGCTGCGCCGTCACTGGCCTGTGCTGGTGATCGCGGTAGCCTTGCTGAGCATTCCTCCATTGGTGATTTTGATGTCACGGCAGACCGTGGTGCTGTCTGATTTCCGCGGTGATGATCTTGCCGAGTCCGGCTCGATGGTTGCGCAATTGTTGCGCGGTGAGCGTTTGACGCCGCCGCCTGCGCCGCCGCCGGAAGTGTTCACCACCACCGAGATACGCCGCCTGCGTCCAGAAATAGTTACAGCTGATCGCAAATGGAATCAGATTGATCCGGATCTGCAGCAACGCGTTCTGGCTATCTACGAAGTGATGCGTCGCCAGTATGGTTACGAGATGGTGTTGATCGAAGGCTATCGAAGCCCGGAGCGCCAGGCGGAGTTGATGGCCGGCGGCAAGGCAACCCGTGCAGGCGCCTGGCAGAGCTGCCATCAATACGGGTTGGGCGTGGATAGCGCGCCAATTCGTGACGGGCGTCTGCAATGGGACATGGAAGATCCGTGGACCCGGCGCGGCTATTTTCTCTATGGCGAACTTGCTGAACAGGCGGGGCTGGATTGGGGTGGCAATTGGCGCAGCCTGAAGGACTACGTGCATGTTGAAGTGACGGATCGCTGCAGGGCAGCACGCAACGCAAAGCGTGATGAACTGCGCCGGCAAGGCTTATAAGCGCCGACAAGTGCTGGTATCGTAAGCCGGTGATGACTCGGGTCGCCGTTGGACAGGGGCGATGGAAAGGCCGGGTCACGGCGAATCAAGGAGCATGATGCATGGCACGACCGTTTATCGTTGTCGGCGACAAGTTGAGTCATGGCGGTAGCGTGGTGTCTGGCACCGGCCAGACCGACGTCAATGGCAAAGCAGTTTCCCGCATTGGGGACCGCGCAATCTGTGCGGTGCACGGGGCAACTTCAATCATCAGTGGTGACGCTACCGTCGTGATCGATGGGCAGCCGGTTGCACGTGACGGAGATCGCACTGCGTGTGGCGCCACATTGTTGGCAACACAGAGCAGCACTGGGTTGGGCTGATTGCGACACGCAGTACAGGAGCAGGCATGGAGCACGGCGACTGATGGCAGGATGGTTGAAGAACGCGGGGAGCGTAGTGATGGTTTTTGTCGCCACTTGGGCGGCGGCCATCATGTACTGGCGTAGTAGTGGCACTACCCCTAGCGGTATGCAGATGCTGGCCTATCTTGGCGTATTGCCGGTGGGCCTCAGTGGCGCAGGCTATATGCTGCGCGGCGCACTTGTGCGTGGCGCGGACAAGCTTGTTGACGCCGCTGCAAGCAGCGATGAGGCCAAGCCGGTCGCGCCGGTGGCGTCCACCGGCGAGGCCTTGCCGTCGGTAGCCTTGAGCGCAGCAAGCATCCGTCTGGGTGCGGCTGCGGATGCAGGTGCATTATTGGCCGTTGCGTCGGCGCCGCCACGGCCGCAGCTGGATAGTCGCTTCCGTGACGCCAACAATCTTCCGATACGCGTCAGCGCCGTTGCCGAGCTTGATGAATGGACGGTGCTGTCCGAGCGCGAAGGCGATATCGACACCGCCCCACACGAGCGGCGGGCGATGGCGTTGTTGCAGCCTGTGCTGGAGCAATTGCTGGACGCCGCCTATGCAGTGATGCCGACGGTGGTTGCTGGCGAAGAAGTCGTTGTGGCCGGACTTCGTCGGCGCGAGGAAGAACGGGTTGAGAATATTCTCAGTGTCGAGCTGATCATTTCGCCGCAGTGGTCGGACGGTTTGCGCCACTGGGCACAGGCGTGGCTGCAGGAGCAGGCGGTGCAGGCCGGCCTGGACGCGCGCAGGTTTGAAGTGCGCGTGAGCGTATTTGAACGCCCAGGTGATGTATGGGCGCATCTGCAGCGTGTTGTTGACGCCTTGAGCTCCGGCTCACCGCGCTGGCACCTGCTGGTTTCCTGTTATTCGTCCATTGACGCTGCGGTCATCAACGCGTGGACGGCACGCGGCTTGTTGGCGAGTGCACAGCAGGCCGATGGCTACGTGCCCGGCGAAGGTGCCGCGGGTGTGCTGTTGTGCAGCCGCGCGCTTGCAGGCGAGGGCGCCGGGCGTTTGTGGCGGCCGCAGCTTGAGCGGCTGGACGCTGCCTATGGCAGCCGCCCGGCCGAAGTCCGTCGCCAGCTCGCAACCGCAGCACAACAGTGGTTGCAGCCGCTGCTCGCGGACGCTTCGCGGGTGCAGTTCGTGCTGCATGACACCGATCAGCGGCCAGAGTCCATCGTTGATACCGCGGCGGTAACCGCTGCGATCAATCCGGATCTGGACTTCAGTTCACAAAGCCTTGCCCTGGCGCTGTGTTCTGGTGAGTTGGGCCCGGTGTTGCCGGTCGCCCAGCTCGCATTGGCGTATACGCAATTGCAGCGGCAGTCCGAGCCGGTGCTGTTGCTGGGTGTTGCCGATGCGCAACAACGTCTGTTTGGCCTCGTAGAACCGCTTCCTTCCCCGACCTTGGTGGCTGAAATGCCAGCAGTCAACTAAACCCTGGATTCCTGCATGAGTTTGAGCAATTTCAGCTACTACCTGCGCGACTATCGCCTATGGATGGTGATTGGTCTTATCGGCGCCGCTGGGCTGGCCAAGTATGGCGAGGCGGAGGCCAGGCAGATTGGCATCTGGGCGGCAATCGTACTGGCGGCGTTGTTGGTGGTTGCGCTGATCGTCTGGATCATCAAGCGGATCATGGCGCGGCGGGCAGCACGGCGCGTCGAGGCGATGGTGCAGGGCGAAGCGGACAAGGCCGTGGCCAATGCGCAGCCCTCGCAACGCGCCGACACCGAGGCCTTGCGCAAACGCATGCTGGATGCGGTGAAGCAGATCAAGTCGTCGCGAATGGGCATGCTCAAGGGCAATGCTGCGCTTTACGAGTTGCCGTGGTACGTGATCATCGGCAACCCTGCGGCAGGCAAGAGCACGGCCATCCTCAACTCGGGCCTGCAGTTCCCGTTCGAGGACAACCGCAGCAACGTTATCCAGGGCATTGGCGGCACCCGTAACTGCGATTGGTATTTCACTACCAATGGCATCGTGCTGGATACGGCCGGTCGCTATTCGGTAAGTACCGAAGACCGCATGGAATGGCTCACCTTCCTGGGCTTGTTGAAGAAGAATCGTCCACGTGCACCCATCAACGGTGTGATCATCGCGGTCAGCATTGCCGAGTTGTCTGGCAGCAAGCCGGAATTTGCGATGGAGCTGGCCAAGAACCTGCGCCAGCGCGTGCAGGAGGTCACCGAGCAGCTGGAAGTGTTCGCGCCGGTGTACGTGCTGTTCACCAAGGCCGATCTCATTGCAGGCTTCAGTGAATTCTTTGGCAACCTTGATCCGGGCGAACGCGAGAACGTGTGGGGCGCCACCTTGCCGGCGGACGTGCAGCAGCAGAGCGATGCGCTGACTGCCTTCGATACGCACTTTGATGAGCTGGCCGAAGGCATCAAGGAAATGAGCTTGACTCATATGGCAATGCAGCGCGGGCGCGATGTATCGCCGGGGCTGCTGTCGCTGCCATTGGAGTTTGTCGGCATCAAGCCGGCCTTGCGCACCTTCATTGCCACGTTGTTTGAAGACAACCCGTACCAGTTCAAGCCGGTGTTCCGTGGTTTCTATTTCAGCAGCGCGCTGCAGGAAGGGCGCTCGGTGCATCATGCGTCCGAGCGCGTTGGCCGCCAGTTTGGCTTGCAACGCGGCTCCAATGTGGACGAGGCACCGAGCGGGCAGACCGCGTTTTTCCTCAAGGATTTGTTCCGCAAGGTGATCTTCGCCGACCGCGGGCTGGTGCGGCAGTACGCAAGCCCGCACCAGAATCGCCTGCGTTATGGCGTGTTCCTTGGCGCGGTGGGTGTGCTGGCGCTGGGCCTGGGCCTGTGGACCTGGTCGTATACGACCAATGCGCAGCTGGTGGCCAACGCCACCAAGGATCTCGACCAGGCCGTGCGCATCCAGAAGGACCGCATGGACCTGAAATCGCGGGTGGACGCGTTGCTGCTGTTGCAGGACCGGATGGAGCAGCTGGACCGTTACAAGAAGGACGGTGGCATCACCACCAGCCTTGGCCTGTATCAGGGCGATGCGATCCGCGAGAAGCTGTTGCGCGAGTACAACCATGGCTTGCAGCAGGTGATGCTGGCGCCGACTGTCTCCAATCTTGAGAATTATCTTGGTCAGGTGGTTGCCGAACGCGACAAGCTCGGCCAGGCCAACGCCACGGCAGCGGAAAGCGAGACGCTGTATCAGAACGCGTCGCCCACTAGCACCAACGATGCGTACAACGCGCTCAAGACCTATTTGATGCTGGGCAATCCCAAGTACGTGGAAGGTGCACATCTGTCGCAGCAGCTGACGCTGTTCTGGCGCAGCTGGCTGGAGGCCAACCGTGGCCAGATGAGCCGCGAGGAAATGGTGCGGGCTGCCGAGAAGTTGATGACGTTCTACGTGGCGCAGGCTGGCAAGTCGGGCTGGCCGCAGGTGCAGAACAAGGTCACCCTGGTCACCGATTCGCGCCAGGCGCTGTCGCAGGTGATGAAGGGCCAGCCGGCGATGGAACGCGTATTCGCACAGATCAAGGCACGTGCTGGCGCGCGCTTCGGAACGGTAACCGTCGACGGGCTGGTAGGTGAGGAGCGCAATGCGCGCCTGATCAACGGCAGCTATGCCATCTCCGGTGCGTTCAGTCGCAAGGCCTGGGAAGACTATGTGCAGGACGCCATCAAGGAAGCGGCCAATACCCAGCTGAGCACTACCGACTGGGTGCTGGGCACTACCGAGCAGAGTGATCTGTCGCTGGCGGGTAGCCCGGAGCACGTCTCGCGTGAGCTTGTCACCTTGTACAAGCAGGAATACGCGCGTGAGTGGGGCAAGTTCGTGCAGGGCCTGAGCATTGCCGAGTTCAATACGTTTGATGAAGCCACCGCGCGCATCAACCGCCTGGGTGACGCCGGCAACTCGCCGCTGCGTACCTTGCTGGAGAAGATCAACGAAGAGACCATCTGGGACAATCCGCCCGCACAGGCGCGTTCCAGCAAATCTGGCAAGGGCTTCGTGGCCTGGTTCCAGCGCACCATCCTGCGCAAGGATCCGGCCGCTGCGGCAGCCGCTGCGCCGGTAGGACCGATTGGCAAGGCGTTTGAGGGCATTGCGCGCTTGACCATGCCGCGCGGCGACCAGCCGGCGGTGATTGCCGCTTACTTCGAGACGCTGGGCAAGCTGCGGGCGCGCTTGAACGCCATCAAGTCGCAGGGCGATGTTGGCGTAGGTGCACGCAAGCTGATGCAGGACACCTTCAGCAATGAAGGCTCCGAGTTGAGCGTCGCCTTGGCGCTGGTGGACGAGCAGGTGCTGAACGGCCTGGATGAAAAGCAGCGCGAAGCACTGCGGCCCTTGTTGCTGCGGCCGCTGACGCAGACGTTTGCCGCCCTGGTGCCGCCTACCGAAGACGAAGTCAACAAGAGCTGGAAAGCGCAGGTCTATGATCCGTTCAAGGCACGCATCGGCCAGCAGTATCCGTTCAACCTGAACTCGGACGTGGATGCGGCCGCCAGCGACATCGGTGCCATTTTCGGCGCCAGCGGCAGCATCGCCAACTTCAACAAGGATGCGATGGGGGCCTTGGTCATCCAGCGCGGCCCCTTGCTGGAAGCGCGGCGTTGGGCTGGGATCGGCGTCAATCTGTCGGCAGAGCTGGTTGCCAACTACGGCAACTGGGTGAGCGGCGCTGCCGCCGGTGTTGCCCAGGACACCACCATCTTCGAACTGTTGCCATCGCCGGCTACTGGTGCGGTGGAATACACCATCGAGATCGATGGCCAGCAGCTGCGCTACCGCAACACGCCGCCGCAGTGGACCACCATGCAGTACCCGAACGCCGGGCAGATCCCCGGGGTGAAGATCTCGGCAGTGACCGGCGATGGGCGCACTGTGGAGGTGTTCAATGCGCCGGGCTCCAATGGCTTCAAGCGCTTGATGTCCGAAGGCCAGTACGAGCGTCTTGATGATTCCAGCCGCATCACCTGGGAAGGCAATGGCGTCGCGGTAACGGTGGAAATGCGGGTTGTGCGCCGTGCCGGTGCCGGCTCCGATGGCAGCGATTGGCAGCGCGGCCTGCAGTTGCCGGAGAAGGTGGCAGGCGGCGCTCCGGTGGCCGCGGCTACTGCCGCGCCGGTGGCTGCGCCTGCAGTAGCACCTGCAGCCACACCTGCGGCGACGCAGCAGGCAGCGGGAGGTGGCCGATGAACCGCGTGGTCAGTGCAGGGGTTTCCTATTTCGGAAAGGTGCCCTCGCGTGGCGACTTCGTGCGCGCTGCCGACAACCACCAATTGCTGGGTTGGCTGGACCGCTGGGCCGGTGAATCACTGGAACTGCTGAGCCAAAGCCCCGATTGGAAGCAGCGTTACGACGAGGCGCCGGAGATCAACTACGCGTTTCTCGGATCGCGCAGCAAGATGCTGGTCTGCGGCCATTTCCTTGCCAGCCGCGATGCATCGGAACGGCGCTTTCCGCTGTTGTCCGCATTGCGTCTGGAAGCGCCGGAGCCGTTGCCTTTCATTGGCCGCAGCCCGTTGGCACTGTCCAACGCCTGGTCCGGGCTGGCACGGTTGGCGCGGCAAGCCAATGAGGACGCCGATGCCACCCAGGCATTGAGCCAGCTTGCCGACGCGCGCTTCAGCATCAGCACCGATCCGGCGGACTACAACGCCAGTTTCCATGACTTCCTGGAAAGCACCACCATCGCCAGTTTCGAGCAGCGCCTGCGCGAGGCCGGGCATGGCGATGTGGCATTGCGGCAGGTATTGCCGGCGTTGGGCCTGCTGCTGCAGCCCGTGCTGAGCGGCGGCGAAGTGAATATCGACAAGGCACTCGTACTGCCGCTGGTGCGCGATCCGGCCTACCGGCCGCTGGTGGCGGCGTTCTGGCTGGATCTGATTTCCAGCTTCGTCAGCCGTGGCGACTTCGAGCTGGCGGTGCTGATCCGCAACGATGCCAAGCCCAATATGGTGATCGGCTTCAACGGCGCCGACCGTATGGTGCTGCGCGCGGCCCTGGATCCGTCAGAAGCAGGCGACTACCTGATCCACCTGCAGCATTCGGAGTGGGTGGATGACTACCTGCACGGCGATTACAACTTGAACCGCTTCGGCAGCTTCCTTGAGCGTGACGATCTTGCATTGGTCACCGCGCGTCGGCTGTTTGGCGAGACCTTCCTGGGAACCTGACGATGCATTTGTCCAAAGTTACTTATCTCGCCACGCTGTTGTTGGCGGTTGCGCCAGCCTTCGCGCAGACTGCTGCCCCAGCTCCGGCGGCCAACGTACCCGCGGCCGAGCGGCCGGTGGTGATCGAAGGTGTGGTCCCCGATCAGGCCACCAAGGCCAAGCTGCTGGGCAACCTGCGTGCGGTCTACGGTGCCGAACGTGTGGTTGACCGCATCCAGGTGGAGAGCATTGCCACGCCGCCCAACTGGGGCGACTACGTGGCCGGGATGATCAACACCGGTTTGAAGCGCGTGTCGCCCGGCAAGCTGGAGGTCAATGGGCAGTCGGTGCGGGTGACGGGTGAAGTCGCCAATGAGGCTCTGCGCCAGCAGGTAGCCAGCGATCTGAGCCTGGCCAGCAACACCAGCTATACGGTCAGCAATGCGTTGAAGGTTGGTTCGCAGCAGGGTGTGCTCGACCAGACGCTGGCCAACCGCATCATCGAGTTCCAGAGTGGCAGTGCCAAGCTGACGCCATTCGGCATGAGCATCCTCGATGAGATGGTCGCCAAGATGGCGCAGATGCCTGACAGTCGCTTCCTGATCATCGGCCATACCGACAATGTCGGCCAGCGCGAGTCCAACCTCTCCTTGAGCCATGCGCGTGCTGCAGCGGTGAAGAGCTACATGATGGCCAAGGGCATTCCCAGCACGCATATGGATGTGCTTGGCAAGGGGCCGGATGAGCCGGTGGCGGACAACACCAGCAACGACGGTCGCGCCCGCAACCGCCGTATCGAGTTCAAGATCCAGTAACCGCAGTATTCCGTTGCGGCTAGAAAAACGACGGGCTCAAAGCCCGTCGTTGTCCTGTTTCACATCCAGCATTTCTTCCATCTGCTCCAGCGTGGTGTGGTCCTTGATCACGCGCTTGAGCCAGACATGCAGCGGCATTTCGCCCCAGCTGGCAGCCTTCTCGGCCAGATAGGCAACCGGGCTGTGCGGCTCGGTACGGCGGAAGAATTCGGCTACCTGGCGCAGCTGTGCCAGCGCTTCCTTGCGGCTGGTCGGGGCACCTGCAGGGCCGCGAGGCGCTGCGGTGTTGAACGCCGGTTCGGTCACCGCAGCAGCGGCGGTGGAGAAGGTGTCGGCCTGCTCGTCGGCGGTCTCCTCCACTTCGCCATCCAACAACATGCCTGCCTCGCGCGCGAAGCGACGGACAGTGCGCTGCAGATGGTCCAGTTGTTCACGTGCCGAACTGAAGCTGGGACCATCCATGCCGAGGCGGCTATCCACCGCAGCCTGTAGCTCATCCAAGGCCTGGCTGCAGTCGGGCAGGGCGGTGACCAACTGGCGATAGACATCGTGGGAGGTACTGCGGCGTGCGGCTTCAAGCAACTCCAGGCTGGGGCGGCCATCAGCGGGGTCACCGCTGCCTGCATGCGCATGCTCGAAATCGGCCAGGCTGAAGCGGCCCTGGGGTGCGGAGGTGATTGGAATTGCACGCAGCCATTGCGAGGTGTTGGTCAGCAGCCAGCTCAGATTGCCGATCCGCTCCTCGTAATCGCCATCAGGTGCCAGAGGATGCACGTCATCCCAATAGCGCTCGCACAGCCCTGCGGTGACCCGGAAGCCGGCCGCCAGGCCGGGAAAGCCTTCCTGCTGCGTCGCCGCCTCGCACAACCAACCTGCCAACCGCAGGTCCTTGGTGCGGCTCTGCAGCAGCTGGTTGCAGTCGCGTAGCACGCTGCCCCAGTCGGCATATTTGATGTCGGTCTGCCACGCGCCCTGATCCAGGGTCGGGTCGTCGGCACGACGGTTTTCGATGATCCGATCAAACTCGGACGAGAACGACAGGTCTTCACCCGTCGGAGCGTGTCCGGCAATCGGGGCCAGCAGGGCATCCTGATCCAGCATGGCAAATCTCATTGTGGGTTACCGGCCGATTCTAACGCGGGTACGGCTTGAAGAATGTGGAGGCCGGTTACAGGCTGTAACACCGATGGGACTGGCAGATGAGGATCGGCCTTGTTCAGCTGAAGGGCGGGCCTTGCGCGGATAGGGGCTGGCCGCGGCGGTTGCGCGTCATTCGCAGGGTTTGGGACGTTTCCTGTGCTTCTGCGATATGGGCGGCAATGCTTGATAGACGGCGCTCGTAAATTGCGGGCCAGTATCGGCGCGGGCATGGCAATCGAGGTCGCCGTGATCCTGCCATCTACAGGCGGCCGATCGTTCGGATCGTTCGCCTGTGCAAGTAGGCGCAGAAGCGATGCACAGCGCTACTTCCATGCGCATAGCAGTCGGCTTTGTCTGTTCGCTGTTTGATGCGTGGTTTTGCGGGCAGCATCAATCTGTCTGTTGTTGCCGTTCTATAAGCGATGCGGACCGCCGAGAAAGGATATCTCTCCTTGCTCAACGCAGCCGCAAGGTCATGACGTTGCCAATGCGCAATCAACGGTGACTCCACGCATCGGCAAAGCTGATGGCTCGAATTTGCAGCAGCTGTCTGGTTGGACCGTACACCCGCTACCACAGGTACAGATGCGGCAGCTGTGGTGAATTGTTGCGGCGTCTGGGAAGCATCAAGACGCTGCCGATCGCTTGTGCTTGATGGCCTGCAACAAGCTGCAGATGACGTTTGTCTTTGAGCGGACGCTGCGCAGTGCAGTTGTGTTGTGAGGTGCGTGTGAGGTTGGCCAATTCATGCATGGCGATCAGCGATGGCGGCATCATGCGCCTGTGCAGGGCCTCAGATGGAGAGGTTCTGTGCAGATGCACTTAAGGCGCCACGCAGCAATACATAGAAGGACCAGCAAGCGATGCTTTTACGACCAAGGAAATTGAAGCCGACCTTAAACAGCAGATTGTTTTTATTGAGGTGACGGAAGGAGTGGAGGGTGCGCGCAGGGGTGCATTCAAGGACGGTGGCCTTAGGCCGCCACGTGGTACAGCAATTGGGAGCAAAGGCATGTTGGACAAGCTGGTGGAACGAAACCGCGATGGAATGATTCTGTTCGTACGCATCGTGATGATGGTGATGTTCATGTATTCGGGTTTTGGCAAGTTGAACGATTTTCAGGGAACCGTGGGCTACCTGGCTTCCCTGCATGCGCCGGTGCCACAGCTGGCCGCAGCGGTTTCTGTGGCCATGGAGCTTGGCGTGGGCATCGCCCTGATTCTGGGTCTCTGGGTGCGGCCCTTGGCCTTGTTGCTTGCGGTGTTCGTACTGTGTGCCAGTTGCATGGGCCATCCGTTCTGGACAATGCAAGGTGCCGACAGGGCGATGAACCTGCTGCAGTTCCTGAAAAACCTGTCCATCATCAGCGGCCTGCTGTTGCTGGTTGTCACTGGCGGTGGCCGCTATGCGCTCACGAGGAGCCGGTCATGAGCGTCCTGGCCCGCAAGCCTTTGCGCTAGTGCAGGACGCAGAACGGGCAGGCGCGATGCCTGCCCGTTGTGTCTGCAATTGCGGTGATTCCAATCAGCCAGTGATGCCGGGCAGGTCCAGGTTCTTTTCCTTGGCGCAATCGATGGCGATGTCATAGCCGGCATCGGCGTGGCGCATCACACCGGTGCCTGGATCGTTCCACAGCACGCGCGCGATACGCTGGTCTGCCGCCTCGCTGCCGTCGCAGACGATGACCACGCCGGAGTGCTGCGAGTAGCCCATGCCCACGCCGCCGCCATGGTGCAGGCTTACCCAAGTGGCGCCACCGGCGACATTGAGCATGGCGTTGAGCAGCGGCCAATCGGAAACCGCATCGGAGCCGTCCTTCATGGACTCGGTCTCGCGGTTGGGCGAAGCCACGCTGCCGCTGTCCAGATGGTCGCGGCCGATCACCACCGGTGCACTCAGTTCGCCATTGCGAACCATTTCGTTGAAGGCCAGGCCCAGCTTGTGGCGCAGGCCCAGGCCGACCCAGCAGATGCGCGCCGGCAGGCCCTGGAAGGCGATGCGTTCGCGGGCCATGTCCAACCAGCGGTGCAGGTTGGGATCATCGGCGATGATCTCCTTGACCTTGGCGTCGGTCTTGTAGATGTCTTCCGGGTCGCCGCTCAGCGCTACCCAACGGAACGGGCCGATGCCACGGCAGAACAGCGGGCGGACATAAGCGGGCACGAAGCCGGGGAAATCGAAGGCGTTTTTCAGGCCCTCGTCGAAGGCCATCTGACGGATGTTGTTGCCATAGTCCACGGTCGGGATGCCGGCGGCGTGGAAGGCAAGCATGGCCTCCACATGCACGCGCATGGCCGCCTTGGCGGCATCGCGGACCTTTTCCGGATTGGCCTGTTGCTCGGCCAGCCACTGCTCCACGCTCCAGCCGATCGGCAGATAGCCATGCACCGGATCGTGAGCGCTGGTCTGGTCGGTGACGCAGTCCGGTCGCACGCCGCGGCGTACCAGCTCCGGCAGAATTTCGGCGGCGTTGCCGAGCAGGGCAATCGACTTGGCTTCACCGCTGGCTGTGTACTTGGCGATGCGTGCCAGCGCATCGTCGATGTCGCTGGCCTGCTCGTCGACGTAGCGGGTACGCAGGCGGAAGTCGATGCTGCTCTGGCGGCATTCGATGGTCAGGCTGCTGGCGCCCGCCAATGACGCGGCCAATGGCTGGGCGCCGCCCATGCCGCCCAGGCCGGCAGTGAGGATCCATTTGCCGGTGAGGCTGCCACCGAAGTGCTGGCGGCCCATCTCGACGAAGGTTTCGTAGGTGCCCTGGACGATGCCCTGGCTGCCGATGTAGATCCAGCTGCCGGCGGTCATCTGCCCGTACATCATCAAGCCCTTCTTATCGAGCTCGTTGAAGTGCTCCCAGTTGGCCCAGTGCGGCACCAGGTTGGAGTTGGCGATCAGCACGCGCGGCGCATCCGGATGGGTGGGGAACACGCCGACCGGTTTGCCTGATTGCACCAGCAAGGTCTGGTTGTCGTCCAGGCGCTTGAGCGTTTCCAGGATCTTGTCGTAGCTTTCCCAGTCGCGCGCGGCACGGCCGATGCCGCCGTAGACGACCAGCGACGTCGGGTCTTCGGCGACCTCGGCATCAAGGTTGTTCTGCAGCATGCGGAACGGCGCTTCGGTCTGCCAGGACTTGCAGTTGAGCGTATTGCCGCGCGGTGCGCGCGGATTGCGGGTGGGGTCGTGACGGGTCATGCATTTCTCCGGGTAGCAAATTCCAGGCAGGCGCCAAGCACTTGTTGCAAGGTGTTGCGGACGGGGGCGGCGTGTTCGGGGTCGTAGGGCGTGGGCCAGCTGTGCTCGTTCACGTCCGCCGGTGCGGGTTCGTGCATATAGCCGCGGCAGCCCAGCTCCATCTGCAGCGTGTGCACACCATTGGCGGTGTTGCTGTAGTGGCGGGTGATCCAGCCGCCCTTGAAGCGGCCGTTGCGGACATGGCTCATGCCGCTCATCGCACACAGGTTCTCGACCACGTCGGTGAGTGCGTTGTCGCAGGAGGTATCCGGCGCACCGCTGGGGCCGGCACTGCCGATATTGAACTGCGGCAGTTCACCGTCGAAAAGATGCGGGATCAAGGAGCGGATCGAATGCGCGTCGTAGACCACCACGGTTTCGTGCTGCGCGCGCAGGCGTTGGATTTCGTTGTCCAGCGCGGCGTGGTAGGGATCGAACCAGGTCCGGCGCCGGTACTGGATTTCAGCGTCATCGGGTTCAAGGCCGGCACGATAGAGCGGCTGGTTGTCGAAGGTCGTCAACGGGCACAGACCGGTGGTGTTCTGGCCGGGGTAGAGCGTGGCGCCGGAGGGATCGCGGTTGACGTCGATCAGCGAGCGCGAGATTGCAGTGCGTACCGTGGTGGCGCCCAGCGCCTTGGCGAAGGCGTAGAGCTCGTGCACCCACCAATCGGCGTCGCGGCGTGCCAGCCAGGGTGAGACGAAGTGGTCTACGCGCGAGGCTGGTAAATCGGTGCCGGTATGCGGAAAGCTGACGATCAGTGGAGCGTGACCGTGGTGGATCTGCAGCCAGTCAGGGGAGTTCGTCATAGGGATTCCTGGGGCATGGCGGGGTTTTGTCTTTTTCTGCTCTCACAGATTGCAGTGCGGCGTGCTGTCTCCTCTCCCGCAAGCGGGAGAGGATGCCCGCAGGGCAGGTGAGGGCGATCTTCGCGATGAAGCTGAAAAGCCCCCCTCATCCGTCGCTGCGCGCCACCTTCTCCCGCAGGCAGGAGAAGGGACAGGTTCGCGGCTTGCTGGCGGCTGTGCGTGGTCTGACAGATTGCAGCGCTGCCCGCCGTCGCCTCTCCCGCAAGCGGGAGAGGATGCCCGCAGGGCAGGTGAGGGCGCTTTCCGCGATGAAGCTGAAAAGCTCCCCTCATCCGTCGCTGCGCGCCATCTTCTCCCGCAGGCGGGAGAAGGGAATGCATCGCGGCTTGCTGTCGGATTCGCGTGGTCTGGCAGATTGCAGCGCTGCGGGCTGTCTCCTCTCCCGCAAGCGGGAGAGGATGCCCGGAGGGCAGGTGAGGGCGCTCTTCGCGATGAAGCTGAAAATCTCCCCTCATCCGTCGCTGCGCGCCACCTTCTCCCGCAGGCGCGAGAGGGGACAACACAGCTGCTTTCGGCCCGCGCTGCATATGCTTCCATCAGGCCTTGGCGCTTGCTTCTACGCCAGGCAGCTGCACGTCCAAACCAGCCGTCAACGCACCAGCACGCACCAATGCAGTGGCAGCAACCATGTCCGGATGGAAGTAACGGTCGTCCTGCAGCGTCGGTACTTGCGCACGTAGCGTGGAGCGCACGTGTTCCAGTGCCGAACTCGAACGCAGCGGTGCATGGAAATCACAGCCTTGGCCCGCAGCAAGCAGTTCGATACCGATCACATTGGCAGCGTTCTCAGCCATCGCAATCAAACGACGTGCGCCATGCGCGGCCATCGATACATGGTCTTCCTGATTGGCCGAGGTCGGGATCGAATCCACGCTCGCCGGGTAGGCGCGCTGCTTGTTCTCGGAGACCAAGGCTGCAGCGGTGACCTGCGGAATCATGAAGCCCGAGTTCAAGCCCGGCTTCGGGGTCAGGAAGGCGGGCAGGCCGGACAATGCCGGGTCCACCAGCATTGCCGTGCGGCGCTCGCTGATCGAGCCGATCTCGCAGATCGCCATCGCCAGCATGTCCGCTGCAAATGCCACCGGTTCGGCATGGAAGTTGCCGCCGCTCAGGGCTTCGCCGGTATCGGTGAACACCAGCGGGTTGTCGGACACACCATTGGCTTCGATCTCCAGCGTGCTCGCGGCCTGGCGCATGATGTCCAGTGCCGCGCCCATCACCTGTGGCTGGCAGCGCAGGCAATAAGGGTCCTGCACGCGGACGTCGTTGTCGCGATGCGATTCGCGGATTGCCGAGCCCTGCATCAGCTCGCGCAGGACGGCGGCGGTGGCGATCTGCCCACGCTGGCCACGGATGCTGTGGATGCGCGGGTCAAACGGCGTATCCGAGCCCTTGGCGGCCTCCACCGACAGCGCGCCGGTTACCAGCGCCGCCTGGAACACCACTTCAATCTCGAACAGCCCTGCCAAGGCATAGGCGGTGGAATACTGGGTGCCGTTGAGCAGGGCCAGGCCTTCCTTCGCGCCCAGTACCAGTGGCTGCAGGCCGACCTGCGCGAAGGCCGCTTCGGCTGACATGCGTACACCGCCGACAAAGGCTTCACCAACCCCGATCATCACGCTGGCCAGATGCGACAGCGGTGCCAGGTCGCCGGAAGCACCGACCGAACCCTGGCACGGCACCACCGGCACCACATCCTTCTGCAGCATGGCTTCCAGCAAGGCCAGGGTCTGCGGGCGTATGCCCGACGCGCCCTGGGCCAGGCTGGTCAGTTTCAGCGCCATCATCAGTCGCACCACATTGGCCGGCATCGGCTCGCCAACGCCGGCCGCATGCGACAGCACGATATTGCGCTGCAGGGTCTGCAGGTCCTCGCGTTCGATGCGGACGCTGGCCAGTTTGCCGAAGCCGGTATTGATGCCATAGACCGGCTCGCCCTTGGCGACAATGGCATCCACCACCTGTGCGCTGCGCAGAACGGCGGCCTGTGCGGATTCATCCAGACGCACATCGGCGCCGCGATAGATCTGCCGCCATTGCGCCAACGGTACGTGGCCGGGGAGGAGGGTCAGGGTAGTGCTCATGCGTGCTCCAGCAGTGCGTTGTTCAGATGGTTTGCCCGCGCCAGACGCGGGCATGCAGAGGGTTGAAGCCGATGCGGTAAACCAGATCGGCCGGGGCGTCGATGTCCCAGATGGCGAGGTCGCAATCCATGCCGGCAGCGAGCTTGCCGAGGCGCTCGGCGCGGCCCAGCGCGCGCGCCGCTTCGCGGGTGAAGCCGGCGATGCATTCGCTTACCGTCATGCGGAACAAGGTGGCGCCCATGTTCATTGCCAGCAGCGGGCTGGTCAGTGGCGAGGTGCCGGGGTTGCTGTCGGTGGCCAGGGCCATCGGTACGCCTGCGTCGCGCAGCGCCTGGATAGGTGGCAATACGGTCTCGCGGGTGTAGAAATAGGCGCCGGGCAGCAGGACGGCGACGGTGCCCGACGCGCGCATGGCGTCGATGCCGGCCTGGTCCAGGTGTTCGATATGGTCGGCGGACAGCGCACCATGCTTTGCTGCCAGTTCCGCACCATGCTGGTTGGACAGCTGCTCGGCGTGGATCTTGATGGCCAGGCCGTGTTGTTTGGCGGCTTCGAAAACCTGCTGCGCCTGCGCCGGGGAGAAGGCGATGTTCTCGCAGAAGATGTCGACCGCCTCGGCAAGCCCTTCGGCTGCGATCGCCGGGATCATCACCGCGCAGACTTCATTGATGTAGGCCTGCGCTTCGTGGCCTGGCGGTACTGCATGCGCACCGAGGAAGGTGGGCACCACCTCGACCTTGCGCAGCACGCCCAGCTCGCGCGCCACGCGCAGCTGCTTGCGTTCATCGGCCAAGGCCAGGCCGTAGCCGGATTTGATCTCGATGGTGGTCACGCCCTCGGCCAGCATTGCATCCAGCCGCGGCAGGCTGGCGCGGATCAACGCGGCATCGTCGGCCTGGCGGGTGGCGCTGACGGTGGCGACGATACCGCCGCCGGCCTTGGCTATCTGCGCGTAGCTCACGCCCTGCAGGCGCTGCTCGAACTCGCCTGCGCGATTGCCGGCGTAGACCAGGTGCGTATGGCAGTCGATCAGGCCGGGGCTGATCCAGCGGCCATTGCAGTCGATGCGGGTATCGGCTTCAAATGCGGGTGCAGTCGTTGCCGGTCCGGCATACAGGATGCGGCCGTCGCGGGCGGCGATGACGCCATCCACGATTGTTCCCAGTCCGCCCGAGGCGTCATCCAGGGTCATCAGGTTGGCGTTGTGCCAGAGCGTATCGCAGCGCATTGCCCCTCTCCGTGCTTATTTGTATATACAATAACGGCGACCATCGGAGAGTGTCCAGTGACAACGATCAAGCCGACCGCATCTGTCCGTTTCCATGCCGCCCAGGCCTTGCTGCCGCAGGGCTGGGCGCAGGATGTGCGCATTGATAGCGTCGCCGGCCGCATCACCGCGGTGGCCGTCGGTGAAGCCTGGGACGGCCAGGCGCAGCGCCTGGACGTGGTGGTGCCGGGGCTGGGCAATCTGCACAGTCACGCCTTCCAGCGGGCGATGGCCGCGCTTACCGAGGTGGGTGGGCGTTCGGGCGACAGCTTCTGGAGCTGGCGTGAGCTGATGTACCGGTTCCTGGACCGGCTGGATCCGGACACGTTCCAGGCCATCGCCGCGCAGGCCTATATGGAAATGCTGGAAAGCGGTTTCACCCGCGTCGGCGAGTTCCACTACCTGCATCACGCCGAAGATGGCCGCCGTTACGCCGATCATGCCGAGATGGCCGTGCGGGTTGCGGCAGCAGCCGACGAAACCGGCTTGGGCCTGACCTTGCTGCCGGTGTTCTACGCGCATAGCGATTTCGGCGGCGCCGCGGCCACGCCTGCACAACGCCGTTTTCTGCACGATATCGACGATTTTGCCGCGCTGCTGGACGGTTGCACGCGGGCGCTGGCAGGTACGGCCGATGCCGTGCTGGGCTTGGCACCGCATAGCCTGCGCGCCTGTACCCCACAGCAATTGCAGGCGTTGGAGGCGATGGCCCCGGGGCCGATCCATATCCATATCGCCGAGCAGACCCGCGAAGTGGATGCCTGCCTGGCATGGAGCGGGCAGCGCCCGGTGGAATGGTTGTATGCCAATGCCAGCGTCGATCAGCGCTGGTGCCTGGTGCATGCCACCCATCTCACCGATGGCGAGGTTCAGCAGATAGCCGATAGCGGCGCGGTGGTGGGTCTGTGCCCGATCACCGAGGCCAATCTGGGCGATGGGCTGTTCCCGATGCGCGATTTCGTGCGCGCGGGTGGCCGTTTCGGGGTTGGTTCCGATTCCAATGTACTGATCGATGCGGCCGAGGAGCTGCGTTTGCTCGAATACGGCCAGCGCCTGCAGCTGCGTGGACGCAATGTGTTGTCGCCGGGCGAGTTGTCCAGCGGCCGCTGGCTGTTCCAGCAGGCCGCCGAAGGTGGCGCGCAGGCGTTGGGCGTGCCAGCGGGATTGGCTGTCGGCGCCTGCGCCGATCTGCTGGAGCTGGACCGTGAGCACCCGGCGCTGCTGGGCCGCATGGGCGATACCCTGCTTGACAGCTGGCTGTTCGCCGCACGTAATGGCGCCCTGCGCAGCGTCTGGCGTAACGGACGGGCCGTGGTCCGCGACGGTCGCCACGTGAACCGCGATGCGATCACCACCCGCTACCGTGCCGCATTGGCGCGGATACTGGCGTAAGGTTCGCATCGGCGCGCGCCGTCTCTTTCAGGAAACCCGAGTGAAGGGCAAAAAAGCTCCCACCCTCAATCACCGCATCCGCAGTGACATAGAAAGCCGCATCCTCAGTGGCGAATGGGAGCCCGGCTTCCGTATCCCGTTCGAACACGAGCTGATGGAGCAGTACGGCTGCTCGCGGATGACGGTCAACAAGGTGCTTACCGCGCTGGCTGAGAGCGGCATGATCGAGCGCCGCCGTCGTGCCGGTTCGTTCGTGGCGCGGCAGCCACCGCATCTGGAGCAGGTGGCACTGGAAATCCCGGATATCGAAGTGGCGGTTACCGACCGCGGCCACGAGTACGGTTTTCAGTTGCTGGAGCGCGCGCACCGCAAGGCCAGGGAAACCGTCGCCGAAGAAACGCAGCTGGTAGGGGAGGGCAAATTGCTGGCGATGCGCTGCCTGCATCTTGCCGACGGCAAGCCCTTGGCGCTGGAGCGCCGGCTGATCAATCCCGAGGCGGTGCCGGAAACCTTGAAGGTGGATTTTTCCATCCACGCGCCCGGCAGCTGGTTGCTGCAGAACGTGTCATGGACGCGCGGCCAGCACCGCATCAGCGCCGTCGCGGCCGATGCCGACGAAGCCGCATTGCTGAAAGTGCCGGTGGGCACCGCCTGCCTGGTGATCGACCGCCAGACCTGGCGTGGTGAACTGCCCATCACCTGGGTGCGGCAGATGTTTCTGGGTGACGCCTACGACCTGATCGCGCGCTTCGCGCCAGGCTCTCGCTGACAGTCAGTTGTTGAAACGGATCCGCTAAGCCGGGTGCTTGGCCACGCCTGCGGCGCAGCCAAGCCGAAGCCGGCTTCAGATGGTGCTGCACTGGCGCCAGCGCACCGGCTCATTGACGCCCGGGCGGGGATTGAGCTGCACGCGGGTGGTACGCAGGGCCGGGTAACGTTCGAGCTGCTTGCAGATCAAGGGCCATACCTGCGCATCCTCGCCACTGCGTTCCACCGACAAGGTGGAGCGGGTCAGCCAGATGCCGCTGACCACACCAGCGGTGCTGGCCAGTGCCTTGGACACGGATTGCTGGTAACGCAGCAATGTAGCCGGGTCCGGGTCCTGGATCAGGTCGGAAGGATTGGCCGCTGCCGCTGGCGCGGCGTCTTTGTCGACTTCGGCAGCTGCTTGTGGTTGGGGGCTTGCCGGAGCGGCGACGGGGTGCGCCGCCGGTGCCGCCACGATGGGTTCGGCTGCTGGCGTATCGCTGCGCAGGGTCATGTAACCCATGCCAACCAGCAGACCAAAGGTGACTGCAGCCAGCCCGGCAATACCGGTGTGGCGGACGGCCTCGCGGCGCGCGATGCCGGTGACCGTGTCGCGCACGTCGGCCGGCATATAGGGTTTGAGCAGCTGCCAAAGCTGGCGGGCGTCGATGACTTCGATGGACTGCTTCTCGGCCTCGGCCAGGCCATCGCGCTCGACGTGACCCTCGGTGATCAACAGGCCGCCGACCGCACCGGTGAGGCTGATCGCCGATGCCAGCTCGTGGATCGCGCCGGCGTCAAAGCGGTATGCGCGCCCGTGCTTGCAGGACACCAGCCAACGCTTGCCATCACGCTGCAACAGGAAATCGCTGCTGGTGCCGCGGTCGTTGTCTTCTTCATCGGTCAGCGCATGCAGGCCGCGCTGCTCGGCCATGGCCTGGTGCACGATCCGGGAAAACTCCCGCCAGCGCATGCCGGCCAGCGCGGCCAGGCCGTGCTGGCGTTCGGTGCTGCGACGGGCGACCAACCACAGGTAAGCCGAAGCCAGGCCCCACAAGAGCAATGCAAGTACCAGGGCCAGAATCCACGAGAACATCGACATACCTGGGAAGCTTATGGAAGGGCCTCAGTCTATCTTCCCTGATGACCGTAAGGACCGGATGACGTCGCCTTTTTGAGCGTTGCGGACGAATTATTCCGTCCGTTCATTGCTTGGCCAGTAATGGCTGTCCGGTACCGTGCGTGCACCGAAAATGGCCTGGCCGACGCGGACCACGCTTGCGCCTTCCTCGATGGCGATCTCGAAGTCCCCCGACATGCCCATCGACAGCTCGTCCAGGCCGATGTTGGCCGGTGCCTGCTGGCGCAGCTGATCGCGCAGTTCGCGCAGGCGGACAAAGCAGGCCCGCACCTGCTCGGGCTGGGCCGAAAACAGCGCCAGGGTCATCAGCCCGCGCACCCGCAGCGCGCCAGAGCGCGGCAGCGCCTGCAGGAAACCGGCAACCTCGTCCGGGGCCAGGCCATACTTGCTGGCTTCGTTGGAGGTGTTGACCTGCACGAACACATCCAGCGAGCGGCCTTCGGACTGCAGGCGGCGCTCCAGCGTCTGTGCCAGGCGCAGGCTGTCCAGTGCCTGGAACTCGCTTGCGAAGCGCGCTACCAGTTTGGCCTTGTTGGTCTGCAGGTGGCCGATGACCGACCATTGCAGGTCACCCAGGTCCTGCATCGCCTGCCATTTATGGTGGGCTTCCTGCACCTTGTTCTCACCCAGCAAGCGGCAGCCGGCCTGATAGGCCAGGCGGATATGTGCCTCGTCGATGGTCTTGCTGACCGGCAGCAGGCGCACGCTGGTGGGGTCGCGGCCAACCCGCTGGCAGGCGGCATTGATGCGCTCGTGGACCAGGGCCAGGTTGTGGCGGAAATCGTCGACGGTCTCGGCGCGCGGGTATTGGCCATGCAGGGCGTGACGGGTCTGGGTACCGGAATCGGGTTCCGGGAGAGGGGTTTGCATGCATGCCTCCAGCGCTGGCAACCGCCGCCCGATATCACGGGGGCGACATGGTGAAAGCTGGATTATCGCTTGCTGGCAGGCGCGAAACCCGCCGATGCAGCCGTTCGGTCAAATCGCAGGCATGAAAAACCCGCCATCCGGTGCCGTGAGGGGAGGGAGACTTACGGCGCGGTACTGCTGGCGGGTGAAAGGATTCTCACGCAACCAATGCTGCTTTGCAACATTACTGATCTTCAGCTTGCTGCTCGCCGTGCGCGGCGCGGCTTTCGGCGCGGGTGAGGCGGCGATTGAGAGCGTCCAGGCGGTCGTTCAGGGCCTCGATATCAGAGCGGGAGGGCACATCCAGGCGCCGCAGCACGCTGTGAACCCGGTCTTCAAATGACTTTTCGACCCGGTCCCAGGTGCCAGCGGCGCGGTCGCGGGCCTGGCCCAGGGTGTTTTCCACGGTGTCGCGCAGGCTTTCGCCCTTGCTGGACTGCTCGCGTGAGCGGGCCTCCATGGTCTGGCCTTCCTTGACCAGTGTATCGAACAGCTTGCTGCCCTCGGCCTGCGCACGCGACAGCGCGCCCAAGCCGGCCAGCCAGACCTGCTGGGCCGACTCGGTCATCTTCTTGCCCAGCCGTTCGGCCTGGCCCTGGATGCCTGCGGTGTCGTCCTCGTCGTCGGGGCGTTGCTCATATGTGGTCATGACGATGCTCCTATGCGGGGTTGAAGAGTCCATCTACACCGTAACGGCACACGGGCTTGGGTTGTGTGACGGTCCGGGCTCAGCCGAGTTTGTCAGTCAGCACGCGTTGAATTTCCGATTCCACCATGCCCTTCATGGCCGACAACAGGAAGCCCAGCTCCGCCTTGACGCGCACCGCACCGGGCAGCAGTTCGATCGCGCCATCCACGCCGGAGCGGTTGAAATGCAGTACCGCGCCTTCCCAGCGGGTGACCACGTCAAAGCGCTCCTGCAGTTTTTCGGCGACCTCGGTGATGGCGGTGCGGGCCTTGTCGTCGGACAGGGAATGAGCGTGCTGGATATCAATGGTCGACATGGGGTGTGGCCTGAACTGCTGTAAGTAGGAAAGTTGCGCCATTGTGCGGACCTGCGCGGCGTAGTCCAAGCCTCACGAACAGCTTCTGCATGACGGGACGACCTGATAGTCTGCTGCGGTGCGCACTCTGCAAGTCCATTTCAGCAACCGTCAGCAGCCCGATCAGTCATTGATGCCGGGCGTGCAGCGCATTGTTCGGCATGCGTCCGGGCAGGTGCGGCTAGGCGATGGCAGTGTTGGCCCGTTGCTGTTGGCGCAGTTCTGCACCGACCAGCGCGGGGTTTGGCTACAGGTCGCCAATGGTGGCCGTGGCATCCATGTCAACGGCCGTCCGGTACGCCGCATGGCGCTGCTACGCGCTGGCGATGCGGTCTATGCCGACGGTGCGGAGATGCTGCTGCGCGGCGAATGCGAGCAGGTGCCGCATCCGCCGGAAGTTCCCAGTGAGGGCGGCGACGACCTGCGGGTGCTGCTGCGCGGAGTAGGTGGGCGTCACCACGGCCGCAGTTTCACGCTGGACAAGCCGCGCAGCATCGGCAGCGATCCGGCCAGCGATATTCTCATCGATGACCCGGCCTTCGCCCCGCGTCATGCCCGCTTCGAGCGGCATGGCGACAAGGTATTGCTGCGCGACCTGGGCTCGGCCGAGGGGAGCCAGGTCAATGGCGTGAGTACCCGCCACTGCTGGTTGCAGGCCGGTGATCAGGTGGTGTTTGAAGGCAACCACCGGTTCGTGCTGGAGGTTCCGCTGGGTCCGGTGTCCGCGCCAACGGCCTTCCTGCCGGAAGACGACGAGGTGCCGGAACGGGTCAAGCCGTCAACGGCGGTGCCGGTCAAGCCGAAACGGCAGCGACGTTGGCCCTGGCTGCTGCTCAGCGCCTTGCTGCTCGGTGCGGCGATCAGCGCGCTGCTGCTGTTCGGGGCACGCTGAACCAGCCTTGCGGCGGTACAGGCGGTACCCACCTGGCGGGGCTGAAACCGCCGCCCACAATGGGTGCAGATGCAACTTTTCCCTGATGGCCCAAGGCTGTTGCGCTGCGGCATACTAGGGGTTCTGCTCAACAGGTGTGACATGACTCGCGCATTCAATTTCAGTGCCGGCCCTGCGGCATTGCCGGAATCGGTCCTGCGTCAGGCGCAGGCGGAGATGTTGGAATGGAATGGCGTAGGCGCGTCCATTGTCGAGATCAGTCATCGCAGTGCCGATTTCATGGCCGTGGCGGCCCAGGCCGAAGCCGATCTGCGGACGTTGATCGGCATTCCGGATGACTATGCGGTGCTGTTCCTCGGTGGTGGTGCCACCACCCAGCAGGCGCTGCTGCCGTTGAATTTCGCCAGCCCCGGGCAACGCGCTGACTATGTGGTCAGTGGCCACTGGGGCAAGACCGCGATCAAGCAGGCCAAGCCCTACGTGGATGTGAACATCGCCGCTACCGGCGAGGCCAGCGGGTTCCGCGATATTCCACCGCGCTCGCAATGGCAGCTGTCGGCCGATGCGGCTTATGTGCACATCACCGCCAACGAGACCATTCACGGTGTCGAATTCCGCGATGTGCCGGATGTCGGCGAGGTTCCGCTGATCGCCGATTTCAGTTCGTCGATTGCGTCCGAGCCGATTGATGTATCGCGTTATGGCGTGATCTACGCCGGTGCGCAGAAGAACCTGGGCCCGGTCGGCATTGCCGTGGTCATCATCCGTCGCGACCTGCTGGCACGTGCCGGCCAGCCGCGCGCGGACATCTTTGATTACCGCTCGCATGTCGAGCGCGATTCAATGTTGAACACGCCGCCGACCTGGAACTGGTATCTGGCCGGCTTGATGTTCAAGTGGATGCTGGCCCAGGGCGGCGTGGAAGCCTTCGCGAAGCTGAGCATGGCCAAGTCCTCCACCGTCTATGACGCCATCGATGGTTCGGGCGGCTTCTACCGCAACGAGGTGGCTGCGGCCGTGCGCTCACGCATGAACATCCCGTTCTTCCTGCCCAGCGAAGAGCTCAACACGCGTTTTGTCAGCGAGTCCAAGGCTGCCGGTCTGCTGGCGCTGAAGGGCCACAAGGCTGTCGGCGGCATCCGTGCTTCGCTGTACAACGCCATGCCGCTGGAAGGTGCGCAGGCACTTGCAGCGTTCATGCGTGATTTCCAGCAGCGCAACGGCTGAACCATTCCCGCCGTGCGCATCGCGCCGGCCAGTACCAGGTAGACGATTCCATGGCGACCAAGCCAAGCAAGAACGCCAGCAAGACCCCACCGGCTGCGGCAACCAAGTCCGTTGCCAAGAAAGCAGCAGCCAACAAGGCGCCAGCCAAGAAGGCTGCGGTCAAGCCAGCGGCTGCCAGCAAGAAGAAGGCGGCTGACAGCTTGACCGTCGCCAAGCCGGTGTTGTCGGACGTGCGCGCCAAGATCGACCAGATCGATCGCAGCATCCAGGCCTTGATTGCCGAGCGGGCAAACTTCGCCCACCAGGTTGGTAAGGCCAAGGGTAAGCTGGCTGCGGCCGTTGACTATTACCGCCCCGAGCGCGAAGCGCAGGTGCTGCGCATGGTGGTGGACCGCAACGAAGGCCCACTCAGCGACGAGGTGCTGGTACACGTTTACCGCGAAATCATGTCGGCCTGCCTGGCCCAGCAGGAGCCGTTGAAGATCGGTTACCTCGGTCCGGAAGGCACCTTCAGCCAGCAGGCCGTGCTCAAGCACTTTGGCCGCTCGGCGATGGGCTTGCCGATGGCCAGTATCGAAGAAGTGTTCCAGGAAGTGGAAGCAGGCAACGCGGATTTCGGCGTGGTGCCGGTGGAGAACTCCGGGCAGGGCACGATCCAGATCACCCTGGACATGTTCCTGACCTCCAACCTCAAGATCTGCGGCGAAGTCGAGCTGCGGGTACAGCAGTTCCTGATGTCGCGCAGTGGTCGCATCGAGGACATCGAGCGCATCTATGCGCATCCGCAGTCATTCATGCAGACCTCGGCTTGGTTGCGCGCCAACCTACCCAAGGCGGAGAAGATTCCGGTCTCCAGCAATGCAGAAGGCGCGCGTCGCGCCCGCAATGCCGAAGACGCAGCCGCCATTGGCGGCGAGAGTGCAGGCCATGTCTATGGCTTGAAGAAGGTGGTGACCAAGCCGATCCAGAACGATGCCGACAATACCACCCGCTTCCTGGTGATCGGCCGGCAACTGTTCCCGTCGTCGGGCCATGACCGCACTTCGGTGCTGGTCTTCATCCACGACAAGCCCGGCGCCCTGTTCGATGTGCTCAGCCCGTTCGCGCGCCATGGCATCAGCATGAACCGCATCGAGTCGCGTCCTTCGCACCAGGCCAAGTGGGAATACGGCTTCTTCATCGACCTGGCCGGCCATATCGAAGACGAATCGATGCAGGCTGCCTTGGCCGAATTGAAGGCGCACTCGGCGCAGATCAAGGTGCTCGGCTCCTATCCGGTCGCCGTGCCCTGAGCTTGAAAGCCCCTTTCCCTGCGGGAGAGGGGTTGGGGTGAGGGCTGACTACGGGCAGGTTTCAAATCGCTGCAGTCAGTTTGCCGCCGCACCCTCATCCGCCCTACGGGCACCTTCTCCCGGAGGGAGAAGGGTTTGTTGACGCGCCTCGGCGCACCGAACATTAGAGAGACCGCATGACCTCCCAGCCCTACTGGATTGCACACAAAGGTTCCGCCCTGCAGGGCACGCTCGCCATTCCCGGCGACAAGTCGGTATCACACCGCTCGGTGATGTTTGCCGCACTGGCCGATGGCGTATCGCATATCGAGGGTTTCCTGGAGGGCGAGGACACCCGCGCCACCGCGGCGATCTTCGAGCAGATGGGCGTGCGCTTTGAAACGCCGTCGCCGTCGCAGCGCATCGTCCATGGCGTGGGCGTGGATGGCTTGAAGGCCCCGCAGGCAGCGCTGGATTGCGGCAATGCTGGTACCGGCATGCGCTTGCTGGCCGGCCTGTTGGCGGCGCAGCCGTTCGACTCCACTCTCATTGGTGATGAATCGCTGTCCAAGCGGCCGATGCGCCGGGTTACCGCGCCGCTGGCGCAGATGGGGGCCCGCATCGACACCCAGGAAGATGGCACGCCGCCGCTGCATATCCACGGTGGGCAGATGCTGCACGGTATCGACTACGCGTTGCCGGTAGCCAGTGCGCAGGTGAAGTCGGCGGTGTTGCTGGCCGGCCTGTATGCGCAGGGCGAAACCTCGGTGGTCGAGCCGCATCCGACCCGTGACTACACCGAACGCATGCTGCGCGCGTTTGGCGTGGAGATCGATTTCGAACCGGGCAAGGCGCGCCTGCGTGGCGGTCAGCGTCTGCGTGCGACCGATATCGCGGTGCCGGCGGATTTCTCGTCCTCGGCCTTCTTCATCGTCGCCGCCAGCGTAATTCCTGGCTCGGAAGTGCGCCTGCGTTCGGTCGGTCTGAATCCGCGCCGCACCGGTCTGTTGGCTGCACTGCGGCTGATGGGCGCGGACATCCGCGAGGAAAACCACGCCGAGCACGGCGGAGAGCAGGTTGCCGACCTGATCGTTCGCCATGCCCAACTCAAGGGCGCGGAAATTCCGGAAGACCTGGTGCCGGACATGATCGATGAGTTCCCGGCGCTGTTTGTTGCCGCTGCGGCGGCTCACGGCCAGACCGTGGTGCGCGGCGCGGCCGAACTGCGGGTGAAGGAATCCGACCGTCTGGCGGCAATGGCCACCGGCCTGCGGACCCTGGGGCTGCGCGTGGACGAAACCGAAGATGGCGCCACCATTCATGGCGGCGCGCTGGGCAGCGGCACGATCGAGAGCCACGGTGACCATCGCATCTCGATGGCCTTCGCCATCGCCGGTCAGCTCAGTACCGGTGAAGTACGTATCAATGATGTGGCCAATGTAGCCACCTCATTCCCGGGCTTTGACAGCCTGGCCAGTGGTGCCGGCTTCGGGCTCAGCGTTCGCTCCTGAATTCCACCGGCACCTGCACCACGCTGTTGATGGCGCGACCATCCCGCATCGCGGGCTGGAAGCGCCATTGCTGCAGCGCGTGGATGGCGGCCTGATCCAGCGCAGGATCAACGCCGCCGTCATGGCCGACCACCGCCGCATTGCTGACCCGGCCATTGCTGTCTATCTGCAGGCGCACGATCACATCACCTTCGACGCCGGCATCAAGCGCGGCGGCCGGATAGCTGGGCATGGGGTTGTTGGGCAGGGGCTCGGCATCATTGTTGCCGGCAACGCTGACCACCGAGGTGGTATCGGCGGTGGTGATCGAGACCGGGCCGGTCGCTACCGGTCCTTGCAGGGCGCGATAGCCCAACCAGCCAAACAGGCTCAGCACGCCTACTGCCAGCAGAACCCACAGCCATGCGGCCGTGGTGCCTTGCGCCTGGTTGGCGCTGGCCGATACGGGCGGATGGGAGGTGGAGTGTTGCGGGATGCTGGACATCGACATGGCTGCTCTGCGTAACGTCTACGCGGCAAGTCTGGTCCCGCACTCCCAAACGGCGAGTGACTTTGGGCAGAACCCGGCGCCCTTGGGGAGCCGGGGTTCAGCTTACTGAGCGGGTTTGAAATCGAAGGGGATCTCAAGGCTGCCCTGCATCGGCTGGCCATTGCTCTGGGCCGGCTGGAAACGCCAGTTGCGCACAGCCTCCTGGGCGGCGCGATCCAGGTCGCGTGAGCCGCTGCGTTGGACCAGCCGTACATCCAGCGGCACGCCATTGGCATCCACGTCCACACGCACCACCACGGTGCCGCTTTCGCCGCGGCGCAGGGCAGCGGCCGGGTAGTCAGGGGCGGGACTCTGGCCAGGCAACGGAACCGGCTGATCACTGGGCGCGACGGCGGCCGGGGCAGGGGCCGGTGCAGGTTCGGCGGGCGCGGCTTCGGCGATGGGCTGCGGCGGCGGGGCGGGTGCGGTTTCCACCAGCTCCGGGGCCTGTTCCACGGCCTCGGGACGCGCGTCGGGCATCTCGCTGGCACCGGACCCTGCGGGCAGCGGAGCTGGCAACGGCGTCAAAGTGGCGGTGTCGGCCTGCGGCTGTGCCGGATCGGCGCGATAGAATTCGTTGTTGCGGCGGGCGTTGAGCCACACCACCAGAAACAGCAATATCCCGACGCCAAAGGCGATGCCGGCGATCTTCAGGCTGCTGCGGGGCAGGTGAAAAGTGAAGTTCTGGTCGGAGCGGGAGCTGGGAGCGGACATGGCCTTGACCGTATGGAACCGGCTGATTCTTGCACAGGAATGGTGAATCGCGCGGCAGAAAGACGCAGTTCGCGCGATAATCTATGGCTCACACCCGTACACAGTGCCCAGCCATGCTTGATCCAGCCCTTCTTCGCCAGCAGCCCGCCGAACTTGCCGAACGCCTGCGCAGCACGCGCGGTTATGTGCTGGATGTGGCCGCCTTCGAATCGCTGGAGGCTGACCGCAAGCGTATCCAGGTGCGCACCCAGGAGCTGCAGAGCCTGCGCAACAGCCGTTCCAAGTCGATCGGCCATGCCAAGGCCAAGGGCGAGGACGTGTCGGCGATCATGGCCGAAGTGGCCGCGTTCGCCGATGAGCTGAAGACCTCCGAGGCCCAGCTCGATGTGCTGCGCGAGCAGATCGAAACCCTGTCGATGGGCATTCCGAACCTGCCCGCGGCCGATGTGCCGGCCGGCAAGGACGAGAGCGAGAACGTCGAACAGCTGCGCTGGGGCACCCCGCGCGAATTCGATTTCCCGGTGCTGGACCATGTCGAACTCGGTGCCCGCAACCATGGCCTGGACGCGGAAACCGCGGCCAAGCTGTCTGGCGCCCGCTTCACCGTGTTGCGTGGTTCGATTGCCCGCCTGCACCGTGCGCTGGGCCAGTTCATGCTCAATCTGCACAGCAACGAGCATGGTTACGAAGAAACCAACGTGCCGGTGCTGGTCAATGCCGATTCGCTGCGTGGCACCGGCCAGCTGCCGAAATTCGAGGAAGACCTGTTCAAGACTGCGCTGGGCGAATCCACGCGCTATCTGATCCCGACCTCGGAAGTGCCGCTGACCAATATCGTCCGCGACGAGATCATCGACGCCGAGCGTCTGCCGCTGCGCATGACTGCACACTCGATGTGCTTCCGTTCCGAAGCCGGCAGCGGTGGCCGCGACGTGCGCGGCATGATCCGCCAGCACCAGTTCGAGAAGGTGGAGCTGGTCAGCGTCTGCACTGCCGAGGAAAGCGAGGCCGAACACCAGCGCATGACCGGCTGTGCCGAGGCCGTGCTGCAGAAGCTGGGGCTGCCGTACCGCAAGGTGCTGCTGTGCACCGGCGACATGGGCTTTGCGGCCATCAAGACCTACGACCTGGAAGTCTGGTTGCCGTCGCAGCAGACCTACCGCGAGATTTCGTCGTGCTCCAACTGCGGAGATTTCCAGGCCCGTCGCATGCAGGCGCGCTGGCGCAACCCGGGCGGCAAGCCGGAGCTTGTGCATACCCTCAACGGCTCGGGCGTGGCCGTGGGCCGCGCGATGATCGCGGTGATGGAGAACTACCAGAACGCCGATGGCTCGATCACCATCCCCGAAGTGCTGCGCCCGTACATGGGCGGCGCCGAGCGCATCGCCTGATCAGCAACATGTAGTGCCGAGCCATGCTCGGCATTGGCGGTGCCATACCGCAGACTGGTGGCTACCGTTGAGCTGTAAAACAAAACGCCGCGCTCCCCTCGGAAGCGCGGCGTTTTGTTGCCCACTGAAAAACCAAAGCCCGCAATCCCATGTAGTGCCGAGCCATGCTCGGCAATGGCTCCCCCAGCAAACTGACAGGCGCCAGACCGGCCCCAACGCAACACCACCGCGCTCAACAAGCGGTCCGGATTCCCCACCCCAAACCCCCTCGATCAGCCTCCCTGCGAGCGCCGTACCCGACCGGCAACCCCTGCGGCAACCGCACCAAAAAACTGAATAGGCAGGCCCTAAAAGCGACCTGAATAGCAAACAGGACTGTTTATGGCCTGATTTGTAAATACAGAACAAAGGTGTTTAAATTCACCGGTTCGTTCCAATAGCGGGATCAATCCATGCAGGACCTCAACGACCTCTACTACTTCGCAATGGTGGTAGACCATGGCGGCTTCGCCGCTGCCGAGCGCGCATTGGGCATCCCCAAATCACGTCTGAGCCGACGCATCAGCCAGCTCGAAACCGATCTGGGCGTACGCCTGCTGCAGCGTTCGACGCGCCGCTTCGCGGTCACCGATGTGGGCATGAGCGTGCACCGCCACGCGCAGACCATGCTCGCCGAAGCTCAGGCCGCGCGTGAGGTGGTGGACCGGCTCAGCGCCGAGCCGCGCGGGCTGGTGCGCGCCAGCGTGCCGGTGTCACTGGCGCAGATGCAGCTGCCCAAACTGCTGCCCAAGTTCCTCGAGCAATACCCGAAGGTGCGCTTGCAGCTGAACATCAGCAACCGTCGCGTCGACATCATCAATGAAGGCTATGACGTTGCCCTGCGGGTGCGCTCGCGGCTGGATGACGATGGCAGCCTGGTGATGCGCAGTTTCGGTCAAGTGCAGGAACTGCTGGTTGCCAGCCCGGCCTACCTGGACCGGGCAGGGCGGCCGGCCTCACCGGAGGACCTGGGCAACCACGTCACCCTGAGCATCAGCGAAGACGAAGCGCGCCAACGCTGGGAACTGCACGGCCCGGGTGGTGAAGTCCGCCGGGTTGAGCTGCAGCCGCGGGTGGCAGGCTTTGATTTCCCGCTGCTGCAATCCATGGTCAAGGATGGTTTCGGCATCACCATGCTGCCGGAAACCGTCTGCGCCGAGGCTGTGCGCAACGGCGAGCTGGAGGTGGTGCTGCCGGACTGGTCGCTGCCGCAGGGCATCTGCCACGCGGTATTCGCCTCACGACGCGGGCTGTTGCCGGCGGTGCGGGTGTTCATCGACTTCCTGGCCGAGCACCTGCCCACCGAACTGGAGGCCTCCCGCCTGCATTGCGGCGGCGCCTGCGAGCGGGCCAAGGAGAAGATCCGTGCTTCGATGGCCGGCGCACTGGCAATCGAGGCCGGTTGAACAAAAACGCCGGCAGGCATGCGAGAATGCGCACCCCGGGACGCTATCCGGGGTAGCAACGCGTAACGGACAGATGGCCGAGCGGTTGAAGGCACCGGTCTTGAAAACCGGCGAAGGGTCAAACCTTCCGTGGGTTCGAATCCCACTCTGTCCGCCAGACTTGAAAAGCCGCTGATGCCAGCGGCTTTTTTCGTTTCGGGCAGGGCGGCGGGCGCGCGCCGGAGCTGCAGCAAGCCATCCCAGGCAAAGGCCTGCGATGACAGTTCCGCTGGTAAAATGGCGACGGCTTGGGGGAGCTGCGCGCCCGGGTATGCATGCCCGGGTATGCGTGGGTTCGTCGCGGCAATACCTTCAAGCGTCCGCGTTGGAATCCATGGATCTCAGAAAACTCATCTTGGTGCTCACTTTGCTGGGCGCACTGGTGCCGTTCGCCAATACCTTCTATGCCAGCTATACGGTGCAGCGTCAGCAGCTGATGGACACCACGCTGGACGGCAACTACGCCTACGCCAACAAGCTGGCTAAAAGCACTGAGGACTTCCTGCAGGCGTCCCAGCTGCAGCTGGCCTATACCGCGCAGCTGCTCGCCATGAAGATGGATGACGTGGCCAAGCTGGAGGAGGAAGCCGCGCGCCTGCGCATGATGAGCAAGAGCTTCAACTCCATCACCATCTTCGATGCGACCGGCAAGGTACTGGCGACTTCGCCGGAGACCCTGGGCCTGCAGGGCAGGGTGCTCGGCAGCGAGGCGGTGATGACCGCGCTGCGGGAGAAGCGGCCGCTGATCAGCGCGCCTTATCAGTCGGCCACCGGCAACTTCATCGTCTTCATCAACCACCCGGTCGTGTCCGCGTCCGGCCGCTACCTCGGTGCGGTGGGTGGGGCGATCTACCTGCAGAAGGAAAACATCCTCGACCGGCTGCTCGGCCAGCACTTCTACGTCGACGGTTCCTACCTGTTCGTGGTCGACAAGCAGAAACGCATCATCTATCACCCGGACCCGCGGCGGGTCGGCGATTTCGTGCAGCACAATGTCGTGGTTGACCGCGTTGCGGCCGGCCAGTCGGGCAAGGGGGCCACGGTCAACTCGCAGGGCGTCAGGATGCTGGCGGGCTACGCGCCGGTGACTTCGACGGGGTGGGGGATTGTGGCCCAGCGCCCGGAAGCGGCCACGCTCGCACCGTTGACCCAGCTGATGCAAAGCACTTTGTACAGGGCGCTGCCGGCAACGATCTTGACCTTGATCCTGATCCTGTGGAGCGCACGCTTGATTTCGCGCCCGCTGCGGCTGTTGGCCGATGGCGCGCGCAAAATGGAAGACCCGTCTTCGGCCAAGGACATCGGCTCGGTGAAATCCTGGTATTTCGAATCGCGCGAGTTGAAGAAGGCCTTGCTGATCGGCATCGACGCCTTCCACAAGAGTTTCACCAAGTTGCGTGAGGACACCGCCACCGATCCGCTGACCAAGCTCGGCAACCGTCGGCGGTTGGATGAGACATTGGCTGACTTCGAGAGCCAGGCAACCCCGTTCTCGGTCATTTCAATCGATATCGATCACTTCAAGAAAGTGAATGACAGCCATGGCCATGCCGCCGGTGACGCGGCCTTGCAGCAGCTTGCCCAGCGCATGCGCGAGGCCTGCCGCGCCTATGATGTGCCGCTGCGCGTTGGTGGCGAGGAATTCCTGATCCTGTTGCCATCCACCACTCTGGCAACCGCAGCACAGGTGGCCGAACGCCTGCGCAGGACCGTTGAGGAGATGCGGATTCCCAAGGTGGGAACGATCACGATTTCGCTCGGTGTTGCCAATTGGCCGCAGAGCAGTTTCGAGGTGCAGGCTGTGCTCAAAGCTGCCGATGAAATGCTGTACGCGTCCAAGCGCGGCGGCAGGAATCGGGTTTCGGTGCACCAGCGTGAGGTTGGCGTCAGCTCCTAGATTTCCCGTGCGGGCGACACTCGGGCGGCGGACGATTGCATCGTGGAAATTGGGTAGGCGTTTTCCTACATACAGATAGGGAAACCGATTGCATGATTATCAATCCGCTGCGGAGCCCGCAGCTCTTTGTACAGGACGTACGGCATGCATCGGTCTTTTCTTCGTTTTATCGTGGGCGGTATTTTTTCGCTGTTGCTGCTCAGTGGCTGTGATCAGGAAGGCAATTTTTCCGTTACCGGCAAGGCTGCCGAGTTGGAGGCTTCCAGCAAGTTCCGGGTCAGTACGCGCCCGATGCTGAGCAGCAGGCAGGTTGTATCGACCTTGCTTGGCGGCAGTGGTTTTGCACCGGAAGGCCAATCGCGGCTGCCCGGTTATAGCGATATCGAGTTCTTCCCGATTGCCGGTGCAGATGCGGTCGAGTCGTTGAATGCGCTTTCCAGTCCACGCCGGGATGATGCGCCGATTGATCTGTCCGGCATCGATTTCGGCAAGAACTTTGCGTTCCTGGTGGCGCACCCGAGTTCGAGTTCGTACGGCGCCATGACCTCGGGGCAGTATGCGACGTTCTTCAGCAAGGTGCTGCCGTCCTATGAGAAGGACAAGGTGGTGCTGCGCATCGATGCGAGCCGGCTGGGCGATATCGACCCCATGACCGCCCTGAGCGGGAATTGGGAAGGCAGCATCTACACGGTCGAACGGCGTGGGCGCGATAAGCTGGAAGTGCGTCTTTATGACGAAAGCTATGTCTACTCGCTTGCCCCAGAGGCCAACGACGGCATGCCGGAGGGCGCGGTGGCGCCTGCGCAGTAAAGGGTGATCCACCGGTCCTGTCTGTAGCGCAGGGGCCGGTGACAGGGCGCGTTGCGTAGGGCTTGGCGTAAAATGCCGCAATCGGGCCTGGCCCTGGTCCTCGGAGTTGCTAGTCATGTTTTCATGCGCGCGCAGTCTGTCTGCTGCGATGCAGGTGCCCCTTGGCGCCTACCGTTACCAAATGCGCGCAGCGTCGGGTGGTCTCCAGTGACGGGCATCCCAGCCAGCGATAGCGCCGAAGTGGCGAATGACGAGCAGTGGATGCGCCATGCCCTGGCGCTGGCTGACCGCGCCCAGCGCGAGTTCGACGAGATACCGGTGGGCGCGGTGCTGGTGGGCGCCGATGGCGCGTTGCTGGGCGAGGGCTGGAACCTCAATATCGCCAGCCACGACCCAAGCGCGCATGCCGAGATCGTGGCCATGCGTCAGGCCGGCAAGGCGCTGGGCAACCATCGCTTGGTCGGTAGCACCTTGTACGTGACCCTGGAGCCCTGTGCCATGTGTGCGATGGCGCTGGTGCACGCGCGCATCGCGCGGGTGGTGTTCGCCGCCACCGATCCCAAGACCGGCGCCTGTGGCAGTGTGTTCGACCTGCTGGGCGATCCGCGGCACAACCACCGTGTACAGGTGCTTGGCGGGGTGTTGGCGAAGGACGCCAGCCTGCGGCTGACCAATTATTTCCGGGCCAAGCGTGGCCGTCCGCTGCTGACCCCCGACGACCTTTGACGCGGCCAGCACCTGTGGCAGGGGTATCATATGCATTGATATTCCGGCCGCGCGGCACTTGACCGCCGGCCCACAGCATGAGGCAGCACATGGCGGACAACAGCGCAGGCAATGACCGGTTGATCTGGATTGATCTGGAAATGACCGGATTGGACACGGACAACGACTCCATCATCGAGATCGCCACCGTGGTCACCGATGGCCAGCTCAATGTGCTGGCCGAAGGGCCGGAATTTGCCATCCACCATTCAGTGGAGGTGCTGGAAGCCATGGACGAGTGGAACCGCAACCAGCACCAGCGTTCGGGTCTGTGGCAGCGAGTGCTCGACAGCAACACCAGCGTGGGCCAGGCCGAAGCCAGGACCATTGCCTTCCTGCAGGAGTGGATCAAGGCCGGTGCGTCGCCGATGTGCGGCAATTCCATCTGCCAGGACCGGCGCTTCCTGCACCGGCAGATGCCGCGGCTGGAGAAGTACTTCCATTACCGCAACCTGGACGTGTCCACGATCAAGGAACTGGCCAAGCGCTGGTCGCCAACCGTTGCGGCCGGTGTCAGCAAGACCTCCAGCCATACCGCGCTGAGCGATGTGCAGGACTCCATTGCCGAGCTGCGCCACTACCGCCAGTTCATGGGCGTGTTGGCCGGGTTACCGGAAGCAGGCTGAGTGCGATGACCGAGCTTGCTCTGCGTCTGCAGGACAATGCGCAGGACCTGGCCGATCTGCAGCGCGCGGTGGGTTTGCTGGAATCACCAACGCTCACCGCCAGGATGGCCAACCTGATCGGCTCACCCTTGGAGTTCGCGGTGCGCAAGCTGCCCTCGGCGGTGTCTTCGCGCATCCAGGGCGTCACCGAGGCGGCCTTGTACAAGGCCGCGCAGACGGCCTTGTGGACGATGGACAACAAGCAACCTGGCAAGGCGGCCTCGCCGCGCCTGCATAAGCTGGCAGCGGCGGCTTCCGGTGCGCTTGGTGGTGCTGGCGGCTTGCCGGCCTTGGCGATCGAGCTGCCGCTGTCGACCACCATCATCATGCGCGCGGTTGCCGACGTCGCCCGTAGCGAAGGCTTCAATCTGGCCGACATGGCTACCCGCCAGGCCTGCCTGGAAGTGTTCGCACTGGGCGGCAATTCCGGCAAGGACGACGCCAGCGAGACCGGCTATTACCTGGCGCGCGGCTTCACCACCGAGGTGATGCGGCATCTGTCGGCCGAATTGGCCGGCAGCGCGGTCAGCGGCAGCCATGGCGTCTTGCTCGGGCTGGGGCCGAAGGAAGCCGGCAAATGGCTGGCCAGGGTGGTGGAGAAAGTCGCCGCCAAGTTCGGTGTGGTGGTGTCGGAGAAGTTTGTCGCCCAAGCCGTGCCGGTGATCGGTGCAGTGGCGGGCGCAACCTTGAACACCATGTTCACCGGCTATTACCAGGACATGGCGCGCGGTCATTTCATCATCAAGCGGCTGGAACACAAGTATGGCTTCGAGACGGTACGGCTGGCCTATGGTGGAGTGACGGGCCGCCTGCACCCTTGAGGCGCTGCCTTTGTTCGGCGGGCGAGCGGTTTGCCTTCACCTGCTGCGAAGCCGGTAATGTCTAGCCTGTACCCTTCTTCCAGAGCGAGGTTGCCATGAATCAGTACAAGATCGCGGTTTTCGTCGGTAGTCTGCGCAAGGAGTCGATCAACCGCCGCCTGGCGCTGGCGCTGGAGAAGCTGGCCGGTGACCGCGCCAAATTTGAATATATTCAGATCGGCGATGTCCCGCTCTACAACCAGGATCACGATACGCAGTTCCCCGCGCAGGGCACGCGCATGAAGAACCAGGTGCGGGCGGCTGACGCGGTGCTGTTTGTCACCCCCGAGTACAACCGCTCCATCCCCGGCGTGCTCAAGAACGCCATCGACACCGCTTCGCGCCCTTATGGCGACAACGCGTTTGCCGGCAAGCCGGCAGCGGTGGTTGGCGCCTCCATCGGCGCCATCGGCAGCGCCATGGCCCAGCAGCACCTGCGCAATGTGCTGGTTTTCGTCGACCTGGCGGTGATGCCGCAGCCGGAGGCCTTCGTCCAGTTCAAGGATGGCCTGATAGAGGCTGACGGCACCATCAGCAATGACGGTACCCGGCAGTTCCTGCAGGGCTATGTCGACAAATTCCTGGCCTGGACCGAGCACCAGCTCAAGGCCTGAGCCGCGCTCGGCAGCGGTCGGCTCACGCCCCGCACATGCGATAATGCCCACCCGGCGCTGCAATGGCGCCGGGTGTTTGTTTCTGTATGCCAGCCCACTCCCGGCGCCGCTGGGGCTTGGGTTGTGGACAGGTTATCCACAGACTTGTACGTATCCCGGTGGGCAATGCCCACCTACCATGGCCGCACGGCCTTATTGCAGGAAATACGCTTTTCATGTCCGCCCGTACTGGTTTCCGTTCCGACCGCGACCGCGGTGACCGCAATGATCGTTCCGATCGTAGCGAGCAGCGCATCGACGCCTTGCGCGTTCCTCCTCATTCGGTGGAAGCCGAGCAGGCCGTGCTTGGTGGTTTGATGCTGGCACCTGAGGCCTACGACCGGGTCAATGAGGTGCTGACTGACAAGGACTTCTACCGGCGTGACCATCAGCTGATCTACCGCGCGATCCACGACTTGTCCGAGCGTGACCGTCCGTTCGACGCCGTCACCCTGGGTGAGTGGTTCGAATCGCAGGGCAAGTCGGACATGGTGGGTGATGGCGCCTATCTGATCGAGCTGGCCAGCACCACGCCGTCTGCAGCCAATATCAGCGCCTATGCTGAAATCGTGCGCGACAAGGCGGTGCTTCGGCAGTTGATCCAGGTGGGTACGGACATCGTCAATGACGGTTTCCAGCCGGAAGGCCGTGACAGCTCCGAGCTGCTGCAGACCGCCGAAAAGTCCGTGTTCGCCATTGCCGAGCAGGGCGCGCGCGGGCGCACCGACTTCGTGGCGATGCCGGGTGCGCTGAAGGACGCTTTCGAAGAGTTGCGCAACCGCTTCGAGAATGGCGGCAACATCACCGGCCTGCCGACCGGTTACAACGATTTCGATGCGATGACTGCCGGCCTGCAGCCGACCGATCTGATCATCCTGGCTGCGCGTCCGGCCATGGGCAAGACCACGCTGGCCTTGAACATCGCCGAGTACGCGGCGATCAAGTCCAAGAAGGGCGTGGCGATCTTCTCGATGGAAATGTCTGCATCGCAGCTGGCGATGCGTCTGATTTCCTCCAACGGCCGCATCAATGCCCAGCGCCTGCGTACCGGCCAGTTGGAAGACGAGGACTGGAGCCGCGTCACCGGCGCCATCCGCATGCTGAAGGAAACCAAGATCTTCATCGACGATACGCCGGGCGTGTCGCCGGAGATCCTGCGCTCCAAGTGCCGCCGGCTCAAGCGCGAGCACGACCTGGGCCTGATCGTGATCGATTACCTGCAGCTGATGAGCGTGCCGGGCAACAGCGAGAACCGTGCGACCGAAATTTCGGAAATCTCGCGTGGCCTGAAGGGCCTGGCCAAGGAGTTGAACGTGCCGGTGATCGCGCTGTCACAGCTCAACCGCTCGTTGGAAACCCGTACCGACAAGCGCCCGGTGATGGCCGATCTTCGCGAATCCGGCGCTATCGAGCAGGATGCGGACATGATCGTCTTCATCTACCGCGACGATTACTACAACAAGGAAAATTCGCCGGACAAGGGCCTGGCCGAGATCATCATCGGCAAGCACCGTGGTGGCCCCACCGGTTCGTGCAAATTGAAGTTCTTCGGCGAGTACACCCGCTTTGACAACCTGAGCCACGATTCGGTCGGTTCGTTCGAATAAGCCGGAGCCGCTGCATGTCCATCGCCATTGTCTGGTTTCGCCGTGATCTGCGGCTGCGTGACAACCCGGCATTGCAGGCCGCCATTGAAGCCGGTCACACGATTGTGCCGGCCTACATCCATGCGCCGCAGGAAGAGGGCGCATGGGCGCCGGGCGCGGCCTCCGATGCCTGGCTGCACCATTCGCTGCAGCAGCTTGACGCACAGCTGCGTGCGCTTGGATCCGCGCTGGTAGTGCGCAGTGGTGACAGCATGGCCCAGCTGCAGGCGCTGATCGCCGAAAGCGGTGCCGAGGCGGTCTACTGGAATCGCAAATACGAGCCGGCCACGCAGCCGCGGGACGCGGCAATCAAGCGCGGTCTGCGCGAGCAGGGTGTGCAGGTTGAAAGCCATAACGGCTACCTGCTGTTCGAACCCTGGGAATTGGCGACGCTGCAGGGCGGGCCGTACAAGGTGTTCACCCCGTTCTGGCGCAACGCGCTGACCCGCTGGCGGCTGCCTGCTTTGTCCGATGCGCCTGGCAGCTTGAATGCAATCGCGCTGCCAGGCCTGCCATTGCAGGCCTTGGGCCTGCAGCCGCGCTTGGGCTGGGATGGCGGCTTCTGGGAGCATTGGCAGCCGGGCGAGGCGGGTGCGCAGGAAGCCCTGGAGGTATTTGCCGAGGGTGCGCTCAATGGCTACCGTGAGCAGCGGGATCTACCTGACCGCACCGGCACCTCGCTGCTGTCACCGCACCTGCATTTCGGCGAGATCGCCCCGTGGCGGATCGCGCATACGCTGGAAGCCATGCGCAGCGCCGGCCGTGATGCGGACATCGATGGCTATATTCGCCAGCTGGGTTGGCGCGAGTTCTCCTGGCACCTGCTGCATCATTTCCCGCAGACCAGTGACAGCAACCTCAATCCGCGCTTCGAGCGCTTTGCCTGGGAACCCGCGCAACCGGCGTTGCTGGAAGCCTGGCAGCAGGGGCGCACCGGCATTCCGATCATCGATGCCGGCATGCGGGAGCTCTGGGCCACCGGTTACATGCACAACCGGGTGCGGATGCTGGTGGGCAGTTTCCTGTGCAAGCACATGCGCATGCATTGGCAGCACGGTGCGCGTTGGTTCTGGGACACCTTGGTGGACGCCGATCTGGCCAACAACAGCATGGGCTGGCAATGGATCGCCGGTACCGGTGCTGACGCGGCGCCGTATTTCCGGGTATTCAATCCGGTGACGCAGGCGCAGAAATTCGATCCGCAGGCGCGCTATATCAGCCGCTGGGTGCCCGAGCTGGCCGCGCTGCCGCTCAAGGCGCGGTTCGCGCCCTGGCAGTTCCCGCAGTTGCTGGCCGAACACGCGCCAAGCTACCCGACGCAGCCATTGGTGGATCTGGCACAGGGCCGTGATGCGGCCTTGGCGGCCTATCAGCGCTGTCGCTGACACTGGCTTAACGTGCAAGACAGTTAGATGAATGGATACCCGTGAAGAAGGTAGGGATGCACGCAGGTAATGCTTCGTGATGTTTATGCTTGCCCGGCAAATCCACGCTGGCCAGTCCGGCCTATCAGGAGACTCATCAGATGACCACCCTAACTGTTGTTCGTAATCTTTCCATTGGCCTGGTGACGGCAGCCGTCCTCTCGGCCTGCGCTACCGGTGGCTCGTATGTGCAGCAGGACCAGTACGGCAACCAGACCCAGCAGCAGAACAAGACCGGCAAGGGCGCGTTGATCGGCTCGGCCATCGGTGTTGCTGCCGGCCTGCTCAGCGGCGGCAACGCCACCGAACGTCGTCAGCGTGCAATGGTGGGTGCCGGTATCGGCGCACTGGGTGGTGCCGCGGTTGGCAACTACCAGGACCGTCAGGAGCGCGCCCTGCGTGAGCGCACCGCCAACACCGGTATCGACGTGCAGCGCGATGGTGACAACATTACCTTGAGCCTACCCGATGGCATCACCTTCGATTTCAACAAGACCACCCTGAAGCCGCAGTTCTATGGTGCGCTCAATGGTGTTGCAAGCACCTTGAGTGAGTACAACCAGACCATGATCGAAGTGGTCGGTCACACCGACAGCATTGGTACCGATGCGGTGAACAACCGTATTTCCAAGGAGCGTGCAGATGCGGTTGCCGCTTACCTGACCGCACAGGGCGTGCAGCGCGAGCGCATCGAAACCCTGGGCGCCGGCAAGGCTTATCCGATCGCTGACAACAGCACTGAAGCTGGTCGTGCGCAGAACCGTCGCGTTGAGATCCGCGTGATCCCGTTGCGTTCGTAATCGGAAGGCTTGTTTGCTGACGTAAAGGAAGGGCCGCGCAAGCGGCCCTTTCGTTTGCTGGATTTCTTCTGCAAACGGTGTGGAGTTTTGCTCCCTCCCTAGTGCCGCAGATGCCAGGGAGGGCTGGGAAGGGGAGCTTCTGCCCCCTCCCTTGTGCCGCAGGCACAGGGGAGGGTTGGGGAGGGGTAGCTCCTGCTGTTGCCTGTTCTGCTTTTCATCAATCAGAGCAAAAGCACAGCCAAAGCTCCCCTCATCCGGTGCTGCGCACCACCTTCTCCCGCAGGCGGGAGAAGGGAGCAACAGCAACAAGCAGCAGCGAGAGCCAAAGCCAGAGCAGAAGCCAGAGCCAGAGCCAGAGCAGAAGCCAGAGCAGAAGCCAAAGCAGAAGCCAGAGCAGAAGCCAGAGCAGAAGCCAAAGCAA
>NZ_LDJJ01000032.1 GCF_001431465.1 Stenotrophomonas terrae | reverse complement strand
AAGCCCAAAGCCAAAGCCAAAGCCAAAGCCAAAGCCAAAGCCGGCCTTGCCGCTCTCAGGCCTAAGGCCTCAGGCCTCAGTCAACAGCTTCCGCGCCGCGGCCCGTGCTTCCTTGCTGACCTCAGCGCCACCCAGCATCCGCGCCAGCTCTTCCTCGCGGCCCTTGGCATCCAGCAGCTCAACCGCGCTCTGGGTCATGCCTTCCACCGGGGCCTTGCTTACCCGATAGTGGGCGTGGCCCTTGGAGGCGACCTGCGGCAGGTGGGTGACGCAGAGCACCTGGCGGCGCTCACCCAGGGCGCGCAGTTTCTTGCCGACGATGTCGGCAATGGCGCCGCCAATGCCTGAATCCACTTCGTCGAAAACCATCGTCGGCACCGCATCCAGGCCCAGCGCGGCCACTTCGATCGCCAGCGAGATGCGCGACAACTCGCCGCCCGAGGCCACCTTGCGCAGGGCGCGGGCGGGCTGACCGGCGTTGGCGGCCACCAGGAATTCGACCCGCTCGGCGCCATTCGGATCCGGGCGCAGCTGTGCCTGTGGCTCCAATTCGATGCGGAATTGGCCGCCGCCCATGCCCAGCTCGCCGATCAACGTGGTGGTGGTGTCCGAAAGCGAGGCAGCAGCGGCTTGGCGGCTGCTGGAAAGGGTGGCGGCCACGGCCTGCCAGCGGGCGGCGGCCTTGTCGATCTCGCCGGCCAGCTTGGCCAGGCGCTCGTCGGCGCCGCGCAGCTGTTCCAGTTCGGCTTCCAGGCGGTCACGGGTGGCGGCAAGCTCTTCCATGGGTACGCGGTGCTTGCGGGCCAGGTCGTGCAGGCGGCTGAGCCGGCGTTCGATGTCTTCAAAGGCTTCCGGGTCGCTGTCCAGGTCGTCCTGGACCCGGTCCAGCTGGGCAAGCGCTTCGTGCAGCTGGATGCCGGCGGCATCGAGCATGGCGTCGACGTCACCAAGCCGGGCATCGTGCTGGCTGACCCGGCCCAGCTCGTGCCGCACCTGTTGCAGCAGGGACAGCAGGGAGGGGCCGTCCTCATCGCCATTGAGCAGGCCGCCGGCGCGTTGGCAGGCCTCGATCAGCGCGGTTGAATGGGCTTGGCGGCGGTGGCTGGCGCCCAGCGCGACTATCGCTGCCGGCTCCAGTTCCTCGCGCTGCAGCTCGCCGAGCTGGTGTTCGAGAAAGCCGATCCGGTCGGAAACATCCCCTTGCTGGGACAGCGCATCGCGCTCGTCCAGCAGCGCCTGCCATTGGCTGGCGGCGCCACGCACGGCGGCACGCTCGGCCTCGTTGCGGGCGAAGGCGTCGAGCAGGGCCAACTGGCTGGGGCGCGAGAGCAGCGCCTGCTGGTCATGCTGGCCATGGATCTCGACCAGGAAGCCGGCCAGCTCGGACAGTTGCGACACCGGTACCGGGCGGCCGTTGATGAAGGCGCGGGAGCCACCGTCGGCGCGGATCACCCGTCGCAGCTGGCATTGCTCCTCGTCGTCGAGCTCGTTGTCGCGCAGCCAGCTGCGTGCCGGGGCGTCATCTTCCAGGCTGAATTCGGCCGACAGCTCGGCGCGGCTGGCGCCGTGGCGGACCACGCCGGAGTCGGCGCGCAGGCCGGACAGAAAGCCTAAAGCGTCCACCATCAATGACTTGCCGGCGCCGGTTTCACCGGAAACGACAGTCATGCCTGGGCCGAACTCCAGTTCGGTGGCGCGGACAACGGCAAAATCCTTGATCGATAGATGTCTGAGCATGGCTGGCAGGTCTAGGGGCCGCGCAAAACTAGCACGCGTGCCGGGCAGGTCAATGTAGGCGAGGCGATGGCCTGCCCAGATTAGGAACAATGCGTCTCACAGAGTGAGCCAGAGCCTTGAAACTTCCAGTACAGCCCACATACGGGGCGAGGTAGACGGCAGATCATCCGTCAGGGAAACCAGAAATGAACCAAGAGCACACTGAATTCGACCCCGAGAACACCGCCAACGGCGGTGACGACGCGCACCACGACCAGATCGAGGCGCTGCGCGCCGAGCTGGAACAGGTCAAGGCCGAATCGCTGCGCGAACGCGCCGATCTGGACAACCAGCGCAAGCGCGTGGCCCGCGACATCGAGCAGGCCCGCAAGTTCGCCAACGAAAAGCTGCTCGGCGACCTGCTGCCGGTGTTCGACAGCCTCGATGCGGGCTTGACCGCCGCTGGCGGCGAGCCCAACCCGCTGCGCGAAGGTATGGAGCTGACCTACAAGCAGCTGCTCAAGGTGGCTGCCGACAACGGTCTGGTCCTGCTGGATCCGGCCGGCCAGGCCTTCAATCCGGAGCATCACCAGGCCATCAGCCAGGTGCCTGCACCGGCCGGCGTGGCCCCGGGCGCGGTAGTGACCGTGTTCCAGAAGGGCTACCTGCTCAACGAGCGCCTGCTGCGGCCGGCGCTGGTTGTGGTGGCCCAGGCCGACTGATCGGCCGCGCTGGCTGGCCGCTGCCTAAATCAGGCGCGGCTGCCGGCAAACAGTGTTCCGGGGATGACTTGAATGTTATCAGGTCCTTCCCCATATCCCATTCATCCCCGGCGGCTGCCGGCAAACGAATCCTCAGGAGTCCCCCATGGGCAAGATCATTGGTATCGACCTCGGCACCACCAACTCGTGCGTGGCGATCATGGACGGCGGCAAGGCCCGCGTCATTGAAAACTCGGAAGGCGATCGCACCACGCCCTCCATCGTCGCCTATACCAAGGACGGCGAAGTACTGGTGGGTGCCTCGGCCAAGCGTCAGGCCGTCACCAACCCGAAGAACACCTTCTACGCGGTGAAGCGCCTGATCGGCCGCAAGTTCACCGACGCCGAAGTGCAGAAGGACATCGCCCACGTGCCGTACGGCATCCTGGCGCATGACAACGGCGATGCCTGGGTACAGACCAGCGATGCCAAGAAGATGGCACCGCAGGAAATTTCTGCCCGCGTGCTGGAAAAGATGAAGAAGACCGCCGAAGACTTCCTCGGTGAAAAGGTCACCGAAGCGGTCATCACCGTGCCGGCCTACTTCAACGACAGCCAGCGCCAGGCAACCAAGGACGCAGGCCGCATCGCCGGTCTGGACGTCAAGCGCATCATCAACGAGCCGACCGCGGCTGCCCTGGCCTATGGCCTGGACAAGGGTGACAACAAGGACCGCAAGATCGTTGTCTACGATCTGGGCGGCGGCACCTTCGACGTGTCGATCATCGAGATCGCCAACGTCGACGGCGAGAAGCAGTTCGAAGTGCTGGCCACCAACGGTGACACCTTCCTGGGCGGCGAAGATTTCGACAACCGCGTCATCGAGTACCTGGTTGAAGAGTTCCAGAAGGATCAGGGCATCGACCTGCGCAAGGATCCGTTGGCCCTGCAGCGCCTGAAGGACGCCGCTGAGCGCGCCAAGATCGAGCTGTCGTCCGCGCAGCAGACCGAAGTCAACCTGCCGTATGTCACCGCAGACGCCTCCGGTCCGAAGCACCTGAACATCAAGCTGACCCGCGCCAAGCTGGAAAGCCTGGTCGAAGAGCTGATCAAGAAGTCGATCGAGCCGTGCCGCGTTGCGTTGAATGACGCCGGCCTGCGTTCGAGCGACATCAGCGAAGTGATCCTGGTCGGTGGTCAGACCCGCATGCCGAAGGTGCAGCAGGCCGTGACCGAGTTCTTCGGCAAGGAACCGCGCAAGGACGTCAACCCGGACGAAGCCGTGGCACTGGGTGCCGCGATCCAGGGCGGCGTGCTGGGCGGCGACGTCAAGGACGTGCTGCTGCTGGACGTGACCCCGCTGTCGCTGGGTATCGAGACCATGGGTGGCGTGTTCACCAAGATCATCGAAAAGAACACCACCATCCCGACCAAGGCCTCGCAGACCTTCTCGACCGCCGAGGACAACCAGTCGGCCGTGACCGTGCACGTGCTGCAGGGTGAGCGCGAGCAGGCCCGCTACAACAAGTCGCTGGCCAAGTTCGACCTGTCCGGCATCGAGCCGGCACCGCGTGGCATGCCGCAGGTCGAGGTGTCCTTCGACATCGACGCCAACGGCATCCTGCACGTGTCGGCCAAGGACAAGAAGACCAACAAGGAACAGAAGGTCGAGATCAAGGCCGGTTCGGGTCTGTCCGAGGACGAGATCGCACGCATGGTCGCCGACGCGGAAGCCAACCGCGAAGAAGACAAGAAGTTCCAGGAGCTGGTGCAGACCCGCAACCAGGCTGACGGTCTGATCCACGCCACCCGCAGCGCCATCACCGAGCATGGCAGCAAGGTTGGCGGCGACGTGATCGGCAAGGTTGAAGCCGCACTGGCCGATCTGGAAACGGCAATGAAGGGCGACGACAAGGCGCAGATTGAAGCCAAGTCGAAGGTCCTGGAAGAAGCTGGTCAGGCGTTGTTTGCCGCCGCTTCGGCCGGTGAGCAGGGCCCGGCTCCGGGTGCTGATGCTGGCGCCCAGTCCAATGACGACGTGGTGGACGCCGAGTTCACCGAAGTCAAGGACGACAAGAAGTAAGCAAGGCCGGACTTGTGCCTGGGGATTCGGGATACGGAGCTGACGCTCCGGCTCCCGGGTCCCCTTCCGGTATCTGCAATACCCGGCTTTCCGAACCTGATTTCCAACCCCGATTCCAGAACCTCATGTGCCGATGAAACGCGATTATTACGAAGTACTGGGCGTAGCCCGCACCGCAACCGATGAAGAGCTGAAGAAGGCCTATCGCCGTTGCGCGATGAAGCACCACCCGGACCGCAACCCGGGCGATGCTGCTGCCGAATCCGCCTTCAAGGAATGCAAGGAGGCGTACGAAACCCTGTCCGACGGCAATAAGCGGCGCATGTACGACGCCCACGGCCATGCTGCGTTCGAGCACGGCATGGGTGGCGGCGGTGGTGGTCCGGGCGGCCCGGACATGAACGATATCTTCGGCGATATCTTCGGCAATATTTTCGGCGGAGGTGGCGGTGGTCCGCGCCAGCCGCGTCGCGGTGCCGATATCGGCTACGTGATGGAACTGGACCTGGAAGAAGCGGTGGCTGGCGTCGAGCGCCGCATCGAGATCCCGACCCTGGCCGAATGCGGTGATTGCGACGGCAGTGGCTCGGAAGACCGCAAGGTCGAGACCTGCAATGTCTGCGGTGGTCGCGGCCAGGTGCGCGTGCAGCGTGGCATCTTTGCCATGCAGCAGGCCTGCCACAACTGCGATGGTCGCGGTCAGATCATCAGCAAGCCGTGCAAAACCTGCCACGGCAACGGCCGTATCGAAGAAGACAAGGTGTTGTCGGTCAAAGTGCCGGCAGGCGTGGACACCGGTGACCGCATCCGCCTGCAGGGCGAAGGCGAAGCCGGCCCGGCCGGTGCACCGGCAGGTGACCTGTATGTGGAAGTGCGCGTGCGTGAGCATGCGATCTTCACCCGTGACGGTGACGACCTGCACTGCGAAGTGCCGGTGCGCATCTCGCAGGCAGCGCTGGGTGATTCGATCCGCGTGGCAACCCTGGGCGGTGAGGCGGAAATCCGCATCCCGGCCGAGACCCAGACCGGCAAGCTGTTCCGCCTGCGTGGCAAGGGTGTCAAGTCGGTGCGCAGCCGCACCGAAGGCGACCTGTACTGCCGCATCGTGGTGGAAACCCCGGTCAACCTGACCGCCGAGCAGCGCAAGCTGCTGGAGCAGTTTGAGTCCACGTTCAGCGGTGAAGAAGCGCGCAAGCACTCGCCGAAATCGGCCACCTTCATCGATGGCGTCAAGGGTTTCTGGGAACGCATGAAGTCCTGAGCGTCACTGTAGTGCCGAGCCATGCTCGGCATCAGCTCCACCGGTAGTGCCGAGCCATGCTCGGCAATGGCTTTACCGATAGAGGCCCTGCCGAGCATGGCTCGGCACTACATGATTCAAAAGCCGCGGCCTGCCGCGGCTTTTTTCGTTATGCCATCGGCGATTGGTTGCGCGCGCAAGCGTATGCAGTCGCAGCTTGTGCTGCGGACGTAGAATAGGGCGATGAACGAAGTCGACCACAGCCATCTCGTGCACGGTCGTCGGCAACGCCCGGATGGGCCGTCGCCGGTGGACGTGATCTCCGTGCAGTCCCAGCTGGTTTACGGCCATGCCGGCAACAGCGCGGCGGTGCCGCCGCTGCGTGCGCTGGGCCTGCGCGTCGCCGAAATTCCCACCACGCTGCTGAGCAATGCGCCGTTCTACGCGACACTGCGCGGCCGTGTGCTGCCGGCCGATTGGTTTGCCGAGCTGCTGCAGGGCGCCACCGAACGTGGTCTTCCGCAGCGCGCCGGCGCCCTGGTGTCCGGCTACTTCGGCAGCGTCGCCAACGGTGCTGCGTTCGCCGATTGGCTGGATGAGGTGCTGCCACTGTCACCGCAGTTGCGTTACTGCCTGGACCCGGTGATTGGCGATACCCATACCGGCCCCTATGTCGAGCCCGGGCTGGAAAAAATCTTCATCGAACGGCTGCTGCCGCACGCCTGGCTGGTGACGCCCAATGCCTTCGAGCTGGGCCGCCTGACCGGCATGCCGGCGTTGGAGCAGGACGACGCCATCGCTGCCTCGCGCAAGTTGTTGGAGCGCGGCCCGGAATGGGTGATCGCGCATTCGGTCTCCGGTGACCCTGGCGAGCTGGTGACCCTGGCCATTGGCCGCGAACAGATCTGGCGCTGGACCTCACCGCATCTGCCGGTGGATGTCGCCGGTACCGGCGACGTGCTGATGTCGCTGCTGGTCGCGTTCCTGCTCAAGGGCCATAGCTTCGAGGATGCGGTAAGCCGCGCCATCGCCGGTGTGCATGCGGCGTTGGAGGCGACCTTGGCCACCGGCGTGGAAGAGTTCGACGTGCTGGCGGCCGCACCGGCTGCCCTGGGTACGCCGTACCGGTTCCGCGCCGAGCGGCTGGCGTGAGTCTGCGCCCGGTCATCGGCATCGTCGGCAGCGGCGGTGCCTTCGGGCGTTGGCTGCGCGGTTTCTTCGAGTCGCGGATGGGCTTGCAGGTGATCGGTCATGATCCGATCGATCCTGCCTCGCAGACGCCAGAACAATTGCTGGAACAGGCCGATGTGCTGCTGTTCTCCGCGCCGATCCGGCATACGCCGGCACTGATCCGTCAATACATCCAGCAATCGGCCGGGCGTGAGCGCGGCAAGCTGTGGCTGGATGTCACCTCGATCAAGGCCGAGCCGGTGGCGGCCATGCTGGAATCGCAGGCCTCGGTGGCCGGCCTGCACCCGATGACCGCACCGCCCAAGGCGCCGACCTTGAAGGGCAGGGTGATGGTGGTCTGCGAGGCCCGCCTGGATGCACGTTGGCAGGCATGGCTGGACGAACTGTGCACCGCCCTGCAGGCCGAATGCGTGCGTGGCAGCGCCGAACACCATGACCGGGTGATGGCGCTGGTGCAGGCGATGGTGCACGCCACCCATCTTGCCCAGGCCGGCGTGCTGCGTGAGTACGCGCCGATGCTGGGCTCGCTCGCCGAATTGATGCCTTACCGTTCGGCCGCCTTCGAGCTGGATGCGGCGGTGATTTCACGCATCCTGTCGTTGAACCCGGCCATCTACGAAGACATCCAGTTCGGCAATCCGCACGCTGGCGAAGTGCTCGACCACCTGTTGCAGCAACTGCAGCAGTTGCGTGGGCTGGTGGGGCAGGGCGATGACGCCGCGCGTGCGGTCTTCCGCAAGCAGTACCTGGCCGACAACAAGACGGCCGTGGATGAGCAGACCCTGCGCGATGGCAATTACAGCTTCGAGCGCGTCGGCTACCTGCTGGCCGACCTGACCGACACCCGCGCGATGAGCGTGCATCTGCCGGAGGACCGCGCCGGTTCCTTGCGTGAGCTGCTGCATGTATTCGAGCGCCACGGCATCAGTCTGGCGTCGATCCATTCCTCGCGTACGCCCAGTGGTGAAGTGCATTTCCGCATGGGTTTCGTGCAGGCCTATGCCGCCGACGTGCTGCAAGCGGCGGCCGCGGAAATCAACAGCAGCGGTATTGGGCGCGTGCTGGAGCGCTAAAGCATTTGTAGGAGCGGCGTAAGCCGCGAAGCCAGATCATCGGCCGAAGCCGATAGCGCATTGCAATTGCGGAGGTGGGTTGTGGGAGCGGCGTAAGCCGCGAAGCTCACGCCACCCGCCAAAACCGATGGCGCATTGCAGTTTCCAAGGTGCGGTGTCGTCGAGGATCACCTGCTTCGCGGCTGACGCCGCTCCCACAAAAAGCCACCCCCAGCCTGTGTAGAGGGAGGGGGTCAACCCCATCCGCGTCTCACTGGCTGCGACTTAATCCACAGCGGAGTGTGTGCAAGCATGTGGATAATCGCTGACAAGCCTTGGGGCACAAGGCTGTCAAGATGGTTGGTGAAAAAATGAGCAGTCGCGGGCCGAATCGGCAAAGCGTATTCAGAATTACCGGATCAGGCTGCAATGCCAGCACCGGAAGGCGCGCCGGCAATGATCACGGCGCGCGGTTGAAGGGCGATCAGGCCCGGTAAGGCTGGTTCATCGAAAGGCTGACTTCGCCATCGGCACTGAACAGATTGCTGCCACGCCGCAGCAACGGACGGCCATCGGCAAGTTCATAGCGGGGTGGATGGGGGGTATTGCCGGCTTGGATGCTGCTTGGCTCATCAAGGAATTCGATGACGATGCAGCTCTCGCCATCGCGGGTGGTTGCCGGAAATTGTCGGAACGCCATAGCTCGACTCCAGTGCTGGAAAGGTGATCGCCATGCATCCGCTGCGACCACGCCTTGAGCTTGCCGCCGGCGATGTTAGCCATGCGTTAGCGCGATGTTAGGCATCTGAGAGAAAGAGCAGCAGTTATCAGAATGCACGTTTTGCGCGGCCATGGAAGTCAGCTGCCGCCCTCCCATCAGCAGAATGAGTACGTGCAGAAGCTGCATCGCAAGCGTAGTTCTTGAATGCAAACAACAAAGGCATTCAATCAAGCCGCCCCATGGAACGGGGTCGGCTTGACTCAATCGAGATCAATCAATGAACTGCAGCCGCGCCAATTCCGCATACAGGCCGTCCTGCGCCAGCAGCTCGGCATGGGTGCCTTGGGCGACGATGCGGCCGTGGTCCATCACCACGATGCGGTCGGCCTTGAGCACGGTCGCCAGACGATGGGCGATGACCAGCGTGGTGCGGCCTGCCATCAAGCGCTCCAGTGCCTGCTGCACGGCACGCTCGCTCTGTGCATCCAGCGCGCTGGTGGCTTCGTCCAGCAGCAGTACCGGCGCATCCTTGAGCAGGGCGCGGGCGATGGCCACCCGCTGCTGCTGGCCGCCGGACAGGCGTGCACCGCGCTCGCCCAGATCACTGGCATAACCTTCCGGCAACTGCATCAGGAAGTCATCGGCCTCGGCGGAACGGGCGGCGGCGCGGACCTCCTCGTCGCTGGCTTCCAAGCGGCCATAACGGATGTTGTCGGCGGCGCTGGCGGCGAACAGTGCCGGTTGCTGCGGTACCAGGGCGATGTTCTGGCGCAGCTGTGCCGGGTCCAGCTGGCGCAGATCGATGCCATCCAGCCGCAGGCTGCCGCTGTCCGGGTCATGGAAGCGCAGCAACAAGGACAACACGGTGCTCTTGCCGGCGCCGGAGGGGCCGACCAGGGCCACGGTTTCACCCGGCGCCACGGTCAGGCTGAAATCATCCAGCGCCGGATGATCGGGGCGCTGCGGATAGTGGAAGGACACATGCTCGAAGCGGATCTCGCCGCGTATCGGTGCGGGCAGGGGCGTGGGCTGCGCAGGCGTGGTGATCTGCGGGGTTTCGGCCAGCAGCTCGCCGATACGGCCCATGCCGCCGGAGGCGCGCTGCAGCTCGTTCCATACTTCGGCCAGTGCACCTACCGAGCCGCCGCCAATCAAGGCATACAGCACGAACTGCCCCAGCGTGCCGGCGCTCATGCGTCCATCCACGACGTCGTGCGCGCCGGACCACAGCACCGCGACGATGGCCCCGAACACCAGCACGATGGCGATGGCGGTAACAAAGGACTGGGTGCGGATGCGGCGCTTCGCGGTGGCCACGGAGACCGCCAGCGCCGCCTCGAAGCGGCCGCGCTCGTAAGGCTCGCGTGCATGCGCCTGCACCGTGCGCACCGCGCCCAGGGTTTCCGCAGCCAGGGCATTGGCATCGGCGACGCGGTCCTGGCTGGCGCGCGAGATCTTCTGCAACTGGCGTGCGCCGAGCACGATCGGCAGCACGGCCAGTGGAATGCCGATCAGCGAATACACCGCCAGCCGCGGGCTTGTGACGAACAGCATCACCATCGCGCCGACCACGGTCACGCTGCTGCGCAGCGCTACCGACATGGTCGAGCCGATCACGCTGCGCAGCAGTTCGCTGTCGGCGGTGAGCCGCGAGACCAGCTCGCCACTGCGGGTGCGGTCGTGGAAGCCGGCATCCAGTCCGATCAGGTGGGCGTAGAGCTTGGCGCGCAGGTCCGCGACCACTTTCTCGCCCAACAGGGATACAAAGAAGAAGCGCGCGGCGGTGGCCAAGGCCAACACCACCGCGACGATGAAGAGCAGCATGAAGGCACGGTTGATTTCGCCGCCGCCCGAAAAGCCGTGATCGATCATCTGCTTGACCGCCATCGGCAGGCTCAGCGTCGCCGTGGAGGATACCGCCAGTGCAACCAGCCAGGCGCTGAACAGGCCGGCGTGGCGACGAACGAAGGGCCACAGGGTTTTCAGGCTGCCGAGTTTCTGCAGCTTGCGCGGTGAGGGTGCGGTGGGGGTCTCAGTCATGGTCGACAGGTTCGCTCAGGCGTAGGCGGTCGCGGGTGGCGTCGCGCAGGCGCAATGCCAGCGCATCGATCTGGTCTGCCGGCAGGCGCACGTGCAGGCGCAGGCCTTCGGGCAGGAATTGTTCTTCAAGCTTCTCGGCACCGGCGCTGCCAAGCAGGGTGTGCACGATGCCCATGTCCTCGAAGCCGCATTGCAGGATGCGCTCGGTCATCGGCACCAGCGGGCTGCGTTGGGCAAGCCGCAGGCATTCGGCAGCGGTGCCGCCGTAGGCACGGACCAGGCCGCCGGCGCCCAGCTTGATGCCACCGTACCAGCGCGTCACCACCACCGCGATGCGGTCATAGCCCTGGCCGTCGATGGCGGCCAGGATCGGGCGGCCAGCGGTGCCGGCGGGCTCGCCGTCATCGCTGGAGCGGTATTCGTTGCCGTAGCGGTAGGCCCAGCAGTTGTGGGTGGCGTCGGCAACCGACACCGAGGCGATGAACGCCATTGCCTCGTCGGCGCCACTGATGGGCGCCGCCTTGGCGAGGAAGCGGCTGTGTTTGATGTCCAGCTCATGGCTGGCGGTAGCGGCAAGGGTGTCGAGCATTGCCGTCATTCTAGTGGCAGCACTGCAAAGCTGTAGCGGATGCGGCTCAATCCTTGAGCAGCGGCCGCAGGTCACGCGGAATGCGCGCTTCCGGGTAATCGTGGGCGAAACGACGCAGGCTGGCCTTTGCACCGTCCAGATCGCCGGCTTCATGGCGTTCGCGGATACGTTTGATCCATTGGTGGCGCGACAGCGTGGCATCGGCTTCGATGTCCGGGGTGCTGTCGGCGGCGATGGCGGCCGCACGCTGTCGGCGCGCCTCGGCTGCCTTTGTAACGGCCTTGCTGCCGGCATGCGGAATCGGTGCCGGGCCAGTGAACGCAGGGCGCGGTGGCGCCGTGCGGGCCGGTGCGCTTTGGCTGCGATAGAGGTCGCTCGGCGCGGCATCGGCGTTACCAGCCTGCTCGGCGTAGGCCGGGGCTGCGACAGGTGCCGGCATGACGATTGATGCTGGTGGTGCCGGCGGTGCCGGCGGTGCCGGCGGTGCGGGAGGCGCTGGCGGGGCAATGGCCGGCGCCGCTGAGAACGCACGCGGTGCGCTCTGCGCCATATTGCCGCTGGCGGGCTCGGCGACGGTGGCTTCGTCCTTGCGGGAGCTTCCTGTTGGCGCGGGTTGGGGCGTTGCCGCTTTGTGTTGTTTTGCGGCGGCTTCCGCTGGCGGCGAAGCGGCAGCGGGCGCGGCGGCCACGTCGGCCGGAAGCTGATCCATCATCGGAGCTGCGGGCGGTGCCGCGTTTGGCGCCTGCGCGGCTGCCGCAGCAGAGTCAGTAGAGGAATCAGCAGCTGCAACCGCCACGTTTGCTTCAGCTTGCGCTGGCATGGCGGGTGGTGCATCCAGTGGCCGCAGCTGCCAGGCCAGGCCAACCACCAGCACCAGCGATGCAGCCACCGCCAGCGACGACACCAGCCCGCGACGACGGCCCCAGCCGCTGCTGCGACGGGTAGTCGAAGGCAAGGGAATCGGTCCGGTGGCCAGGGTCTGCTCCGGGGCCGGGTTTTCGGTTTCGACGGCGGCCGGCGCCTGTGCTGCGTTGGCCATGGCGATGATCCGCGCATCGAGTTGCGCGCTGGGCGTAGCCGCGCCGCTTCCGGGGCGGCCGAGCAGTCGGGCCAGCTCGCGCTCTTCGGGGGTCAGCATGTCTGCGATCTTCATTCGCTCAACCTCGCGCGCAGCTTGTCCATCGCATAGCGCAGCCGCGACTTGACGGTTTCCCGGCCAACGCCGGTGATCTGCCCGATCTCCTCCAGGCTGAGTTCCTGTTCCAGTCGCAGGATTACGACTTCCTGTTGTTCCGGCGGCAACTCGGCCAAGGCCTGGCGCAGTTGCAGGCGCTGGGCTTGTTCGTCTGCCAGTAATTCGGGGGTGCAGGTATCGGCCAGGCTGGCGGTACGTTCGTCGGCATCGGCCGGTGCGGCAGGCCGATGGCGCGCCGCGCGCCAATGGTCGTTGAGGCGGTTGTGGGCGATGCGGAACAGCCAGGTGGAGAAGGCGGCATCGGGCTTCCAACCGGCCCGGGCATGGATCATTTTCTGCCAGACGTCCTGGAACAGCTCTTCGGCCAGGGGCCGGTCGCGCAGCTGGCCCAACAGGTAATGGAACAGGCGCGCCCGGTGCCGGGCATAGAGCTCGGAGAACGCATCGCTGTCGCCGTCGGCGTAAGCCAACATCAACACTTCGTCGGTAGGGGTCTGGACAGCGGTATCCACCTGCCAAGCGTAGTGGCTGGCTCGGGTTCTGCCTAGCTCGGCGAGGCGGGCGGGTGATGCTTATTCAGACTTGTGAAAGATAATCTTTTTTCTGCGACCCACTGCTCTTGACCGCTGTGAAAGGTATGCTGCGGGATCAGGGGGGAGTTCCGGGAGACCGGAATCCAGAGAGAACGGATAGATGTCGTATAGCGAGCTTGACGCGCGGGCCGAATCCACGCGCGCCGATACTTTTTCGCCGGTCACCAAGGTAGTGGCGACATTGCAGGGCTTGTTGCCCCGCGCCAGCAACGTTGCGCTGGCGTGGCGTGATGAGGTGCTGGGCGATGGCAGCTGCAGTTACCCGGAACCCGCCGAGGGGCTTTGCCGCTTGGCGCGTGAACGCTTGGCCGGGACCGGCGTGGACCTGCCGGGCAGCGTCTTCGAGCTGGCCTGGCGGCATGAGCTGGGCACCGATTGCGTGGTGCTGATCGATACCGACGAAGTGATGTCGATGGTGCGCCGCGAAGCCTGGCAGGGCACCGCGCGGGTACTGATCGGCTCGGCCATGGAGTTGATGCGCCAGCGCCTGCAGATTGAAGAGCTGCAGCGCTCCAAGCAGTTGCAGAAAGCGCTGTTCGAGATCGCCGACCTGGCCGGCGCCGACCTGGCGATGACCGAGATGATGGCGCACTTCCATCGGATCCTCGGCTCACTGATGTATGCCGAGAACTGCTACATCGTCGAGTGCGATGAGAACCAGCAGAGCCTGGAATTTCTGTATTTCGTCGATACCCACGACAGCTATCTACCAGAACCGAGGCGTCGCTACCGCTACGAGGAGATGCCGGCCAGCCTGACCTTTGCGGTGCTGCGCAACGGCCGGGCACTGAGTGGGCCTTCGCGTGAGTTGGCCAAGTTCCTGGAGAAGCAATACGAGGTGTCGGAAGGGGTCGAGAGCACCGATTGGTTGGGCGTGCCGATGTGGCGCGACAACCGCGTATGCGGCGCGATCGTGGTGCAGAGTTACGTTGCCGATGCCTGCTATGGCGAGGAAGAGCGTGCCCTGCTGAACTTCGTCGCCAAGCACATCCTCACCGCGATGGACCGCCATCAGGCACATGCGCAGCTGGAACAACGGGTCTGGCAGCGCACCCAGGACCTGGAGCACATCAACGGCCACCTGCAGGGCGAAATCATCGAGCGGCGGCGCGCGGAGTTGTTGCAGGCGGCGCTGTTCAATATCTCCGAGCTGGGGATGAGCGGCAAGGCCACCGGCGAGTTCTATGCGCAGGTGCACGGGATCATCGGTCGCTTGCTCGATGCCAGTAATTTCTACGTAGCGATGGTGACCGAAGATGCGGCAGGCATCGAGTTCGTCTATTCGGTGGACCGCTTCAATCGCGAACGTGCAACCCGGGTTTTCAGTGCCGGTTTGACCGAGTACGCACTGCAACGGCGCGAGCCGGTGCTGCTGGCGCGAGCGGATATCGATCGGTTGATCGCCGCGGGAACCTTGAAGGAGTTTGGTGCAAAGTCGCAATGCTGGTTGGGGGTGCCGCTGTTCAGTGATGATGAAGTGGTCGGCGTCATAGCCGTGCAGAGCTACAACCCCGAGGTGGCGTTCACTGCCGATGACCAGCGCTTGTTGGTTTTTGTTGCGCGCACCATCGGCAACAGCCTTGCCCGCCAGCGCGACCAGCAACGCCTGTTGCAGGCCCATGCCGAACTTGAGTTGCGGGTGACCGAGCGTACCCGCGAGCTGGGCGAGGTCAACCAGAAGCTGCTGGGGCAGATTGGCGAGCGCATGCGCGCCGAGCAACGGCTGACCCATCTGGCCATGCACGACGTACTGACCGGCCTGCCCAATCGCCTGCACCTGCAGGACCGCCTGGAACGGGCGATCGAGAATGCCGAGCTGGGTATCGCCCCGCATTTCGCGCTGCTGTTTCTCGATCTGGATCGCTTCAAGTGGGTCAACGACAGTATCGGCCACGCTGCCGGTGACCAGATGCTGGTCGAAGTGGCGCGCCGCCTGGTCGGCCTGGTGCGTGGCGAGGATGTGGTGGCGCGGTTGGGCGGCGACGAATTCGCCCTGCTGGTGCCCTGCGAGCGCGGCTCGAACGCGGCGATGGAGTTGGGGCGGCGCCTGCTCAAGGCCCTGGAAGCCCCGATGTGGGTGGACGGGCGCGAGCTGTTTCCGTCCGGAAGCATCGGCATCGCCGTCTGGGATGCGCGCTATACCTCCGGTGCGGATCTGTTGCGCGACGCCGACGCGGCCATGTACCGGGCCAAGCTCAAGGGCCAGGACCGCTGCGTGATGTTCGACGGTGCAATGCACGACGAAGCAATGCGCAGCCTGGAGCTGGAAGCAGACCTGCGCCGGGCGATCAAGAAGCGCGACTTCCTGCCGTATTACCAGCCCATCGTGTCGCTGCTGGATGGTGAAGTGGTTGGCCATGAAGCGCTGCTGCGTTGGCGGCACGAGCGTCGCGGCGTCCTGCTGCCTGGGCAGTTCCTGTCGCTGGGCGAAGAGAGCGGCCTGATCGAGCAGGTGGACTGGCAGATCTACGAGCAGGTGATGGAAGACATGGCGGCGTCGGCTGTCGGCTACATCTCGGTGAATGTCTCACCCCGTCACTTCCGCTCGGTTGAATTCGCACCACGGCTGTTGGGAATGCTGGACGCGGCCGGCGCGGACCCGGGCCGGCTACGCGTTGAGATAACCGAGATGGCCTTGCTTGACGACGAGCCGCGCACCTTGCGCGCCTTGCATCAGCTGCGTGAGCGCGGTGTTGTGGTGCAGTTGGATGACTTCGGTACGGGTTACTCGGCGCTGTCCTATCTGCACCGCTTCCCGATCAGCGCGCTGAAGGTGGATCGCAGCTTTGTTGCCGGCCTGCATGACGAGGGCAGCAACAGCACCTTCGCGCTGGTGCAGGGGGTGCTGTCACTGGCGCGCACGCTGGGCATCGAGACCATAGGCGAGGGCATAGAAGACCAGCGCCAGTTGCAGACCTTGAAGGAGCTGGGCTGCAATTTCGGCCAGGGCTACCTGCTTGGCTATCCCGCGCCGCGCGAAGAGACCCTGCAGCGCGCATAAGCGCTGGCTTTTTTGTAGGAGCGGCGTAAGCCGCGAAGCTGGTATTGCTGCCGCCGCGCATCAGCTGCAACTGCACGATGCATGGTGGTGGTTGCTGTTGCTTGCTTCAAAGACCCGAGGCCTGCGCAGGGTCCGAGCTTCGCGGCTTACGCCGCTCCTACAGCTTCCGCCCCCTCCCTTTTGCGTAGCAAAGGGGAGGGTTGGGCAGGGGGGCTTTGTGCTGTCGCAGTTGCGCCTTCATCGGCGCGGCGGGTGTGTCAGCCTCGCGGCTTACGCCGCTCCCACAGCTCCGACAGCTTCTGCCCCCTCCCTTTTGCGTAGCAAAGGGGAGGGCTGGGGAGGGGTGCTTTGCGCTGTTGCAGTTGCTTTTTCATCGACGCGGCGCGTGCGCCGGCTTCGCGGCTTACGCCGTTCCTACAAAGGCAAAAGCTCGCTGGTTCCTCAGCGCAGTGCGTTGCGCTTCTTCTCGTCGAACCACTTGTCGGCCTGGGCCGGCGAGTAGTTGCGCATCCACTCCAGCATCTGCGTGGCGTCTTCGCCGTACCACAGGTCATCGCGCTGTTCCGGGTGCAGGAAGCGCTCGCTGACCATGGTGTCGATCATGCTGATCAGCGGCTGGTAGAAGCCGTCGATGTCGAGGAAGGCGCAGGGCTTGTGGCCGATACCGAGCTGGCGCCAGGTCAGCATCTCGAAGATTTCCTCGGCGGTGCCGAAGCCGCCGGGCAGGGCGACGAAGGCATCGGACAGGTCGAACATGCGCGACTTGCGCTCATGCATCGAACCGACGATCTCCAGCGAGGTAACGCCCTTGTGCGCCACTTCCATGTCCACCAGATGCTGGGGGATCACGCCGGTGACTTCGCCGCCGGCTGCCAGCACGCCATCGGCCACCGCGCCCATCAGGCCGGTACGGCCGCCGCCGTAGACCAGGCGCAGGCCTTCGTTGGCGATGCGCTTGCCCAGTTCGGTGGCGCGTTCGACATAGATGGGCTTGGCGCCGGGGTTGGAGCCGCAATAGACGCAGATGGACTTCATGGAATATTCCTGATGAATGGGAAGAGGTGGTCGCTCTGTGGCCGCTGAACAGGCGCGCAGACCGGGGAATACAAAAGCAAGAAGGCTCCGCCGGGGCGGAGCCTTCAGGTCACAGGCCGTGGAGCTTAGTTGACCTTGTGGATGGCGCGCTTGGTCACTGCCATCGCCGCGTCGTGCACTGCCTCGGACAGCGACGGGTGGGCGTGGCAGATGCGGGCCAGGTCATCGGACGAGCCGCTGAACTCCATGGTCAGCACGCCTTCGTGCACCAGCTCGGAGACATTGGCGCCGACCAGGTGCATGCCCAGGACGCGATCGGTTTCGGCGTGTGCCAGCACCTTGACGAAGCCAGCCGGCTCGACCATGGCGACGGCGCGGCCGTTGGCGGCGAACGGGAAGCTGCCGGCCTTGTACGGGATGCCCTCGGCCTTGAGCTGGGCTTCGGTCTTGCCGACCCATGCCAGTTCCGGCTCGGTGTAGATCACCCACGGAATGGTGTCGAAGTTGACGTGGCCCGGCAGGCCAGCGATCAGTTCGGCCACGGCGACGCCTTCTTCAAAGCCCTTGTGGGCCAACATCGGGCCGCGCACGCAGTCACCCACCGCCCAGACGCCATCGACGCCGGTGTGGCAATGGTCGTCGACCACGATCTGGCCACGCTCATTGAGCTGCACGCCGGTACCTTCGGCCAGCAGGCCCTTGCTGGCGGCGCGACGGCCGACGGCGACCAGCAGCTTGTCGACGGTCAGGGTCTTGTCGCCCTCGGCATCGGTGTAGCTGACGATGACTTCGTTGCCCTTGATCTCGGTCTTGGAGACCTTGGCGTTGAGGCGGATGTCCAGGCCCTGCTTCTTGAATTCCTTGGCAGCAACCTTGGCCACTTCGGCATCGGCCACGGCCAGGAACTCCGGCAGTGCTTCCAGGATCACCACTTCCGAACCCAGGCGCTTCCACACGCTGCCCAGTTCCAGGCCGATCACGCCAGCGCCGATGACGGCCAGGCGCTTGGGCACTTCGGTGAAGTCCAGTGCGCCGACGTTGTCGACGATGAGGTTGCCGTCAAACTTGGCGAACGGCAGCTCGATCGAATCGGAGCCGGCGGCGATGATGACGTTGGTGCCCTTGAGCTCGACTTCCGAACCGTCGTGCTGCTTGACCTTGACCACGTTGCCGGCCTGCAGCTGGCCGAAGCCGTAGTAGGTGGCAACCTTGTTGGCCTTGAACAGCTGGGCGATACCGCCGGTGAACTGCTTCACGATGGCGTCCTTGCGGCCGACCATCTTGCTCACATCGATCTTGGCGTCGTTGAAGCTGATGCCGTGCTGATCGAAGATGTGGCCCATGTTCCAGTACTGGCGCGAGGAGTCCAGCAGCGCCTTGGACGGAATGCAGCCCACGCGCAGGCAGGTGCCGCCCAGTGCCGGCTTGCCGTCCTTGCCCAGCGCTGCATCGATGCAGGCGGTCTTCAGGCCCAGCTGTGCGGCGCGGATGGCCGCGTGGTAACCGGCCGGGCCAGCACCGATGACGACTACGTCGAATTGTTCAGCCATTTGAGATTCCTTGGTACCAATCCGTTCTCCCTGCGGGAGAAGGTGGCGCGTAGCGCCGGATGAGGGTGCGGGAGGGCCGAGGCCCTCACCCCAACCCCTCTCCCGGAGGGAGAGGGGCTTCGAGCGGAATTACAGGCCGAACAGCATGCGGCCCGGGTTTTCCAGCTGGTTCTTGATGTCCACCAGGAACTGCACCGAATCCTTGCCGTCGATGATGCGGTGGTCATAGGACATGGCCAGGTACATCATCGGCGCGATCACGACCTGGCCGTTCTCGGCGATCGGACGGTCCTTGATGGCGTGCATGCCGAGGATGGCGCTCTGCGGCGGGTTGACGATCGGGGTCGACATCAGCGAGCCGAAGGTGCCACCGTTGGTCACGGTGAAGGTGCCGCCCTGCAGTTCTTCCAGCGACAGCTTGCCGTCACGGGCCTTCTTGGCGTAGTCGGCAATGGCCTTTTCGATGTCGGCGAACGACATGCGCTCGACGTTGCGCAGCACCGGGGTCACCAGACCCTTTTCGGTGGACACGGCGATCGAGATGTCCGAGTAGCCGTGATAGATGATGTCGTCACCATCGATCGAGGCATTGACCAGCGGGAAGCGCTGCAGTGCGTTGGCAGCAGCCTTCACGAAGAAGCTCATGAAGCCGAGCTTGATGCCGTGGGCCTTGACGAACTCTTCCTGCAGTTCCTTGCGCGCAGCCGAGACCTTGGACAGGTTGACTTCGTTGAAGGTGGTCAGCATGGCGGTCGAGTTCTTCGACTGCATCAGACGCTCGGCAATGCGCTTGCGCATGCGGGTCATCGGCACGCGTTCTTCCGGACGTGCGCCGCCGGCCTTGCCGACGCCGCCGTTGCGGGCGAAGTTGACGATGTCTTCCTTGGTGACCGCGCCATGACGGCCGGTGCCGGACACGTCAGCCGGGTTCACGCCTTCGGTGATGGCCGAGAAGCGGGCGCCCGGGGGCAGGGTGTCGGCAGCCGACTTGGCAGCCGGGGCCGGTGCAGCGGCAGCAGCCGGAGCAGCGGCGGCCGGGGCAGCAGCCTTCGGCGCCTCAGCAGCAGCGGCCGGGGCGGCAGCGGCAACCGCGCCTTCCTCGATGATGGCCAGCAGCTGGCTCGAGGTGACGGTGTCGCCTTCCTGGAACTTGATTTCCTTCAGCACGCCATCAACCGGCGCCGGTACTTCCAACACGACCTTGTCGGTTTCCAGGTCGAGCAGGTTCTCATCACGCTTGACGGCATCACCCACCTTCTTGTGCCAGGTGGCGATGGTGGCGTCGGAGACGGATTCGGGCAGTACCGGTACTTTGACTTCGGTGGCCATTTGGCTGATTTCCTGGTTTCGTTTTCTTGTGGAAAAGGGGGCTTATTCGGCGTAGTTGTCGTCGATCTTGTTGACCAGCGCGTCGGCGAGCAGCTGTGCGAGTTCGCGCAGGTGATCGGACATGTGGCCAACAGCAGGCGACGGCGAGCGCGGACGACCGGCATAGTGCAGTGCCTGGCCATCGGCCACGCATGCCTGCAGGTGGTGCTTGATCTGGTACCACGCACCCTGGTTCATCGGCTCTTCCTGGCACCACACGACGTCGGTGGCCTTGCCGTACTTCTTCAGCTCGGCCGCCAGCGCCGGGCGCGGGAACGGGTAGAGCTGTTCGACGCGCACCAGGGCGACATCTTCCTGGCCACGCTTGGTCACGTCTTCCAGCAGGTCGTAGTAGACCTTGCCCGAACACACGACCACACGCTTGACCTTCTTGACGTCCGCGGTGGCATCGCCAATCAGGTGCTGGAACTCGCCATTGGCCATTTCTTCCAGGCTGGACACGGCCAGCTTGTGACGCAGCAGCGACTTGGGCGACATGACCACCAGCGGCTTGCGGGTGTCCATGCGCATCTGGCGACGCAGCATGTGGAATGCCTGCGCCGGGGTCGACGGCACGCAGACCAGCATGTTCTCCAGCGCACACAGCTGCAGGAAGCGCTCAAGGCGCGCCGAGCTGTGTTCCGGACCCTGGCCTTCATAGCCGTGCGGCAGCAGCAGGGTCAGGCCGGAGATGCGGCCCCACTTTGCTTCGCCGGAGGCGATGAACTGGTCGATCACCACCTGGGCGCCGTTGGCGAAGTCGCCGAACTGGCCTTCCCAGATGCACAGGGTGTTCGGATCGGTGGTGGAGAAGCCATATTCGAACGCCATCACGGCTTCTTCGCTGAGCAGCGAATCGATGATGGTGGCCTGTTCCGGCGACTCGACCAGCTGCCGCAGCGGCAGGTAGTAGTTGTCGGTCTTCTGGTCGTGCAGGATCGCGTGGCGGTGGGTGAAGGTGCCGCGGCCGACGTCCTGGCCAACCAGGCGCAGCGCATTGCCTTCGTCCAGCAGCGTTGCATAGGCCAGGTTTTCGGCAAAGCCCCAGTCGCCCAGGATTTCACCGGCGGCCATCTTGCGACGGTCGTCGTACACCTTGGCAACGCGCGAATGCACTTCCACGCCTTCCGGAATGGTGTTGATCATGGTGGCCAGCTGGGTCAGCTTGCCCATGTCGACCTTGGTGCTGACCGGATCGGACAGCTTGCCCGACAGGTACTTGGACCAATCCACGTACATCTTGCTGGTGGCCGGGGTCTTTTCGACTTTGGCCAGCTCGGTGGTGACTTCGCCCGAGTCCAGCTTGTTGCGGTAAGCGTCGACCATTTCCTTGCCGGCGCCGGCAGCGATGACGCCTGCGGCTTCCAGCTGCTCTGCGTAGAGCTCGCGGGTGGTCTTGTGCTTGCGGATCACCTGGTACATCAGCGGCTGGGTGATCGCCGGTTCATCGGCTTCGTTGTGACCCCAGCGGCGGTAGCAGACCAGGTCGATCACGACGTCCTTGTTGAACTGCTGGCGGAAGTCATAGGCCAGCTTGGCCGCGAACACCACGGCTTCGGGATCGTCGCCGTTCACGTGCAGGACCGGGGCAGCGACCATCTTGGCGATGTCGGTGCAGTACAGGGTCGAGCGCGAGTCGTCGCGGTTGGAGGTGGTGAAGCCCACCTGGTTGTTGATGACGATGTGCACGGTGCCGCCGACCGCGAAACCGCGGGCCTGCGACATCTGGAACAGCTCCATCACCACGCCCTGGCCGGCGAATGCGGCATCGCCGTGGATCAGGACCGGCATCACCTGCTTGCGCGCGGTGTCGTTGCGGCGTTCCTGGCGCGAGCGCACCGAGCCGACAACCACCGGATCGGCGATTTCCAGGTGGGACGGGTTGAACGCCAGGGCCAGGTGCACCGGGCCGCCATCGCTGGCGACGTCGGCCGAGAAGCCCATGTGGTACTTCACGTCACCGGCCACGGCGCGGTCGTCGTGCTCGAACTTGCCTTCGAACTCGTCGAACAGCTTGCGCGGGTTCTTGCCGAGGGTGTTGACCAGCACGTTCAGGCGGCCACGGTGGGCCATGCCGATGATCACGTCCTTGACGCCTTCCTTGCCGGCGTCACGGATGATGGTGTCCATCATCGGGATCAGCGAGTCGCCGCCTTCCAGCGAGAAACGCTTCTGGCCGACGTACTTGGTGTGCAGGTAACGCTCAAGGCCTTCGGCTGCAGTCAGGCGCTCCAGGGTGCGGCGCTTGGTGTCGGCATCCAGGTTGTAGTTGCCACCGGCAGCCTCAAGGCGCTGGTAGAGCCACTGGCGCTGCTCGACTTCGGCGATATACATGAACTCTGCGCCGATCGAGCCGGCATAGGTCGCCTTCAGGCGCGCAAGCAGGTCACGCAGCTTCATCCGCGGCTGGCCGCCAACACCGCCGGTGCTGAACTCGTCGTTGAGGTCGGCATCGCTGAGGTGGTGGAAGGGCAGGCCCAGGTCCGGCGGGTTGACCGGCGGGGTCAGGCCCAGCGGATCAAGATTGGCGCCGAGGTGGCCGCGCGAACGGTAGGCGGTGATCAGACGGCCGACATTGCGCTCGCGCTCGTCGCCGGAGCCGGCGTTGCCGCCGACCTTGCCGGCATTCCTGGCGGCTTCGGTGATGTGTGCGATGGCGGCAGAGTGCGGCACATCGCCCGCTTCGCGGCCTTTGAAGCCGTCAAAGTAGGACTTCCACTTGGGGTCCACACTGTCCGGGGAGACGAGGTACTGTTCGTACAGATCCTCGACATAGGAGGCGTTGCCGCCGGCGAGCTGCGATGATTGCGCAAACTGCTTCAGTAGATTGTCCACGATGGAGAGTCGGATTCACTTGTGGGGTAGTTCTGGGAACCGGCGGACCTTGCTGCAGCGTCGCGCGCGGGCGTGTTCTAACCACTGAATTATACCCCTCACTGGACAGGAAGGGGCATGCACTCTGTCCCGCGCATTAATACCTGACCGCATATTGTCCCGGCCCGGTCAGCGCTCAGACACCCAATACGCGAAGCCCGTTGCAATCGCGTGAACGCTCCCAGATGCGCTTGAACAACTCTTCCTGCTGATGTGCGCGGGCCGGCGCGTCCAGCCACAGCTCGCCTTCGACGCGGGCGCCTATTGGACGAAAGTAGCAGTCGCCGTGATCGTTGCCGACCGCGGCCGAGGCCACCTGGCAGTCCGCCGGGTCCACCGGTTCACGCAGCTGGAACACACTGGGCAGGCGCTGTGCCAGGGCGATGAAGGCCGCGGGCAGGGCCGGCAGGTCGGCTTCGTGCAGCAGCAGCTGGACCTGTTTGTCATGGCGGGCGGTGGCAAAGCGGCGCAATGCGTCCAATACCAGGGGCTGGCTGAGCAGGGCGTCGTTGCCCCGTAGCTGCAGCTGGAGGCGGCGGCGCGCGGCATGGATCACCGCTGCGGTTGCCGCACGGGCCTGGTCCGGGTCCTGCACGCGCATGGCGCCGTCCAGCCGCCGGCGCATGTTCTGGTGGCCGATGCCGGCCTCCTCGAATTCGGCCCCTTCCGGCAGAAAGCCGTTGCAGGCGTAGAAGTCGCGGGCATGCAGCTGGGCATGCAAGCTCACCTCGCCCCAGCCGCGTGCGCGGGCAGTGGCCAGCAGGGCGTTCAACAAGGCCTGGCCCACGCCTTTGCCGCGCCAGGCGGACAGTACCGCCATGCGGCCGATGCGCTGGTCCGGGGTGAGACGGGCGGCACCGATGGCCTGGCCGTCTGCGTCCAGCGCCAGGGCGTGGTCGCTGAGCGGGTCCAGGGCATCGATTTCAAGCTCGGCTGGAACGTTCTGTTCGCTGACGAACACCGTATGACGCACGCCGTGCAGCAATGCCTGCTGCACGGCGTAGTCGGCGATCTCTACGTGAAAGATCGCGGTTTGACTCATGCCGACGGCGTTTCCGCGTCGTCTTCGTCTTCTTCATCGCCGTCGTCGCAGATCACCACGACCTCGACGCCTTCCTCGCTGACCAGCACGGTCTCGATGCTGGCGCTGGACGGTTCGCCGTCAGCAGCTTCGCTGTACTCGATGACTTCGATCTCCACTTCCGGGGCATCGGCCTCGTCGTCGAAGTCCTCGTCCTCGAAATCTTCCTCGGCCACGTCTTCCATGGCTTCCAGCGCGTCCTGCTCGGCGAGCATGGCGGCAATGGTTTCAACGTCGAGCAGCTGGTAATGGCCGCCGGTGATCAGCTCCATCAGGGCGTCGCGGCCCTTGTTGCCGAGCTTGTTGAACAGGGCGATATCGATCTGCTCGGCGCCGGCCAGGGTCTGCGCGTCCTTGATCGACAGCTGGAAGGCCAGCCCGGAGCAGTACAGCGAGGCACCACGGGTGGCGCGGCGCCAGGCCAGGCGGGCCCAGGGGTGGCGCTCAAGCACGCCGCCGTTTTCCAGCTCGGCAGTCACTTCTTCCGGCGGCGGCGGGGCCTGCGAGGGCAGGATGTCGCCAGCGGCGCGGTAGGTGGTGATGAAGCGGCCGAACCAGTTGCCGAGGCGGTCCGGGTCATTCATGCGCAGCGCATTGAGCGCGGCGACGACGCGCTTCATGGCGGCTGCGTCGATCTCGTTCGGGTCTTCCGGCAGCTTCAGGTCCGGGTCCTGGAAGCGGATGGATTCGTCGGCATCGGCGACCAGATCGTCCAGGTAGTCGCTGATCAGCTCAGCCGAGGACGGCGCACGCATGCCGAAGGAGAAGGTCAGGCAGGGGTTCACGGCAACGCCGTTGTGCGGCACGTTCGGCGGCAGGTACAGCATGTCGCCCGGGCCCAGCACCCAATCGTGGGTCGCCTTGAACTTCTTCAGCAGCTTCAGTTCCACGTCGGGGCGGAACTCCAGCGACGGGCGCTTGCCCTTGGTCGACTCGCTGGCGTCGATCTGCCAGCGGCGCTGGCCATGGGCCTGCAGCAGGAATACGTCGTACTGGTCGACATGCGCGCCAACCGAACCGCCGGTGGCGGCAAAGCTGATCATCACGTCGTCCATGCGCCAGCGCGGCAGGAAGTTGAAGTACGAGGTCAGGGCGCGCACTTCCGGGTCCCACTTGTCCACGTCCTGCACCAGCAGGGTCCAGTCGTGGTCGGGCATGCCGGGGAAGTCTTCTTCCTGGAACGGGCCGGTACGCAGCTCCCAGCCGTCGGTGGCGCGGTCGTGGCTGACGATACGTGCCAGCGCGCCTTCCTCGCAGGCCAGGCCGGCCAGGTCTTCCGGCAGCACCGGGGTTTCAAAATCCGGGAAGGCGGCGCGGATCAACAGCGGACGCTTCTGCCAGTAGTCGCGCAGGAAGGTGGCTGGGGCCATGCCCAGCGGCAGGCCGGCGCGGGCCTGTACTTCGATCGGATAGGTCTTTTGCTTGCGTGCAGCCATGGGGGAAATCCTTTGCAACGGAGGTCGAACAGGGGTGCGCGTAGCGCACAGGTCCCCATTGTCCCCTTGTTGGCGACAATGCGCACGGCATGCGACTGATCTGAATCAAATGTAATGCCGCGCCAAGCTCGGCAAGAGGCGGTACAGCAATGCACCGTAGTGCCGAGCCATGCTCGGCAGGGGCTGTACCAGCAATGCATCGTAGTGCCGAGCCATGCTCGGCAAGGGCTGTACCAGCAATGCACCGTAGTGCCGAGCCATGCTCGGCAAGAGGCTCTACCAGTAAAGCCCTGCCGAGCATGGCTCGGCACTACAGTCGGTCTTTCCTGGGGGACGACTGGCTTCAGCATCTCGCGATGCTGAAAATTCAGATCGCCTTGGCCAGCTCGGCTGCCAGGCCGGCATAGCCACCCGGGGTCAGCTCGCGCAGGCGCTGCTTGGCATCGGCCGGCAGCTCCAGGGTCTCGATGAACGCGCGCATCGAATCGGCAGTGATGCCGTGGCCGCGGGTCAGCGCCTTGAGCTGCTCATACGGATTGGGCAGGCCATGACGGCGCATCACCGTCTGCACGGCTTCGGCCAGCACTTCCCAGGCTGCATCCAGGTCGGCGTCCAGGCGCTCCGGGTTCACGGTCAGCTTGCCCAGGCCCTTGGCCAGCGATTCCAGGCCGACCTGGCTGTGGCCGAAGGCGGTGCCCACGGCGCGCAGCACGGTGGAGTCGGTCAGGTCGCGCTGCCAGCGGCTGATCGGCAGCTTGGCGCTGAAATGCTCGAACAGCGCGTTGCCGATGCCGAAATTGCCCTCAGCATTCTCGAAATCGATCGGGTTGACCTTGTGCGGCATGGTCGAGGAGCCGACTTCACCTTCCTTGAGCTTCTGCTTGAAGTAGCCCAGCGAGATATAGCCCCAGATGTCACGGGCCAGATCGATCAGGATGGTGTTGGCGCGGCGGGCGGCATCACCGATCTCAGCGACGTTGTCGTGCGGCTCGATCTGGGTGGTGTAGGGGTTGAACACCAGGCCCAGCGAGGTGACGAAGCGTTCGGCGAAGGCCGGCCAGTCCACGTCCGGGTAGGACACGACGTGGGCGTTGTAGTTGCCGACGGCGCCGTTGATCTTGCCGGTCAGCTCGACCGCGCCGATCTGGCGGATCTGTCGTTCCAGGCGGGCGACGACGTTGGCCAGCTCCTTGCCCAGGGTGGTCGGCGAAGCGGTCTGGCCGTGGGTGCGCGACAACATCGGCTGCTCGGCCTGGGCGTGGGCCAGCGTGCGCAACGAGGCGGCGATGCCGGCATAGCCTGGCAGGATCACCTTTTCACGCGCTTCGGCCAGCATCAGGCCGTAGGACAGGTTGTTGATGTCCTCGCTGGTGCAGGCGAAATGCACGAACTCCAGGGCCGGCGCCAGCTCGGCGTCGTCCTTGAGCTGTTCCTTGATGAAGTACTCCACGGCCTTGACGTCGTGGTTGGTGGTGCGCTCGATTTCCTTGACGCGGGCGGCGTTGGCGACCGAGAAGCCGTCGGCCAGCGCGCGCAGCTTGGCCTTGGCGGTGGCCGAGAAGTCGGCCAGCTCGCTGATACCCGATTCGGCGCCCAGCGCCAGCAGCCATTCGATCTCGACCTTTACGCGAGCCTTGATAAGGCCATATTCGGAGAAGATCGGGCGCAATGCGTCGACCTTGCCGGCATAGCGGCCATCAAGCGGGGACAGGGCGAGCAGGGCGGCTTCTTGGCGGGACGTATCCGTCATGGCGGCAGGCGTTGGGCAGTGGCGGGGGCGCATATTCTACGCTGCCGGCGCGCCAGGCGTTGCTGGGCCGTTGTATCCCATCGGCCGCGGATGTCTTTGCCGGGGCGGGCGGGTATTGTGTCGATAGCCGCCAGCCGGGGAGTCTGCCCACCGCCAGCCGCAGCTTTCCCTTCCCCAACAATGAGATTGTGCGGAGTTGATGATGAGCAAGGTTTCCAAGAGTGGTTTCCGGACCGAACACGACAGCATGGGCGAACTGCAGGTGCCCGCCGAGGCCCTGTGGGGCGCACAGACCCAGCGTGCGGTTGAGAATTTCCCGGTATCCGGGCAGCGCATGCCGCGTGCTTTCATCCGTGCGCTGGGCCTGATCAAGGGCGCCGCGGCCGAGGTCAATACCGGCCTTGGGCTGCTGCCCAAGGGCGTGGGCAAGGCAATCCAGTCGGCGGCCACCGAGGTGGCAATCGGCGCGCATGATGGCCAGTTTCCAATTGATGTGTACCAGACCGGCTCGGGTACCTCGTCCAATATGAATGCCAACGAGGTCATTGCCACCCTGGCCAACCTCGGCGGCAAGGCCGGCAAGACCGCCGTGCACCCCAACGACCACGTCAATCTGGGGCAGAGCTCCAATGACGTTATTCCTACGGCTATCCGCGTCTCGGCCCAGCTCGAGGTGGTGGAATCGCTGCTGCCGGCGCTCAAGCACCTGCGCAAGACCATCGACAAGCGTGCCCGCAACCTGGGCAAGATCGTCAAGACCGGCCGTACCCATCTGATGGATGCGATGCCGCTGACCTTTGGCCAGGAGTTCGGGGCGTGGTCGGCACAGCTGGCTTCGGCCGAGGACCGGATTGAAGACGCGCTCAAGCGGCTGCGTCGGTTGCCGCTGGGCGGCACCGCCATTGGCACCGGCATCAATGCCGACCCGCGCTTTGGTGGCAAGGTGGCGCGGGCGCTGTCGGCCAGCACCGGGGTCAAGTTCGAGAGTGCGGCCAACAAGTTCGAAGGCCTGGCCGCGCAGGACGATGCGGTGGAGTTGTCCGGCCAGCTCAATGCGCTGGCGGTGGCCTTGATCAAGATCGCCAACGATCTGCGCTGGATGAATTCCGGGCCGCTGGCCGGGCTGGGTGAACTGGAATTGCCGGCGTTGCAGCCGGGCAGCTCGATCATGCCGGGCAAGGTCAACCCGGTGATCCCGGAGGCGACGGTGATGGTGGCCGCGCAGGTGATCGGTCACCACACCGCGATCACCGTCGCCGGGCAGACCGGCAATTTCCAGTTGAATGTGGCGCTGCCGCTGATTGCGGCCAATCTGCTGGACTCGATCCAGCTGCTGTCCAATGTGATGAACCTGCTGGCCGACAAGGTGTTTGTCGGGTTGGTGGTCAAGCAGGAGCGGGTACGTGAGGCACTGGCGCGCAATCCCATCCTGGTGACCGCGCTGAACCCGATCATCGGCTACGAGAAGGCGGCGGCAATTGCCAAGCGCGCCTACAAGGAACAGCGGCCGGTGCTGGACGTGGCGCTGGAGGACAGTGGGCTGTCAGAGGCCGAGTTGAAGCGGCTGCTGGATCCGGCGGCGCTGACGCTGGGCGGTATTCACGATCATTGAGGTTTGGCGCTACGTCAGGACCATTAGAGGTTCGGCGCTACGCATCTGCCCCCTCCCTTGCGCGTAGCGCAGGGGAGGGTTGGGGAGGGGTTGGCTTTCAGGCCTTGCTTCGCTGTGAATGCCGTTCGCGTATTGCGCAGGCATTGTTGGTAGGGCCCTTGCCGAGCATGGCTCGGCACTACACAGGATCTTTGGTAAGGCCCTTGCCGAGCATGGCTCGGCACTACAGGTCAGCGCAGGGCACGCAGGTTGGCCAGGGCTTCGTCGTACTTTTCGAACTCGGGGATCTGCTTGGCCAGGTCCGGCGGGAATGGCGACTGGCCTTGCGGGATCTGCAGCGGCAGTGAGCGTTCCTGTGCCAGCGCCGGGTCGGCGTCCACCAGCGTGTTCTGGCGCAGGATCTGCAGCTTGACGTAGCTGGTGTGCAGCAACTCCTGCTGCTCGGCGTTCAAGGGGATGACGATGTCATCAACGCGCAGGCGGCCGTCCGGCAGGATGTCCAGGTTCGGGTAGGGCGCGCGGCGGATGGCGATGCGCTCCAGGGTGACTTCGGTCTTGGGCTTGCTGCGCTCGCTGCGGTGTTCGGCGTACTTCTGGCGATCACAGCCGGTGGCCAGGGTGGCGAAGGCAACGAGGATCAACAACAGCAGTTTGTTCATGGCAAGGGCAGCAACAACGACGGAGCGGTGATTCTACCGCTCCGTCTTGCGTGCAGGGTCAGGGGACGTCGACGTTGCCCTCCCGGCAGTCGTCGATGTCACTCTGGTCCATCTTCGCGTAGGGCTTGAACGCCGGCACCGCTGCAGCCAGTTGCTGCTGGGTGACCATCAGGGCGGGCAGCTGGTCGCACAGCTTCATGGCGCTGGCCTTGATCTTCTCGGCCTCGGCATTGACGCGCTCCTCGATCTTGTCGGTATCGCCGGAGAACAGGCCCTTGATCGCCTCGCCGGCAGCCTTGGCGCCAAGGTTCGCACCCTGCACGCCAATTTCGATACCGGCTTCGGCGACGCCGATCATCTGCTTGCGGTATTGCAGGGTGATGGCGCGCTGGCTGTCGTTGAGCGGGATGGAGGTGCCGTTGATCAGCAGGTCACCGCTTGGCGTGAGCTCAACTTTGGCGCCATCGCTGCCAATGCTGACGTTGCCTTCGGCCAGTTCCTTGCGGGCCTTGTCGGTGGCCTCACGGACCTTTGCGCCGATGGTGGTTTCGGTGTCAGGTGCATTGGCCGCTGGCTTTTCGCCGCAGGCAGCCAACGGGATTGCCAGCGCCAGGGCCAGCAGGGGGGCGTTGAGGATCTTCATGGTGTGCGTTCCGTTGCGGTAAGAAGGAATCAGCGTTTTTTTGGCAGGTCGACGGCGCCGGTGATGCCGGAATGGTTCACCGAGCCGCTGCCGACCCGGTCCACCTTGAGGCTGGCGGCGCCACGCACGTCCAGGTCGCCCGAGCCCAGTGAGCCCAGGCTTACCGCGCCGCGGCTGTCGTGAATATCGACATCACCCGAGCCAATGCTCTCGATGCTCACCGCGCCCTGCACGCCGTGCAGCTCGACATCGCCGGAGCCGACGGTGCCGACGCGGGCATTGCCGCGCACACCATTGGCCTTGACGTCGCCCGAACCCACCGACAGCACATACAGCGAACCGATATTGTTGAATTCGATATCGCCCGAGCCCACCGCAGCGGTGGCCAGCCCCTTGATGTCACGGGCACTGACATCGCCCGAGCCGACATCGGCACTCATGCTCTGCGCACCGGCCAGCGAAGCATCACCGGAGCCGACCTTGAGCTGGACCAGGATGTCGTCAGGCAGGCTGCCGGTCAGGTCCAGGTAGGCGTAGGTGTTGCCGAGATTGAAGTGCAGCCCCTGGTTCTTGCGCTCAAGCGTCACCACCAGCTTGTCGCCGACCTTGCGCTGGGTCAGCGAAAGCTGGTCCAGCAGTTCCTGGCTGGAGGCGCAGGCACGTCCGCTGAGGGCGGCCTTGGCAGCGGGGCTGGCCTGCAGGCGCAGGTCATGGCTGTTGACCTCGAAGAGCACGGTCTTGCTGCCAGCCAGATCCAGGTTCAGCGACTGCGGGGCGGTTACCGCGCAGGGCTGGGTGGCGAAGGCGGCGCCCGGCGCCGCCAGCAATGCGGCCAGTAAAAACGTCTTGTGCATGAACATTCTCCTGAGCGAGGGTCAGATGTCGTCGCGACGGCGGCGCAGGTAGACAGCGCCAATGATGAGAGCGATGCCAACCACGGCGCCGATCCAGATGTCGGGGTTGGACAGCACCTTGCCAAGGCTGTGGTGCTGCAGCAGCCACTGCACCAGATCGGCGGGGCTTTGGATGTCATCGTTGCCGATATTGGTGTCAGTCAGGCCGCGCGGCAACCAGGACGAGGGGAAGACGCTGAGCAGGCCGCGGTAGGCAACGGTGTACCAGATCCACCCCAGTGGCAGCTTCACGCCTGGCATGGCGCCGAGGATGCTGATCATCGTGCAGGCCAGCAGCGGCAGCAGCACCGCCCACAGGAAGGGCTTGGAACGCACCAGCGCCGAGCAGAACATCAGCCAGCCGACGGTCGGCAGTGCCCACAGCAGGCTTACCGGCAAGGTGCTCAGGACCAGGCCCAGGATCCGGAACGGGTGCGAGTGGGTGGCAATGGCCCAGGGGCTGGTGGCGCCGGCGGCGGCCGCGCCGATCATGGCAACAACCCATAGCACCAGGCCGACGATCAGGCCGATCGCCATCGCGATCAACGGTGCCAATACCAGTGCCCACAGGGCCTTGGACAACACGGTCTGGGTGTCGGAAACCGGCAGCGATTTCCAGAACAGCACGCTGCGGTCGCGGCGGTCGTCATACAGGCTGCCAAGCGCGTAGAAGAACACCACGAAGGCCAGTATCAGCGAGGCCAGGAAGATGCCTGCCAGCAGCAGGCCATCGCCGAATGCCCCCATCACCTTCAGGTATTCGCTGACATCGCCCATATGGTTGATGCCGTCGGAATTGCGCGCGGCGAATGCACCAATCAGGGCGCCGATGATGGCGAACAGGATGGCAATACCGCCGGTGATGACCTGGGCCCAGACGAAGCCGCCCCGGTTTTCCCAGTACTCACGTTTGAGCAGCCACTTGAATTTGCCGAGCGGGGTGATGTTGTGAGCGGCGTTCATGCGTAGGTTCCCTTCATGGTGGCCACGAACAGGTCGGCCAGGCCGGGGGTGCGGATTTCACCCATGCTGGCAAGTTGGTTGCGGTCGGCGCCATCGAACAGCAGCACGGTCTTGCCGAAGGGCAGGGCGCGCTCGTCGATAGGGGCCAGCGCACGTGCGGCATGCACGCTGTCGGCCGAGGTCAGCAGCTCGGTGTAGCGGTCAGCCAGGCTTTCCATGTCCGAGGACAGCACGATCCTGCCATCGCGGATGAACAGCACGTCGGTGAGGATGTGCTCGACCTCTTCCACCTGGTGGGTGGTGATGATGATGGTCTTCTGTTCGTCGAAGTAATCCTCCAGCAGGCGCTGGTAGAACTCCTTGCGGTACATGATGTCCAGGCCCAGGGTGGGCTCGTCCAGCACCAGGATCTTGGCGTCGATGGCCATCACCAGGGCAAGGTGCAGCTGCACCACCATGCCCTTGGACATCTCGCGCACCCGTTGCTTGGGGTTGAGCTTGGTATTGGCCAGGAAGCGCTCGCAGCGGGCGCGGTCAAAGCGCGGGTGCACGCCGGCGACGAAATCAATGGCTTCCTTTACCCGCAACCAGCGCGGCAGCACCGCCACGTCGGCGATGAAGCAGACATCATTCATCAGGTCGTCGCGCTGGCTGCGCGGGTCCATGCCCAGCACCTGCAGGTCGCCGTCGAACGAGGTCAGGCCGAGCACGGCCTTCAACGCCGTGGTCTTGCCGGCGCCGTTGGGCCCGATCAGGCCGACGATACGGCCCGGTTCAATGGAAAAGCTGGTGTTGTCCAGCGCTGGCTTCTGCTTGTAGGCCTTGCGCAGGCCCTTGGCGGAAACGACGGCTTCGACGGCGGCGTTCATAGAGTGGTCCCCGGTGGCAGCAAATCTTTCATCGTCAGGCCCAGGCGCTGGATACGCTCCAGCACGGCCGGCCATTCGTCATTGAGAAAGCGGTCGCGCTCGCTGCCGCGCAGCTTCTGCGCAGCCTCCTCGGTCATGAACATGCCAAGGCCACGGCGCTTCTCGACCAGATTTTCGTCGGCCAACTCCTGGTAGGCGCGCGAAACCGTGATCGGGTTCAATTGGTACTCGGCCGCAACCTGGCGTACCGAGGGCAGGGCGTCGCCCGGCTTCAGGATTCCGTCCAGCATCATCGCAATCACGCGATCCTTCAGCTGGCGGTAAATGGGAGCGCCATCGCTCCACTGGATATCGCTCATGGGTCAGCTCCGCGAATTCAGCTGTGCGAAAGAAAAGTAAGGCATCGAAAGGCTGGTCCGCATCCGTCGAGCCGGTCGTTTCGCTTTGGGGGTATCGTCGGCATCCTGTCCATCACTGCCCACCTGGGCTGCATAATCCCGGGCATTGGCCAAGCCGTTGCCTAGGGAGGTCGAGCAGCCCAGCAACAGCAAGGTGCCTGTGACCATCAGTGCGTGGAGAGCGTGTCTGCCGTGCTTGGTGTTCATGGAGGCCCCTGTGTAGGGTGGCTGGTGTTGTATGCAACTATAACACCGACACGCCGGTATGCAACTGCTTATGACCCAACTGATGGCCTATGCCGCCCCAAACCTGCTTGCAGCGCCCAGGAGAATCCGGTGAACATTCGTAATATATTGATTTCAATTGCTTTTGTTGCTTCTGTAGGTGGCGCGTTGGATGCGGCGGCCGGCCCGCTGCTGGACCGTAACTACCGTTCTCTGGCCGGAAAAGACGAGGTAAACCTGAATCGCGCGTATGGCGGCAAGGTGTTGTTGGTGGTCAATACCGCCTCCAAGTGCGGTTTCACCCCGCAATACGAAGGCCTGGAGGCATTGCAACAGGAACTGGCGCCGCGTGGTTTTGCCGTGTTGGGCTTTCCGTCCAATGATTTCAAAGGCCAGGAGCCCGGCAGCGAGGCGCAGATTCAGGAGTTCTGCACGCTTACGTATGGGGTGAAGTTCCCCATGTTTGAAAAAGTGCATGTGGTCGGGCCGGAAGCGACCCCGCTGTACCAGGATCTGACCCGCCTCAGTGGCGTGGCACCGGGCTGGAATTTCCACAAATATCTGATATCCCGCGATGGGCGCGTGCTGGCACAGTTCCCCAGCAAGGTGAAGCCGGATGATCCGGAACTGCGCGCGGCAATTGAAGGCGCGTTGGCCGCAGCGGCACCACAGCGCTGAGGCGCCTCGACATCTGCGGCGCGCGTGCGACAATGTCGCCCCTCGCGCCGCCGGTGGCGTTTGTTCACTTCCAGGAATGCAGCGAATGAAGATGGGAAAGCGTGGCGCGGTTGCGTCGCTTCTGATTTTGGCGATGGCGGCCCCAGGGGTCGTTTTTTCGCAACAACCTGCCGCTGCGGCGGCGACCAAGGAGAAGTCTGTTTTGACCTCGGATCGTGAAAAGATTGGTTACGCCATCGGTATCGACGTGGCCAGCTCGTTTGAGCCGATTGCCTCGGAAGTAGACGTGGCTGCATTGCGCCGCGGCGTGGAAAACGCGTTCGCCGGTGGCCAGCCGCTGCTGTCGCAGGAAGAAGCGCAGAAGACCGACCAGGCATTGCGCACCTTGATGATGGTCCGTTCGGGCCAGCAGGTGCCGGGCATGGCGCCGGGCAGCCAGCCGCCGTCGGTTGACCGCGAGAAGGTCGGCCTGATGCTGGGCAGCTTCGCCGTGGGCCCGTCGTTGGCGCGCATCCAGAAGGACATCGATCTGGATTCGGTGTTCCAGGCCGTCACCACCGTGTTCTCCAAGGGCACCCCGCTGATGAACCACGAGCAGGCCCAGGCCGTGCTGCAGGCGTTCAGCAGCACCAAGGAAGCGGAAATGAAGGCTGAGGCCGGCAAGGCCGCCCAGACCAACCGTGAAGAAGGCAATGCCTTCCTCGCCAAGAACAAGACCGTACCGGGCGTGGTGACCACCCCGTCGGGCCTGCAGTACCAGGTGATCCGCGCTGGCAGCGGCGAGCGCCCGGTTGCCAGCAGCCGCGTGCGCGTCAACTACGAAGGCAAGCTGCTCAACGGCGAAGTGTTCGACAGCAGCTACACCCGCGGCCAGCCGGTTGATTTCGGTCTGGACCAGGTCATCAAGGGTTGGACCGAAGGCGTGGCACTGATGCCGGTCGGCTCCAAGTACCGCTTCTGGATTCCGGGCGAACTGGCCTACGGCGAAGCCGGTACCCAGGGTGGCCCGATTGGCCCGAACGCAACGCTGACCTTCGACGTCGAGTTGCTGGGCATCATGCCGTAAGGCTGAGTACGGAGCAGGCGCAACCATGCGTGTAGCTATTTTCGGCACTGGCTATGTGGGTCTCGTCACCGGGACCTGCCTGGCGGAAGTAGGGCACGATGTGGTCTGCGTCGATATCGACCAGTCCAAGGTCGACGGCTTGCAGCGGGGCATCATCCCGATCTACGAGCCCGGCCTGGAACCGATGGTGAAGGCCAACCACGCCTCCGGGCGGCTGGCCTTCACCACCGACGCCGCACAGGCCATCGCCCACGGCGAAGTCATCTTCATCGCGGTGGGTACACCGCCCGATGAAGACGGCAGCGCGGATCTGCAATATGTGCTGGCGGTGGCGCGCACCATTGGCCGCCATCTGGCGCGGCCGACGGTAGTGGTCAACAAGTCGACGGTACCGGTGGGTACCGCTGACAAGGTCCGCACCGCCATTGCCGAAGAGCTGGCGGCGCGCGGCCAGGAAAACGCGTTTGATGTGGTTTCCAACCCCGAATTCCTGAAAGAAGGCGATGCAGTCGCTGACTGCATGCGTCCGGATCGTATTGTCATTGGCGCCAGCAGTGCGCATGCGGTGACGGTATTGCGGCGGTTGTATGCGCCGTTCAACCGCAACCGCGACCGCGTTGTGGAAATGGACGTGCGTTCGGCCGAGCTGACCAAGTACGCCGCCAATGCGATGCTGGCGACCAAGATCAGTTTCATGAATGAAATTGCCAATATCGCCGAGCGTGTCGGCGCCGATATAGAGCAGGTGCGCCAAGGCATCGGTTCGGACCCGCGCATTGGCTGGCACTTCATCTATCCCGGCGCCGGTTATGGCGGCTCCTGTTTCCCCAAGGACGTGCAGGCCTTGGCGCGTACGGCGGCCCAGCATGGCCACCAGCCACAACTGCTCAATGCGGTTGAAGCGGTCAACGCCGCGCAGAAGGGCCATCTGTTCGAGCTGATCCAGCGTCACTACGACCGTGGCGAGGACGAAGGCGTGCGCGGCAAGACCTTCGCGGTGTGGGGCTTGGCATTCAAGCCGAACACCGACGATATGCGCGAGGCGCCGAGCCGCCGGGTATTGGCGCAGCTGTGGGAAGCCGGTGCCAAGGTGCAGGTGTTTGATCCGGAAGCCATGGCCGAGGCGCGGCGCATTTTTGGCGAGCGCGAGGATCTGGTTTTCTGCGATTCGGCGTTTGCAGCACTGCACGATGCCGACGCGCTGGTGGTAATCACCGAGTGGAAGCAGTTCCGCAGCCCGGATTTCGCGCGCATGCGCGAGGCGCTGGGTGATGCGGTGGTATTTGATGGCCGTAACCTGTACGACCCGGCAGAAATTGAAGCCGCCGGTTTGGCCTATTACGGCATTGGCCGAGGACGTTCCGTACATGCATGAGTCACCTTCCGACCAGCGCGAACAGGCGCTGGAAGCACGTCTGGTCGAGTTGGAGATGCGAGTCTCCTTCCAGGAGCAGGCTTTGGCGGAGATGAGCGAGGCATTGGCCGACGCCCGTATGCAGGGCTCGCGCAATGCCGATCTGCTGCGCCATCTCCTTGATGATCTGGGCAAGGTACGCACGACGTTGTACGCCGATGCTGCCGATGAACCACCGCCCCCGCACTACTGATATTTCCCTATGAGTGACAATATTCGCGACCAGCTGCTTGGGCTGGGTTTCAAAGCTGCTCCCAAGCCGGAGCGCAAGCCTGAGCCACGCCGTGACGGACGCCCGCAGGGAAAGCCCGGCCAAGGTCGGCCGCAGGCGGGCAGTAACAAACCGGCACATGCAGGCAGCAACAAGCCTGGCCACGCCGGCAAGCCCGCGCATCCCGGCAGGCCCGGCCAGGGCCGGCCCGCGCAAGGCCCGCGCAAGCCGCGCTCGCAGGAAGACATCGATCTTGCCAAGGCCTATGCGATCCGTGCGCAGAAGGAAAAAGACGAGCGCATGGAAGCCGAGCGGCTCAAGCAGGAAGAAGCACGCCTGCGCCGCGAGGCTCGTGCCAAGCTCGACGAGCTGATCAAGGACAAGGGTTTGAACGACCCCAATGCCGACATCGCCCGTCACTTCCCGTATGGCGGCAAGATCAAGCGCATCTACGTCAATGCCGAACAGCTCAAGGCGCTAAACGCCGGCGAGTTGGGTGTGCTGCAGCAGAACGGCCGCTACCTGTTGGTGACGGCGCAGCTGCTGGCCGAGGCCGAACAGGTATTCGCCCAGGCGGTGGCGCTGAAGGTCGATCCGAACGCGCCAGCCGATGCCGACCCGTATGCCGATCCGCAGTACCAGGTGCCGGACGATCTGGTCTGGTAACCGATTCGATTTGATGCAGACAACGGGCGCCAGTGGCGCCCGTTGTCATGAAAGGGAATGCAATGCAGGGACATCTGAAGCAGGAAGGCTACTTCCCTCATATCGACGGTCTGCGCGCTGTTGCTGTGCTTGCCGTCATTTTGTACCACCTCAATCCAGCCTGGTTGCCGGGCGGCTTCACCGGTGTGGACGTGTTTTTCGTCATATCCGGTTTTGTCGTCAGCGCGTCGGTAGCGCGCTCTTCTGCGCTGATGGGTTGGCGAGGTGTATTGGGTTTCTACGCACGGCGCATGCGTCGGATCATGCCGGCGCTGTTTGTCTGCCTGCTGGTGACGGGGTTGCTCAGCACGCTGTTCATTCCCGAATCCTGGCTCAGTGAAACCAGTGGTAAAACCGGTCGCATGGCCTTTGTCGGGCTGAGCAACTGGGTGCTGGCAAGCACCGGTAATGACTATTTTTCACCGCGTAGCGAATTCAATCCTTATACGCACACCTGGTCGCTGGGCGTTGAGGAACAGTTCTATCTGCTGTTCCCCCTGCTATTTCTGGGCTGGGTAAAAGGGGGCAAGGGGCGCGGGCTGTCCATGCTGCTGTTCGCCCTGGCAACGGCGGGCTCGCTGGGTTTTGCCATCAGCCGCGCGTTGCAGGGTGGCTACGAGATTCAATCCTTCTATCAGACGACGACGCGGTTCTGGCAATTGGGCGCGGGCGTGTTGTTGTTTCAGCTGCTGTCGACGCGAGCGCGAGCGAGCGCGGTTGATGGACAGCCTGGTATCTGGCATTCGCTGTTGCAGGTGGTTTGCGCTGTTGTCTTGGGCTATGGACTCTGGACTGCGCGACCAGGGCATTCGCCATGGATCGATGGCCTGTGGCCGGTGCTGGGTACGCTGGGGCTGCTCGCGCTGCTGCACCGTTCCGCCACGGGTTGGATTGGTGGCTGCCTGTCGCTGCGTCCGGTGCTTGTGATCGGGCGCATGTCGTATTCGTTGTACCTCTGGCATTGGCCCGTATTTGTGCTGTTCCGCTGGACGCTTGGTTTGGAGTCACTGGTCAGTGGTGCACTGGCGCTGCTTTGCACGGCTGTCCTGGCCTGGGTGTCCTGGCGTTGGGTAGAACAGCCGGCACGCTTTGGACGTCGTTGGCGTGGCTCGGATCTGCGCTGGGTGGCCGGCGGTGTGCTGGTGTTGCTGCTGGGTATGGGCCTGCAGAAGCCGCTGGAACGTGCGGCCAAGTACATCTCGCTCAGTACCGTCAGCCGGCACCCGCTGGAGTGGTATCCCTATGCGAAGGGCTTGAAGAAGGAATTTCCCGAATGTGAGCTGGTTTTCTCGCGCCAGCCGGTGGCCGGTGGCCAGGTGCAGCAATTCGAACGAGGTAAGTGCGCGGGCGGCAAAGGGAGCGCGCAGCGCCTGTTTGTTGCCGGGGATTCGCATGCACTGGCTTACGGGGAGATGCTCCGTCGGTTGGTGCTGCTCGATGGTGGGCAGGCGCGACTGTACGCCAACGCAGGCTGCGCCTTTATCGGCCTGCAGGGGCGCCGACAAGCCGATCCCGGCTGTGATGCTTATGTGCGCAATACCCTGGCCGATGTCACTGCACAAGCGCAAGCCGGCGATGTGCTGTTGCTGCCTGGTCTGCGGGTGCCGCGGCTGGTGGAACAATACAGCCTGTTCGATCATCAGCAGGCGTTTGTCACGGTCAACAGTGATGCGTCTGCTGCGCAACGAAAGGTTGATGTAGAGGCGGCAATTGCAGAGTTGAAGCCCTTGGCCGAACGCGGCGTGCGTATCGTGTTGGAGGCGCCCAAGCCAGTATTGGGAGCGCCGCCGTTCCGTTGCTCGGATGCATTCAATCGGCACAATCCGATCTGTGTGCACGGGATGACAGTGTCGCGCGAGCGGATGGAAGCACTACGCGCACCGGCACTGTCCAGCCTGCAGCAGGTGGCGCAGGCCTTGCCGGGCGCTACTGTCTGGGATCCCTTGCCTGTGCTGTGCCCGGGCGCGGAATGCCACCCCGATGATGCCGGCAAACCGTTGTTCTTCGACGGCGATCACCTCAGTGGTCACGGCAACCGGGTGCTGTTGCCATCCTTCCGTACACACCGGGCGGCGCTGCACCGGTAATTACCTGATGCCGGGCACAGTTGGCGCTTTGCGCAAGTCGTCGGGTGCGGCCGGATTGGAACGTTGAATTCAGGGGCCGGCAGTAGTTGAGCTTGCGCCCTGCGCGTCTGGCGCTGGCAACGGGCGTCGCGCGCGCGGTGGCAGCCAGTACCAGGCGATCAGGGTGCCAAGCAGGGCGAAGCAGCCGCCGACCAGGAAGGCGACCTTGCCGTCGCCGAACTGCCACAGCTGGCCGGCGATCAGGGCGCCAAGCACGCCGCCCAGGCCGGACGAGAAGCCATAGAACAGGCCCTGGCCGTGACCGTTGAGGTTGCCCGGGAAATACCTTGCCAACAGCTGCATGGCCGAGGCGAAGAAGGCTGCAAAGCCCAGACAATGGGTGGTCTGCGCGACCAGCATCACCGGCAGGTTGTCCGGCCATAGCGCGGTTGCCCACCAGCGCAGCACCGCACTGGCCATGGAGATGATCAGCAGCCAGCTGGCGTCCCAGCGGCGGAAGAAGCGGGCGATCAGGAAGAACACCGCAACCTCGAACACCACGCCTACCGTCCACATCAGGCCCAGCAGCGAGGTGCTGTAGCCGTGCTGGTCCATGTAGACCGAAAAGAACGTGTAGTACGGGCCGAACGAGAGCTGTTCGAGGAAGGCGGCAATGAAGAACGCCATCACCGGCTTCTGTCGCACGATGCTCCAGAAGCCGCCGTCGTGGTGACTGTGCGAGCCGATGTTGCGGGCGTAGCGGTTGAGGAAGGCCGAGCCGGTCATCAACACGAACAGCGGCAGCATCAACCAGGGAAGCTTGCTGGCGCCATGTTTCTCGATCAGCCAGCCAAACAGGGTGACCACCAGGATGAAGCCCAGCGAGCCCCATACCCGGATCATGCCGTAGCGATGACTGTCCGTGCCCAGATGGGTGAGGGTGATCGATTCGAACTGCGGCATCACCGCGTTGTAGAAGAAGCAGAACGCGATCATCACCGCGTACAACGTCCATTGCGGCGCCGGCACCAGGAAGCCGGCAAAGCAGGCAATCGTCAGCACGCAGCCGATGCGCAGCCAGCGGATCGGCTGCGGCGATACCGCCGCCAGCGAGGTCCAGGTGCTGGGCGCAATCACACGGGTGGCGTACCACAGGCTCATCATCACGCTGATCGCGGTGATGGTCATGCCACGCGATTGCAGGTACAGGCTCCAGTACGGAGTGAACGCACCCAGCGCGGCGTAGTAGAAGAAATAGAAACTGGACAACCGCGCGGTGGGCACGGTCCGGGATGGCAGGGCAGGGGGCGTCATGGGCGGGCGCTGGAGGCGCTGGGAAGGCAGGGGGCACGGTGTTCGCCGCGTCCCCTATTGTGCCTTTTGCTGGCCCTGGATGGCAGTTCGCAGATCAGCGATCCGAACGCCGCTCTATATGCCCTCGATGTAGCGCCTGTAGCCCGGGTAAGCGCAACGCACCCGGGAAGCGGGAAGCAATAGATGCTCTCGGCATGGTGCCAACAGCCCCGGGTGCGCTGCGCTTACCCGGGCTACGGTGCTGGTCAGCGGCTTCGTCAGGGGCTGGTCTTCGCATTCCACTCGGCAACCTGGGCCTTGCTGTCGGACAGCATCCGGTCCAGTGCGGCGCGGTCGTAAACCTTGCCGCGCATCACCACGGTGGTGATTGCGCGGGTGGCGGCAATGTCCTCCAGCGGGTTGCGTTCCAGCAATACCAGGTCGGCAGCCTTGCCTGCGCTCACTGCACCATAGCGGTCGAGCTTGCCGAACCAGGCCGGGCCGGCACGGGTTGCCGACTGCAGCGCCTGCACGGGAGTCAGGCCTTCACGCACATATAGCGCCAGTTCGTTGTGTAGGCCGATGCCGGGGAAGTTGTAAGAGTTCAAAAAGCCCGCATCGGTGCCGGCCATAATCTGCACGCCGGCCTGCTGCAGCATCGGCAGTACCGCGGCTACTTCGGCGTAGTGCGCGTGACGAGCCTGGATCTGCTCGGGTGTGGCCTTGGCGGCGCGCTCCACGCGCCAGGCATAGGTGGCGCGCAGGCCGGGGCCGATATAGGCCAGATAGGGATCCTGGTCACGCGGCTCGACGTCGAGGAAATCGATGATGCGGCCACCGTCCAGGGTGGGCGTTACCGCCACACCGGCCTTGGCGAATCGCTCGTAGGCCTGCATCGCGGTGGCGCGGTCAAAGCCGCTGCGCAGGCGTCGGTTGGCTTCGGCACGGTCGATGCGGCCGGCGGCGAAATCGGCAGCAATGGCGGCTTCGTCCTTGACCCCGGCCTTATAGGCATAGTCCAGGTGCTCGATCGAGCTGATGCCGGCGTCAACAGCCTGTCCCACCGTCAGCGCCATCGGGATATGCCCGGAGGTGCGCAGGCCGCGCTGCTTGGCCTGGCTCAGCGCGTAGAGGAACAGCTCGGGGGTCAGCGTGCTGTCGGTGATCTTGACGAAGTCGACCTGGTCGCGCTGCTCGCGGTCCAGTGCGGCATCCACGCCCGCCTTGTCACCGGCCTCCAGCGTGCCCTTCCAGACCGGGGCGATACCTTCGATCTTGGCGCCGGAGGTGAACAGCTGCGGGCCGAACAATTGGCCACTGGCGATCTGCCCGCGCCAGGACAGCACCTGTTCGGCCAGGTCGCCGGAGGCGTCGCGGACGGTGGTGATGCCATGCGCCACGTACAGCGGCAGCAGCGCCTTGTTTTCCTCGATCAGGGCCGGGCCGCCGCCGAAATGCACATGCATGTCCCAAAGGCCGGGGATCAGATAGCGGCCTTTGGCGTCGATGGTCTGGGCCGCTTTCCATTGCGTGGCCAGTTGCGCGTCGTCGCCAACGGCGAGGATGTCGGTGCCGCGGATGGCCACGGCCTGGCCGGATGTGGCCCGCCCATGTTCCACATCGATGACGGTGGCGTGGCGGATCAGTACGTCGGCGCTGGTTTCGGCGGCAAGTGCCGGTGCGCTGCTGGCGAGCATGGCCGACAGCAGCAGGCAGAGGGTTTTGTTCATGGTGCTTCCAGTGGTGTGCGGCTTGTTCATGTTCATTGCATCGCTCGATAAGGCGCCGCGCGGGTGGCGCTGGCGGCAACCAGGGTTTGGCCTGATATCCGCAGCGATGCTACAAGTGCGCACGGATATCTAAAAATTAAATGTAATGGTAAGGCCCAGTGAAAAACCAAATAGGGTGCACTACGAGCTCGACCTGCTGCGGGCGCTGGTGACGGTTGCCGATTGCGGCAGTTTCACCGTGGCCGCTGCGCGGCTGCATTCCACCCAGTCCACGGTCAGCCAGAAGCTGCGGCGCCTTGAAGACCTGGCGGGGCATCGCCTGCTCGACCGCGGTGTGCGTGATGTGCGGCCCACCGACATCGGTGAAACCGTATTGGGTTATGCGCGACGCATGCTGGCGCTGAACGAACAACTGGGGGAGTTGCTGTCAGGCGAGGGTGTGGCGACGGTGATACGCCTGGGCGTGCCGGAGGACTTCGCGGCCGGGCGTACCACCGGCATGCTGGCCGAGTTCAGCCGCACCCATCCGCAGGTCAAGTTGGAGGTCAGCAGCGGCCTGAGCCGGGCCCTGACCGAGGCGTATGACCGGGGTGAGCTGGACGTGATCCTGGTCAAGCAGCGACGCGGCAGCCGCGAGGCGGTGGCTTGCTGGCCGGAACCCATGTGCTGGGTGGACAGCATCAGTACGCCCTCGCTGCTGCTCAATCCGGTGCCGCTGGTGGCGTTTCCACCGCGCGGCATGTATCGCGAGGACATGATCGACGCGATCGAAGCACTGGGACGGCGCTGGCGTATCAGTTTCACCAGCTCCAGCCTGGGTGGCATCCAGTCGGCGGTGGCCGATGGTCTGGGTATCAGCCTGTTGCCGGCGCGGGCGGTGACGGCAGCGCACAAGGTATTGGGGCAGGAAAGCGGCTTGCCGCCTATCGAGGGGGTGGAATTGGCACTGCTGCACCGTGCCGCGCTGGACCCGCAGGCCAGGGCATTGGCCGGCCTGCTGATACGGATGCTGGAGCAGGGAGCGGCCTGAGCAGGGTGGCTCAGAACAGGTCTTGAACCGGGGTGTCCAGCAACTCTTTGGCGCTGTGGGTGAAGCGGCGCAGGCTGGAGATGCCCAGGTCACGAATCAGCGAATGCGTGGTGTGGGTCAGCGCCGAATTGTAGATGTCCTGCGGGGCCACGTTCTTGCCGTGGACGCCGGGCATCAGGTCAACGCCGGCTGCCGCATAGCAGTGCTGCACCATCGCCGAGCAATAGAGCGCGCCTTCCTTGGACAGCAGGTTGCTGCGGCGGCGCAGGCGGGTGCTGTGCATGGCGAACAGGGTGCCGACCAGTTCGCTGAGCGAGTAGCTGGAAAGGCCCGACAGCAGGTCCAGCGCGGCGATCTGCACTTTGTGGGTCTGCCCGGCATCCAGGCCGAAATCGAGGATGGCCAGGTTGGGAAAGGCCTCGTCGTCGAAATAGCGGTCGGCGCGGTTTTCCTGGGCGCCCAGGCGCAGCTGCCGGTTGCGCAGGTCCAGGTCCGATTCCAGCACCCACCAGTGCCCATCCAGGCGTTGCTCGCTGAACAGGAACGCATGCGACCACAGGCTGCGATGGCCGTCCTGGGTCAGTGGCGCCTGTGCCTTGCGGATCGCCTTGCCGACCCAGTCGTCGGTACCGCATAGACCAATGCGGCCGGCGGCGGCGTGCTTGCGGATCAGCTCGGCGTTGCGGCTAGACATGGGAGATGTTGGCCAAGGGGGCAGCGTGCAGGATAGTGGCTGGCAGCGGCCTTGTCGCCGCTGCCAGGGGCAGGATCATTCCGGATCGTAATCGAGGTTGGAGGCCAGCCAGCGCTCGACCTGGGCGCGGTCCACGCCCTTGCGTCTGGCGTAGTCGCTGACCTGTTCGCGCGATACGCGGCCGACCACGAAGTATTGGCTCTGCGGATGGCTGAAGTAGTAGCCGGAGACCGCGGCGGTAGGCAGCATAGCGAAGCTCTCGGTCAGCGACATGCCGATGCCCTCGGCGCCGAGCAGTTCGAACAGCGCCTGTTTCTCGCTGTGTTCGGGGCAGGCCGGGTAGCCCGGGGCGGGGCGGATGCCGCTGTACTTCTCGGCGATCAGCGCCTCGTTGTCGAGCTGCTCGCCGCTGGCGTATCCCCAGAACTCGGTCCGCACGCGCTGGTGCAGGCGCTCGGCCATGGCTTCGGCCAGGCGGTCGGCCAGGGCCTTGAGCAGGATGGCGTTGTAGTCGTCGTGGTCGGCTTCATAACGCGCGACGTGGGCGTCGATGCCGATGCCTGCGGTCACCGCGAACGCGCCGATCCAGTCCTGCTTGCCGCTGTCTGCCGGGGCGATGAAGTCGGCCAGGCAGAAGTCCGGGCGCTCGGCCGGCTTATCGACCTGCTGGCGCAGGAAGTGCAGGGTGCGCTGCTCAAGCCCCTCTCCCCCCGGGAGAGGGGTTGGGGTGAGGGTGTGAGGTGCAAGCGAAGAAGCTGAAAGCTTGCCCTCATCCGCCCTTCGGGCACCTTCTCCCGCATGCGGGAGAAGGGAAGAAGCGGTACTGTCTCCCGCATGCGGGAGAAGGGAGAGCACGACATCGTCTCCGCTGCTGTTTGCCGGCCACAGGCCGAACACCGCCCGCGCCGTCAGCCACTTCTCGTCAACAATGCGCTTGAGCATCGCCTGCGCATCGGCAAACAGATCGCTGGCCTGTGGGCCTACGATCTCGTCGGTCAGAATCGCCGGGTACTTGCCGGCCAGTTCCCAGGCTTGGAAGAACGGCGTCCAGTCGATGACGGGCAGCAGATCTTCCAGCGGGTAGTCATCGAATACATGTACGCCCGGCTGGTTCGGCGTCGGCGGCGTGTACTGGCTCCAGTCGCAGCTGAAACGCTGGCCGCGCGCATGTTCCAGCGAGACCAGGCGTTTGGCGTCGCCACGGTTGCGGTGGCGCTGGCGGATATCGGCGTAGTCGGCATCGTTGGCGGCGACGAAGCTGGCGCGCAGGTCGCGTGAGATCAGCGACTGCGCAACGCCAACCGCGCGCGAGGCGTCCTTCACCCACACGGTGGGCGCGCTGTAGAACGGATCAATCTTCAGCGCGGTATGCGCGCGCGAAGTGGTCGCGCCGCCGATCATCAGCGGCAACTCAAAGCCCTGTCGCTGCATTTCCTTGGCGACGTGGCTCATTTCCTCCAGCGAGGGCGTGATCAGGCCGGATAGACCGATGATGTCGGCGTTCTCGGCACGGGCCGCGTCTAGGATCTTCTGTGCCGGCACCATCACGCCCAGGTCGACCACTTCGAAGTTGTTGCAGGCAAGCACGACGCCGACGATGTTCTTGCCGATGTCATGCACGTCACCCTTGACCGTGGCCATGATGATCTTGCCGTTGGTCTTGCCGACTTCGCCGGTGCGCGCCTTTTCTTCCTCGATGAAGGGCAGCAGATAGGCCACGGCTTTCTTCATCACGCGGGCGGACTTGACCACCTGCGGCAGGAACATCTTGCCGGCACCGAACAGGTCGCCGACCACATTCATGCCGTCCATCAGTGGCCCTTCGATCACGTCGAGCGGGCGGCTGGACTGCTGCCGGGCTTCTTCGGTGTCTTCTTCAACCCAGGCATCGAGCCCTTGCACCAGCGCATGGGCCAGCCGGTCGCGCACCGGTCGTTCGCGCCAGGCAAGATCCTCGACTTTCTTCTCACCTTTCTTGCCCTTGTAGCGCTCGGCGATTTCCAGCAAACGCTCAGTACCGTCGCGACGGCGGTTGAGGATCACATCTTCCACCCGCTCGCGCAGTTCCGGATCGAGCTGGTCGTAGATCGGCATGGCGCCGGCGTTGACGATGCCCATGTCCATGCCGGCCTTGATGGCGTGGTACAGGAACACCGAATGGATCGCCTGGCGCACGGTTTCATTGCCGCGGAAGGAGAACGAAACGTTCGATACGCCGCCGGATACATGGCAATGCGGCAGCGTGCGCTTGATGATGCGGGTGGCTTCAATGAAGTCCACCGCGTAGTTGTCGTGTTCCTCGATGCCGGTGGCCACGGCAAAGATGTTGGGGTCGAAGATGATGTCTTCCGGGGGGAAGCCAACTTCTTCAGTCAGGATGCGGTAGGCGCGCGTGCAGATCTCGACCTTGCGCTCGCAGGTATCGGCCTGGCCGACCTCGTCGAAGGCCATCACCACCGCCGCGGCACCATAGCGGCGCACCAAGCGCGCATGTTCCAGGAACGCGGCTTCGCCTTCCTTCAGCGAGATCGAGTTGACCACGCTCTTGCCCTGCAGGCACTTCAGACCGGCTTCGATCACGCTCCACTTGGACGAATCGACCATCACCGGAATGCGGGCGATATCCGGCTCGGACATGATCAGGTTGAGGAACCGCGCCATCGCCTTTTCGGAATCGATCAGGCCCTCGTCCATGTTGACGTCGAGGATCTGTGCACCGCTGGCCACCTGCTGGCGGGCGACCTCGACCGCTTCTTCGTAACGCTCTTCCTTGACCAGTTTGCGGAACTGGGCGCTGCCGGTGACATTGGTGCGCTCGCCGACGTTGATGAACAACAGGTCCGGAGTGATGACCAGTGGTTCCAGGCCAGACAGGCGGGTGTAATGGGTTGCGGTGTCGTTGCTCATTACCAGACCTTGAAAACCTGTCCATTGGCGATGCCGTCGATGCTGCGCTGGTAAGCCAGTGCGGCGCGGGCGGCGGAGACCGGTTCAAAGCCGGGGAAGAAATCGCCGTAGGCATCCAGCGCTTCGCTAAGCACACTAGGGCTCACCGCGTTGATGCGCAGGCCGCGCGGCAGTTCGAGCGCGGCAGCGCGTACGAAACCTTCGATGGCGGCATTGACGCTGCTGGCGCTGACACCCTGGGCGATCGGCTGCTCGGTCAGGATGCCGGTGGTCAAGGTGATGCTGCCGCCGTCACGCAGATGCTGTTGGCCCAGTAATGCCAGCCGCACCTGGCCCAGCAGCTTGTCCTGCAGGCCCTGCGCGAATTGTGCCGGGCTCATTTCGGTCAACGGCCCGAAGTGGACACTGCCGGTGGTGGCGACGATGGCATCGAGCGGGCCGACTGCCTGCAGCAGCGCGCTCACGCTGTCGTCGCTGCCAAGATCGACGCTGTGCAGCGGATCCGAGCGCGACGCGGTGATGACCTGATGCTGTTGCCGCAGATGCTGCGCAACCGCCGAACCCAAGGTGCCACTGGCACCGACCAGCAGGATCTTCTTCATCGTGTGTTCCTCATGCGGCCTTGTCCGCAGCCAGCGGCAGCCTGCGTGGCGGCAGCCCGGCGACAGCTTCGGCAATGGCGCGGATATGATCGGGCGAGGTGCCGCAGCAACCGCCCACCAGGTTCAGCAGGCCGGACTGGGCGAACTCCTTGAGCGTGGTGGCCATTTCCTCGGGCGTCTCGTCGTACTCGCCGAAGGCATTGGGCAGGCCGGCATTCGGGTGCGCGCTGACATAGCCACTGGAAATCTGCGCCAGCGTTTCCACATGCGGGCGCATGTCGGTGGCGCCGAGTGCACAGTTGAAGCCGATCGACAGCGGCTGGCCATGCGAGACCGAGGCGTAGAAGGCTTCGGCGGTCTGCCCGGACAGGGTGCGCCCGGAGGCATCGGTGATGGTGCCGGAGATCATGATCGGCAGGCGTCCACCGCGCGCATCGAATACTTCCTCAATGGCGAACAGCGCCGCCTTGGCATTGAGCGTGTCGAAGATGGTTTCCACCATCAGCGTGTCGGCGCCGCCGTCGATCAGGCCTTCAATGGCCTCGCGGTAGGTTGCGCGCAGTTCGTCGAAACTGGTGTTGCGGAAGCCGGGATCGTTGACGTCGGGGCTGATCGAGGCGGTGCGGCTGGTCGGGCCGAGCACACCGATCACGAAGCGCGGCTTTGCCGGGTTGATGGCTTCGATGGCATCACAGCATTGGCGTGCAACCTGGGCACCGGCCTTGTTCAACTCATACACCAGGTGTTCCAGGTGATAGTCGGCCTGGCTGACCGAGGTGGCGTTGAAGGTATTGGTTTCCAGCAGGTCCGCACCGGCTTCAAGGTAGGCGGTATGGATGCCGGCGATCACCTCAGGCTTGGTCAGCAGCAGGAGATCATTGTTGCCCTTCAGGTCGTGCCCGCAGCCGGCGCCGTGGACGTGCTGGCTGTCGAAGCCCTCGGCAAAGCGTTCGCCGCGATAGTCGCCTTCCTCCAGCCGATGGCGCTGGATCATCGTTCCCATCGCGCCGTCGATGATCAGGATGCGCTGGGCCAGGGCATCCAGCAGCTTGCGGACGCGGTCGGGGTGGAGCCAGGGGAGGGCTTGCATAGGGCGGGCCGGGTGCTCGTGTCAGGGTTGGTGCGCGATCAGCGAAATCACTTCGAAATGCGGCGGGCGTTTTTCGCGGGTGACGGTCTCCAGGCTGGAAACCACCAGCCCGGCCTTTTCCACGAACTTGCGCAGTTCCTTGCCGGTGAAGCCCAGGTTGACGTGGCCATAGGCTTCCACCGCGGTCTTGTGCTCGTGGCGGGCCAGGCTGCACAACATCAGCCGGCCTTGCGGACGCAGTACACGGGCGCATTCGGCCACGGCCTTGGCCGGTTGGCTGGAGTAGGTCAGGGCGTGCATCAGCACCACCAGGTCGAAGCTGCCATCGGCGAACGGCAGCTTGTGCATGTCGCCTTCCAGCACCTCGACATTGGGCAACTTGCGCAGGCGCTCGCTGGCGGCGGCGACAACGCGGGCGCTGGTATCGATGCAGACATAGCGTTTTGCATGCGGGGCCAGTAGCTCGGCCAGAACGCCGTCGCCGGAGGCGATGTCCAGCACGTCACCGGTTTCCAGCAATGGCAGCGCGCTGCGCGCCATCGCTTCCCAGGTGCGGCCGGGCGAATAATGGCGCTCCATGTCGCCGGCAACACTGTCTGCCCAGTTCTGGTCGGCGGCACGCATGGCCAGTACCGAGGGCACACGCTCGGCATCCTGGCGCAGCAGGGGATCGTCGCTGCCGCTGCTCAGTGCATGCCACAATGCGCGCTGCGCCGAATCCAGCGCGGCTTCGTCAAAGCGGTAATACGCCGAGACTCCGGCGCGGCGATCGCGCACCAGACCGGCTTCCTTGAGCCGGGCCAGATGGGTGGACACGCGTGGCTGTGCCAGCGTGGTGATGGCCGACAGTTCGGCCACAGTCAGTTCTTCCTGCTCAAGCAGCGTCAACAGACGCACGCGCGTCGCATCGGCGAACACTTTCAGACGGGTTGACCAGTCTTCCAGATCCATAAATATCTACCTATCGCGATATAGAGATATTTTCGTTGTATTGCCGGTTCCGGTCAAGAAGATGCATAGGCTGAACGGGGTTGCGATGGTTACAATCGCAACTTGATAAACCCTGGGAGGGGTGTAGTGGACTTCAGTTTTTCCGACGAGCAGCTGATGCTGCAGGACGTCGCCCGCCGTATCGCCAAAGAAAAGATCGCCCCCAGCGCCGAGCACTTCGACGCCACCGGTGAGTACCCGCTGGAGAACATCCGCCTGCTCGGCGAGAACGGCCTGATGGGCATCGAAGTGCCGGTGGAATACGGCGGCTCGGGTATGGATCCGATCTCCAGCGTGCTGGCGATCATCGAAGTCTCGGCGGCCGATGCGGCCCATGCCACCATCATGTCGGTCAATAATTCGCTGTTCTGCAACGCGGTGCTGGGTTACGGCACCGAGGCGCAGAAGCAGACCTATGTACGTGCGATTGCCGAAGGCAGCGAGATTGGCGCCTTCGCGTTGACGGAGTCGCAGTCCGGTTCGGACGCCACCGCCATGCGGTGTCGCGCGGTCAAGCAGGCTGATGGTTCGTTTGTGATCAACGGCCAGAAGAGCTGGATCACATCGGGCCCGGTCGCCCGTTACATCGTGTTGTTTGCGATGACCGACCCGGACAAGCGCTCGCGCGGCATCACCGCTTTCATGATCGACACCCGCAAGCCCGGCTTCGGCCGTGGCAAGACCGAGCCCAAGCTGGGCGTGCGCGCATCGGCAACCTGCGAGATCGAGTTCCAGGACTATGTTGCCGCTGCCGAGGACGTGATCGGCAACGAAGGCGAGGGTTTCAAGATCGCGATGAGCCTGCTGGATTCGGGCCGCATCGGCATCGCCTCGCAGGCGGTGGGAATTGCGCGCGCGGCGTACGAAGCCTCGCTGGCCTATGTGAAGGATCGCAAGTCGTTTGGCGCGCCGATCGCCAGCTTCCAGATGATCCAGGCCAAGATCGCCGACATGAAGTGCAAGCTGGACGCAGCGATGCTGCTGACCCTGCGCGCCGCCTGGACCAAGTCGCAGGGCAAGCGGTTTTCAACCGAGGCCGCGGTGGCCAAGTTGACCGCCTCGGAGGCGGCGATGTGGATTGCCCATCAGGCGGTTCAGATCCACGGCGGCATGGGCTATTCCAAGGAAATGCCGTTGGAGCGTTATTTCCGTGATGCCAAGATCACCGAGATCTATGAGGGTACCTCGGAGATCCAGCGCTTGGTGATTGCGCGCAACGAAACCGGCGTGCGCTGATCGGGATGCAGTGCCGAGCCATGCTCGGCAGCGGCATTCCCTCATGTAGTGCCGAGCCATGCTCGGCAGGGGCTTTACCGGTAATGCCCTTTGCCGAGCATGGCTCGGCACTACAGTAGAAGCTTTGCCGGTAATGCCCCTAGCCGAGCATGGCTCGGCACTACAGTAGGGGCTTTACCGGTAGTGCCCCTTGCCGAGCATGGCTCGGCACTACATACAGGAGCGTAAAAAAAAGCCCCGGCATTGCCGGGGCTTTTCGTATCAGCGGTTTTCCTGCACCGCGCGAACCTTGTGCTGTTCGATGTACTCCTTGGACTGTTCGTCCAGCTTGTCACCGAGCATGCGCCGCACGCTGACGAAGAACAGCGGGATCAGCAACACGCCGATGACCGTGGCGAACAACATGCCGCCGATTACGCCGGTACCCAGCGAATGACGGGCGTTGGCGCCGGCACCGGTGGAGATGGCCATCGGCAGTACGCCGAGGATGAACGCAAACGAGGTCATCAGGATCGGGCGGAAACGCAGATGTGCCGCTTCGATGGTCGCCTCGCGCAGGGTCTTGCCGGCTGCACGCTGCTCGACCGCGAATTCCACGATCAGGATCGCGTTCTTCGCCGCCAGACCAATCACCGTCACCATGCCGATCTTGAAATACAGATCGTTGGGCAGGCCGCGCAGCAGCGAGAACACCACCGCACCGAGGATGCCGATCGGCACCACCAGCAGCACCGAGACCGGGATCGACCAACTTTCATACAGCGCGGCAAGGCACAGGAACACCACCACGATCGACAGCACCATCAACAGGGTTGCCGCGTTGCCGGCCAGGATTTCCTGGTAGGACATGCCCGACCAGTCATAGCCGAAGCCGGCCGGCAGGTCGTCATGTACCAGTCGCTCCATGGTCGACATGGCCTGGCCGGAGCTGCTGCCCGGGGCCGGTGCACCGACGATGTTGACCGCCGAGTAGCCGTTGTAGCGGTTCAATGCCGGCGGGGCATAGATCCACTCCGACTTGACCACCGAGCTGAGCGGGATCATCGCCGGCTGGCCGGTGGCGTCCTTGCTCAGTGAGCTGGGCACGAAATAACTGTTGAGCGATTCCGGGCCGGTGCGGTAGGCGGCGTCGGCCTGCATGTTGACGCGCTTGATGCGGCCGCCATAGAAGAAGTCGTTGACGTAGACCGGCGCCAGCATCATCTGGATGGCGGTATAGACATCATTGACCGATACGCCCATGGCCTGGGCCTGCACACGGTCCACCTTGAGCTGCAGCTGCGGCGAGTTTTCCAGCGTATTGGGGCGTACCCCGACCAAGGCCTTGTCCTGCCCGGCCGCACCCAGCAAGGTGTTGCGGGCGTTCATCAACGCCTCCTGGCCGGCACCGGTACGGTCCTGCAGCCACATGTCGAAACCACCAAACTGGCCCAGGCCCTGCACGGTCGGCAGGTTGACGAAGAAGATCTGCGCGTCCTTGATGCCGTAGGCCTTCTGGTTCATTTTCTGGATGAACTCAGGCGCGGTCTCCTTGCGTTCGCTCCAATCCTTCAGGCGGACGAAGGCCATACCCACGTTTTCACCGGCACCGATGAAGCTGAAACCGGTGATCTGCATCAGGCCTTCAAACGCATCTTCCTGCTGCAAGGTGCCGAGCAGCTGGTCGAATACGGCGGTGGTACGGGTCTTGGTGGCGCCCGGCGGCAACTGCACGATGGCCAGCGCATAGCCCTGGTCTTCTTCCGGCAGGAAGCTGCCCGGCAGGCGGGTGAACAGGAAGCCACACAGAACCAGCAGCAGTGCGAATACCATCAACCAGCGCGGGGCGTGCTTGATGACGCCGCCGACGGTGCCGACATAGCTCTTTTCCAGCTTGCCGTAGTACTTGTTGAAGGTGCGGTAGACCCAGTTCGGGTGCTCGTTGTGGGTGGGCTTCAGGAACGCGGCACACAGCGCCGGGGTGAAGGTCAGCGCCAGCAGGGCCGAGAATGCCATCGCCATGGCGATGGTCAGCGCGAACTGTTTGTAGATCTCACCGGATGCACCCGGCTGCAGGGCAGAGGGAATGAACACTGCGGCCAGCACCACGGTGATCGCCACCACGGCGCCGGTGATCTGGCTCATTGCTTTCTGCGTGGCTGGCTTCGGGTCGAGCTTCTCCTCGCTCATGATGCGTTCGACGTTTTCGATGACGACGATGGCGTCATCGACCACGATGCCGATTGCCAGCACCATCGCGAACAGAGTCAGCTGGTTGATGGTGAAGCCAATCGCCAGCATGCCCATGAAGGTGCCGAGCAGGGCGACCGGGATGACCAGGGTGGGGATGATCGTCGCGCGGAAGTTCTGCAGGAAGATCAGCATCACCAGGAACACCAGGATGATGGCTTCAACCAGGGTGTGGATCACTTCCTCGATCGAGATGGTGACGAAGGTGGTGCTGTCGTACGGGGTGAACCAGCTCACGCCGGGCGGGAAGCTCGGTGCCAGCTCGTCCATCTTGGCGCGCACCGCCTCGGACACGTCCAGGGCGTTGGCACCGGGCAGCAGCTGGATGGCGAACACTGCCACCGGCTTGCCGTTGTACTTGGTGTCATAACCGTAGTTGGTGGCGCCGAAGGAAACCTTGGCCACGTCCTTGAGCTTGACCACGCTGCCGTCGCTATTGGCCCGCAGGATGGTGTTCTCGAACTCTTCCGGGCTGCTGTAACGGCCTTCGGCGGCGACAGTTGCGGTGAAGGCCTGGCCATTGGGGGCCGGGTCGCCGCCTACCGAGCCTGCCGCGAACTGCAGGTTCTGGGTGCCGATTGCGTTGTACACATCGGTCGCCGACAGGTGGTAGCCCTGCAGCTTTTCCGGGTTCAGCCAAATGCGCATGGCGTATTCGGAACCGAACTGCTGGGTGCTGCCGACGCCGGGAACACGCGAGATCTGCTCCAGCACGCGCGCACCGACAATGTCGTTGAGCGCATCACGGTCGACGTTGCCGTCATCCGAGCGCACGCCCACGGCCATCAGGAAGCCGGCGTTGGCCTTGGCCACCACCACGCCCTGTTTGGTTACTTCCGAAGGCAGTCGCGGGGTTGCCAGCGAGACCTTGTTCTGCACCTGCACCTGGGCGATGTCGGCATTGGTGCCGCTGTCGAAGGTCAGGGTGATGGTGACCCGCCCATTCGATGCCGACGACGAGCTGAAGTACATCAGGTTGTCGATGCCGGTCAGCTGCTGCTCGATCACCTGGGTGACCGATTTTTCCGCGGTGGACGCACTGGCGCCCGGGTAGTTGGCGGTGACGGTCACCTGCGGTGGCGCCACGCTCGGATAGGACTCGATACCCAGGTTGAGGATCGAGATCACGCCGCCAAGCGAGATCAGGATCGCCACCACCCAGGCGAAGACGGGATGCTCGATGAAAAATTTAGGCATGGTGGAGTCCCGTTATTCTTTCTTTGCCGGGGCTGCGGCCGGCGCGCCAGCAGCGGGCTTGGCGGCGTCGGGCTGCCATGGTTTGGCAACGGCCGGGGCGCCTTCCTTGACCTTCTGGATACCGGAAACAATGATCTGATCGCCAGCGGCCAGGCCAGAGGAAACCAGCCAGTTGCTGCCCTGCTGGTTGTCCAGGCTGACGTTCTTGCGTGCGACCTTGCCGTCCTTGCCCACGACCAGCACGTAGCCGCCCTGGGTATCACGCTGCACCGCCTGCTGCGGTACCAGGAAGGCGTTGTGGCGCTCGCCCAGGTTGGCCTTGAAGCTGACGAACGAGCCCGGCAGAAGGATGTGGTCCGGGTTGGGCAGCTGCGCACGCAGCGATACCGTGCCGGTGGCCGGATCGACCGTGGTCGAGGAGAAGTCCAGGCTGCCTTCGTGGGCGTAGGCACTGCCATCGGGCAGGTTGACCTGGACGGTGGTCTTGCCGTCGCCGGCCAATGCCACCGCGCCCTTGTCCTGGGCCGCACGCAGCAGGCTCAGTTCGTCGGCGGTCATCGAGAAGTTCACATACAGCGGATCGATCTGGTCGACGGTGGTCAGCAGGGTTACATCACCCTGGCCTACCAGGGCGCCTTCGGTGACCTGCTGTTTGCCGGCCTGGCCAGCGATGGGCGAGGTGACCCGCGCATAGCCCAGGTTGATGCGGGCAGCGGTGACGGCGGCTTCGGCCTGCTGCACGGCGGCGGCCGAGGAGCGTTCGGCGGCTTCGGCACTGTCCAGGTCGGACTTGGATACATAGCTCTGCGGTGCCAGCGAGCGCGCGCGGTTGGCGGTGGCACGGGCGTTGACGTAGGTGGCGCGGGCGGCAGCCAGCGCACCTTCGGCAGAGGCCAGCGACGCCTGTAGCGGCGCAGGGTCGATCAGGAACAGCACCTGACCTTCCTTGACCGTGCTGCCTTCTTCGTAGACGCGCTTCTGCAGCACGCCGGCCACGCGGGCACGGACGTCGGCCGATCGGAACGGCGACAGCCGGCCAACCAGCTCACGCTGCAGGGGCAGGGTCTGCGGTTTGGCGTCCACCACGCCGACCTCCTGCGGAGGCGGAGCGGCTTGCTCCTGCGGCTTTTTGCAGGCGGCAAGGCTCAATGTCGCTGCACAGGTGAGAGCGAGGAGACGGAGTGGGGCGGTCATCAGGAGAAACTCCGGGTGTTGTTTTTATTTGAGGCCGTGGTGGCTTCATGCGCCGGCGCAAACGCACGCAGGAAACCATCGGTGGCAAATTCGGCCCAGCGGCGACGGTCCTGCGGATCGTCGCGGTGGGGGGCATGGAATCGCTGTCGTTCAAAATCCTGGCCAGCAATCATGCTTACTAACAGCTCGGCCATGAAATGCGGGTCGTCATGGTTGAGGCGGCCGCGGAGCATTTCGGTATGCATCCATTCAGCTACATGGTTCCGCAGCGCCTCGCTGCTGCCTCGGTACATGTATTGCGCTTCGTCACGGAACTCATGCGCGCTGGCGCCGATCAGCTGGGCAGTACGGCGGGCGCTGGGTTTGTTGCGATGTTCGAGGTAACCAACGGCGAAGTCGAGCAGGATCTGACGCAAAGGTTTGTCTTCGTCCACCACCAATGCGGCGGTGGCGGTGGAAACGTGCAACTGCATGGCCTGGCGCAACAGCTCGCGTTTGCAGCCATAGCGGCTGTACAGCGTCTGCTTGGAACAGCCTGCAGCTGCCGCGACGGCATCCATACTCAGGCGTATTCCCTGCTTGGCCAATAGCTCCCGCACCGCTTCGAACACGCGCTCATCACGCGCGTCGATTGGCGCGGGGCTGATAGGAGGGTTTGGCATAAGCGGTGGACTATACCGTCCAGTTCAGAAACACCGCAACGTAATTCGTCTTTCACTCCTGTTGGTGAGCAAACGAGATTCAGGTGGCGGACATCGTCGCGGCACCGGCTACCACCAAATACATGGCTGTCGCCATCGTTTCTGCCCGGATTGCGCTGCAGATAATGCGGCCCTGCAGCAAGGTTCTTTTTGTTACCAGCGATACAATCGCGGTTTCTCCAACCGAGCAACACCCAAAGCTCTGCCATGAAATCGCAAAACAGTGCTGCCAAGTCCGTAAAGACGAAATCCAAACCGGCTGTAAAGCAGAACATCGCAGACGCCGGCCTCTCGCTAGAACCGGTATTTGCAGCCTTGCGGAAGCGTTATCCCGCTGCAGCCGCGCAGGCGCAGGCAGTGGCATTTGCTACGGCGTTCTACAAGCGCATGGAGGCCGACGAGTTCAAGCTGCACTCGGCCGACGACTGGGCGGTGCTGGCCGCCGGCATGCTCGAGTTCGCCCGCAGCCGCAAGCCGGGCAAGGCCAATGTGCGTGTGTTCAATCCCACGCTGAAGGCTGATGGTTGGGAATCGGCGCATACCGTGCTGCAGATCGTCAACGACGACATGCCGTTCCTGGTGGATACGGTGACGCTGGCATTGGCCGAGCAGGGCATCGGCGTGCACGTGCTGGGTCACCCGGTGATCAACATCGCGCGCGACAAGGCCGGCAAGCTCAGCGGCGTTGGCAATGGTGCGCTGGAGTCGGTGATGCTGCTGGAGATTGATCGCCAGCCGGCCGACGCGCTGGACGCGATCGCCAAGCGTGTCACCGCGGCGGTGGACGACGTGCGTGCCATCGTCAATGACTGGCAGCCGATGACCGACAAGGCGCTGGCACTGGCCGATGACCTGGGCAAGCGTTCGCTGCCGGTCAGCAAGGCCTCGCGTGCCGAGGCGCAGGAGTTCCTGCGCTGGGCCGCCGACAACCATTTCACCTTCTTCGGCTACCGCGAGTACAAGGTCGAGAAGAAGGGCAAGGAAGAAGTGCTGGTCGCCCAGAACGGCACCGGCCTGGGCCTGATGCGCGGCAAGGACACGATGGTCGCGCGCCCGGTCAAGGGCCTGGCGGCGGAAGGCCTGAATGCCACCAGCAGCCTGCATGACGCGCTGATCCTGACCAAGACCAATGCCCGTTCGCATATCCATCGCGGCGGCTACATGGACTACATCGGCGTGCTGGAATTCGACGCCAAGGGCAAGATCATCGGCGAGCAGCGCTTCCTCGGCCTGTTCACCTCCAGCGCCTACAACCGCCGCCCGTGGGAAATCCCGCTGGTGCGCCAGCGCTACGAAAACGTGATGGCACGTTCGGGCCTGAGCCTGTCCAGCCACAGCGGCAAGGCACTGCGCCATATTCTGGAGTCGTTGCCGCGCGAAGAACTGTTCCAGTCCAGCGAGGATGAGCTGTTCCGCACCGCCATGGGCGTTCTCGGCCTGCAGGAGCGCGTGCGCAGCCGCCTGTTCCTGCGCCGCGACAAGTTCAGCCGCTTCATCTCGGCGCTGGTGTTCCTGCCGCGCGAGCGCTTCAACACCGACGTGCGCCTGCGCGTTGAAAGCATGCTCAAGGACGCCCTGCAGGGCGAATACGTCGATTCCAGCGTGGTGCTGGGCGACTCGCCGCTGGCCCAGGTGCACCTGATCGTGCGTCCCAAGGCCGGGCAGAGCCTGGAGCTGGACGTGGAGGGCATGGAGAAGCGCCTGGCCCACGTGCTGCGCAACTGGCAGGACGATCTGCGCGAAGCGCTGGTCAGCAGCCACGGCGAAGGCGAAGGCCTGCGCATCGCCTCGCGTATCGGCAAGGCACTGCCGGCCGGTTACATCGAAGACTCCAGCGCTGAAATCGCTGCGGCCGACGTTGCCCAGCTGGACGCCCTGACCGGTCCGGACGATCTGCGCCTGAGCCTGCAGGCCATCCGTCGCGATGGCGTCGATGGTCTGCGCCTGAAGCTGTACCGCCAGCTGGAAGACATTCCGCTGTCCGACGTGCTGCCGATGATGGAAAACATGGGCCTGCGCGTGATCGCCGAGCGCCCGTACAAGCTGATGGTCGATGAAGCACCTGTCTATGTGCAGGATTTCGAGGTTGAATCCACCATCGGTGCGATCGACCCGGCCAGTGCCAATGCCTCCTTCAGCGATGCCTTCGCCCGCGTCTGGCATGGCGATGCCGAGAACGACGGTTTCAACCGTCTGGTACTCGGCGCCGGCCTGGACTGGCGCCAGGTGTCGATGCTGCGCGGCTACTGCAAGTACCTGCTGCAGATCGGCGTGCCGTTCTCGCAGACCTATGTGGAAGGCACCTTCAACCGTTATCCGCTGCTGGCACGCCTGATCGTGGAGCTGTTCGAAGCCCGCTTCGAGCCGACCCCGTCGGCCGACAAGGCGGTGCTGGATGCACAGCTGGCCCAGTTCAAGCAGCTGGCCGGTGACGATGCCGCCACCCTCAAGCTGCTCGACGGCGTGGTCAAGGCGCGCAAGAGTGAGCGTGCAGCGCGCATGGCGCTGGTCCACGAAGTGCTGGTCAAGCTGCTCGACGGCGTCTCCAGCCTGGACGAAGACCGCATCCTGCGCAGCTTCATCGGCGTGATCGAAGCCACCCTACGTACCAGCTATTACATGGTGCGCAAGGATGGCGTGCGTGCCGATGGCGGCCCGGCCGATTACATCAGCTTCAAGTTCGATGCCGCCAAGGTGCCGGACCTGCCCAAGCCGCGTCCGTACCGCGAAATCTTCGTTTGCGGCCCGCGCGTTGAAGGTACCCACCTGCGCTTCGGCCCGGTGGCCCGTGGTGGCCTGCGTTGGTCGGACCGTCGCGAAGACTTCCGCACCGAGGTGCTGGGCCTGGTCAAGGCGCAGATGGTGAAGAACACCGTGATCGTGCCGGTTGGCTCCAAGGGCGGTTTCTTCGCCAAGCAGCTGCCGGACCCGGCGGTGGATCGTGATGCATGGTTCGCCGAAGGCGTGGCCTGCTACAAGCGCTTCATCAACGGCCTGCTCGACATCACCGACAACATCGTCAACAACAAGATCGTGCCGCCGCAGGGCGTAGTGCGTCATGACATGGACGATCCGTACCTGGTCGTGGCTGCCGACAAGGGCACCGCCACGTTCTCCGATACCGCCAACGGTATTGCCCGTGCGCACGGCTTCTGGCTGGACGACGCGTTCGCTTCCGGCGGCTCGGTTGGTTACGACCACAAGGGCATGGGCATCACCGCGCGTGGTGCGTGGGAGTCGGTCAAGCGCCACTTCCGTGCGTTGGGCCGTGACTGCCAGAAGCAGGACTTCACCGTGGTCGGTGTCGGCGACATGTCCGGCGACGTGTTCGGCAACGGCATGTTGCTGTCCGAGAAGATCCGCCTGGTCTGCGCCTTCGACCACCGCCACATCTTCCTGGACCCGAACCCGGTAGCTGCAAGCTCGTTCAAGGAACGCGCGCGCATGTTCAAGGTGCCGCGTTCGAGCTGGGCCGATTACGACAGCAAGCTGATCAGCAAGGGCGGCGGCATTTACCCGCGTTCGCTCAAGTCGATCGAGATTACCCCGGAAGTGCGTGAAGCACTGGGCATCGACGCCGGCATCAAGGCGATGAACCCGACCGACCTGATCAACGCCGCGCTGAAGGCGCCGGTTGACCTGCTGTGGAATGGCGGCATCGGTACCTACGTCAAGTCGGCCAGCGAGACCAATGCCGATGTCGGCGACCGCGCCAACAATGCGTTGCGCGTCAACGGCGGCGAGCTGCGCTGCAAGATCGTGGGCGAGGGCGGCAACCTGGGCATGACCCAGCTGGGCCGCATCGAGGCGGCGCAGGTAGGTGTGCTGCTCAACACCGACTTCATCGACAACTCGGCCGGTGTGGATACCTCCGACCATGAAGTCAACATCAAGATCCTGCTCAACGACGTGGTGCGCGCCAAGAAGCTCACCGTCGACCAGCGCAACAAGCTGCTGGCCTCGATGACCGACGAAGTCGGCGAGCTGGTGCTGATGGACAACTACCGTCAGAACCAGGCGCTGAGCCTGATGGAGCGGATGAGCAGCAAGCGTCTGGGCTCCAAGCAGCACTTCATCCGCACGCTGGAGAAGCAGGGTCTGCTGGATCGCCAGATCGAGTTCCTGCCGTCCGACGCCGAGCTGTCGGCACGCAAGCTGCGTGGCCAGGGTCTGACCCGTCCGGAGCTGGCGGTACTGCTGTCGTACTCCAAGATCGTCGCCTTCCAGCAGCTGCTGGAATCCGATATTCCGGAAGACCCGTACCTGTCCAAGGAGCTGCTGCGCTACTTCCCGCTGCCGCTGCAGAAGAAGTACGCCGATGCGATGGAGCGTCACCGCCTGAAGCGCGAAATCATCGCCACGGCCGTGACCAACCAGACCATCAACCGCATGGGCGCCACCTTCCTGATGCGCATGCAGGAAGATACCGGCCGTACCGTGGCCGAGGTCGCCAAGGCCTATACCATCAGCCGCGAAACGCTGGACGCACGTGCGCTGTGGACGCAGATCGATGCCCTGGACGGCACCTTGCCGGAAGCGGTGCAGGTGGATGCACTGGAAGTGATCTGGAAGCTGCAGCGTTCGTTCGTGCGTTGGCTGCTGACCCGTCCGGGCGCGATGCCGGGCATCACCGCCGCGGTGGACCGTTACCAGGGGCCGTTCAACGACATCCGTGTCGCCTCCGGCGTGCTGCCGGATTCGCAGCGTCCGGCCTATGAGGCCAGCGTTGTGGCATGGAAGGAGAAGGGCTTGCCGGCAGCATTGGCACAGCAGTTGTCCGAGCTGCAGTTCCTGGAGCCGGCGTTCGACATCATTGAACTGGCGCGTCCGCGCAAGCTCAAGCCGGTGGACGTATCCAAGGTCCACTTCCGCCTGGGCGAAGCCCTGCAGATGCCGTGGCTGTTCGAGCAGATCGACGCGCTGGAGGTCAATGGCCGTTGGCATGCGGTTGCCCGCGGCGTGCTGCGCGACGAGCTGGCTGCACATCAGCGCGCATTGGCCGGCCAGGTGCTGTCGATGAAGGGCGCGACCGCCGAGGCCAAGGTGGCTGCGTGGTTGGGCCGTGATGACAGCGGCCTGCGCTTCACGCTGGCGATGCTGGCCGAACTGGCCGAGCAGAAGACGCTGGATTACCCGACCGTTTCGGTTGCGGTGCAGCGCTTGGGCCAGCTGGCTGCGCACGGCGCTTAAAGCGTTGGGTTTTTGTTTTGGAGAACGGGCCCTTTGGGGCCCGTTCTTTTTTGGGGTGAGGGGAAGCTTTTGGGCATTACCGGGAAAGCCTCTGCCGAGCATGGCTCGGCACTACAGGCCCCCCTCCCGCTCGCGGGAGAGGGGTTGGGGTGAGGGGAAGCTTTTGGGCATTACCGGGAAAGAG
>NZ_LDJJ01000031.1 GCF_001431465.1 Stenotrophomonas terrae | reverse complement strand
AATACGTGTAGCCCGGGTAAGCGCAGCGCACCCGGGGCCATGCCTCCTGTACCGGGCCAGCTCCCCGGGTGCGCTGCGCTTACCCGGGCGACGGAGCCCTGCACAAATTTTTAGCCTTCGTATTCAGCCATGTCGTTATGCTGCCGCCACCCCATTCCGGAAACAGGGAAGCATGAAGCAATTGCACGGAAGTACCTTGGCCTTGGCACTGGGCGCGCTGTTGGCGCTGACAGGCTGCGCCAAGCATGAGATGTCGGCCGAAAGCGCGGCGGTTGCCGCCGACGCGGTGCAGTCGCCGGAGGGCGCCTTCCTGGCCTACGAGCACACTGTGCAGCTGCAACTGCCGGGCAAGGACATCGCGCCGAGAGTGAAAGCCGTGACCGATGCCTGCCAGAGCGCGAAGTACGGTGACTGTGCGGTGCTCAATGTGTCCCAGCAGGGGGGCGATACGCCAAGCGGGCTGATCAAGGTGCGCGTCGCGCCCAAGGGTGTAGAACCGCTGATCGCGCTGGCCAGTGACAAGGGCGAGGTGACCACGCGCAATACCGAGGCAGAGGATCTGGCCCAGCAGGTTGCCGATACCCAGCTGATGCAGGACCGGCTCAAGGCCGAGCACGCGCGGCTGATCGAGTACCAGCAGCGGCGCGATCTGGCCGTGGCTGATTTGTTGACCATTTCGCAGCGGCTGTCGGAGATTGAAGCCGGCTTGCAGCAGGCCAATCGCGATGCCGCCCAGCAGCACCGGCGCATCGATACGCAGCTGGTCACCATCAACATCGAATCCACCAACAGCCAGCGCAACCGCAGCGAGATCGGTCAGGCGTTCGGCGACTTCGGTGAGATCTTCAGCACCAGCCTGGCGTATGTGATCCGCATTGCCGCCGGCTTGCTGCCAGTGCTGCTGGTCGGCGGCGTGCTGGCGTGGTTGCTGCGCTTGTGGTGGCGTCGTCGCAAGAAGAAGTAATCCTCGGCTTTGTGGGAGCAGCGTCAGCCGCGAAGCCGATGACCTGAAACGGTGTCAGCTTTGCGGCTGACGCCGCTCCCACAAAGGCCTGCATCAGCCGTGCAGATGCAGCTCGGGGATATGCTTTTCGTGCAGCGCAAACAGTTCCTGGAATTCTTCTTCGTTCAGTTCATCGGGCAGGTAGACCGCCACCTGGCTGCTGTTGCCGTCTGCATCCACGCGCTCGCGCGGGCCTGCACGCAGGGACAGTTCCCTGTCTTTCCAGGTGATCAGGGCGGGCGTTTCTTCCCATTGCGTTACTTCGGCGTTCTTTGCGTCCCACAGCAAAACAATTGTAAACATGGCGTCTCAACTCTTCAGAGGGCGGTGTTCGCTGGTGATGACTGCACCTTCGCTCATCACCTTGGTGACCGGTGTACGGCTGGCAACATCCAATAGCCGCTCCCATTGTTCGCTGCTCAGCGCGCCGGTAGCGGAAAGAATGCGATGCACCTGCAGCTTACCGGCTTCATCGCGGCTGGATGTAAGCTCGGCGTTGAATTGACCCAGGTCCCAGCCTTTTTTCTCTGCATACATGCGCAGGGTAATGGCGGTACATGCGGCCAGCGATGCGAGGTACAGGTCGAACGGTGCCATGCCCGCGTCCTTGCCGCCCAGACGCGGCGGCTCGTCGGCCAGCAGCGTATGCAGTCCGTTGCTGATGCGATGGGCGTAGTTGTCGGCGGTTGACTCAATGGTGACCTGGGCCATGGCGAATTCCTGTGCAATGAGCCATCAAAGTAACTGCAGATCGCCGGTGGCGGTAGTTGCCGTTTATTGCCCTCATTGTCCCATTGCCTGAACGATGGCGGTTTGAAGATGCGGGCCGATAGCTAGCCCGGTACCACCGCGGTGGTGGTGTTGTAGCGGGCTGCCAGCGCATCTTCCAGCACCTGCGCAACTGCGGTGGTCAGCATCTTGGGCGCGATGAAATGGCGATGCATGGGGTCGACGACTGCCATGTACAGGTGGCCGAATGGATTGTGGCAGCGCACGCGTGTGGACAGGCTGAAAACGATCTGGTCGTGCTGGCGGCGCACCGCTACACAGGAGCGGAACTGCAGGTGGCGGTCATCGGCCCCCAGCAATACCTGCTGCACGTCTGCACTGCCGGCGCTGGTCAATACCGGGAAGCGCTGTGCATAGCGTTGCCCAGGCGTGTCGTTCAGTAGCGATGAAACCGGGCAACCCAGCGGCGATGTACGCAGCCGCAGTGGACGTGCCAGCAGGTTACGCAGACGCATCAGGCCGCTGATGCTGCTGGCGGGTTGGTTGATGAAGGCTGTCAGCAGCAGTACCAGCAACTGCTCGGTACCGATGGCGGGGAGCCAGCGCTGATCGACCTGCAGTTGCACACAGTCCTGGTGATGGTGGTGTGTCAGCTGCGCGGCCAGCAGTGAATCGTCCGCCAGTGCGTGCGTGCTGTGCACCTGCAGCGGCGGCAGTCCGTGGTGGGCACTGCCGGAACGTGGGAGGCGCTGTAGCAGCGCCTGGCGCAGACGGCCAACGTGGTGGCGAAGCTGCGTGCAGGCTGCAGCTGCCCAGGCATGGGGCGGAAGTGGATCGAAGCCAAGCACGTGGGTGGGCACTGACGGGCTGTGCGAGGTGGCGTGCTGCAATGTGTGCAGCAAGGCGTCAGGCATCAGTTCGGTCAGGCTGGCCAGATCGGCATCGCCGCGCATGACCTGCGCATGCAAGTCCGCATCCAGCGCACCGGCGGTTTCGTCGGGGTGACAGGAAACCGCGAACAGCGCCGGGTGCTTGCCATTACCGTGCAGTGGCTGGAACTGATGCCAGGTATTGGCGGCCATGCGCACGGTGAACAGGCAATCGGCAGGGAGCTCGACCTGTTGCAGGCCGGCGAGAGCTTCTTCGGTGCTGCCCAGGCGTACATCGGCGGCGATGAAGCGCAGACGTGCGCCACCGCTGCCGCTGATGGCGGTGAACAGGCGCGGTGCCGCATGCCGGTGGAAGGGATGGCCGTTGCCACCGACGGAAAACGTATACAGCGCGGCAGGGTCGCCTGCGTCCAGGTCAGGTGCGGACAAGCGTGCGGATGGCTCATCCAGCGCATCATTGAAGTGCGGGTGGCTGGCCTGCAATGCCCCGGCACTGAGTGCCAGGGAATCACCGGCGCCGACGCCCAGTTGCGTCAGCAGGGTGACTTCCACTGCGCGGCGCCCATCGCCGGTGGTGATTGATGCATGGGGGAAACTGCGTTCACGGCGGCTGCGACTGCGGTCCATGCGGGGCCTCGGTGTGCTCAGGTAGCGGGCTTGGTCTTGCGCTTGGCGTTGCTGCGGGATTCGCGCTGCAGCGGGCCGGCCGTTGGACAAACCTCGAAGGCGAAGCGGCTCAAGGTATTGACCAGGTTGTCAGGGGTCAGCCGATAGAAAACGAACTGGCCGCGACGTTCGCTGATGACCAGGCCGGCGGCGGCAAGAACGGACAGATGGCGGGAGATGGCCGGTGCACTCATTGCAAAGCGCTGACCGATCTCTCCGGCGGTGAGTTCCTGCGCCGACAGATAGGCCAGGATCTCCCGGCGTGGGCGCGAGGCCAAGGCTTCAAATATCTGGTCGGCAGGCATGGTCAATAAATTAACTAATTCGTTAATTAATTAATTGCACGAATATCCAGCCACGTCAAGCCAAGCAGTCGTAGTGCCGAGCCATGCTCGGCAAGGGGCTTTACCAACCAACCCAACCGTAGCGCCGAGCCATGCTCGGCAAGGGGCTGTACCGGGCAAGCCCCTGCCGAGCATGGCTCGGCACTACGGTGCGGTGGCCGGCTTACTCGATGATCCGCACCGGCAGCGGGATGTTGCACAGATCGATATGGCCAGCCGCGCGCTTGTAGAAACCGTCGACGCGATTGCGGCGTGCTTCCACCGCATCGGCGAAGGTCTTCGAATCGGTACGCAGCACCTGCAGATTTACCCGCTGTGCTTCCGGCAACTCGCTGGCCAAGGTGATCGCCTTGATCGGCGTGCGCTGTGCGGCGTCCTCATAGAAACCCATCGGGTCAGGACCGCGCTTGATCGAGCTGAGCAGTTCCATGCCCTTGAGCACGCGGCCAACCAGGGTGATGTTGCGGTCCAGTTGGCGCGGCGACTGGCCGGTGACCACATAGAGTTCCGCGCCCAGGCTGCTGTCTTCATCATTGTTGCGGCCGGCGCCGACAGCGCCGTAGCAATGCGCCAACCAGGCGTTCTGGCCATCACTGCCAACGGCGAAGTCGCCGACAAAACCGGTCTTGGCCGCCCAGCCGTCGCGGTCGGGCAGGGCGGTGAAATCCAGCCCCGCAGCAGGGCGCTGGAATTCCGCCGGCAGATGGGTCTTGGCGCTGCCCATCGACTTGGCCTTGGCGGCATCGTCGGCATCGGCATCGCCGAACTGGACCACGAAGTTGTCTTGCGAGCGGTAGATGCTCAGGCCATCCCAGAAGTGCCCCTTGGCCAGGGTGCGGATGTTGCCGGCATGTTCGGGTGCGAACTGTGGCGCCAGTTCGATGATGACGCGGCCGCCTTCCAGATCCATGTAGAGAGTGTTTTCCGCGGCCGGGCTGTGCCAGTCGCTGGTCGGCGCGGCGTCGATGATCTCCTGCGCGTTTCGGTACTTGGCGGGGGCGTCAGCGGCCAGCAGCGGCAGCGGGGACAGCGACAGGGCCAGCGCGAGCAGGCAAGGGCGTAGCGTCATCGGGCGCATTCCAGTTGGGTGTGGCCCGATTCTGCGCGATTGCGCGGCGTGCCGGCCAGCGCCGTGACGGCGGTGGGGGTGACTACCGGCACATTCGCTATAGCGAACTAAATACTAGTGTTTGCTTCAGGCTAGTTGGCAGGAGTGAGGGCCATGACTGAATTGGATGCGCATCTGCGCAAGTTCCAGAAGGAATTGAGCACAGGCACGGTGTCGCTGGCGTTGCTGGCGGTGTTGGCCAAGGCCCCGGAGCCGCTTTACGGCTATCTGATCGCCAAGGAGCTGGAGCGGGTCGGCGATGGGGTGCTGAGCGGCAAGCAGAGCGCGCTGTACCCGGTATTGCGCAACCTGGAGGGTGCTGGCCTGCTGGAAAGTCATGTGGAGCCATCGGTGGCGGGGCCACCGCGGCGCTACTACCGCATCAATGACGACGGTCGCGCCGCGCTGCGGCAATGGATCGCTGCCTGGAATGCCACCCGCGACTCGGTCGAGTCGGTACTGGAAGGAATCAAATGATGAATACCGAATACAACGCGCGACCGCTGCCCACGACCATCCCCGAGTACCTGGAGCAACTGCGTGCCGCCCTGGCCGGCGCGGACCCGGCAATGATCCAGGATGCGCTGTACGACGCCGAGGAATACCTGCGCTCGGAGCTGGCCGAGCAGCCGGGCAAGGGCGAGGCCGAAGTGATTGCCGGGGTCGCCGGCAGCTACGGTGCACCAGAGGAAGTTGCGGAGATCTACCGCGAGACCGAAGTGACGGTGAACCGTGCCTTGCGCACGCCACGGCCTGCAACGCGGCCGGTTCCTGCGCTTGCAGCGGCGGCAGCACAGTCTGCTGACGCGTCTGTCGAGCCCATTGCCGTTGCGCCGGTTCGCGAACCTGCGCCGCGCTCGCTGGTGGCGCGGTTCTTCGGTGTGGCGATGGACCCGCATACCTACGGCGCGCTGTTCTACATGCTGTTGTCGCTCGCCACCGGCACGTTCTTCTTCACCTGGGTGGTGACCGGCTTGTCATTGTCGGTATCACTGCTGATCCTGATCATCGGCATTCCGATCCTGCTGTTGTTCCTGGGTTCGGTGCGGGTGTTGTCGCTGGTTGAAGGACGCATCATCGAAACCATGCTGGGCGTGCGCATGCCGCGCCGGCCGGCCTATACGGACCGGAGCCAGGGTTGGCTGCAGCGCATCGGTGCGATGTTCTCGGATGGGCGCACCTGGCTGACGATGCTGTACTTCGTGCTGATGCTGCCGCTGGGCATTCTGTACTTCACCCTGGCAACGACCTTGTTGTCGACGTCGTTGGCGCTGGTGTTCGCACCGCTGGTGGCATTGCTGACCAATTTGCCGGTTGGGATATGGATCGACGGCGTCAATGTTGGCAGTTCGTTCTGGTGGTGGCCGGTGTCGATGGGTGTAGGCGTGTTGCTGCTGTTCGGCACCCTGCATCTGGCGCACGGTATCGGCAAATTGCACGGTGCGATGGCCAAGCATCTGCTGGTGCGGTTGTAAGCCAGCCGTCGTGAGTGAATGCAGAAGAGGGCGCCAGCGGCGCTCTCTTCTTTTGTAGTGCCGAGCCATGCTCGGCAGAGGCCCTTCCCGGTAAAGCCCCTGCCGAGCATGGCTCGGCACTACGCTGGTAAAGCCCCTGCCGAGCATGGCTCGGCACTACGCTGGTAAAGCCCCTGCCGAGCATGGCTCGGCACTACCTCGCGTTATGCTGGGGCTGGTTTATTTAGTGGAGAACACCATGGCCGGTAAAGGCTGGTTCTATGTGGCCCTGACCTGTCTGTTCGAGCTGGTCTGGGTGTATGGCTTCAATGTGGCAGCCACGTGGTGGCATTGGATACCGATCATCGCGGTGATCGTGGTGGACTTCCATTGGTTGGCCAAGGCCTGCGAATCGCTGCCGACCGGCACGGTGTACGCGGTGTTTGCTGCCATTGGGACGGTAGGCACGGCGTTGATGGATATCTTTCTGTTCGATGGCAGCTTCAGTCTGGCCAAGGGCGTGTTCATGGCCGTGCTGGTGGCCGGCGTGATCGCGCTCAAACTGGCCGATGGCAAGGCTGCTGCCGAGCCTGATGCAAATGGGCAGGGGGGCTGATATGGGCTGGTTTCTGGTGATTGCCGCTGCCTTGATGGAAACGGTGGGCGTGATTGGCCTGAAGCGCTACAGCGGGCGCAAGAGTCTGTTGAATGCGAGCTTGTTCTTCGGCGGGTTTGGCGCGTCGTTTGTGCTGCTGTACCAGTCGTTCCGTTACATCCAGCTGAGCATTGCCTATGCCGTGTGGATTGGCCTGGGAACGGCTGCGGCGGTGCTGGTGAACATGTTGTTCTTTGGCGAGTCGCGCAGTACCCCGCGATTGCTGAGCCTTGCAGTGATCGTGGTCGGGGTTGTGGGGTTGAAGGCGGTTTCCTGAAAGCAGAAGGCCCCGGTTTGTGCCGGGGCCTTGGAGATTGCATCTCAGCGCTGCGCGCGGCGGCGCAGCGGGGTGACGTTGCTGCTGGCTTTCTTCGGCTTCTTTGCCGCGGGCTGCGCGGACTGGGCGCTGAAGAAGTCGCGCATCTTCGGGTACACCACTTCGCGCCAGCGGCGGCCGCTGAAAATGCCGTAGTGGCCGGCACCTTCAACGATGAAGTGGTCGCGGCGCGAGGCCGGGATGCCGGTGCACAGTGCCTGTGCGGCTTCGGTCTGGCCGAGGCCGGCGATATCGTCCAGCTCGCCTTCGATGCTCAGCAGGGCAGTATCGCGGATCGCGGAGGGATCGACGTGCTCACCGCGCACATACCACTCGCCACGCGGCAGCAGGAATTCCTGGAACACCACGCGGATGGTGTCCAGGTAGAACTGCGCCGGCATGTCCAGCACGGCGTTGTATTCGTCGTAGAAGCGGCGATGCGCATTGGCATCGTCCAGGTCGCCCTTGACCAGGTCGGTGTAGAAATCCCAGTGCGACATCAGGTGGCGGCTGGGGTTCATCGACATGAAACCGGCGTGCTGCAGGAAGCCTGGATAGACGCGGCGGCCCTGGCCCGGATACGGCGCCGGGATGGTGTGGATGACGTTGTTCTCGAACCACGACATCGGATTGCGCGTGGCCAGGTTGTTGACCGCGGTGGGGCTGCAACGGGCATCGATCGGGCCACCCATCATCACCAGCGAGCGCGGCGTGGCTTCGCCACGCCTGGCCATCAGCGACACCGCGGCCAGCACCGGCACGGTGGGCTGGCAGACGCTGACCACGTGCACATTGTCGGCGCCGAGGTGGCGGATGAATTCCTGCACGTACTCGATGTAGTCGTCCAGGCCGAACTCGCCCTGTTCCACCGGCACCATGCGCGCATCGACCCAGTCGGTGACGTAGACACGATGGTCGCGCAGCAGGGTGCGCACGGTGTCGCGCAGCAAGGTGGCATGGTGACCGGACAGCGGCGCCACCACCAGCACGATGGGCTGTGCCAGCAGGGCTTCAACCTTGGAGGTTTCGTTGCTGTGGCGCTTGAAGCGCAGCAGCTTGCAGAACGGCTTCTCGACCTCGGTGAGCTGGGCGATGGGCACGATTTCGCCATCAAGCTCCAGCTCGTGGATGCCCCATTCGGGCTTCTCATAATCCTTGCCAAGCCGATGGAACAGCTCGTTCATCGCCGCGAAGCGATCCGCGCCGGGCATCGACGACCACCAGTGGCCCGAATTATTGAAGAACGCCGCATTGGCCTGCGCCTGGTGAACCCAGGGCGCGAGCAGGTTGCGGGTCAATTCATGCAGTTGATAAAGCATGATTTCCCAATATGTACAGTCATATGATGCTGTGCAGCATAGCGCACTATCGCAGAGCGGGCGTTAAGCAGGTATCGGCCTTTAGTCGGAGCTTTCCAGGGCGGCGATGTCTTCGCTGAATGCCGGCGCCAGCCAGCAATGCGAGCCGACCGCGCGGAAGCCCACTTCACGCAGCTGCCGCCTGTACCAACGGGCCGGGCGCTGCTGGAAGCCTTCATGGTCGCCATGGAACTCGTCCTCGGCAGTGAACAGCTCCAGGAAGGCGACCCCGCTGCAGAGCTCGGCCAGGCCGGGCAGGCCTTGGCGCAGCTCGCGGTTCGGCACGTAATGGATCACGTCCGAGCAGACCAGCAGGTCCACCGGTGCGCAGGGCCGCAGCCATTGGAAGTCGCCGAACCTGGCAAGGTGCAGGTTGCGGGTACGGCCATAGCGGCGCACCGCGTACTCGCTGCTGTCAAAGCCCATGTACTGCAGCTTGGGGCGCAGCTTCAGCAGTGGCGCGCGCCAGGCGGCTTCGCCGGCGCCGATGTCGAGCACGCTGCGGATCGGCCGTTCCAGGTAATACTCGGCCGCGGCCACGGCCAATTGCACCTTGCGCGCCAGCCGCGCCGGGCCGCCGATATCGTCGCGGCGGTACCAGCGTTGGAAGTAGTCGGCGTCATACTGCTTGTCCTGCATGTGCGTGTCTTGTGCGGATGGGCGAAAATGGCGCTCATCCTACGCCGCCGATGGAGCCAGCGCATGCAGTCGTACTTTTGGGTAAAGACCTTCCACCTTGTTTTTGTGGTGGCGTGGATGGCGGCGGTGTTCTACCTGCCGCGGATCCTGGTCAACATTGCCGAGGCCGCAGGCCAGCCGGCGGTGGTGGAGCGGCTGCAGTTGATGGGCAAGCGCCTGTATCGCTTTGGCCACGTGATGTTCGGCATTGCCTTCATTCTGGGGCTGGTGCTGTGGCTGGGCTACAAGGTGCTGCCGGAGTTTCCGACCATGGTGGCGCCAGGGGCCGCCGGTTGGCTGCATGCCAAGCTGGGCCTGGTGGTGTTGCTGCTGGTGTATTTCACCTTCACCGGCCGTTGGCTGAAGGGCACGATCAAGGGCAAGGCCTTGCCGTCTTCGGGCGCGTTGCGCTGGTTCAATGAGCTGCCGCTGGTGCTGTTCATTGCGATTGTCTATTTGGTGCTGGCCAAGCCGTTCTGAGTTTTTTGGTTGGTGTGCAGATCAAAGGCACCCCTCCCAACCCTCCCCTTGGCTGCGCCAAAGGGAGGGCTTGAGCTCTGCCCCCTCCCTTTGGCGTAGCCAAGGGGAGGGTTGGGGAGGGGTTGAGCTTGTGCCCCTTAGTTTCCCCGCAACGCCTCCGCGAACTGCGGATAGGCAAACACATCATTGTGATCAGCATCGTTGATGGTCACGGCCTGCGCCACGCCGGGCCGGAATTCGCGTAGCAACCGCAACGAACTCGCATTCGGAATCACCTCATCCCTGCCGGCGATGATCAAGGTGGTGGGCGCGCTGATCCGTGCGGCGTGACGCCATGAATCGTAGTGATCGCGTAGCAGCAGGCGTACCGGAAATGCCGGGAACATGCGTGCAGCCAATCCACCAATGCTGTCGTAAGGCGTGATCAAGACCAGGCGCTGAACCGACCGCGCAGCCGCGAGTTGCACGGCGACGCCCGAGCCGAGGCTGCGGCCAACCACGATGATGTCCTGGGCTTGGCCGTTGCTGGTGCTGTCATACAGCGCCAAGGCATCGCCAATAAGCGTGGCTTCGGTCGGTGAACCGCTGCTGCCGCCATAACCGCGGTAGTGCATGGCGTGGATGGCGGCTGCAGGGAAGGTCTGCTGCAGCATCGCCAGCGCCTGCGAAACATCTTCGGCATTGCCGCCGAAATACAGGATGAGCTGTGTGCTGTGCTGTTTGTTGCTGGAGACGATGATGTCGGCATCGCCGCGCGGCATGGTCCAGTGCGGTACATCGGCACTGCGCGGGGCCGGGTGGTAGAGCATGCTTCGGGCATTGAAGGCGAGCAGGGCGCAGGCGATCAGGTACATGCTGGCGAGCACGCTGATGGCGATCAACAGGACTTTCAGGCTCGTGATCATGCTGCTTGGCCTCGCCGGAGATGGAAGGTAGAAGACTCAGCCCATTTGCGCATCGCGTCGCCACAATCCGATGTCCGTGCGCAGACGCCGGCTGCGTTTGTAGGAGCGGCGCAAGCCGCGAAGCCACTACATCATCAGATGGCACAGGTGCCAAGGGCTTCAGCAGGACTAGCTTCGCGGCTTACGCCGCTCCTACAAAAGCCACGGTCCTGCGCTCAGCCTACCGGCGCCAGCTGCCGTAGTTCCTTGCGCGCGGCGTCGATCCAGACGCGTTGCGCCTGCTGGTAATAGCGCGGTGAGGTTTCGGCACGGTCGAGGATGTTCTGCAGCTGCTTGGCAGCCTCATCGTCGCGCCCGGCGCGTTTGAGCAACAGGGCATAGCGCAGGCGCGCTTCTTCGCCCGGGTAGCCACCGATCAGTGCTTCGTACTCATGCAGGGCAGCGGGGATGTCGGCGCTGTCTTCCACTGTGCGTGCATACAGCAGGTGGCCGTCGTGCGAGCGGAAATTGGGATTGGCGGCGATCAGCGCTTCCAGCGTCCTGCGTGCCTGTGCCGGTTGCTGCAGGCCGTACTGGGCCTTGGCCAGGCCCAGCATCAGGTCGGGGTCTTCGCTGTACAGGCCACGCAGTGCGCCTTCGTACAAAGCCGCGGCCTCGGCGTACTCGCCACGGTCCAGGTGTTCCTGGGCCAGGCGCCGGCGGTTGTCGGCGGTATCGGATGCGCGCAGTTGCTGGCCCGCTTGGCGCTTGCTGCGCTGCGGGTCGATCTGGTCGCGGACCTGGCGCAGGCCGCGACGCGCGGTCGGGTTGTTGCGCAGCTCAGGCAGTACCTCGGCGATCACGTAGATCAGCACCGCCAGGTACGAAAAGACCAGCAGGATGAAAACCCAGTACAGCGGTCGCCCGGTGCGTACGACGTGTACGCAGCAGGCAACCTGCAGCACCAATGAAAGCAGAATGATCGGACTCATCCCTGTGTCCCGGATGTGGAAGCGGCTCAGGCCGCTTCGTAGGCACCGTAGCTGCGCAGGCGGGTATAACGCCGTGCCAGCAGTTCCTCGACCGACAGCTTGTCCAGCGCGTCCAGCTCGTTGAGCAGCACGGCCTTCAGGCGCTTGCCCATCTGCGTCGGGTTGCGGTGGGCGCCGCCGATCGGCTCGCGGATCACCTTGTCGATCAGGCCCAGGCTCTTCAGGCGCGGGGCGGTCATGCCCAGCTGTTCGGCGGCATCCTTGGCCTTGCCGGCGTCCTTCCACAGGATGGAGGCGCAGCCTTCCGGGCTGATGGTCGAGTAGACGCTGTATTCCAGCATCAGGGTACGGTCGCCCACACCCAGCGCCAGCGCGCCGCCAGAGCCGCCTTCGCCGATCACGGTGCAGATCACCGGCACCTTCAGCTCGGCCATTTCCATCAGGTTGCGGGCAATGGCTTCGGACTGGCCGCGCTCTTCGGCATCGATGCCCGGCCAGGCGCCGGCGGTGTCGATCAGGGTCAGCACCGGCAGGCCGAAGCGCTCGGCCATCTTCATCAGGCGCAGCGCCTTGCGGTAACCCTCGGGCTTGGGCATGCCGAAGTTGCGGCGGACCTTTTCCTTGGTGTCGCGGCCTTTCTGGTGGCCGATCAGCATCACCGAGCGGCCGCCGATACGGGCCAGGCCGCCAACAATGGCCTTGTCGTCGGAGAAGGCGCGGTCGCCTGCCAGTTCCTGGAACTCGTCGCAGAAGATGCGGATGTAGTCGAGCGGGTAGGGGCGCGATGGGTGGCGGGCCACCTGCAGCACCTGCCAGGAAGACAGGTTGCGGAAGATCTGGGCAGTACGCAGGCGCAGCTTGTCTTCCAGCGCCTTGACCTCAGCATCGACATTGACCGCCGGGCCGGCGCTGGCATTGCGCAGGTCCTTGATCTTGGATTCCAGATCGGCGATGGGTTGCTCGAAATCGAGGTAGTTCGGATTCATCGGAAACCGTCAGCAATGAAAGGGGGGAAGTGTAGCCGAACGCGCCGTATCAACCCGTACGCGTCCGTCCGGACAATCAATTGGCCCAGGGCGGGCTGTACTTGACCTTGACCCGGCGTACGGCCGGGTCTTCACGCAGGGCGTCCAGCAGCTTGGGCGTGACCCGCACCGAGCCGCTGCTGCCCAGATCCAGCATGCCGGCAATGCTGCCGGGCTTGCCGTTGAGCAGCAGGTCCAGCCGCAACGGCGTGCGGCCGGGGCGATGGGCAGCCAGCAGGGCATCGATACGCTGCCAGGCCGGGCCGCCACGGCCGTCGACGCGCATCGACAGGCGCAGGGCGTGGTCGGCGCAGAGCTGCTCGTAGTCCCAGCACTGGCGCATGCGCAGGGCATAGCCGCCATTGAACTCGTCCTCGCGCAGGCCGCCCTTGACCACCAGGATGCGGTCCTTGGTCATCAGATGGCCGAATTCGGCCAGGCCATCGGAGAACGCACTGCATTCCACCCGGCCTTTGCCGTCTTCCAGGGTCACGAATACCTGGCTGTCACCCTTGCGGCGTACACCAATGACCATGCCGGCCAGGATCACCGGGGATTCCTGGCGCCAGGCACGCTTCTCGCCGTCCTTGGAGGGGAAGGCTGGTGCAATCAGCTTGTCCAGGCCGCCCAGGTCGGTGCCGACCAGTTCCTTGACGTCATCGGCATACGGGTCGAACGGGTGGCCGCTGAGATAGAAGCCCAGTGTTTCGCGCTCGCCGTTGAGCAGCTGTGCCAGCGGCCATTCCTTGCTTTCGGGCAGGTCGAGCTGGCTGGCGGTGGTGACCGGGTCCGGTGCGCCAAACAACGAGTTCTGCCCGGAGGCCTTCTCGCGGGCCATCTGCTCGGTGGCCTTGATCACTTCCGGCAGCTGCAGCGCCAGCGTCGCGCGGTTCTTGCCGACGCCATCGAATGCGCCGCAGTTGATCATCGCTTCCAGCGTGCGCCGGTTGAGCTTGCCCGATTCCACGCGCGCGCAGAAATCCAACAATGAGGCATATTCGCCGCCGCGCTCGCGCTGTTCGACCACGGCTTCGCACGCGCCCTGGCCGACGCCCTTGATCGCACCCAGGCCGTAGCGGATGGTGTCGGCGTTGGCCGCCTCGAACATATAGGCCGAGTCGTTGACGCGCGGCGGCAGCACGGTCAGGCCAAGGTTCTTCACCTCGGCCAGGAAGCCGACCACCTTGTCGGTGTTGTCCATGTCCGAGGACAGCGTTGCGGCCATGAACTCGGCCGGGTAGTGACGCTTGAGCCAGGCGGTCTGGTAACTGACCAGTGCGTAGGCCGCAGCATGCGACTTGTTGAAGCCGTAGCCGGCGAACTTCTCCATCAAGTCGAAGATTTCGTCGGCCTTGGGGCCATCAACGCCGCCGGTGGCTGCACCTTCGCGGAAGATCTCGCGGTGCTTGGCCATTTCAGCCGGCACTTTTTTACCCATCGCGCGGCGCAACAGATCGGCGCCGCCCAGCGAGTAGTTGCCGACGATCTGCGCCATCTGCATCACCTGCTCCTGGTACACCATGATGCCGTAGGTGTCTTTCAGGATGGCTTCGGTACGCGGATCGGGGTAGATGATTTCTTCCTGGCCGTGCTTACGCGCGTTGAAGGAGGGAATCAGGTCCATCGGGCCGGGGCGGTACAACGACACCAGCGCGATCAGGTCTTCGAAGCGGTCAGGGCGCGCGTCCTTCAGCAGGCGGCGCATGCCCGAGGATTCGAACTGGAACACCGCGCCGGTATTGCCGTTGGCGAAGATGTCCTTGTAGGTGGGTGCATCGTCGAGCGGGATATGGGCGATATCGACCGGTGGAATGCCGGCGCGCTCGTGGCGCTTGTTGATCGCCTTCACCGCCCAATCAATGATGGTCAGCGTGCGCAGGCCGAGGAAGTCGAACTTCACCAGACCGACTTCTTCGACGTCGTTCTTGTCGAACTGGGTAACCGGATTCCTGCCGATGCCGCCTTCGTCATGTTCGGCGTACAGCGGGCAGAACTCGCTCAGCGGCTCCGGCCCGATCACCACGCCACCGGCATGCTTGCCGGCGTTGCGGGTCAGGTCTTCCAGCTGCAGGGCCAGGTCGATCAGGTCGCGGACGTCGTCTTCGGATTCGTAGCGCTGGATCAGCTCGGCCGAGGCCATTTCCGAATTCGCGCCTTCCTTGCCCTTGCCCAGTGCATCCTTCAGGTGGATGCCCAGGATGTTGGGAATCAGCTTGGAAACGCCATCGACCAGGCCGTACGGGAAGCCCAGCACGCGGCCGGTATCGCGCACCACTGCCTTGGCCGCCATGGTGCCGTAGGTGATGATCTGGCTGACGCGCTCGCGGCCGTACTTGCGCGCGACGTAGTCGATCACCTCGTCGCGGCGATCCATGCAGAAGTCGATGTCGAAGTCGGGCATCGACACGCGTTCGGGGTTGAGGAAGCGCTCGAACAGCAGGTTGTAGGGCAGCGGGTCCAGATCGGTGATCTTCAGCGCCCAGGCCACCAGCGAGCCGGCACCGGAACCACGGCCGGGGCCGATCGGGATGCCCTGGTTCTTGCCCCACTGGATGAAGTCGGCAACGATCAGGAAGTAGCCGGGGAAGCCCATCTTGATGATGGTGTTGAGCTCGAACTCCAACCGCGCGTTGTAATCCTCGCGGCTCATGCCGGCAGCCAGCGGGTGTACCTGCAGGCGCTCTTCCAGACCGTCGCGCGAGATCTTCTGGATCCAGGTGTCCAGGGTCTGGTCGTCGGGTACCGGGTAGTTGGGCAGGAAGTAGGTGCCCAGCCGCATCTCGACGTTGCAGCGCTCGGCCAACGCCAGCGTGTTGTCGATCGCGTCGGGGATGTCGGCGAACAGCTCGCACATCTGTTCCGGCGTTTTCAGGTATTGCTCGCGGCTGTACTCGCGCGGTCGCTTGGGGTCGTCGAGGACGCGGCCGGTGGAAATACAGACGCGCGCTTCGTGCGCCTCGAAATCATTGGGCGACAGGAAGCGGACGTCGTTGCTGGCAATCACCGGCAAGCCACGTTGGCCTGCAGCCATCAACGCGAACTGGTTGAAGGCTTCTTCGCCCTCGCGGCCGGTACGGGTCAGTTCCAGATGCAGGCCATCGCCGAATACGCGTTGCCAGTCGGCGAGCTGCTGCTCGGCCAGATCATGGCGGCCTTCGCTGGCCAGACGCCCGGCCAGGCTGTGACGGCCGGCCAGGGCAAACAGGTTCTTGCAGCCGTCCTTGAGCCACTGCGGATGCACGGCGACGCCGCCTTCATTGCGGTGGCCTTCCATCCAGGCGCGGGTCAGCAGCCGCGACAGGCTCAGATAGCCCTCGCGGTCACGGCACAGCAAGGTCATGCGCCAGGGGTCCTGGCCATCCTCGGCAATGAGCAGGTCGGCACCGGCGATGGGCTTGATGCCCACGCCTTCGGCGGCCTTGTAGAACTTCACCAGCGCGAACAGGTTGTTCAGGTCGGTGACCGCCAACGCAGGCGCCCTCATCTCGACCGAGCGGCTGAGCAGGTTGGGTTGCTTGGCCTTCTTCGGATCAGCCTGATCCGGTTTGGCGGGCACGCGGATGGTGGAGTCCACCATCGAGAATTCGGTGTGGACGTGGAGATGGACGAAACGGGGAGAAGTAGACATGCGGGGCCAGAGTTATGCCGATGCAGGGTAGCGACGGGGGCGGGGTGGGGCAAGGCTTGACATGCCCCACCACGCTCGCCGGCCCGGCACTTGGCCCCTGCCTGCAGCCCGCCAGCATTGTGCCGACGCTGGCGGTAGTACCAGCAACGCCCGTCTGGCGGGGGCCCAGCATGAGCGCGGTGGTACTGGCTGGGGCCCGGCGGCGCTGCGGTCAATGGACGCGGAAGTAGGTAAACGGTTCAGGTGCATAGCTGCCTTCGCGGACCCTGCGCTGGTGCTCATGCAGCCGGGCTTCGATCTCACGCAGCTCCAGCCAGCTGCTGCGGTTGAAGGCGATCGCATCGTCGCTGCGGCCCTGGCGTTCGGCCTCCAGATGGCGCAGGCGCTGGTAGTCGACGAAGTTGGCGACCTCTGCGGCGAGTTTCGGCCAGGCGGTGTCGATCACGATGGCCAGGTCCAGATGGCCTACGCCGGGGACGGTGTCAGGGATCAGTTGCCGGCTGGCATGAAGATAGGCAACCACCAGCTTGAGCTCGCGGCTGATATCGGCGCTGGGCTCCCAGTCGCGGTCCTGCAGCAGCTGTTCCAGCAGATGCGCGTGCTGGATCCGCTGCTGGATGCAGGGTGACGGCGTGTCACCGGCGGCAACGTCGTTCAGGTTGCGGGCGGCGGTGGCCAGCTGGTCGGTCTGCAGCGGCGGCTGCGCGCGACCAAGCAGCGCCAGGAAGCCGTTGAAGTAGTCGACTTCACGCGGAACCAACAGGTAGTCGTTGACGTGATTGCGGCGGTGCGGGACGCCGGCCGGGAACCGGTCCAGTACCTGCGGCAGCGGAAGGCGGGAGTCGGGGATGGCGTACATGGTGTTGCTCCTGCGGGGGGAGGGGCGTCCGTGAAGGTGGGACGCAGCGCCAGCATCCGCTTGGGCGTAGCATTGGTCATGATGGCAGGCGGAGCCTTCAGACAGTCATTGCGCTGGTTTCTGAGGAATTCATGAGGGCTTGCCGATGGGTGCGGTCCAAGACCCTGGTGACACAGGTCAATTGCTCCATCGCTATCGTTTTGACGGCATCGTGGTGGACACGGTGGCGCATACGCTCAGCCGTGATGGCAAGTTGCTGTCTGTGGAGCCCAAGGCATTCGCGGTGTTGTTGCTGCTGCTTCGTCATGCTGATGAATTGCTGGTGCGCGACCAGTTGCTGGATGCGGTCTGGGGCCACCGGCACGTCACCCCGGGCGTACTGACCCGCGCCATCGCCCAGTTACGTTCCGCGCTGGACGATCATTCGCATGAGCCGCGCTACATCCAGACCCAGCATGGGCTGGGCTACCGCTTCATCGGCACCTTGCTGCCGCCTGAGTCGGTTGCTGGCGAGCCCTCGGCTGCGCTGCCGGTCGCCGATTCAGATGTGGCGGAGCCGGTCGTCGCAGCAAGCGGGCTGGATGCGCAGATCACAGCCGAACCTGATCCTGTGCCCGAACCGTTGCCGCCGCCGCGGCGGTTTGCGCAATGGTGGCGGGAGGCGCCGCGGCTGTCGTTGCCGAGCTGGCTGCGTTCGCGGGCACTGCTGATAGGCGCCGGCTTGCTGTTGCTGGCGTTGCTGGGCGCAGCGCTCTGGTGGTGGGGCCGCAGCCCGGTTGTGGCAGGTGCCTCCATTGCGGTGATGCCATTCAGCAGCCTCAGCGATGATGCGGCCGACCGCTATTTCGCCGATGGCCTGGCGGTGGAAATGCACGACGCGCTGACCAACGTGCCCGGTTTGAAAGTGGCGGCGCGGCAGCTGACCGCGACGGGCAATGGTGATGCCGAAGGCGAGGATGTGCGGCGGATCGGGCAGCGGCTGGGAGTGGCGACCTTGCTGGATGCGAGTGTGCGCCGCGAAGGTGGGCGGGTAAGGATCAGTGCGCGGCTGTCCGATACCAGTACCGGTTTCACCTTGTGGGCGGAAACCTATGATCGCGAGATCAACGATGTGTTCGCGCTGCAGGGCGAGATAGCCAACAAGGTGGTGCACGCCTTGCTGGGTCATCTGCCGGGGAAAACAGCCGGTATCGCGCAGCGGCTTACGCCGACCAACGACGTCAACGCCTACGATGCCTATCTGCGTGGCCTGGCGCTGCTGCAACGCCCGGTTGGCGAGGCCGGCAATGAGCGGGCCATGGCGGCGTTCACCCAGGCGCTTGCGCTTGATCCCCACTTCGCGCGGGCGCAGGCCGGCATCTGCCGCGCGCAGATTGCGCGGCTGGAAGGGGTCAGCGATGCGGAGGCATTTACCCGCGCACGCCAGGCCTGCGCACGCGCGCAGGCAATGGACCCGGGCCTGCGCGAGGTGAGCCTGGCAATGGCGGAGATCGCCCGGGTCAGTGGCCAGAACGAACAAGCGCTGCAGCTTTACCAGCAGGTCATCGATGATCCGGCGTTGCGCGCCGATGGGCTGGTCGGGCAGGCCCGCACCTATGCCGCGCTCGGCCAGGAGAAGCAGGCCCTGCAGGCCTTCCAGCAGGCGATCGCGGCGCGGCCCAGCGATGCGCAGATCTATCGTCTGCTCGGCTACCACCATTGGTTGCGTGGCGATGTGCCCAAGGCAATCGACGCCTTTGTCACCGCCACCGTGCTGCAGCCGGAGGACAGCCGGCTATGGGGAAGCCTGGGTGGTTTGTATCTGGCCCAGGGCGATACCGTGCAGGCCGGGCACGCGTTCAACATGTCCCTGTCGATCGAGCCCAATGCCGGTGCCTTGACCAACCTGGGCACGATGAAGTTCGATCATGGCGAGTACGCGCTCGCTGCCGAACTGTTCCAGCAGGCAACCGTGCTGGAGCCGGAAGACTACCTGCACTGGGGCAATCTGGCCGATGCGCTGGCGGCTGCGCCGGCTACCGCTGCACAGGCGCAGGCGCCCTACCTGCGCGCGGCGCATCTGGCCCAGCAGTATGTGGACGTGCGCCGCGACGATGCCTATGCGCTGGCGGTGCTGTCCTGGTACCGGGCCAACCTTGGAGAACGTGCGCGCGCGCTTGCCGATCTGCAGGCGGCGCGCGCGCTGGGCACGCAGGCTGCCGAGGTTGCGCTGTGGTGCGCACAGACACTGACCCTGCTGGGCGACCGGGCGGGCGCGCATGGTTGCGTTGAAACCGCGTTGAAACAGGGTATTCCGCAGCAGCGCATCGATGCATTGCTGTCATTGCAGCGCTATGCCGCGGTTGGCAATGGAGAGCGGCGGGAGTGAACCGGTTTTTCCTGTCCGGGGCGGCGGACCTCATCGAGGAGTTGTCGTCATGAGCTACAGAGTGTGGATCTGTGTTGTTCTTTCCGTGGGTGTCGCGGCTTGCTGCACGCAGCCGGCAGCACCGCCAAGCGAAGCTGTGCTGTGTCCGGCAAGCCCGCCAGCACAAATGCTCAAGTTGGTTTACGTGGAGGTGGTGCTTGGCCCGAGCGGTCCGGTGATAACGCCGGAGACCTGTGTGGTGCGTAGCGGAACACGGGTTGCATGGCGCACTGCGGAGGGTGTGCTGGAGCCATTCGAGTTGGCGTTCGCCGAGTCACCGGTGGATCCCGCGCATCAGCGCATGGCGGGCAGTGGTGCGCAGAAGGATTTCCTTTCCCAGCGCATGGGCAGACGACAGGAAGTACTGATCACCGCCAAGGAAGTGAGCGCTGAAAGCGATATCAAGTACGACGTGCGTATCGGCGCACATCACTTGGATCCGGGCATCAAGATCATGCCGCGTTGAGCGGCAGTGGCTCGCTCAGGAGGCCTCGAAGCAGGCTCGGACCGGGGCGAAACTGCGGCGGTGCTGTGGGCAGGGACCATGTGCCCGCAGTGCCGCCATATGCAGCGGCGTGCCGTAGCCCTTGTGCTGGTCGAAGCCGTACTCGGGATGCTGCTGGTGCAGTTCCAGCATGTAGCGGTCGCGGCTGACCTTGGCCAGGATGGAGGCGGCCATGATGCTGCGGTCGATGGCGTCGCCGCCGACCAGCGCCTCGGCCGGACAGGGCAAGCCCTTGGGAATCTTGTTGCCGTCGATACGGGCGAACTGCGCCACATGCGCCACGCCTTCCACCGCCAGGCGCATGCCCTGCATGGTGGCCTGGAAAATGTTGAGGCTGTCGATCTCGGCCACGTCGACCATGATGATCTTGTAGGCCAGAGCGCGCTCGATGATGCGGTCGTAGAGCTGCTCGCGGCGCAGTGCAGTCAGCGCCTTGGAGTCGTCCAGGCCATTGAGGCGCGGGCGGGCTGGGTCGAACACCACCGCCGCCACTGCCACCGGCCCGGCCAAGGGGCCACGGCCGGCTTCGTCCACGCCGGCGACCAGGCGCGTGCCTTGGCGCGCGCTCAGTGCGGCATCGTCAAACAGCGACAGCGAGGCATCCGCTGCCGCTGCCGGGGTACGTCGGGCGTTCACGGCTGGCCTTGACGGGTGGGCGCTTGCAGCAGGCTGGCGACGGCTACGGCAGCGCGTGCCGAAGCATCCTGGCGCAGTTGCTGGTGCAGCTGGCGGTAATCGGCCTGCAGGCCGCCGACCAGTTCGGGATGTTCGAACCAGTGGCTGACGGCTGCGGCCAGCCGATCCGGCGTGCAGTCGTGCTGGATCAGCTCCGGTGCCAGGTCCTTGCCTGCCAGTACATTGGGCAGGGCGTAGCGGTTGACCTTGATCAGGCCCAGCGCCTTGACGATGCGGTAGGTGAGCTCGGCCACACGGTAGCCCACCACCATGGGGCGCTTGACCAGCATGGTTTCCAGGGTGGCGGTGCCGGAGGCCAGCATCACCACATCGGCGGCAGTCATTGCTTCACGCGCCTTGCCATCGAGCAGGTGGACCCGCGCGCTGGGCAGGGCGGCGGCGCGGATCTGCTCGCTGATCAAGGCCTTGCACTTGGCATTGGCCGCCGGTACGACGATGTGCAGGTTGCGGTCCTGCTCGCACAACTGCCAGGCCGCGGCGAAGAACGGTGGGCCGAGCCGGCTCACTTCGCCGAGGCGACTGCCGGGCAGCACTGCAAGCAGCTTGGCCTGTTCGGGAATACCCAAGGCCTGACGCGCCTGCTCGCGGTCGCTGTGCAGAGGGATCTCGTCGGCCATCGGGTGGCCGACGAAACGTGCATCAATGCCGTGACGGGCGTAGATCGGTGGTTCCATCGGGAACAGGCACAGCACCATGTCGGCGCTGGCGCCGATCTTCTCCGCACGTTTTTCGCGCCAGGCCCAGACCGACGGACTGACGTAATGCACGGTGCGCAGGCCGCGTTGCTTGAGCCACTTCTCCACGCCCAGATTGAAATCCGGTGCGTCGATGCCGATGAATACATCCGGTTGCCAGTCGAGCACGCGCTGGCGGAATGCCTTGCGCAGTTTCAACAGGCGCGGCAGGTGGCGCAGGATCTCCGCCAGGCCCATCAGCGCCAGTTCGCTGGCATCGAACCAGGTTTCGCAGCCGGCATTGCGCATCGCATCGCCGCCGATGCCGGCAAATTCGGCATCGGGGTAGCGTGCGCGCAAGGCCTTGATCAGGCCGGCACCCAGCAGGTCGCCGGAGGCCTCACCTGCCACCAGTGCGATGCGTGGCCTGCGGCCTGCGGCAAGGCCCGTGTCCCGGTTTGCGGCGCTTATCATCGCTGCAGCGGGCGCTCGCCGTGCTCGATGAAGTCCAGCATCTGCTTGACGTCATCGCTGCTCTGCGCTTGCTCGGCCAACGCCAGTTTGGCTTCGGCCAGCGGCACGCCGGCCACGTAGATGGTGCGGTAGGCGCGCTTGATCGCGCTGATCCGTTCGGCATCGAAACCGCGACGCTTGAGGCCTTCGCTGTTGATGCCGCGCGGACGGCCGTGACCATCGATGCCGACCATGGTGAAGGGTGGAATATCACCGGTGACCAGCGCACCCATGCCGAGGAAGGCATGGTCGCCGATGCGGCAGAACTGGTGCGCACCGGCGAAGCCGCTGATGATCACCCAGTTGCCGACCGACACATGCCCGGCCAGCGTGGTGTTGTTGGAAAACACGCAGTGATCGGCCACATGGCAGTCATGGGCGACATGCACGTAGGCCAGCATCCAGTTGTCGTTGCCGATGGTGGTGACACCACCGCCGCCAGCGGTACCGCGGCTGAGGGTGACGAACTCGCGGAATACATTGCGGTCGCCGATCACCAGCTCGGTGCGCTCACCGGCGAACTTCTTGTCCTGCGGCTCGCCGCCGACGGCGACATGGCCGATGAAACGGTTGTCGCGGCCGATCCGGGTCGGGCCGTGGATGCTGCAGTGCGGACCCACTTCGGTGCCGTCGCCGATTTCGACATCGGCGCCGATCAGGGTGAATGCACCCACGCGCACGCCTTGGCCCAGCTTGGCCGAAGGATCAATGACCGCGGTCGGGTGAATCAGGGGGGCGCTGTCGCTCATCGGGTTGCTCCAGCCAGGTTATTCGCGGGTGCCGGCGCACAGCACTTCGGCGTGGGCAACGATTTCACCGTCCACCTTGGCCTCGCCGTAGTAGACCGCCATGTTGCGGATCATGCGCTTGACCTGCACATGCAGTTCCAACACGTCACCGGGCACGACCTGCTTCATGAAGCGCACGTTGTCCACCTTGACCAGGTAGAACAGCTTGGACTGCGCATCGCGGCCGAGGCTGAGCTGGGTCAGCACGCCGCCGGCCTGGGCCAGGGCTTCGATGATCAGCACGCCCGGCATGATCGGCTGGCCGGGGAAGTGGCCCTGGAAGTAGGGCTCGTTGATGGTGACATTCTTGTGCGCGACGATGCGCTTGGCTTCCACATCAAGCTCGACGACCTTGTCGACCAGCAGGAAAGGATAACGGTGCGGGATCAACGTCTGGATGGTGTTGACGTCGATGGGCATCTGTAGTGGTGCGTTCATTCCTTCTCCTTGCTGACAGCCAGGATGCGACGTGCGAGTGCATCGAGCTGCTTGAAGCGCGCGGCGTTTTTGCGCCACGTGCGGTTGTCGGTCAATGGGGTGCCGGACGAGTACTCGCCCGGTTCGGTAATTGAATTGCGGACCACCGAGCGGCCGGTGATGACCACGTGGTCGCAGATTTCCAGATGGCCGACCACGCCAACCGAGCCGCCGAGCAGGCAGTAACGGCCGATCTTGGCGCTGCCGGCAATGCCGGTGGAGCCGGCGATGGCGCTGTGTGCGCCGATCTGTACGTTGTGCGCGATCTGCACCAGGTTGTCCACGCGTACGTCTTCGTCCAGCGTGGTGTCTTCCAGTGCGCCGCGGTCGATGCAGGTATTGGCGCCGATTTCGCAGTCATCGCCAATACGCACGCCGCCGAGCTGCGGCACCTTGATCCAGTGGCCGTTGTCCATCGCCAGGCCGAAGCCCTCGGCGCCGAGCACGGCGCCAGGATGGATGCGCACGCGCTTGCCCAGCTTGACCCGGGCAACCAGGGTGACGCGGGCCAGCAGTTCACTGCCGGCCTCGACGACGCAGTCATCACCGACGATGCTGCCGGCGCCGATGATGCAGTTCTCGCCGATCACGCTGCGTGCGCCGATGCAGACATGCGGGCCGATGTGCGCGCTGGCGGCTACCTTGGCGCTGGCGTCGATGACCGCGCTGGGGTGGATGCCGGGCTCACGCAGTGGCACGGTTTCGAACAGCGCACCGATCTTGGCGAAGGTGGTGTACGGATCCTTGGCGACCAGGGCGGTGCCGGGCGCAGCCTCGGCATCGTCGGCGCGCAACAGCACGATCGACGCCTTGCTGTCGGCCAGCTGGGCCCGATAACGCGGATTGGCCAGGAACGTCAGCTGCCCTGGGCCGGCGTGGGCCAGCGTGGCAACGCCATGGATGGCGACCGAGGGGTCGCCGTGCACCTGCAGGCCGAAACGGTCGGCAAGTTCCTGAGCGGTATAGGTAGGAGTATTCACGCAGCAAGTTTACCGTTTGCGCCGATGGCGGTCATGCGAGCGGACGTTATCACCCTTGCGAGGCAAGGACAGCGGGGTGGGCGAGGGGCCCGAAGTGCAGGTGTTCCGAGGGGACGGGATGGCTTTGACGGGAAGGTCTTGTTCCGCGAAGCGCAGACGCAGGCCCCGTAAAAGCAAACCCCGGGAGTGAATCGCGTCCCGGGGCAAGTTGATGCGGTAATTCTGGTGGAGAGCCCCCTTTGGGAAAGGGGGGCGCGCCGACAGGCGCGGGGGACTTGCAGGTTGAAGCCGGTAGACCAGGGCGCGCCCGGCTTTCATGCCTTGGCATGAAAGCCGGTACCCGGGGCGCAGCCCCGGGTCAGCGGGTCAGTTCTATTTAGAACTGGCCACCAAAGGTGAACTGCAGGCGCTCGATTTCATCGCCTTCTTCCTTCTTCAGCGGGAAGGCATAGCTGATCGAGATCGGGCCGACCGGGGCGCGCCACAACAGGGCGACACCGGCCGAGGCGCGCAGTTCATTGGCCTTGAAGTTCTTGGTGCCGTCGTAGACGTTGCCGAAGTCGAAGAACGCCGAAACGCGGGCCGACGGGCTGTCGAACAGCTTCGGGAAGTAGGCTTCGATCGAGCCGACCGTCTTAACCGAACCACCCAGCGGCTGGCCGTTGTAATAGCCACCAATGATTTCCGAGCGCGGGCCAAGGGTGTTGTCTTCAAAGCCGCGCACCGAGTTGGTGCCGCCGGCGTAGAAGTTCTCGAAGAACGGCAGGCCGGTGGCCCGGACCTGACGATGGTTGGCGGTCGGGTTGGTGCGGCAGTCGACCACCTCGGTGGTGGCATAAGTACCAGGTACGGCTGGGGTGGTGCCGGTAGCCGGCTTACCCGGGGTGCCGGGAATTTCGTTCCAGCAGATATCACGGACCTTGTCGCTGCCGTAGGAGTCGCCGTAGCCCAGTTCCAGACGCGTATTGATGACCAGCGACGGGATGATCGGCCAGTACTTGGAGAACTGGTAGCTGAGCTTGTAGTACTCCACCGTCGAACCCGGCAGCGTGGTTTCCAGGCCGAGGCGCTGGTACGTGCCGCGGGTTGGCATGAAGTAGTCGTTACGGGTGTCGCGTGCCCAGCCCAGCTCCGAACGCCAGGAGTGGAAGGTGCGCGTGCCGACCGCATCGATGTAATCAATGATCGACTGTGGCGTATAGCCCTGATAGGTGGTGATCTGGTTGCTGTCGATACCGAACATCAGCGAGAACGCATCGTTCTCGGTGATCGGAATGCCGAACACCACCTGCGCCGAACCGTTGGTGCTGTTGTACTGGGCGGTGTTGAAGTCCGAGTAATCGAGCTCGCGCCAGGACAGGTTGTAGCCCAGCGAGACGCCGTCATCGGTGAAGTAGGGGTTGGTGTAGGAGAAGCCATAGCGCTGCAGGTAGCTGCTGCGCGAGGCTTCGACCGACACGCGGTTGCCGCCGCCGAGGAAGTTGTTCTGCGACAGCTGCACCGAGGTGGTCATGCCGTAGGACTGCGAATAGCCCAGGCCGAACACGAAGCTGCCGGAAGTGGTTTCCTTGACGTTGTAGACCACATCGACCTGGTCGTTGCTGCCGGTGACCGGCTGGGTCTCGACGTCGACCGACTCGAAGTAGCCCAGGCGCTGCAGGCGGATCTTGGAACGGTCGATCGCGGCCTGCGAGTACCAGCTGTTCTCGAACTGGCGCATTTCACGGCGCAAGACCTCGTCGCTGGTGCGCGAGTTACCCTTGAACACGATGCGGCGCACGGCCACGCGCGGGCCCGGCACCACCTGCATGTTCACCGCCACGGTACGGTCGGCGCGGTTGCTGGTCGGGATCGGGTTGACCTTGGCGAAGGCATAGCCAACGTTGGACAGGCTGTTGGTGATGCCGTCGGCGCTGAACTCCAGCAGGGCGCGCGAGAACGTATCGCCGCTCTTCTGGATGACCATCTTCTCCACGTCTTCCTGCGGCAGGATGGTGTCGCCGGTGACCTTGATGTCGGAAATCTTGTACTGCTCGCCCTCGGTCACGCCGGCGGTGACAAACATGTCACGCTTGTCCGGGCTGATCGAGACCTGGGTGGAGTCGATGCTGAAATCGACATAGCCGCGGTCCAGGTACCAGGAGTTGAGCTTTTCCAGGTCGCCGGACAGCTTTTCCTTGGAGTACTGGTCGTCGCGGCGGTACCACGAAGCCCAGTTGTGCTCCTTGGATTCCCACAGGTCCAGGATGTCCTCGGCCGGGAACTTCTCGGTGCCGATCAGGTTGACGTGGCGGATCTTGGCCGCCTTGCCTTCCTTGACGGCGATGGCAACGTCGACGCGGTTACGGTCCAGCGGGCTCACCGTCGGGGTGATTTCCACGTTGTATTTGCCACGGTCGTTGTACTGGCGGCGCAGCTCCTGGGTCACCCGGTCCAGGCTCAGGCGGTCAAAGGTGCCGCCCTCGCTCAGGCCGATGTCGCTCAGGCCCTTGAGCAGCTGCTCGCTCTTGATGTCCTTGTTGCCGGTGACGGTCAACTTGTTGATCGCCGGGCGTTCCTTGACGGTGACGACCAGGATGTCGCCTTGGCGGTCCAGCTGCACGTCTTCGAAGAAGCCGGTCTTGTACAGCGCACGGATGGTGTCGCCGGTCTTGGCGTCGTCAACCACGTCGCCGCGTTCCACCGGCAGGTAGGTGAATACGGTGCCGGAGGAAATGCGCTGCAGGCCGTCCACGCGGATGTCGCTGGCGGTAAAGGGCTCGGCTGCCTGTGCGAGCACAGGCAGGGCCAGACCAGCAGCAAGTGCGAGGGCCAGCAAGCGGCGATTGGGAAGTCGCGTCATATCACGTCCGGTTGGAGTCGATTTCGATAATGCGTGGGTGCCGGCGTAAGACGACGACAACGGGAAAAAGTTCATCGCGGGACCAGGCTGAGAATGTCGTTGTAGAACGCCAGTCCCATCAACCCGGCCAACAGCGCCAGACCGATGTATTGGCCGGCAGCCATGGCACGCTCGCTAAGCGGGCTGCCCTTGACCAACTCGATAAGGTAATACAGCAGGTGCCCGCCGTCCAAGACGGGGATGGGCAACAGGTTGATGATGCACAGGCTCAGCGACAGCAAAGCCAGGAAATACAGGAACCAGTCCACCCCGCGTTCAGCCGAGGCGTTGGCCACCCGGGCAATGGTGATCGGCCCGGAAATGTTCTTGACCGAGGCCGCCCCGGTCAGCATGCGCCGCATCATACCCAGCGAATCACTGGCCAATTTGCCGGTTTCGCGCACGGCGGCAGGCAGTGCGGCCAGTACGCCGTATTGCTGGCGGGCGTCATAGGCCGGCATCTGGCCGGTGGCAAAGCCCACGCCGATCAGCCAGCGCGGCTTGCCGTCCGGGCCTTGTCCGGCCTGCGGAGTCAGTTCCAGTGCCAGCCGGTCGCCGCCGCGCTCGACCTCGATCATGCCCGGGCCGCCGCGCTCGCCGAGTTGCTGGATCAGCGGGGTGACCTGGTCGGCGCTGTCCACGCGCTGGCCGTCCACGGCAAGGATCAGGTCACCGGGCTGCAGCAGATTGGCGGCAGCCGAGCCGGCCGACACCGAGTCGACCCGCGCTGGCTGCAGCCAGAACTGCCAGATGAAACCGGCCTGTACCGGCACCTGGCGTTCATCGAAGCCAGCCGGCAGCTGCGACAGCGGCAGCACCCGGGTGCGCTCATTGTCCAGCGCGTCGCGCACGCGGACATGCGCATCCTGGCGGTCCATGGCAGCGGCGGTGAAGGCCATGCTGGCCTCGGCCCAGGTGTCGACGCTACGGTCTTCCACCGCCAGCACCCGGTCGCCGGCGACAAAGCCGGCCTGTGCGGCCATGCCGGTGGTGCGGCCGATGGTGGCCGAGTAGTCCTGGCGGCCAATCACGAACATCGCCCAGAGCAGGGCGATGCACAGGATCAGGTTGGCGATCGGACCAGCGGCGACGATGGCGATGCGCTGCCAGACGGTCTTGTTGTTGAAGGCCACGGCACGCTCGCCGGCCGGGACCTCGACCTCGCGCTCGTCGAGCATCTTCACGTAGCCGCCCAGCGGGATGGCGGCGATGGCGAATTCGGTGCCGTTGCGGTTGCGGCGGCTCCACAGCGGCTTGCCGAAGCCCACCGAGAAGCGCAGTACCTTCACCCCGCAGCGGCGGGCAACCCAGTAATGGCCGAATTCATGAAAGGTCACCAGCACGCCAAGGCTGACGATCATCCACCACACAGACCCCAAAAAGTCAGCCATGGGCGCAGCTCGGTTGTAGGGTGGGATCAGACATTCGGCAGGCGGACGATGGCGGTTTCGGTGATGTGGCGGGCCTGGGCATCAGCTGCCAGCAGGGCGTCCAGTGTATCGGCCGCCACGTAAGGCAGGGTGGACAGGGTGTGCTCCACCAGCGCCGGGATCGACAGGAAGCCTATGCGCCCCTGAAGAAACGCTGAAACAGCCACTTCATTGGCGGCATTGAGGATGGCCGGGGCGCTGCCGCCGGCCTCCATCGCCTGCCAGGCCAGGCGCAGGCAGGGGAAGGCGTCCATGTCCGGGGCCTCGAAATCCAGCCGACCCTGACTCAGCAGGTCCAGCCCGCCGACCCCGGATTCGATCCGCTGCGGCCAGCCCAGGCCTACTGCCAGGGTGGTGCGCATGTCCGGCAGGCCAAGCTGGGCAAGGGTTGAGCCGTCGATGAACTCGACCAGCGAATGCACCAGGCTCTGCGGGTGCACCAGCACGTCGATGCGCGAGCCGGGCACGTTGAACAGGTGATGGGCCTCGATGACTTCCAGGCCTTTATTCATCAACGTCGCCGAATCGACCGAGATCTTCGGCCCCATTGACCACTTCGGGTGGGCAACGGCCTGTGCCACAGTCACCGCTTCCAGCTCGGCGCGACTGCGCCCACGGAAGGGGCCGCCGGAGGCGGTCAGGATGATGCGGCGCACACCGGCTTCCAGTCGCGCATCGCGTGAGCGCAGGCATTGGAAGATGGCGTTGTGTTCGCTGTCGATCGGGATGATCTCGGCGCCGGCGGTGGCCGCCTCGCGGGTCAGCAGCTCGCCGGCCAGGACCAGCGATTCCTTGTTGGCCAGCAACAGGCGCTTGCCGGCGCGGGCGGCGGCCAGCGTCGAGGACAGGCCGGCAGCGCCGACGATGGCGGCAATTACCGTGTCGGCGTGGTCGCTGGCGGCCAGCGCATCGATCGCGGCGTGGCCGGCGTGAGCCTGGGTCGCCAGGCCTGCGTCGTTCAGCCCATCACGCAGGCGTGAAAACAGCGCCGGATCGGCAATGGCGGCATGGTCGGGACGATGCTGCTGGCACAGCGCGAGCAGGGCATCCACATTGCTGCCCGCCGCCAACACGCTTGCGCGCATCTGCTGCGGGTGGCGGGCGATCACATCCAGCGCCGAGGTGCCGATGGATCCGGTGGCGCCAAGGATGGCGACCTGACGTAAGCGAGAGGTGGACATGTTCAGAAACCGAAGATTTCCTTGCCCAGCGCAAATACCGGCAGGGCGGCAAGCACGCCGTCGATGCGATCCAGCACGCCGCCATGGCCGGGAATGATATGGCCCGAGTCCTTGGCGCCGGCATGGCGCTTGAGCAGGCTTTCAAACAGATCGCCCAGCACCGAGGCCAGCACCGCGACGGCACTGACCAGCATCAGCCAGCCGAACTGCGACAGCTGCACGCCGGCAAACCAGCCGAACACGCCGGCGGTGAGCAGGCCGGCAACCAGTCCGCCGAGCAGGCCTTCAATGGTCTTGTTGGGGCTGATGCGCGGGGCCAGCTTGTGCTTGCCGAAGGTGCGACCGGCGAAATACGCGCCCGAGTCAGCTGCCCAGACCAGGGTCAATGCGGTCAGCAGCCACAGGTGGCCGTTGGGTCCGGCATGGATCAGTACCAGCGAGGCCCAGGCCGGAATGATCGCCAGGGTGCTGGCAGCCAGCTTCAGCATGCGTGCGCTGCTTTCCTCATGCGCACCGAAGTCGAAGAAGCGCAGCCAGAGCAGGGCCATCAGCCAGAAGCCGACGCCGACCAGCGCCGCCAGCTGGAACAACACCATGCTGCCGGCAGAGGCCCAGACCAGCAGCACCATCAGCAGCAGGTTCAGCACCACCAGTACGGTGCGCGGCAGGCCAACAATGCCGGTGAGCCTGAGCCACTCCCACAGGCCGGTCAGGAATACCAGCGCGGCGGCGGCAGCCAGCCATTGCGAGGGCAGGAACAGGATGGCGCAGATGGCTACGGGGGCCATGATCAGCGCTGCGATCACACGGGTTTTGGTCATGAGTGTGTGCTCGGTGCCGCGTTGGCGGCGATCTGGGCACTGGTCAGGCCAAAGCGGCGTTCGCGCCCGGCATAGTCGTCCAGCGCCTGTTGAAGGACGGCCGCGTCTACATCCGGCCACAACACGTCAGTGAACCACAGCTCGCTGTAGGCCAGCTGCCACAACAGGAAATTGCTGATGCGGGTATCGCCACCGGTGCGGATGAACAGGTCCGGCGGCGGCATGTCGGCCAGCGCGACGTGCTGGCCCAGGGCCTGCTCGTCGATCTGCTCGGGCAACAGGGTGCCGGCGGCAACCTGTTCGGCCAGGGCGCGGGCGGCCGCGGCAATATCCTGACGGCCGCCGTAGCTGGCAGCGATGCTCAGGGTCATTGCGGTATTGCCCGCGGTGCGCTGCTCGGCCTTGTCCATGCGTTGGGCGATGCTGGCCGCGAAGCGGCTGCGGTCACCAATGAAACGCACGCGCACGCCACGACGGTGGAGTTCATCCACCTCGCGGTCCAGGGCGCCGAGGAACAGCTTCATCAGCGAATCCACTTCGTCCTGCGGGCGGCCCCAGTTTTCACTGGAGAACGCAAACAGGGTCAGTGCGCCGACGCCACGTTCAAGGCAGAAATCGATGCTGCGGTTGACCGCGCGGGCACCGGCACGGTGGCCGATCATGCGCGGACGCCGCCGTTGCTGCGCCCAGCGCCCATTGCCATCCATGATGATGGCAATGTGCCCCGGCACGGCTGCGGCGGCGGTGTCGCTATGCGGGACGGAGGACACGCCTCAGACCGCCATCAGTTCCTGTTCTTTGAGCTTGACCACTTCGTCGACGTCCTTGATCGCCTTGTCGGTCAGCTTCTGGATGTCTTCCTGGCTGCGGCGGTCGTCATCCTCGGTGATCGCCTTGTCCTTGAGCAGCTTGGCTACTTCCTGGTTGGCATCACGGCGGATGTTGCGGATGGCGATCTTGGTTTCCTCGCCTTCCTTGCTGACCGATTTGGCCAATTCCTTGCGGCGCTCTTCGGTGAGCGGCGGCAGGTTCAGGCGGATCACGGTGCCCATGGTGGTGGGGGTGATGCCGATGTCGGAGGCGTAGATCGCCTTTTCCACTTCCTTGATCATGTTCTTGTCGAACAGGGTGATTACCAGCGAGCGGCCTTCAGACACGCTGATGCTGGCCACCTGGTTCAGGGGAGTGTCGGTACCGTAGGCCTTGACCTTGATGCCGTCCAGCAGGGCCGGCGAAGCGCGGCCCGTGCGGATGGTGGTGAGGGTATGGCGCAGAGCTTCAATGCTCTTGGTCATGCGCGCCTGCGCATCTTGCTTGATATCGTTGATCATCGGCCGAATCCTGGATGTTTCTAGAACCGGCCGATTATAGGCGATTACCCCTGCCCACCGTGCCGGTAGCGGGGTTTAGTGTGCGTCGCGGCCGTGCACCAGGGTGCCGATGTGCTCGCCGTGCAGGATTTTCAGCAGTTCGCCGGGCTGGCTCATGTCGAAAACGCGCAGCGGCAGGTCGCTGTCCCGGGCCAGGGCGAAGGCCGCGGTGTCCATGACTTCCAGGCCCTGGCTGATGACCTGGTCATAGCTCAGGCTCTCGTAGCGGACCGCGTCGGCGTGCTTGTTCGGGTCCTTGTCATAGACGCCGTCGACCTTGGTGGCCTTGAGCAGCAGGTCGGCGCCGATCTCGATCGCGCGCAGTGCGGCGCCCGAGTCGGTGGTGAAGAAGGGGTTGCCGGTACCGGCGGCGAAAATGACCAGGCGGCCCTTTTCCAGGTGGCGGATGGCGCGGCGGCGGATGTAGTCCTCGCACACATCATTTATTTTGATCGCACTCATGACGCGGGCCTTGCCGCCGGCCTTTTCAAGCGCGTCCTGCATGGCCAGGGCATTGATGACGGTGGCCAGCATGCCCATATGGTCGCCGGTGACCCGGTCCATGCCGCCAGCGGCCAGGCCGGCGCCGCGGAAGATGTTGCCGCCGCCAACCACCAGGGCGATTTCAACGCCGGCCTGCTGGGCCTCGATGACTTCATGGGCCAGGCGGTTGATCACTTTGGGGTCGATGCCGTAGTCCTCATCCCCCATCAGCGCCTCCCCGGAAAGTTTCAACAGGATGCGGCGGTAGGTGGGTTTGGACATGGTGACCTCAGATGGCTGGAAAACGCGGGAATTCTAACGGATGCCGCAGTTTCAGGTGACATCTATTGTTGCAATGCAGCGACAAACTGCACCTCAATCGCTCCGTGGTTCAGCAGGCGGTGGGGTGCGGGTCCGGTGCACGGGCAATTACCCGGTTGCGGCCGAGGTTCTTGGAGCGGTAAAGCACGTCGTCGGCGGCCTTGAGCAGGTCGCGCATGTCGGTGAAGCGCTCGTAGGCGCCATGCGTGGCCACGCCCGCGGAGAAGGTGACGTGCAGGGGCATGTCGGCAACGGTGACGATCGGGGTCTGGGTGATCGCGCCGAGGACGCGGCGGATCACTTCCAGTGCGGTCTGCTCGTTGGTGCCGGGGAACAGGACCACGAATTCCTCGCCGCCGAAGCGGGCCACGGTGTCGCTGCCGCGCAGCTGGCCCTGCAGCAGGCTGGCGAAAGCCTGCAGCACCTGGTCGCCGACCAGGTGGCCGTGCTGGTCGTTGATCTTCTTGAAATCATCCAGGTCGATGAAGGCCACCGACAAGGGGCGGTCGGCGCGGCCGGCGCGGTCGAATTCCTGCGCCAGCACCACTTCCAGCTGGCGCCGGTTCAACAGGCCGGTCAGTGCATCCAGGTGCGCCTGTTCGGCCAGCCGGCGCGCCTGTTGTTCAAAATCGTCGGCGCGCCGCTTGGAGGCACTGGCGTCCTGCAGCTCGCGCAGGTTGCGCAGCGCCATCAGCTCGCTGGCGTGGTCCAGCAGGTAGGTGATGCGGGCCGGGGAGGGCACCGGGACATCGAACAGTGCGCTGATCTCCGGCAGCATCTGGCTGACCTGCTGCAGCACCTGCTCGAACTGGCTGCTGTCCATCTGCAGCTGTGCATGCACCAGCCGCAGGGCGGTGTCACGGGCCAGGTCGGTGTCCTGGCTGAGCCAGATCTCGGCAATGCTTCCGGACAGGGCGACACAGCGCTCGAACAGGTCGGCAGGCTCGGCCGGTGCTTCGCTGTGGCGGATGGCCTCTACCAGATACGGTGGCAGGCCCCATTGCTCGCACAGCTCGGCGCCGATATCGGCATGGCTGCAATCCAGGATGGTGCGCTCGCGGGCCAGCAACGCGTCGTTGCTGTCGGCGCTTGCAAGCAGCTCCGGGTAGCTGTCGCTGCGCAGCTGCAGCAGGGCCAGGATGCCGATGTCCTGCAGCAGCCCGGCCAGCATCAGCTCTTCGACGCGGCGCACATTGCGCGCCAGGCCAAGATAGCGTGCGGCCAGGGCGCTGAGGATGCTGCGCCGCCAGACCGCATCCAGCTGGTTTGCGTGGTTCTGATCTTCGCGCAGGGCGCGCGACAGGCTGAAGCCCAGTGCCAGCTGCAAGGTCGCGTTGAGGCCGAGCATGGTCAATGCCTGGCCGAGGTTCTCGATGCGGCGGCGGCTGGCGTACAGCGGGGAATTGGCGATGCGCATCATGCGTGCGCTCAAGCCCATGTCCAACGCGATGACGTCGGCAGCGCTGGCGATGTCGGTTTCCGGATCCTGCGCAAGCTCGATCAAACGGACAGCGATGGCCGGTGGCGAGGGCAGGTTGCGGCAGAGGGACAGGGCTGCAGTGAGCTCGGGAGACATGTCAAGAAAGCAGGCGGCAGTGGTTCAAGCATACAGGATGCCTTAAGCAAAGACGGCGTGCTGTAGTCCAGTGCCGGGAGTGTGCTGCCGCGGTTGCCGGTGACAAAGAAAAAGCCGCGGGAATCCGCGGCTTTTTCAGGTGCTTCAGGTGGCGGGTACTTAGACCTGCATCGCCTTGGCAACTTCGGCGGCGTAGTCTTCCACCACCTTCTCGATGCCTTCACCGACAGCCAGGCGCTGGAAACCGACGACGTCGGCGCCAGCGGCCTTGACGGCCTGCTCAACGGTCTTGTCGCTGTCCAGCACGTAGTTCTGGCCGTACAGGGTCACTTCGCTGATGATCTTGTTGATCTTGCCGCTGATGATCTTTTCCAGGATGTCAGCCGGCTTGGCCTTGTCCTTTTCGCTCATCTTGGCCAGCTCGATTTCCTTTTCCTTTGCAACGAAGTCGGCCGGAACGTCGGCAGCCTTGTTGTGCGGCGGGTTCATCGCGGCCACGTGCATTGCCAGGCCCGAAGCCAGCTCGGCGTTGCCGCCAGCCAGTTCGACCAGCACGCCGATCTTGCCGTTGCTGTGCACGTAGGTGCCAACGGTGTTGGCGCCGTCGATCTTGACCATGCGACGGATCTGGATGTTTTCACCCAGCTTCTGGATCGCGGTGGCGCGGGTTTCTTCGACGGTTTCGCCGCTGTCCAGCTTGACCGACTTCAGGGCTTCAACGTCGGCGACGCCAGATGCCAGGGCGGCAGCGGCGACGGCGTCGACGAACGCCTTGAAGTTGACGTCGTTGGCAACGAAGTCGGTTTCCGAGTTCACTTCGACCAGCACAGCCTTGCCGCCGTTGCTGGCAACGCCAACGCGGCCTTCAGCGGTGACGCGGTCGGACTTCTTGTCGGCCTTGGCAGCGCCGGACTTGCGCAGGGCTTCAGCCGCTGCGTCGATGTCGCCATTGGTCTCGGACAGAGCGCGCTTGCACTCCATCATGCCGGCGCCAGTGCGCTCGCGCAGTTCCTTGACCAGGGAAGCAGTGATTTCCATGGAATTACCTCATCAATAGAAAGGGGTAGGCCGGCCATGATGGCCGGCCGTTGTTACGCAGCCCTGTCAGCAATCGGCGCCGTGGGCGCCAGTGCAGGGGAGCGGGTGCAGTGACTGCACCCGCCAGGGGGATCAGGCCGAAGCCTCGTCACCCTTCTTGGCCGGAGCCTTCTTGGCCGGAGCGCGGCGGGCCGGCTTGGCTTCTTCGCCAGCAGCGGCTTCGGTGAACTCTTCTTCGCGCACGGTGGCAGCGTTCGGAGCAGCAGCCTTGCCTTCCAGCACGGCGTCGGCAGCGGCGCGGGCGTACAGCTGCACGGCACGGATGGCGTCGTCGTTGCCCGGGATGGCGTAATCAACCAGTTCCGGGTTGTAGTTGGTGTCAACCACGGCGATCACCGGGATGCCGAGCTTCTTGGCTTCCTTGATGGCGATGTCTTCGTGACCGATGTCGATGACGAAGATGGCGTCGGGCAGACGGTTCATTTCCTTGATGCCGCCCAGCGAGGCTTCCAGCTTGTCGCGCTCGCGACGCAGGCCCAGCACTTCGTGCTTGACCAGCTTGTCGAAGCTGCCGTCGGTTTCACCGGCTTCCAGTTCCTTCAGGCGAGCCACCGACTTCTTCACCGTGGCGAAGTTGGTCAGGGTGCCGCCCAGCCAACGCTGGTTCATGAAGGGCATGCCGCAACGCTCGGCTTCTTCCTTGATGGCGTCGCGCGCGCTGCGCTTGGTGCCCAGGAACAGGATGGTGCCGCGCTTCTGGGCAACGGACGAGATGAAGTTCATCGCATCGTTGAACAGCGGGACGGTCTTTTCCAGGTTGATGATGTGGATCTTGCCGCGGGCGCCAAAGATGTACTGGCCCATCTTCGGGTTCCAGTAACGGGTCTGGTGGCCGAAGTGGACGCCGGCTTCCAACATCTGACGCATGGTGATCTGGGGCATTGCAAAACTCCTGATGGTGGAACTGACACCGCGCGCGTCCGGTTTGTTGGGATCGTGCTGCGATGCGCGACTTCTTAAGAGTGCGCAAACAGTTCCGGGGTTGGGCTTCCCTGTTGCCTCCGTGGCCGAACCCTGTTTGACAGGGCACCCCGGCACGGATGGGGGCGACAGGTGAGGATTCACCGGTGGCGCCCGGTGTCAGCGTGTTTCGAGGGGCCATGGGCCCGACAAAGCCGGCGAAGTATAGCTGTTGGCCGTCCTGGGCGCAATTTGGCCGGTCAGCGCTGGGTTGAAGAATGCTGAATGGGGGTCAATAGGTCAGGGTGACGGTGATCGTATCGCGATAGCTGCCGGGCACCGCCGCCGGTTGTGGGAAAACCCGGCCATAGACCGTGAGGGATACATTCTCATTTTCTCCTGTATCAGTAACGGCGGTGGCCTGCGTGTCACCCCAGGGAAGCAATAACGCCGGGTCCTTGTACAGGGCGTATTGCAGGAAATTGCCGTTGGAGATCATCCGCCGAACGCCGCTGGCGGTGGCATTCAGTCCTTTACCGAGGGTCACTGACCAGGCGGTATCGGTGGCGCAGCGCAGCTGGATAAGGGAACTGGCGTCACGTGGCCCGTCCAGCTGGATGACCGTGCCGAAATCCAGGTCGCTGGCCAAGGTGATGATGCAGTTGTCGGCAACCCGGGCCCGGGCGTCCCCGAATGTGAACGTGCTCTGGCCGGCACTGCCAAAGGCAGGCGCCACCCCGTCCCTGCAGTTTTCTCCAGAGGACGCGCCTCCAAGTGGTGCTGCGAAGACATAACGCAGCAGGCCCGGGCTCATTACGTTCTCGTACCTGTAGGCGGCAGGCAGATTCTGCCCGGGCGGTACCCGGCCGTAGGCGGTAAGGTTGATCTGCGTAGACCCGGTAATCGGGACCGACAGAAAGGTGTAGAAAACATCGTAGCCGCGGCCGAACGGGCCAATGAGTTGGGTGCGTGCGGCGTTGGCATACAGGTCATAGGCCATGAAGGCACCGGCGTCGTTGCCCATGCGGCGGGGCGCCATGCCTGTCGGGAGGCCCTCGTCGACGAATATGCAAACCGTCACCTGCACCGGCACGCCGGGGAAGCCCTGGCAGCTGATGGTCAGGGTGGCCGAGGAGCTGCTGTTGCCGGCGGTGGAAACTGTACCGAAATCCAGCAGTGTCGAATTGAGCACCCGGCACGACTGTTGCGCGTCGGCCAGGAACGGCAGCCACAGCAGCAAGGCAAGCAGCAGCGTGAGCGGGAAACTGTGGCTGTGCTGTCTGGATTGAACTGGGGCACTCAAGGTTTGCATTGCAAGGTCTCGCTGGGCGCTGAGGGTTGTGTTGTGTCGGCGTCGGGAAGCGCGATCACGCATTCCCCGCCGGCCCGGCGGATGCGGAGCTGGGCACCGCTCGGCACGGTGCCAAGGTAGAACTGCCCCTCATGGCCGATCACGGTGACGGCGAGGACGCGACCGTCACGTTCGACGATGGCCTCGGTGCCGGCGGGCAGCCAGCGTCCGTCAGCGTCCTGGATGCGCAGATCCACGGCCTGCCCGGGTTGTAGCTCAAAGGCCGCGCGAACCCCGCTGCGCGCCGCCGGCACCACCTGTTGCTGCACCGCCTCCACCTGCATATCCGCGGGCAGTTGCAGCGGGTCGATGCTGAGCAGGTTGCGTTGCCAGGCGCGCAGCGGTGCGACCAGCAGTTCGCCGTGCGCATCGGTGGTGCCGACGAAGCGGTTCTCCAGGCGCACCGGCACCCCCGGCATGCCATTGGTGGTGACCAGGGCGAAGGCATCGTCGGTGCTGCGCAGCAGGTGCAGCCCGCCGCCGAACCAGGCAAGGCTGCCGCTGCCTTGCAGGTAGGCCAGGCTGCCGACGGTGTTGTCATGATCAAGCCCGAAGCGCCAGCGGCCGTGTTCGTCCAAGTGATTGATTTCCGCGCTTTGGCTGCGTTGTGCGCCCGCACTGGACTGCAGCCGCCAACCCCAACCGCCGCTGTCGAGCGGTTGGCTGTGGTTGGCTTCCACCGCCGTTACGTCGCTGTCGCTGCCGTGGCGTAGCGAAGCGCTGAGCTGGGTGCGGCGATCCAGCGGAATGGAGAAATACAGGTAGGCGCTGTCCATGCCCGGGTTGTCCAGGTCGCGATTGAACTGGGCGCTGATCCAGGCTTGGCCACGCAGGCTGCGTGACCATCCGGCCCCGAACAAGCGGGTACGGGGGCTGCCGGGATAGGCCTGGATGATGTAATTGAGGTTGAATTGACCGCTGCGTGCATTGCCGAAGCCGACAAACAGCTGGTCGCTGCGGCGTGCGAGCAGTGTCCGGGTCAGATGTGCGGGAGCGTCGACAAATTGCCGGCTGCGGCGCTGGCTGTTGGCCGAAATGCTGAAGCCCGCTGCGTTCCATTGGTAGCCCAGCGCGTATTGGCCGCCGCCACGGCTGGCTGCCTGGCTGCCACTGTAGGAGGCGTTGAGCACGCCGCTGCGGCGCCCAAGCAGGGCCACCGCGCCGACCCCGGCCAACTGCAGGTTGGCGGTGGCTTCTGCATGTGTTTCCAGCGTCAGATGATCGTTCAAGCCATGGCGCAGGCTGGCGCTGGCCAAGGGTTGGTGGTCGTAGGCGAAGGAACGTAGGCCGTAGTCGCGGCGCAGTACGCCGATATCCAGCGACCAGTCCGACAGGCCGGTCTGCAGCAGCTCGGGCGCGCCGTACAGGGCGAATTCCAGCGAGCGGCTGTGGCCATTGATGTCGGTGACCAGCAACTGCGCCTGGCCAGCGCCATTGAGCGCAGGCGTGCTGTCCAGCTGGAAGCGCCCCGGGGCGACGCGTTGGCTGGCCTGGCGCATGCCATTGATGTACAGGTCCACGGTGGAAGGCAGCACCGCCTCGCCTGCAAACGAGGCCAGCGGGGTGGTTGCCCGATAGGGTTGCAGGTTGAAATTGCGCGACAGGTGCAGGCCGCCGATCCGTGCCGAGCGCGACCAGTCGAGCGCGCCGGTGAGCTGGTCACCCACGCTCAGGCTCAGCATCGGGCCGGGTAGATCCAGCTGCCAGCGGCTGTCCAGGCGGGTGTTGCCAGTGTTATGTCCGGCCCGCCCGGTGATCAGGCGCGAGCTCTGGCTTGTGCTCCAGATGCCCGCTCCCAGGCCGAACAGGCGTAATTCGCTATAGCCGCTGATATCCCGGTCACCATGTAATTGCTGCGCATAGAGGTCGTAGTTCAGCAGCAGGCCGGGGCTGCTGTCGCTGACAGCAAGCGCATCGCCAACCTCGCCAACGTGCAGTCGCGTGGTTGGACGGTCCAGCATCTGCACCGGTACCTGCAAGTCCAGGCGCTGGTTGCCGCGGTCATAGTCGATACGGATGCCGGGCAACTGCGACAGTGTGATCGAAGGTGCATCGTCGGCAATCTCGCCCGGTAGCCGCACGCCCAGCTCCTGCAGGGTTTTTGCACTGGCTGACAAGCTCTGCCCCTGCAGATTGAAGCGGGCCAGCGTTCCGCCCTGCTCACGGTTGATATGGACGTCCAGGTACAGCTTCTGGATTTGGCTGGCGGTGGCGGCGAACGGCTCGGGCAAGGTCAGCGGGCGCGCTGCGGTCGGCGGTGCTGCGCCGGTAGCGGCGAGGGCCACGCTAATGGCCAGCGGAAGGGAGAGGCTGCGCTGCGGGGGCATCGTTCAGCCTGGCCTGCAAGTGGCCCGGGTAGGAGAGTTGCGTTGCCAACGGCAGTCTCCATTGCATCTGCTGGCCAGCCAGCACATAGCCGAGCAGGCCTGGGTGCAGCGGTGTGACGCTGCCATTGTCTGCGCGCCAGGCAAGCTCGCTCAGGCGCACGCGCTGGTTGCCTGTGTTGTGCGCCTCCAGGATCAGCGCGCCGCTCGCAGGCTGCCAGCTCGTCTGCAGGCTGCTTGTATCCTGCGCAGGTTTGCTGATCTGCTCGCGCGGCAGCGCACCATGTGGCAGAACAAACACCGGTATGGAGTAGCGCAGCAGGAATTGCAGGCCTGAAGGCCGCTGCTCGGTGGCCTCGGGTAGCTCGTCCACCCACACCCGATAGGCCTGCTCGTAGGGGATGGCTGCCGGCAATGGGGCCGGGCGCACGATGCGTACCAACTGGCGCTCGCCGGGGAGCATCTGGACGATCGCAGGGCTAGCGCGCAAGGCCTGGGTGGGCGCAAGCACGTCGCTTGCTCCTGTCTGCGACCACTGCTGTACGCGGATCTGTGCATGCACGGCCTGGTCGCCGTTGTTCTCCAGCCACAGCGCGTTGGCCTGCTGGTTGTCGCTGAACTCGAGAATGATGGGTGCGACCTGCAGGTTGCCGGCGTTGCTGTCGAATGCACAGGCGAGCACTGCGATCAGCAGCATGCGGCGGCCACGCTTGGCCGCGCGGGTTGCCGACAACGGGGACGACACGCGCATGGCTGTGCTCAGTAGGTGATCGTGGCGATAACCGTGTCGCTGTAGCTGCCTGCCGGGGCGTCGGTGGACGGTACGCGGCCGTAAACAGGGACGGTCTGTGTGCTGGCGCTACCGGTTCCTGCAAGGGTGTCGGTACCGACCACATCGCCCCAGAAATTCTGCCGGCCGGCATCGCGATACAGTCCATAGGCAAGAAAGTTGTTGCTGCCGTCGGACATGCGGCGGTTGTCCGCCGCTGCGGTGGTGCTGGTGGCATTGGCGCCGGAGTTCATGCCGATGGTGTAGGGCGTGCCGTTGCTGCAGTTCACCTCCAGCGTGCCTTGCGCATCGACCGGAGTGCCGGTGGAGCGGGTCAGGGTGCCGAAATCGATGTCGCTGGCGGCAACAGCCTGGATGTCGCAGGACTCGGTGATGACGATGCGGACCTGGAACTGCGTGGTCTGGGTTGCTGCTGATGCAAGGGCTGCGCTGGCAGCCAGGGCAATACTGAGTGGCGTGATGAGGATGCTGCGTGCACGCATGGCGATACCCTCGGCTATGGATGCCAATGCGTGATGTCATGGCATTGGCGAGCACCCAAAGCTAAGCACGCGGTTGCCAGCTTGGCGCGGGTTTAATGCGTCTGGTTCGGCTGAACGGGCGATCCTGCTAACTTGGGTCAATTCGCGCCACGATGCTGCGTTTTGCTGACGTCAGATGCTGCTTGCACCTGTCCGATCTGCAGCAGCTGGATGGCACATGTCGTTACGTCGGTTCGCATGCAGGCTGCTATCACGATGCAAGTGATGCTGTCGTTTGCTGGCACGTGCGGCGAGCATCAGTACGTCAGCGTCACGGTGATGGTGTCCTGGTAGTTGCCGGGTAGGGCGCTGGGTTGTGCAGGCACCTGGCCGTAGACGGTCAGACGCTGCATGTCGCCGTTGCCGATACCACTGACGGCGCTGTGCTGGGTGTTGCCCCAGTGGCTGGAGCGGCTTGCGTCGCTATACAGCTCGTAGCCCCGGCGCGCATCGCCCGAGGCCATGAAGCGGTCGCCGGATTGGGCGTGCAGGCCCTCGTCCAGGCTTACCTGCCAGGCGACATCACGGGTGCATTTCAATTGCAGCGAGGCCGTCTGTTCGCGGTTGCCGGCAAATGCACTGGTGGCGCCGAAGTTCATCTGCGCCAGGGTGCTGATGCGACAGCTGCGCTGCACCGTTGCCTGTACCCCACTCCAATTGAAGTCGATGTCGCCTGCGGCGCCCAGGTGGCCAGGGTAGCGCTCGCGACAATCGCTTTCCGTCGGCGTATGGATATAGCCATAGCTGTAACGAACGAAAGAGTTGTACGGCATGTCGCTATAGGGAAACCTGCCCGATAGGTTCTGACCGGCATGTACGCGGCCATGGATGGGAATTCTGAAGCTCAGGTTCTCGCGCGGCGCCAGCCGGAAAGTGAGGCTGTAGAGCGGATAGCCGCTCCACTGCGGGCCAATCGGCTGGCTGCGGGCGGCATCGGCATAGAGGTCGTAGCGCATGAAGTCGCCATTGCCGTTGGACATCAGGCGCGGTGCCATCGCGCCGGAGGTGCCGGTGCCAATGAACAGGCAGACCCGGAAGATTGCCGGGGTGACCAGCGTGCCGATGCCGCCATTGCAATTGAGCACGATGGCGGTCTGCGCGTCCTGATAGCCGGTGGCCGGAACTGCGCCGAAATTGAGGCTGGGTGAGCTGGAGGTGCTGCAGTACGGCGCTGCTTCGGCCTGCGACAGCGGCAGCCATAGCGGCAGCCCGAACATCAGCGACCAGTAGTGTCTGCTGCGCTTTGCAGGCGGTGAATTGGGTGTTCCAGACCTTGGTTCGCGAACTATTCGCATATCACGTCCTCGAGGTTGATCCTGCCTTCGCTTGCGGGGGCGGTGGGCAAGTGGGCGCTGCATTGACCGGCCTCAAAGTGCAGGCGCGACTGTGGTGGTGGATCAAGCAGATACACCTTGCCTTCGTGGCCGACGACGCTGCTTGTGGGTAGATGGCCGGGGGCTTGCACGCTGATGCGGCTGCCGGCTGGCAGCCATTGGCCATCGCGGTCGCGCACACCAAAATGCAGCGCAAGCCTGCGCCGCATTGGAAAAACTACCTGCACGCCGCGGCGGGTTTCCGGCACGACCTCCGCGCTGGTGCTATCCAGCTGCATGTCGGCCGGCAGATGCTGTGGATCAATGGACAGCTGGTTGCGCTGCCAGGCGCTGAGCTGGGATACCACCAGCTGGCCGTGCTTGTTGGTGCTGCCAACGCTGCGGTTGTCGAGCAGCACCGGCACTTCGCCAACGCCCGCGGTGGAGACCAGTACGAAGGCATCATCAACACGCGGCAGTGTGTGCATGCGCCCGCCTATCCAGGCCAATGCGCCGCTGCCGCTGGCATAGGCCTGGGTGTAGCTGGCTTCCGCGCGGTCATGCTCGATGCCCGCCGACCATTGCCCGCGCAAGGCGCGTTGGTTGATTTCCGCGCGCAAACCACGCTGCTGTTCGCCGCCGCTGATCTGCGCACGCCAACCCAGCGCAGCAGGCGTGCTGGCGGCGCGGTTGGCTTCCAGCGACAGCTGATTGCCGTTGCGGCCATGGCGGAGCGAGGCGCTTCTGCTGGTATGGCGGTCCAGTGGCTGGGACCAGTAAGCGAACGCGCTATCGCCGCGGTTGTCGCTGAGATCGCGATTGACGTTGACGCTCAGATACGCGTTGTTGCTCAGCGCGTGCGACCAGTTCACACCCGCATAGCGGCTGCGCGGCAGCTCGGGATGGTGTTGGGCAACATAGCTGAGGCTGAACTGGCCAGCCGCAGTGCCGAAGCCGGCAAACGCCTGTTCGCTGCGGCGTGGCATGGTGGCCTGCTCATGCACTGCGGCCACGTCGCGGTAGCCAGCACTGCGCCGCAGGCTGCTGGCCGATACGCTGAACCGGCGAGCGCTCCATTGGTAACCCAGCCCGTGTTGGTGACCACTCAGGCCGGTCGCGTGGCTACCGGCCAGCGAGCCACTGAGTACTCCGCCGCGGCGGCCGAGCAGCAGCACGGCACCTGCACCGGCTTGCCGGATGCCGCGGCTGCCTTCGGCATGGGCCTGCAGGGTGAGGCTGTCATGAAGCCCGTAACGCAGGCTGCCGCTGGCAACCGGATGATTGCCGTAGGCAAAAGAATGCAGGCCGTAGTCGCGGCGGATGGCTCCCAGCTCCAATGACCAGTCTGCCAATCCGGCCTGCAGCAGTTCCGGCGTGCCATACAGGGCGAAGTCCAGCGTCTGGCTTTGCCCGGTGATGTCGGTGACAACCAGCCTGGCCTGGCCAGCGCCATTGAGCGAGGGGCTGCTGTCGAGCTGGAAGCGGCCGGGCGGCAACTGCTGGCTGGATTGGCGGATGCCGTCGATATACAGGTCCACGGTCAAGGGCAGGATGGCTGCACCGGCAAAGGACGCAGGTGGTGTGGTCAGGCGATACGGCTGCAAGGAAAAGTTGCGCGACATACGCACGCCGCCCAGGCGCAAGGCACGCGTCCATTCGTGCGCTGCGGTGACGCTGTCGCCCACGCTGAGGCTGACCATCGCGTCGCGCCAATCCACCTGCCAGCTGCTGTCCAGGCGGGTGCTGTGGGTGCGACCGCTGCCGAAGACGTGGGCAAGCGTGGTGCTGCCGATGCCGCTGCCCAGGCCGAACAGACGCAGTTCGCTGAAGCTGCTCAGGCTTGTGTCATCACCGGCATGGCGGGCATGCAGGTCGTAATTGAACACGCCACCGGCGCTGCGTTGAACCGGATCCGGACGTGGCGAGTCCATGCGGCGCAGATCCCGGTGGGTAGCCGGCCGTTCCAGCATCGACAGCGGCACCTGCAGGTTGATCTGTTGCAGGGCGGCGTCGTAGTCGATGCTGACCCCGCTCAGTGCCGGCAGCGGGACCAATGCCTGCCCGCCGAATTCCGCCGGCAGCGTGAGCCCGAGCTGGCGCAGATTCTGCGGGCTGGCAAACAGGGTCTGCTGGCGGACCACATAGGGCGTCAGCTGGCCTGTATCGGCCTGGTTGATGCTGGTTTGCAGCAGCAGCGTGTAGTCCTCGGTAGCGGTTGCGGGCAGCACTGCTCTCTCTCCGGCAGCGGCCGGTGAGCAGGCAAACCCGGCAGCGGCAAGCCCGAGGCTAATGCTCAGCAGCGACCTGCGGCAGGGCTTGTGGGTCGACATCGTCATTGAGCCTGGCGTGGAGAAAGCCGTCGGCCGGCAAGGGCCCGGGCAAGGGGAGCGTCCAGCGCATCTGCTGGCCTGCCAGCACGTAGCCAAGCAGTCCAGGGGTGATTTCGATGGCGGGCCCCGACGTGGGGATCCAGCTCAGCTGGCTGATGCGGATGCGTTGCACGCCGTGGTTGTGCAGGACCAGGCGTGCCTGGCCGTTGCTGGCCTGCCAGTGGCCCTGCAGCTGCGTGGCATCGGTATGCAGGCGTTTGCCTGTGCGTTCCAGCTGCGGTGTCGCACCGGTCGGTAACACGAACACCGGGATGGAGTAGCGCAGTAGAAAGCGCAGGCTTGAGCTCGCGCTGCCGGTTGCGGTCGGCACCTCGTCTATCGTCAGCCGGAACGCCTGTTCGTCGGCGTGCCTGCCTGGCTGAGGCTGGACGATGCGAACCAGTTGCGATTGGCCGGGGGCGATGTCCACCAAGGGTGGGCTGGCGAGCAGACCATCACTGGGCTGCTGGTGCTCCTGCCCGTCCTGTTGGGCCCAGTGCTGTACCCGGACCTGGGCGCGCAGGGCTTCGGTTCCGGAATTGGTCAGCCACAGGGTCTGCGAAGGCTGACTATTGGCGAACTCGAGCAGGATGGGGGCGACCTGCAGGTTGCCGGCGCTGCTAGGGAAGGACGTCAGTAAGGGGAGTGCAAGTAATAGTGCAGGTAGTCGTGCAGGTAGTCGTGCAAGTAATACGGTGGCGAGCCTGGCCCGGCTCGCCACCCGCAAACTGCGCGGGTGGCGATGGTTCATGGTGCTGGCCTGATCAGTAGGTGACGGTCGCGGTGATGGTGTCCAGGTAGACGCCAGCAGCGACGTCGGTGGCCGCTACTCGGCCGTAGACCGGGATCGATTGCTGCGCGGCGGTGCCGGTGCCGCCCACGGTATTGGTACCCAGCACCCGGCCCCAGAACTGGGTGCGGGCGGCGTCGCGGTACAGGCCGTAGGGCACCAGCCCGCCATCGGCGTTGGTCATGCGGCGGTTGTCAGCGGCAGCGGTCGGGCTGCTGGAGTTGAGGCCGGGGTCCAGCGCGATCTGATAGGGCGTGCCGCGGCTGCAGTTGAGCTGCAGGGCGCCCTGGTTGTCGATCGGGGTGGCGGTGGTGGAGCGCACGTGGGTGCCAAAATCGATGTCGCTGGCGTTGACGGTGTGCACGTCGCAGGACTCGGTGATGGTGATCTTGACCTGGAACTGCGTGGTGTCTATCGCTGCGTGGGCGGCACCGGCAAAGGCCGTGGCGGCGATGAAGGCGAACAGGGGGACGTTGCGAAGTTTCATGGTAAATCCTTGGGGGAAAAGACAGCGCGCCTGTCGAGTTCCGTGCGGGCCGGCTTGCGGCAAACACGGTGTGGCAGGTGCGGATTGAGTCTGTTCCCAGGCCACCGGTGAGGGGTATGAGATATGTCCCAAGGCGGGTTTTTCTGTGATGCGCGTGCGCCAAATTAGCGTTGTTTTAACTGGGTTTTGGCGGCTTTGGCGGGTCCGATTGAGACGATTCGCGGGCGTATGGAAAGCGCGTGGCGGCGGCATCGAGGGCGGCGATGCAAGCAGAGGTCAGCGTCGGGGGAAAGGGCTGTCCAACGGGCTGATTCCGTGTTCATTAATGTGAAATACTTAGCGAAATAGCCCAAATGGGGGATAATCGGCACATGGCAATCCAACTGAAAACCCCCGAAGAAATCGAGAAGATGCGCATCGCTGGCCGTCTGGCGGCCGAGGTGCTCGACATCGTCGCTCCGCACGTCAAGCCCGGCGTCACCACCGAAGAGCTGGACCGCATCTGCAACGACCACATCATCAATGTGCAGGGCACCGTCCCGGCCAATGTGGGCTACCGCGGATTCCCCAAGACCGTGTGCACCTCGGTCAACAACGTCATCTGCCACGGCATTCCCAGTGAAGCCAAGGTGCTCAAGGATGGCGACATCATCAATATCGACGTGACCGTCATCAAGGACGGCTGGCACGGCGACACCAGCCGCATGTATTACGTCGGCACCCCGTCGGTGATGGCCAAGCGCCTGGTGGAAACCACCAAGGAAGCCATGTGGCGTGGCATCCGCGCGGTCAAGCCGGGTGCAACCCTGGGCGATGTGGGCCATGCGATCCAGGAATACGCCGAAGGCGAGCGTTTCAGCGTGGTGCGCGAGTACTGCGGCCACGGCATCGGCAAGGTCTATCACGACGAGCCGCAGGTGCTGCATTACGGTCGTCCGGGTCAGGGCCTGGTGTTGAAGCCGGGCATGACCTTCACCATCGAGCCGATGATCAACGAGGGCACCCGTTACACCAAGGTGCTGCCCGATGGCTGGACCGTGGTGACCAAGGACCGCAAGTTGTCGGCACAGTGGGAACACATGATCGCAGTGACCGAAGACGGCGTTGAGGTATTGACGTTGTCACCGGCTGAATCCGCGCAGGCATGACCCCACAGCCGGCGGGCCCGAGTCTGGACACGCCGGCCGATTCCGCCGGTGACGCGCAATGGGCTGCCGATGCACGGCAGTCCCTTGCCCATACCGATGCGCGCCTTGGCAAGCGCTTCGAGCAGGCCGACAACGTCGAACGCCTGCTCGGCCTGCGCACGCGCGCGGTCGATCAACTGATTATTGAAGCCTGGCAGCGCTGCGTTCCTGCCGGCGCCGGTCTGGCGCTGTTCGCGGTAGGCGGTTACGGCCGTGGCGAGCTGTTTCCGCGCTCGGACATCGACCTGCTGGTGCTGGCCGAAAGCGACGTGCAGCAACGCCACGAAGCCACGCTGGCGCGCCTGTTCGCGCTGCTGTGGGACGCCGGCCTGCCGGCCAGCCACGCGGTGCGTTCGGCTGCGCAATGCGTACACGCTGCCGCCGACCAGACGGTATTGACCGCCTTGATCGAAGCGCGCCCGCTGGTGGCTGACGCAACCGCCCAGCATGGCCTGGCGCGGGCGATCGCGCCGAGCCTGGTATGGCCGCCGCGCGAGTATTTCCTGGCCAAGCGCGAAGAGCTGCTGGCCCGCCACCAACGCTTTGGTGACACCGCCGACAATCTCGAGCCGGACATCAAGGATGGCCCGGGCGGCCTGCGCGATCTCAATACGCTGGGCTGGATGGCGCTGCGCGCCTTTGGCGTCAGCAACATCGATGCGCTGGTCGGGCTTGGCCATCTGGGCCTGGACGAGGCGGCTGCGCTCAAGCGCGAGCGGCAGGTATTGGCGCGGCTGCGCTTCGGGCTGCATCTGGTGGCACAGCGGCCGGAAGAACGGCTGCGCTTCGACTACCAGAAAACCTTGGCCGCACGCATGGGCTTCGGCGACGACGCCGAAAGCCTGGGCGTGGAAAAAATGATGCAGGGTTTCTATCGCAGTGCGACGGTGATCCGCCGCATCAGCGATCGCCTGTTGCAGCGCTTTGAAGAACAGTTCGACGGCGAAGCCACGCCGCAAGCGGTGGGCGCCGGTTTCTCGCTGCGCCGCGGTTATCTGTCTGCAGACGATCCGATGTGGCCGCACGGCGATATCCGCAGCATCTTTGCCTTGTTCGCCTGCTGGGCGCGGACCAACGATGTGCGCGGTCTGCATTCGATGACCGCACGCGGCCTGGCCGAAATGCTCGATGAAATCCCCGCCTATTCGGCGGTTGATGACAGCGTCCGCGAACAGTTCATGGCCTTGCTGCGCGGCCCGCGTGCGGTCGATACGCTGGCACGCATGGCCCGTCTGGGTGTGCTGGGGCAGTGGATTCCCGCATTCGCGGCGGTCTCCGGGCGCATGCAGTTCGACCTGTTCCATGTCTACACGGTAGACCAGCACACCTTGATGGTGCTGCGGAATATGGCCTTGTTCGCCAGCGGCCGTGCCGATGAGTGTTTTTCCATCGCCCATGAAGTATGGCCGCGCCTGCGCAAGCCGGAGTTGTTGCTGCTGGCCGGCCTGTTCCACGACATCGCCAAGGGCCGTGGCGGCGACCATTCCGAGCTGGGTGCGGTGGACGCGCGCGAGTTCTGCAGCGCACATGGCCTGAGTGGCTCGGATACCGAACTGGTGGCCTGGCTGGTGGAACAGCACCTGCGCATGTCGATCACCGCGCAGAAGCAGGACATTACCGATCCGGAAGTGATCCATCGTTTTGCCGGCCTGGTCGGTGACCGCGATCGTCTCGATTACCTCTACCTGCTGACCTGCGCCGATATCGCCGGCACCAGCCCCAAGATGTGGAATGCGTGGAAGGACCGGTTGCTGGCCGACCTCTACTTCGCCACCCGCCGCGCGCTGCGCGAAGGCCTGGAGCATCCCTTGCCGGAGGCGGAGCGGGTGCAGGAAGCGCGCGACAACGTGCGCGAACAGATGCGCTTGCTCGGCCATGCCGATGCGGTGATCGAGCGCCAGTTCACCGCCATGCCTGACGAAAGTTTTGTGCGCTTCCGCCCCGAGCAGTTGGTTTGGCAAGCCGCCTCGCTGATCGAGATACGCAAGGGCGGCACCCTGGTTAAGGTGCGGCGGATCACCCCGGAAAGTGACGCGCTGGAAGTTTTCGTGCATTCGCCGGACCGCGACGGCATGTTCGCCGCCATCGTGATGACCCTGGACCGCGCCGGCTACGGCATTCACCGTGCCCGCGTGCTCGATGGCCCTGACGACACCATTTTCGATACCTTCGAAGTGACGCCTGCAGGCAGCTTTGCCGATGGCGACGCCGCGCGATTGGAAGCGGTGCTGCGCAAGGCATTGGCCGGCAATATCCTGATATTGCGTCCGTCGCGGCGGGTGATGCCGCGCCAGCTCAAGCATTTCCGCTTTGCCCCGCGCATCGAGTTCCTTGAGTCCAGCCATCAAGGCCGCACCGTATTGAACCTGGTGGCGCCGGACCGCCCCGGGCTGCTGGCCGATGTTGCGCATGTGCTGCGTGACCAGCGTCTGCGTGTGCAGGATGCGCGCATCGCCACGTTCGGCGAGCGCGCCGAGGATCAGTTCCAGCTCACCGATCGCCACGATCACCCCCTTACCGAAACCTCCATGCAGGCTTTGCGCGACGCATTGCTGGCCTGCCTGGATCCCGACAACAAGCCAGGAGACCCCCACTGATGGCAAGCAAGCCCGCAACCAAGAAGACCGTGACCAGCAAGACCGCCAGCAAGGCCGCACCGGGCAAGACCGCAGCGCCGAAGAAAAAGGCCGCCGCAGTGAGCAAGCCGGCCGCCAAGCCTGTTGCCAAGGCAGTCAAGGCGCCGGTCAAGAAGGTTGCAGCTGCCAAGCCGAAGTCGGCCAAGCCGGCGACGCCGTCGCTGGGCCCGCGCAGCCTGCGCAAGCCGCCGGCACCGGGCGTGGCCGAGCTCAAGTTCAGCATCGAAAGCGCCTTCGAGCGCCGCAGCATGCTGACCATGGACGAGATCGAAGGTTCGACCCGTGCGCTGGTCAATCGCGTGATCGACGGCCTGGAATCGGGCGAGTTCCGTGTCGCCGAGCCCGATGGCAACGGTGGCTGGAAGGTCAATGAGTGGCTGAAGAAGGCGGTGCTGCTGTACTTCCGCGTCAATGACATGGCAGTGATGGACGGCGCCCCGGCACCGTTCTGGGACAAGGTCGAATCGCGCTTTGAAGGCTATGATGAAGCCGCCTTCCGCCAGGCCGGCGTGCGCGTGGTGCCGGGCGCGATCGCCCGCCGTGGCACGCACTTCGGCAAGGACGTGGTGCTGATGCCGAGCTTCACCAACATCGGCGCGCACGTGGGCGAGGGCACCATGGTTGATACCTGGGCCACCGTGGGTTCCTGCGCGCAGATCGGCAAGCACTGCCACCTGTCCGGCGGTGCCGGCATTGGCGGCGTACTGGAGCCGCTGCAGGCCAGCCCGACCATCATCGAAGACCATTGCTTCATCGGTGCCCGTTCGGAAGTGGTGGAAGGCGTGGTCGTCGGCCACCACAGCGTGATCGGCATGGGCGTGTTCCTGAGCCAGAGCACCCGCATCTACAACCGCGCCACCGGCGAAGTGACCTATGGCTATGTGCCGCCGTACAGCGTGGTGGTCAGCGGCTCGCTGCCGTCCAAGGACGGCACGCATTCGTTGTACTGCGCGGTGATCGTCAAGCAGGTGGACGCCAGGACCCGCAGCAAGACCAGCGTCAATGATCTGCTGCGCGGGTTGGCGGACTGAATTTCCCTTCTCCCTGAGGGACTGCAGCCCCCTTTTTGGGGGAAGGTGCCCTGAAGGGGCGGATGAGGGTAGGGCAGTCGCCTGCGGTGTGATTCGCAGGAGGCTTCGCCCTTGCCCTCTCCCCAACCCCTCTCCCGGCAGGAGAGGGGCTACATCACCGCGAGCTTTGAACCATGACCACAATCTACGGACTGAAAAACTGCGACACCTGCAAGAAAGCCACCAAATGGCTGGACCGCTTCAATGTCGCCTATACCTTTGTCGATTACCGCGACAACAAACCCAGCCCGGAAACGCTGCTGGAGTGGGCCGGCAAGGCCGGCGGTTTCGCGGCGATGATCAACAAGTCGTCGACCACCTGGCGGCAGCTGCCGGACAGCCGCAAATCGCCCGAGTCCGATGCCGAGTGGAAGCTGCTGCTGCGCGAATACCCGCAGCTGATCAAGCGCCCGCTGGTGATCACCGACGACGGCACGCTGAGCCAGGGTTTCAGCGACAACGGCTTCAAGGCACGCTTCAACATCGCCTGAGTCGCCCTTCAGTAAATGTGGGAGCGGCCTGAGCCGCGAAGCCACCGATCCATAAGGCCGCCATGAACGACGTACTCGCCCTGACCTGCGATCTGATCGCCCGCCCCTCGGTAACCCCCGAAGACGCCGGCTGCCAGCAGCTGATCGCCGAACGCCTCAACACCGCCGGCTTCAACTGCGAGCACCTGCGCCTGGGCGAGGTCAACAATCTCTGGGCGACCCATGGCAGCGGCGCGCCGGTACTGGTGCTGCTCGGCCATACCGACGTGGTGCCGACCGGCCCGGTCGAGGCCTGGAGCAGCGATCCGTTCAAGCCGGAAGTGCGCGATGGCGTGCTGTACGGGCGTGGTGCCGCCGACATGAAAGGCAGCGTCGCCGCCTTCGTGGTCGCCGCCGAGCAGTTTGTGGCCGCCCACCCCAACCACCCCGGTACGCTGGCGGTGCTGCTGACCAGCGACGAGGAGGGCGATGCCATCGATGGCGTACGCCACGTTGCCAAGCTGTTCGTCGAACGCGGGCAGGGCATCGACTGGTGCATTACCGGCGAGCCCTCGTCCACCGCCACGCTCGGCGACCTGCTGCGCGTTGGCCGTCGCGGGAGCCTGTCGGCCAAGCTGCGCATCAAGGGTGTGCAAGGCCATGTCGCCTATCCGGAAAAGGCGAGGAATCCCATTCACCTGGCCGCGCCGGCGCTGGCTGAGCTCACCGCCCGGCATTGGGATGATGGCTACGAAAGCTTCCCGTCCACCAGCCTGCAGATTTCCAACATCAATGGCGGTACCGGTGCCAACAATGTGATCCCGGGCGAGCTGCAGGTGATGTTCAACCTGCGCTACAACCCGCACTGGAATGCGGAAAAGCTGGAAGCCGAGATCGGCGCACTGCTCGACCGTCACGGCCTGGATTACACGCTGGATTGGCACCGCAGTGGCGAGCCGTTCTACACCCCGGAAGGCCGCCTGCGCAGCGTGGCCCGTGAGGTGCTGGCCGGGTTTGCCGGCGCCGCGCCCGAGGAAAGTACCGGTGGTGGCACCTCAGATGCCCGCTTCATCGCCCCGTTGGGTGCGCAGTGCATCGAGGTGGGGCCGGTGAATGCCAGCATCCACCAGGTCGATGAGAATGTGCGCGTGGCTGATCTGCAGGCGCTACCAGACCTTTACCGGAAACTGATAGAAAAACTGCTGGACTGACCTGTTACGGTGCAGGTGCACAATCTTGCCAGGGGGGCAGGATGGACAGGGTTCAAATGGGATTCCGCCATGCGCTGATGGCGCTGTTGATGTGGTGCGTGCTGCCATTCGCGCAGGCTACCACCGCGATGCATGGCCTGCCGTTGCTGCGTCAGTTCAGTGCCAACCAGCTGCCGGCGTCGCCAACCTACCCGGGCGTGGTCGTTGACCGCGCCGGCAACCTGTATGCCGCCAGTGGCGAAGGGGTGATGCTCTACCGCAGCGGCGTGTGGGAGTTGCTGGAAGTAGCCGGCGAGGCGCCGGTGTACTCGATCATGCTGGCACGCGACGGCAGTATCCATGTCGCCGGTGCCGGCGTGTTCGGGAAACTGCTGTTGCGGGCAGATGGCACCCATAGATTCGTCGATCTGCTGCCGCGGCTGGCCAGTGCGGGCCTGGTGCAGGCGCCCGTCGAGGTTTTTTCGCTGGGGGAAACCGCGCGTGGTGTGCATGCGGTGAGTGCCGATGGCTTGTTCGTGCTGGAAAAAAACGGCAGCACCACGCGGCTGCAGGTTCCCGTTGGCGCGCGCGCACGCCCGCTGGTAGCTGGCGATGACATCTATTTCCGTGTGCCGGGCGAAGGCCTGTACCGCGTGGACAAGAACGCAATGGTGCCGGTCGAGGGCACGCAGTCATTGGCGAAACTGCGTGTCCCTGCTGCCTGGCCGTACCGCGGTGGCCTGTTGTTCGCCACTGCCGATGGCTTCCATTTCAGCGATGGCAAGCGCCTGCGCAAGCTCGATACCGATGCTGACGCCACGTTTCGTCTGCATGAGCCTTATACCGGCATCGCCTTGGCCGACGGCGGCTTCGCGGTGGGCAGCTTCGATGGCACCGTAATGCGCTTCTCGCCGGGCCTGCGCCTGCTCGACAGCTTTGCTGCCTGTGCGGGCGAGATGTATGACCTGGTGGAGGATCGCGAAGGCGCGGTGTGGGTATCCGGCGAGAGTGGAATCGCGCGCCTGCGTTGGTCGCTGCCGTGGACGCGCTTTGGGCGCCTGCATGGCCTGAGTGGGCGGGTCTTCGACAGCACCTGGTATGACGGTCGCTTGTGGGTGGCGAGCATGGGGGTATGGAGTGCACCTCCTTCCGCCGCTGGGACGCCGATGTTCTCGCAACAGCAGTGGCCACACCGTGACCTGGAAACGTTCGCCCTGGAGGGCACCAGCGCCGGCCTGCTGATCGGTGATCGCTATGGGCTGTCGGTGCTGGATCCCGGGCAGACGCAGCCTCGGCCTCTGCTGGCAGCGGTATTGGGCGACAGTGTCATCAAGCTGCTGCCTTCGGCGTTCGACAGCCGACGGATGTTTGCCCTGGCCAAAGACAGGATCATCGTGCTTGGCCAGCGCGATGAGCGTTGGCAGGTGGCGGCGCAATGGAAAACCAATATCAAGGCGGTAGACGGCCTGTACGAACTTGCGGCTGGCGAGCTATGGGCCGGTGACGCGGGTGGTGGCGCGCGCCGCTGGCGTTTCAATCCCGATAGCGGTCAATTGCTCACCGATCAACGCTATGGGGCGGCGCAGGGACTGCCGGTTGCTGCGGGGCAAGGCACGCATCTGTTCCGCAGTGATGGCGTGCTTTATGCGATCTCAGCCGGGCAGGTGCAGCGCTTGCAGGGCGAGCAGTTTGTGGTCGCAGAACTACCGTTGCTGACGGGGTTGCAGGCGCCGGCGGAGCTTGAGGGCGAGGACAACGCGCAAGGGAGCTTTGCCTGGACGGCAAAGCAGCTGTGGTGGCGCAAGCCCGGGGCCGCCACATTCGGGTTGCAACAGGTCAGTGATAGCCGCGTACCTGGCTTCATGGGTGTCGCGCTGCATGCTGATGGCCAGCTGCGCGTGGTCACCCGCGACGGCGTATTGCAGTTGGATCCTGCTGCTGCCGAATCCGCTGCTACGTCGTCGCAGGCGCGACTTGATCGCATCGAGTTGCAGCGGCCAGATCACCCGCCCGTGTTGTTGCCGCTGTCACCACAAACGCTGCAACACTTGCCGGCAGGCGCTGGCCTGGCCTTGCGCTTCGGCATAAGGAGCATGGAGCCGGAGGTCGAATTCCGCTATCGCATGCTGGGCCATCACGACGACTGGTCGCCTTGGGCCGCCGGGCGCGAGTTGACCTACCAACGCTTGCCGGCCGGGGCTTACACCTTCCAGCTGCAGGCACGGGTGTTGGGTGGCCTGCCGACGGAAGCAGTAGGTTATCAGCTGCAGGTGGCGCCATTCTGGTATCAACGCGGCTGGGTTCTGGCGGCCTTTGCTGCCGCAGGCGTGTTGTTCGTGCTGATGGTAGTGCGCCTGCGCACCCGCGCCGTCAACGCGCGCAACCGCCTGCTGGAACAGAAGATCGGTGAACGTACGGCCGAGCTGCAGAGCGCCAACGCACGCCTTTCGTTGCTGGCGATAACCGACGGGCTCACCGGTATCGCCAACCGGCATGCAATGGAGAAGGCGCTGCCGCGTGCATGGCAGCTTTGCGCAAAGTTGCAGCAGCCGCTGGCGGTGATGATGATCGATGTCGATCATTTCAAGCAGTTCAACGACACCCATGGGCATCACACCGGTGACCTGCAGTTGCGCCGTGTCGCGCAGACGCTGGCCGCACAGGTGTCGGGCGCAGATGAACTGGTCGCACGTTACGGCGGCGAGGAATTCGTGCTGATCCTGCCCGGCTGCGACCAGCAGGCGGCGCTGGCGCGTGGCGAGCGCCTGCGCAGCGCGGTGGAGCAGGTCACCGGCGCGGCAGGGCAGCGGGTGACCATCAGTATCGGCGTTGCGGTCTGCATTCCTGTACTGGAGGAGGACCCGATGGCCTTGGTGCGTTGCGCTGATCAGGCGCTTTATCGAGGCAAGCGGGGCGGACGCAATCGCGTACAGATCGCCGTGCTGGCGGAAGAGGCGGATGGAGCGCGTAGCGAGAAGTTCGATTGAAGAGGCGAGGGGCATCGTAAGGCAGAGTGCGACGAGCCCGCAGACAGGGATCCTGTAGTTCCACATCCTGTGACTCCAAAATCCACCCGTCCGTGGGCGCATATGGCGATTCTTTGCTCTGATGTGTTGGGGATATCTACGCCTGAGTGGTGGCAATTCTCAAAGGAAAGTCATACCCAACTTGCTTCCGGCACCTGCATTCCGGACCAATAGTCTTCGTGGCGTGAACCCACTCAAGCAACAATCAGCCCGAACGAAGCCAGCACCGCTGCAGCCTGCCGCTGCGAGATCACCGCTTTCTTGAAATACTTCGCGTCCATCACGTTGAGCCCGCTGATGTCGGTGTCGCGCAGATCGGCGCCTTCAAAGCGGGTCAGCTTGGTCTGCGCGTTGCGCAGGCTGCCGCCGCTGAACACCGCATCGCGGAAGTCGCAGCCGGAGAGATCGGCATCGGAAAAATCCATGCCTTCCAGCTGCGCCTTGCGGAATGACAGCCCGCGCAGGTCGGCGCTGACCAGCAGGCAGTCGCGGAATTCCAGCGCCCAGCCGCTGACTTCCTGCAGGTGCGCGCCGGTCAGTTTGCAATCCTTGAACTGCACCGACGACAGCGTGGCGCGGCGCCAGAAGCTGTTGTTGAGGTCGCAGTGATCGAAGCGCGAATCACTGAGCTGGGCCGAGCTGAAGTCGCAGTTGCTGCCCCGGCACTTCTGCCATCGGCTTTCTTCCAGTGACGCCGCCAGCCAGTTTGCGCGGCTCAACGAGCACTGGTTGAACCGGTAGCCGTCCATGTCCAGGCGCGAGAAATCGCCTTCGTCCAAGATGCAGGACTCGAACACCGCCGCGCGTGGATGCGCGCGGATGATCTGCTGCATGCGTGTGCGGTCGATGGTTTCTTCGCGGAAAGTGGCGGTGCTGGTCATGTTCAACTCTGCGGGTGCAAGCGGGTGATTCTGCGCGACATTGCTGGGCCGGAGCAGTCATGTCGCAGCGCGGCTTATGTGTACCGGGCGGTATGCGCTATTCGAAGATGAAGAACGGTGGCGCGATGGCTTTGCGCCAATACGATTCATCGGCAAGGTAGAACTCCTGCGCATTGGCGCGTGCGAACCATGCCGCTGCTGCAGCCTCATCCTTCTGCAGGCCCTTGCTGCCGCGACCCAGCGCCAGCCCGCTGAAGTACTGGCCGTAGACATTGCCTTGTTCGCCGGCGCGTTGGTACCAGCGCAGCGCCTCGCTCATATCCTGGGGTATGCCGATGCCGGCTTCATGCAGGGTGCCAAGGTCGACCTGTGCCTCGGCATCACCGCGAGCAGCGAGGCGCTGGATGCGAGCGATGGCGGCGTTGGTGGACGGCCGGTCGCCGGCAAGACGTGCCGCTTCGGTCGAGGCGCGGGTGGCCCCGCGCAGCGCGTCCAGCTTGTACAACTCGCGCATGTACACCGCCGAGCGCAGCCGCCAGCGCAGTGCGCCGGCCATGTCGCCCTGGCGTTCGTACCAGCGCGCCAGATCATGCATGGCATACGGTGAGCCGTGGTAGGCGGCACTGTGGTACCAGCGCAGAGCCTTGCGTGGTGATGGCTTGAAACGCACATCCTCAGGCTTCTGGGGTTCGTCGCTGCTGTCCAGCCGGCCTCGCTCCCAGAACGTACCCAGTTGTTCCTCGGCGCTGGTGCTGCGGTGGGTGCGCGGTGTTGTCGCCGCTGCGCGCGCATACCAATCCAGTGCGCGAGGGTCGTTCCATGCCTGGTACATCCTGGCGACCCGCAGGGCCGAATCGAACTGGCCATCGGCGGCAGCGGTCAACGCATCGCGCTCGGTTGCGCTGGGCGGGCGGCTGGCGGGCGCCGTCGCGCAACCGAGCAGGGTAAACAGGGGCAGTGCGTATAGCAGCAGGCGGGGTGTGGGGCGGGGCATCCAGCAGCTCGTCCGGGCAGAGGGCCGGCGATTATCGCGGAGCGCGCCGGCCCGGCTGCTGAATCGGTTGCCAAAGCAACAGTTGCGCGGCCGCCGAAACAGGGATACGGTCAGCGCATGTCCTCGTTCCTGGCCACCGCCGTCAACAATAACAACCGCAATAATCTGCGCGCGAATAATCGTGCGCGGCCACTGCGGGACTGCGACCAGAGCTAGAACAGGCAACACGCTCAGGACACCAGAAAACCCGCATCGGCCGATGCGGGTTTTTTTATGGCCGGGCGGGAACACCAAGCGGCTGGTCTTCAAGCCGTTGCTTCGACTGTTTGTCCCCACACAACCCAGGAGCTTTCCCATGTGTTCCATCTTCGGCATTTTTGGCCTGCAACCCGGTGACGACCTGCAGGCGCTGCGTCGGCAGGCGCTTGAACAATCCCAGCGCCAACGCCATCGCGGCCCGGACTGGAGCGGCGTCTACGTTGATGACGGCGCCATCCTGGTGCACGAACGCCTGGCCATCGTCGACCCGGCCGGCGGCTCGCAGCCGCTGTTGTCGGACGATGGCCAGCTGGCGCTGGCGGTCAACGGCGAGATCTACAACCATCAGGAGCTGAAGAAGGAGCTGACCCAGCCCTATGCTTTCCAGACCGGTTCGGACTGTGAAGTGATCAACGCGCTGTACCGCGAAGATGAGCCGGCCTCGTATCTGAACAGGCTCAACGGCATCTTCGCGTTTGCCCTGTGGGACCGCGCCAAGCAGCGCGTGATCATCGCCCGCGACCCGATCGGCGTGGTGCCGCTGTACTGGGGCCACGACAAGCAGGGCCGGCTGTGCGTGGCCTCGGAGATGAAGTCGCTGTCCGATACCTGTGCCGACGTGGCGCAGTTCCCGCCCGGTCACTGGTATGACAGCAGCACCGATACGCTGAGCAAGTATTACGAGCGCCCGTGGCGCGAGTACGAGGCGGTTGAAGGTGTGGACGTGTCGCTGGCCGAATTGCGTGAAGCCTTTGAACGCGCCGTGCATCGCCAGTTGATGACCGATGTACCGTACGGCGTATTGCTGTCCGGCGGTCTGGACTCGTCGCTGGTGGCGGCGGTTGCTGCACGCTATGCGCGTCACCGCATCGAGGATGACGGCCAGAGCGAGGCCTGGTGGCCGCGCCTGCACAGCTTTGCCATCGGCCTGAAGGGCTCGCCGGACCTGGCCGCGGCCAAGGTGGCGGCGGAAATGCTGGGCACCGTGCATCACGGTTTCGAATACACCTTCGAGGAAGGCCTGGACGCCCTGCCGGAAGTGATCCGTCACGTCGAGACCTATGACGTCACCACCATCCGCGCATCGACGCCGATGTTCCTGCTGGCGCGGCGCATCAAGGCGATGGGTGTGAAAATGGTGCTGTCCGGCGAAGGCAGCGATGAAATCTTCGGCGGCTATCTGTACTTCCACAAGGCACCAAACGCGCGCGAGTTCCACGAAGAGCTGGTGCGCAAGCTCGACGCACTGAACAACTACGACTGCCTGCGCGCCAACAAGTCGATGATGGCCTGGGGCGTGGAGCCGCGCGTGCCGTTCCTGGATCGCGAATTCCTGGACGTGGCGATGAAGATGGATGCGCGCCACAAGATGGTCGACAAGGCCAGCGGGCGCATCGAGAAAGCCGTGCTGCGCGAAGCCTTCGAAGGCTATCTGCCGAAGGAAATCCTGTGGCGGCAGAAGGAGCAGTTCAGTGATGGCGTCGGCTACGGCTGGATCGATGGGTTGAAGGCGCATGCCGAAGCCCAGGTTAGCGACCGCGTACTGGCAGCGGCCGACAAGCGCTTCCCGCACAACCCGCCGCAGACCAAGGAGGCGTACTACTACCGCCACGTGTTCGAGCAGTTCTTCCCCAGCCATGCGGCCTCGGAGACCGTGCCGGGCGGCAAGTCGATTGCCTGCTCGTCGCCGGCGGCGATTGCCTGGGATGCCAGCTTTGCCAGCATGGCCGATCCTTCCGGCCGCGCCGTGGCTGGCGTGCATGAGCAGGCGCTGGCGGGCTGAGCGATGACCCTGCGGCCCGCCACCTGCGGGCCATGGGGCCGTGTGTCGCGGGGCGGCCTGCGGGGCTTATGATCGCGGGCTGACAACAGGGGGAGTTCATGGACGCAGACACGCCTCGTCCCGCTTCACGGTTGCGTTGGGTGTTGCTCTATCTCGGTTGGGCGGGGCTGCCGATGCTGCTTGCGCTGTTGTTGGCTGGTCGTGCCGGGATGGATCTGGCAGCGCCGGTGCGGCACGTGGCCCAAGCGACTTCATCGGCCTTGCAGCCACATTCCGCGCTTGGCCTGTTTCTATTGCAGCTGCTGGTGCTGCTGCTGGTCGCCAAGGGCATGGGACGGTTGTTGCGTTGGTTTGGCCAGCCGGCGGTCATTGGTGAGATGGCCGCCGGTCTGATGATGGGCCCCTTGCTGTTCGGCGCGCTGTTGCCGCAGGCGCAGGCTGCGTTGTTCCCGCCCAGTTCGCTGGGGCCGCTGAGTCTGATCAGCCAGCTGGGGGTCTTGATGTTCCTGCTGGTTGCCGGCGTGGAATTGGATCTGGGCAGGCTGCGCGGCCGGCGCAGATTTGCTGTTGCGGTGAGTCATGCCGGCATTGCCGTGCCCTTTCTGTGCGGTGTGCTGCTGGCGATCTACCTGTATCCGGCGCATGGACCAGCGGGCGTGGGGTTCACTCCTTTTGCATTGTTCATCGGCATATCGCTGAGCATTACCGCCTTTCCGGTGCTGCTGCGCATTCTTGCCGACCGCGGCATGACTCATAGCCCACTGGGGCAGACCGCCATCGCCTGCGCGGCGCTGGGTGATGCCACGGCCTGGTGCATGTTGGCGCTGATCGTCAGTGCCATCCAGGCGACAGGATGGGGAACAGCGGCTTTCAACCTGGCCTGTGTGACGGCTTTCATCGTCGTGATGCTCGGCCTTGTGCGGCCCTGGTTTGCCCGGCAGACGATCATCGCCGGCCGAGAAGGCGCTTGGTTGCTGGGCATGGTGTTGCTGACCCTGGCCAGCGCATTGTTGACCGAATACCTGGGCATCCACGCCTTGTTCGGCGCGTTTGCAGCCGGTGCGGCAGCTTCTTCCAATGCGCAGCTGCGCGAGCTGATCATCAGCAAGGTGGAACCGCTGGCGGCCACCCTGCTGCTGCCCCTGTTCTTTGCCATGACCGGTTTGCGCCTGCGAGCCGACGCGCTGCAGATAACTGACGTATGGCTTTGCGTGCTGGTGACTGCGGTTGCCGCCGCTGGCAAGTTGATTGGCACCTTCGCTGCCGCGCGTAGCGCTGGCATGCCGGTGCCGGACGCAATGCGGCTGGGCGTATTGATGAACACGCGCGGCCTGATGGAGCTGGTCGTGCTCAACCTCGGTTATGAACTTGGCTTGCTGGGCGACCGCCTGTTTGCGGTGCTGGTGGTAATGGCACTGGTGACCACGGCGATGACAGGGCCCTTGCTGGGTTGGAGCGCGCGCGTTCAACGCAAACCCAATTGAGTTTTTTCAAGCAGTAGTCCTCTCAAACAAAAGGAACTTCGATGCGTGTATTGCCGCTGTTGATGCTGGGGTTGTTGGGTAGTCCATTTGTTGCGACAGCGGCTGAGCTGCCGCTGGAGCGCCATCAACTGGGCAGTTGGGAGACGGATATTGGCTATACCGGCGTGGTGCGCGATGGCGACACGCTGCATGTTTCCGGTGTGCCGTGCCGGGGCGCGGACATGCAGGCCGCGGTGCGTGACTGCTACGGCAAGCTGACCAGGATCCTGCAGCAGTTTGATGCGGACAGCAGCCAGGTGGTCAAGGAGACGGTGTTCACCACCGATATGGATGGATTGATCAAGGCCATTCCCGAGCGCAAGACGTTCTTTGCCGATGGCAAGTATCCGGCCGCCAGTTGGGTGCAGATCAGCCGCCTGTTCGATGCCGAAGCCAAGCTCGAGGTGGAGTGGACGGTGCGCTTGAAGTAAGCGTGATGCGCTGGCGTAGCCCGGATAAGCGAAGCGCACCCGGGGCTTTTTGCGCTCAACCAGGGTCAAAAGTTCCGCATCGATGGCAGGAGCGATTCGGTCTTCGTGCGCGGATGTCTTGTCTGCTTCCCCGGGTGCGCTGCGCTTACCCGGGCTACAGATGCCATGCAGCCCTGCAAGTTGTAGGAGCGGCGTAAGCCGCGAAGCCGACCATCAGGTTGCACATGCATCCATGGGTTTCAGAAAAACCAGCTTCGTGGCTTACGCCACTCCCACAGTCAGATGCCGGTTGGGGCTAGCTGGGTCTGCATGCAGACCTGTGCTGGTTTTTCAGCGCGGACTCAATTTCATGCTGTGTGTCGCCTTGCCGGGCAGGAACGGGGTAGGGCGACCTTTTACCCAGTCTTCGTGGCCCGCGCCCCAGAATGGCGACAGCGGGTGTCCGCTCTGGCCGCCGGGCATGTGTACGATGCCGTCGGCTTCGTGGCCGGGTGAGACCACCATGCGTTCGGACGCGCCGAACTTCGGCCCGACCACGCGCGGCATGTCGCTGTCACCGGCGAGAGGTTCCGCTGCCATGCACAGCCAGCGCTTGAACAAGGCCGGCAACGCCGCCGAGACCGGATGACAGATTGCGGCGGTGTTGCGCTCGCCCCAGCTGCGTTGCGTCAGATCCGTTCCTTGGGCGGCCAGATCTTTTTCCAGCTGCCGTGCGCTGTCAGCCAGCAAGGCATCCCAGCTTTCATACGGCGGCGGCAGCAGGTTGGCCGGGCGTTCGCTGAGCATGGGCCATAGCACACCCTCGAACTGTGCCAGTTTGGGGGCGATGTAACGCTCGCCCAGCTGCGCCTTGGCTGCTGCCAGCAGTGCGCCTTCCATGTTGTCCGTCAGGATGCCGCGGAAACCGCGCGCCATCCGGTAGCTGACCGAATCGATGGAGGCACGGCCCTGCCATTGGCGGCTGGCGGCTTCCAGACGTCTGAGCGCGGGATCATCACTGTGCTCGACGGTCTGCCGCAGCAGTTTCCACCAGCGCTCCATCAACAGGGCACGGTCGTCCAGCTGGATGGCCAGCAGATCGCGTTCGCTGAAAACATCACGGGCGAACAGGCCATCGCGGATCTGCTTGGCACGTGCGCCGAAGTCATAGCCGCCATCGCCGGCTTCGGCCAGCGCGGCGCCATCAAGCACGCGGCCGTTGGCGGTCCACAGGCGATGATCCGGTGGATCAACCAGTGCCGGTGCCTGGTCGGTGCGGATGGGCCAGGGCGGGCAGCTGGATTGCGTGGCGGCATCGGCATGGCAGGCCGGATCCCGTGCCGGTCTTGCACCAATCAGGCGCCAGGCGATGCGCCCGCTGCGGTCGCCCACCAGCAGGTTTTGCGCAGGCACACCGGAGCTATCGGCCACTGTGAAAGCAGCCTCCAGATCGGCGGCCTTGGCCATGTCGGCGAAATCCAGCCGCACGGCGCCGGGCTGCTGGCCGACCCAGCGCAACGCCAGCAGGCGGCCATCGGGCTCTTCATGCAGAACCGGGCCCCAGGTGCTTTCGCGCACCAGCAGCATCTCCGGTTGCGCACCGGCGACGGCGATGGCCTCGTTGTAGCTGCGCAGTGGCGCATCAGCGGGCAGGGCGGCGTAGTCGGCGGTATCGATATAGCTGTTGGTGAATGCCCAGGCCACCCGCGTATTGCTGCCGACGATCACCGCCGGCAGGCCCGGCAGGGTGAAGCCGCTGACATCGACCTTGCCATCGGGCGCGGTCGGGTCGGCGTAGCGCAGGCGCGCGCGGAACCAGATGTTGGGCGCACGCAGGTTCAGGTGCATGTCGTCGGCAATGATGGCGCGGCCGTCGGCGGTCAGGGCGCCGGCTACTGCAAAGTTATTGCTCCCTAAGATCTCCGAGTCCGCCGCGACCGGCGCAGGTGGCGCGTTGCTGGCGTGTTTGCGCAGGTCCAGCGTCGCCGCATCCGGCAACACCGCATCACCGCGGGGCGCACCAAACAGAGGCGCGTCCCAAGCGCTGCCATCGTGGCTGAGCAGTGCGTACAGCGCTGGCGGCATCACGCTGCGGATGCGGGCCATCGAGAGTTCGCGGGTATTGGCCGGGTCCTGTAGGTCGCCGTACATCGCCAGGCCGGTCAACACCGAATCCTCCAGTTCCCAGGGCCGGGGTTGCTGGCGCAGCAGCAGGTACGGCCATGGCCGTACCGGCAAGGCGGCAAGGCCGGCGTTGACACCTTCACGGTAGGCTTCAACGACGTTGCGCTTGCCGCCCAGTGCCGCCCCAAGGTTCTGCTGGGTATGGGCACGCAGGCGGTGCACACGCATGCGCTTGTCCAGCGGCAAGGCCTTGGCACCGAACAGCTCGGACAGCTCGCCGGCCGCCGAGCGCCGCATCAGGTCCATTTCGAAGAAGCGTTCCTGCGCGTGGACATAGCCCAGCGCACGGGCCATATCGGCCTCGTTGGCGGCCTCGACGGTGAGTACCCCCAGCGCGTCACGCTCGATGCTGACCGGGGCGGACAGGCCCGGCAGCGCCAGTTCCCCGTCCAGCTGTGGCAAGCTGCCGCGCAGCAGCCCCCAGATCACCAGCAGCAGTACCAGCAACAACCCCAATACGACCCAAAGCGAACGCAGCAGCCAACGCAGCACAGGCCTACCCCCGGTAGCGGTTCTGTCGCGATTGTAGACAGCTTGTGAAGCCGAAAGAGAGGGAATCGCAACTGAAAGTGATTCCGATTAGATCATTGGCTTTTCAGATGGGGCACCCTATGCACCATCGAATCATCAGGAGCACCCCCATGCAGGGCAAACCCGAAGTCATTGAATGCCTGAAGGAGCTGCTGCGCGGCGAACTGGCTGCGCGCGACCAGTACTTCATCCATTCCCGTCGTTACGAGGATCAGGGCCTGCTGGCGCTGTACGAGCGCATCGGCCACGAGATGGAAGAGGAGACCGAGCACGCCGACGCGCTGCTGCGTCGCATCCTGTTCCTGGGCGGCAACCCGGACATGCGTCCGCACGGTTTTGAGCCGGGCGTGACCGTGATGGAGATGCTGGAGAAGGATCTGCAGGTGGAATACCAGGTGCGTGCCAATCTGGCCGCAGGTGTGAAGCTGTGCGAAGCCCAGGGTGATTACGTCAGCCGCGACATCCTGATCGCGCAGCTGCGTGACACCGAAGAAGACCATGCCTGGTGGCTGGAGAAGCAGCTGGGCCTGATCAAGCGCATCGGCCTGGAGCTTTACCAGACCAGCAAGATGGACGCCAAGGGCACCGCAGCGCATTGACCTGAAGGCGGCAAACGCCGCCTTCTGTAGTGCCGACCCATGGTCGGCATTGGATACTCCGGCAATGCCCCTGTCGACCGATGGTCGGCACGACAGGGGTTTGGTCAGCGTTACAGCCGCTGCAGCCTGTACACGGCGGTGGACAGCGCGCTTATCCCTTCGGGATTGAAATCCGGCTGTTGATCGCGGATGTCGCGGCGCTCCAGCAGGCTGGCATGCCATGGTGTGGCAAACAATCGCTGCACTTCATCTTCTTCCACCGAGAACGGTGGGCCTTGTTTCTCATCCTGCGGGTATTCCAGGGTGATCAGTACACCCTGGCAGCCGACTGGCACCTGCGCATACAAGGTGTCGCGGTAGTGCTGGCGCAGATGCGCTGGCAGGGCGATCAGGGCGGCGCGGTCGTAGACGCCGGCGATGTCCGCCAGCAGCTCCGTATCCAATGCGAAGGCATCGCCGCAGATGATCTCGATCGGCCCCGCGCTGTAGTGCTCGCCATATTGGCTGCTGTGGCGCTGCGGGGTGATGCCGGCCTCGGCGAAGAACTGCTCGATGGCCATCGGTGACAGCTCAATGCCCAGCACGCGGTGGCCCTGTGCGGCCAGCCAGTGCATGTCCAGGGTCTTGCCGCATAGCGGCACCAGCACGCGGCTGCCCGGCGGAAGTTCCAGCGTGGGCCAGTGCTTCTGCAGCAGCGGCATCACCTCGCTGCGATGGAAGCCGATTTGACCGTTCTGCCAACGTTGCAGCCAGAAGTCGGGTTGCATGGGGTTCTCCAGTTGCGGTTGCTGGTTGGTTCGTTGTTTGTGGGAGCGGTGTCAGCCGCGAAGCTGAAGGCAATGGATCTATGGTGGTTTGTGATTGCCGATGTCTGTTGGATCTGTGGCTTCGCGGTTTACGCCGCTCCTACAAAGAGCCGAACAAAGAAGGCCGGGCAATGCCCGGCCTTCTTGTACTTACTGAACTTCGAGCCCTTCAACCTTCTGCCAACCACGCGGCAACAAATGCCCGCGCGTCGCCCTCGTTCCCAGATACGTTTCCAGATCCTTGAACGACAAGTTCATGGTGCGCTGGCCACTGCGTACCTGCAGGGTGTTGGATGGGCCTACCGCGACCACCGCCACCACGCGCTCGGTGGAGAGCTTGGCCTTGGGGATCTCGATGATCTTGTTGCCCTTGCCCTTGTCCAGCTCGGGCAGCTCGCTGGCCGGAATGGCCAGCATATTGCCGGCGCTGGTGACCGCGACGATGCGGTCGGTCTCCGGGTTGGCGACCTGTGACGGGGTCAATACCGCCGAGCCGGTCGACAGGTTGAGCATCGCCTTGCCGGCCTTGTTGCGGCCGGTGAGGTTCTCGAAACGGGTGACGAAGCCGTAGCCGTGCGTGGACGCCAACACGAAGCGGGTGTTGTTGTCGCCGCTGGCCACGGTGACGAAGCTGCTGCCCGGTGCCGGCGAGAAACGGCCGGTCAGCGGTTCGCCATTGCCACGTGCCGAGGGCAGGGTGTGCACCGGCGTGGAATAGGCGCGGCCCTCGGTATCGAGGAAGGCCACCTGCTGCGTGCTGCGGGTGCGAGCCACTGCCAGCAGGCTGTCGCCGTCGCGGTAGTTCAGGGTCGAGCCGTCGACATCGTGGCCCTTGGCCGCACGCACCCAGCCCTTCTCTGACAGTACGACCGTCATCGGCTCGCTGGGCACCAGCTCGGTTTCGTCGATGGCCTGGGCGGCACCGCGCTGCACCAGCGGCGAGCGGCGCTCGTCGCCGAACTTCTTGGCATCGGCCAGCAGTTCGTCCTTGACCAGCTTCTTCAGCTTGGCGTTGCTCTGCAGGATCGAGAGAATCTTGTCGCGTTCCTTGGCCAGCTCATCCTGCTCGCCACGGATCTTCATTTCTTCCAGGCGCGCAAGCTGCTTGAGCTTGGTTTCCAGAATGTAGTCAGCCTGGTCTTCGCTCAATGCGAAGCGCGCGATCAGCGCGGCCTTGGCATCGTCCTCGGTGCGGATGATGCGGATCACTTCATCCAGGTTGAGGAAGGCAACCAGCAAGCCTTCCAACAGGTGCAGACGACGCTCCACCTTCTGCAGGCGATGGTTGAGGCGGCGGGTCACCGTGTCCTGGCGGAAGCGCAGCCACTCGCTGAGCAGCATCTTCAGGTTCTTGACCTGCGGGCGACCGTCCAGACCGATGACATTGAGGTTGACGCGGTAGCTGCGCTCAAGGTCGGTGATGGCGAACAGGTGGCCCATCAGTTGTTCGGCATCGACGCGGTTGGAGCGCGGCATCAGCACCACGCGCACCGGGTTGGCGTGATCGGATTCGTCGCGGATGTCTTCCAGCCACGGCAGCTTCTTGGCGCGCATCTGCGCGGCAATCTGCTCGATCACCTTGGACGGCGAGACCTGGTGCGGCAAGGCATCGATGACGATGTTCGGGCCTTCCTTCTTGAAGGTGGCGCGTGCACGTACGCTGCCGTTGCCGGTTTCGTAGATGTTGCGCAGGTCCGAGGGCGAAGTGATGATCTCGGCGGTGGTCGGGTAGTCCGGGCCCTTCACGTGTTCGCACAGTTCGGCGACGGTGGTGTCGGGCTCGTCGATCAGGCGCACCAGTGCGCTGACGATCTCATTGAGATTGTGCGGCGGCACGTCGGTCGCCATGCCCACGGCAATGCCGGTGGTGCCATTGAGCAGCAGGTGCGGCAGGCGTGCCGGCAGCCAGGTCGGCTCTTCCAGGGTGCCATCGAAGTTGGGCGTCCAATCGGTGGTGCCATGACCCAGCTCGCCCAGCAGCATCTCGGCGATCGGGGTCATCTTGGATTCGGTGTAACGCATGGCCGCGAACGACTTGGGGTCGTCGCTGGAGCCGAAGTTGCCCTGGCCCTCGATCAGCGGGTAGCGGAACGAGAACGGCTGCGCCATCAGCACCAGCGCCTCGTAGCAGGCGCTGTCACCGTGCGGGTGGTATTTACCGATCACGTCACCGACGGTACGCGCGGACTTTTTGGGCTTGGATGCAGCACCCAGGCCCAGTTCGCTCATCGAATAGATGATGCGGCGCTGCACCGGCTTGAGCCCGTCACCGATGAACGGCAGGGCGCGGTCCAGCACCACGTACATGGAGTAATCAAGATAGGCGCGTTCGGCGTATTCGCGCAGCGGCTGCTGTTCAAAGCCGTGGAAAGCTTGGCGTGCAGGATCGGTCATTGCGGGTGGTGCTACCTGTGAACGTTGAAGCCGCGGCGTGGCTGCCGGCTTCCAGACCCATCGATTATCCGGATGGCGGCGGCGATGCCAAGCGCGGTGATGGTCCGGGTGAAGCCGCTGCCATCGATTCTCTACATATGTGTAACGCTGAATTCACTTCTTGATGGAAATATTCCGTTGAGAATATTTCCAAGTGGAAATAAAATGCCGCCCCATGACTGAACCCTCCTCCCGGCCGACCAGCTTCGGCCTGCTGCTGCGCCAGGTGGGCGACGGGCTGGTACGCCAGCTCGACGCCACCATGGCCGAAGAAGACCTTGGCATCGGTTTCACCCATTACGTCGGGCTCAAGGTGCTGTCGCAGCTGGCGCCGTGCACTGCTGCCGAGCTTGGCCAGGCTATCAACCAGGTGCCCAGCGCGGTGACCCGGTTGCTGGACAGGCTGGAATCGCTCGGCGCCGTGCGCCGCGAGCCGCACGCCCAGGACCGGCGGGCATTGCAGCTGGTGGTGACCGATGAGGGCAAGGCCTTGTGGGCCCGGCTCAAGGTGCGTGGCGACCGGATCATGGATCTGGCCCTGGGCGACCTGAATGATGCCGAGCGTGACCAATTGTTTTCCCTGTTGACCCGGGTACGGGACGCCCTTTCTCCCCCATGAATACTTCTCCTATGAAATGCACGCGGCTGTTGCTGCCGGGTGCCCTGGTGCTGGCACTTGCTGCCTGTGCCAGCAGCCGTGGCCTGCAACCGCAGGGCCATCTGCTCGACGCCGACAGCCTGCACGGCAGCCGTGCGCTTGCCGGCGCGCCGCTCAGTGCTGCCGGTTTCCCGGCCGCCGACTGGTGGCGGGCGCTGGGTGACCCGCAGTTGGATGCGCTGGTCGCCGAAGGCCTGCGCAGCAGCCCATCGCTGGAAGCGGCCGACGCCCGCCTGCGTCAGGCGCAGGCACAGGCTGCCGGTGCCAACGCCGAACGCAAGCCCAGCTTGGCGTTGTCGCCGGGCTATACCGGCCTGACCCTGCCCAAATCGATGGTCGGTGATCTGGGCGGCGATTACATGGGCAGCGTGCAGGCCGTGGCCAACTTCAGTTATGGCGTGGATCTGTGGGGTGGCAAGCGCGCCAACTGGGAGGCCGCCGTGGACAGCGGCCATGCCGCCGCGGTGGATGCACAGGCCGCGCGGCTGGATCTGTCGGCTGCCATCGTCCAGGCCTATGTGCAGCTGGCCCATGCCGGGCAGCTGCAGCAGGTGGCCAACGACGAATTGGTGCGCGCTGAAAAGACATTGGAACTGACCCAGCAGCGTCGCCGTGCGGGCATCGACAGCAATCTGCAGGTGACCCAGGCGCAGGCCCGCCTGCCGCTTGCCCGCCAGCAGCAACTGGCCGCGCAGCAGCAGATCGATTCGGCCCGCAATGCCTTGGCGGCACTGTTGGGCCAGGGCCCGGACCGTGGTCTGGATATCGCCGTTCCAGCTGAGTTGAACTCGCTTGCCCTGCAGCTGCCGAGCGTACTGCCCAGCGAACTGCTGGGCCGGCGCCCGGACATCGTTGCCGCCCGCTGGCGGGTGGAGGCGGCAGACAAGCAGATCAAGGTCGCCAAGACCCGCTTCTATCCCAGCCTCAACCTGACCGCACTTGGCGGTGTGGTCTCGAAGAACCTGGACAGCCTGCTGCAGAGCGGTTCGACCTTCGGTCTGCTGGCACCGGCGCTGAGCCTGCCGATCTTCGACGGTGGCCGCTTGCGTGCCGGCCTGGCCAGCAGCGATGCCGACTACGACCTGGCCGTGGCCAGCTACAACCACACCGTGGTCGAGTCACTGCGTGACGTGGCCGACCAGGTCGCCGCGCTGCGCTCGCTGGGCGAGCAGGTGCAGGCCCAGCAACAGGCGCAGGCCACTGCGCAGGCTGCCAATGATCTGGCCCAGCAACGCTATCGCGCCGGCATCGGCAACTACCTGGACGTGCTCAGCACGCAGGACCAGTTGCTGCGCAGCCAGCAGCAGCTGAGCAACCTGAAGTCGCAGCAGCTGCTGTCCTCGGTGCGCCTGAGTGCGGCACTGGGCGGGGGCTTCCAGCCCGACGCCACTGCCGAACCTGCCGCCGTTACCGCCCATTCGAATTCCTGAGACGCCTCCCTCCATGAGCCAGACCTCCTCCCCCGAAGCGGCCGCAGCCGCTCCCAGCCGCCGCGGCAAGCTGCTGCGCGGTTTGTTGTTTGTTGTCGTGATCCTGCTGGTGGCGTTTGCCGCGTGGTATTTCCTGTTGGGCCGTTGGGCCGAGGACACCGATGACGCCTATGTCGGTGGCAACCAGGTGCAGATCACCCCGCAGATCACCGGCACCGTGGTGTCCATCGCCGCCGATGACGGCATGAAGGTGGAGCAGGGCCAGCTGCTGGTGCAGCTGGACCCGGCCGACACCGAAGTGGCCATGCAGCAGGCGCGCGCCAATCTCGCCAGTACCGTGCGCCAGGTGCGCGGCCTGTACCGCAGCGCGGAAGGTGCGCAGGCGGAGTTGAACGCACGCCAGGTGACCGTCAAGCGCGCCCGCGAAGACTTTGCTCGCCGCCGCGACCTTGCTGCCACCGGCGCCATCTCCAATGAAGAACTGGCCCACGCCCGCGATGAACTGGCCGCTGCTGAAGCGGCTGTAGCCGGGTCGCGCGAAAGCGTCGAGCGCAGTCGCGCGCTGATCGATGACACCGTCATCGCCACCCAGCCGGACGTGCAGGCCGCAGCGGCGCAGCTGCGTCAGGCCTATCTCAACAACGCCCGCGCCGGCATCGTCGCGCCTGTCACGGGTTATGTTGCACGCCGCTCGGTGCAGGTTGGCCAGCGCGTGCAGCCGGGCGCCGCCTTGATGGCAGTGGTGCCTGCCGAACAGATGTGGGTGGATGCCAACTTCAAGGAAACCCAGCTGCGTCACATGCGCCTGGGCCAGGAAGTGGAACTGCGCTCGGACCTGTATGGCAGTGACGTGACCTACAAGGGGCACATCACCAATCTCGGCCTGGGCACCGGTTCGGCGTTCTCGCTGCTGCCGGCGCAGAATGCCAGCGGCAACTGGATCAAGATCGTGCAGCGCGTGCCGGTGCGCATCACCATCGATGCCAAGCAGTTGGCCGAGCATCCGCTGCGCCTTGGCCTGTCGATGAAGGCCGAGGTCAACCTGCACGACCAGAAGGGCACGGTGCTGCCGGCCGAAGCCGTCAAGGGAACGGTGTACGGCACGCAGGTCTATGCCAAGCAGCTGCACGATGCCGATGCGCTGATCCACAGCATCATCCAGGACAACCTGCCGCCGTCCGCGCGCGCCAGCTGAGGTCATCATGTCCGCTCAAGCTCCCACGGCGCCGGCCACGACGGTCGGCGCAGGGCCGGCCAATGTAGCCCTGTGCACGGCCGGCCTGGCGCTGGCCTCGTTCATGCAGGTGCTCGACACCACCATCGCCAACGTGTCGCTGCCAACCATCGCCGGCAACCTCGGTGCCAGCTCGCAGCAGGCGACGTGGGTGATCACCTCGTTTGCGGTCAGCACCGCCATCGCCCTGCCGCTGACCGGCTGGCTGAGCCGTCGCTTCGGTGAGGTGAAACTCTTCATCTGGGCAACGATTGCGTTCTCGATCGCTTCGTTGTTGTGCGGCATCGCCCAGAGCATGGGCATGCTGGTGGTATCGCGCGCGCTGCAGGGTTTCGTGGCCGGGCCGATGTACCCGATCACCCAGTCGTTGCTGGTGTCCATCTATCCAAGAGAGAAGCGCGGGCAGGCCTTGGCGCTGCTGGCGATGATTACCGTGGTGGCGCCGATTGCCGGGCCCATCCTCGGTGGCTGGATCACCGACAACTACAGCTGGGAATGGATCTTCCTGATCAACGTGCCATTGGGCGTGATTGCCGCGGCCATTGTCGGTGGCCAGCTCCGCCACCGGGTGGAGCAGACCGAACGGCCAAAGATGGATTACGTTGGCCTGGTCACCCTGGTGATCGGCGTGGGCTGCCTGCAGCTGATGCTGGACCTGGGCAACGAGGAAGACTGGTTCAACTCGACCAAGATCGTGGTGCTGACCTGCATCGCGGCGGTGATGCTGGCGGTGTTCGTGATCTGGGAGCTGACCGACAAGGATCCGATCGTTGACCTGAAGCTGCTGCGGCACCGCAACTTCCGCGCCGGCACCCTGGCGATGATTGTTGGCTACGCCGCGTTCTTCTCGGTGGCGTTGATGATCCCGCAGTGGTTGCAACGCGACATGGGCTATACCGCGATCTGGGCTGGTCTGGCGACCGCTCCGCTGGGCATTCTGCCGATCATGGTGGCGCCGGTGCTGGGCAAGTTCGGCCACAAGGTCGATATGCGTTATCTGGCGACGATCGCCTTCTTCGTATTGTCGATGACCAGCTTCCTGCGCTCGGGTTTCAACCTGCAGGTCAACTTCGAACATGTGGCTGGCGTGCAGCTGCTGATGGGCGTGGGCCTGGCCTTGTTCTTCATGCCGGTGCTGCAGATATTGCTATCGGACCTGGAGGGGCGCGAGATCGCGGCCGGCTCGGGTCTGGCAACCTTCCTGCGCACCTTGGGCGGCAGCTTCGCCGCCTCGCTGACCACCTGGCTGTGGGCACGTCGTACCCAGCAGCATCATGCCGACCTGACCGAGCATGTCTCGCTGTACGACCCGGGCATGCACGACCAGGTAACCGCGATGGGGCAGGGCGATCTGCAGCACGGTGCGGCGATGCTCAACGAAATGATCAACCACCAGGCATCGCAGATGGGTTTCAACGACATCTTCCTGCTGCTGGGTTGGGTGTTCCTGCTGATCATCGGCCTGGTGTGGCTGGCCAAGCCGCCGTTCGGTGCCGGTGGCGGCGCTGCCTCGGCAGGTGGGCATTGACCATGCTTCTTGTAGGAGCGGCATAAGCCGCGAAGCTGAGATCAGTGAAGCTACAGCGAAGCCCGTAATCCGACAGATTGCGGGCTTCACTTTTTGTAGTGCCGAGCCATGCTCGGCAGAGGCCTTGCCGGTGAAGCTCCTGCCGAGCATGGCTCGGCACTACAAAAGAATCGGGCACAAAAAAACCCGCTTTCGCGGGTTGTTTCGTTTGAGTCATGGTGCCCAGGAGAGGACTCGAACCTCCACGGAGTTGCCCCCGCTAGCACCTGAAGCTAGTGCGTCTACCAATTCCGCCACCTGGGCGACTCAGGGGACGAATTGTGCCGAGTGTGAAGAAAACTGTCAACGATTTACGCGAAGAAATTTCACATCGCTGTGTAGTGCCGAGCCGTGCTCGGCAGGGGCTTCACCAGCAAGCTTGCAGGCGAAGCAAGTGCGGCGAAGCGGGCGCATCACACCACGAAAAAAATAGAAGGGCTCATGTAGTGCCGAGCCATGCTCGGCAGAAGCTTCACCAGCGAGGTTGCAGATGAAGCATGTATGGCGAATCAGGTGCGTTCAGGTACTCGAGGACTGAAGGGGCTCATGTAGTGCCGAGCCATGCTCGGCATGTGGCGTTATCGGTAAGGCCTCTGCCGAGCATGGCTCGGCACTACAAAAGAAGCGGGCACAAAAAAACCCGCTTTCGCGGGTTGTTTCGTTTGAGTCGTGGTGCCCAGGAGAGGACTCGAACCTCCACGGAGTTGCCCCCGCTAGCACCTGAAGCTAGTGCGTCTACCAATTCCGCCACCTGGGCGACTCAGGAGCGAGATTATGTAGGACGTTTCTGGTGCCGTCAACAGTTTTGTGAAGAGCGGTATGGAAGCCGTAGCCCGGGTGAGCGAAGAACCGTAGCCCGGGTAAGCGAAGCGCACCCGGGGGAATTCGCGGCAGAGCTTTGCGGCGGGGAGAATCCCGGGAGCGCTTCGCTTACCCGGGCTACACAGCCGTGTGTTGGCGAAGGCATTGCTTCTGCCCCCTCCCTTTGCCGCAGGCAAGGGGAGGGCTGGGGAGGGGTAAGGCGCTTGCTCCTGCCCCACGTCCAAACCCCGGAAACGAAAAAACCCGCTTTCGCGGGTTTGATCTTGAAACGTGGTGCCCAGAAGAGGACTCGAACCTCCACGGAGTTGCCCCCGCTAGCACCTGAAGCTAGTGCGTCTACCAATTCCGCCACCTGGGCACTTCAGGCCGCGCAGTTTGAAGAGGATGCCGGTCTTTGTCAACGCTTTTTCACATTCATCTGCGGTGATCCTGTGCGCACCCTGTACACGTGGGTCCATGTACCATGGAGGCTGATGAAAAACAAAAAGACCACTGGGGCCGACAAGGCCCAAAAGTCCGCCACCGGCAGCAAGCCGGGCAAGGCGCCGGGCAAAGCCCCCAAAGCAAAGTCGGCCAAGCTGCCGCCATGGATGCCGGAAAGTCTTTCCGCACCCGCAAAGCCAGGCGCTGCCAAGCCAGCCAAGGCCGGCCCGGCGCGCTCCGGCGCCGCCAAGCCAGGCAAGCGCAAATTCAATGACGATGCCGCCCCGCAGAGTTTCGTGCGCGGCCGTCGCAAGTCCGGTCCACCGGTAGCGGCTTTCGATGATCCGTATGCATCGCGCGAAGCCGAGCGCTACGCGCAGCCGATTGCCAGTCGTGAGGCCATCCTGCAGCTGCTTGATCGCTGCGAGGGACCGCAGAACGCCGAGGAAATCGGCGCCGCGCTCGGCCTGACCGAGCCTGATCGCGCCGATGCGCTGGCCAAGCGCCTGGGCGCGATGGTGCGTGACGGCCAACTGGTGCAGAACCGCCGTGGCGGTTTCGCGCCGGTCAGCCAGTTGAGCCTGATCCCCGGCGTGGTGATCGCCAACCCGGAAGGTTTTGGCTTCCTGCGCCCGGACGAGGGCGGCGACGATCTGTTCCTGTCGCCCTATGAAATGCGCAAGGTGATGCATGGTGATCGTGCGTTGGCCAATGTCACCGGCATCGACCGCCGCGGCCGCCGCGAAGGCGCCATCGCCCGCGTGCTGGAGCGTGGCGTCAACCGCCTGATCGGGCATTTCAGCGTGGAAGCGGGCATCAGCTATGTGGTGCCGGACGACAAGCGTATCCAGCGCAACATCCAGATTCCCGGCGACCTTACCGGAGGCGCCAAGGACGGGCAGCTGGTGGTCTGCGAGCTGACCCATGCGCCGGATTCGCGACGTCCGCCGATTGGCAAGATCATCGCTGTGCTCGGCGATAAGCTGACCCCGTCGCTGGTGGTGGAAACCGCCATCCACGGCCATGAGCTGCCGTATGAATTCCCGCCGGAAGTGCTGGACGAGGCCACTGCGGTGCCGTTGACGGTGGAGCCGTCGATGATCGGCACGCGCGTGGACCTGCGCAGCATGCCGCTGGTCACCATCGACGGTGAGGATGCCAAGGACTTCGACGACGCGGTCTACTGCGAGCCGAACCGTGATGGTTTCCGCCTGGTCGTGGCCATCGCCGACGTCTCCAACTACGTGCGTCCCGGCACGCCATTGGATGATGAGGCGCAGCGCCGCGCAACCTCGGTGTACTTCCCCGGTTTCGTCGTGCCGATGCTGCCGGAGACGCTGTCCAACGGCATCTGTTCGCTGCGGCCGAAGGAAGACCGCATGTGCTTCGTCTGTGACATGCAGGTCGGTCGCGATGGCCAGGTCAGCGAGTCGAAGTTCTACGAAGCGGTGATGAACTCACATGCGCGCCTGACCTATACCCAGGTATGGGCGGCTGTAGGCGAGGATGACGCGGACACCAAGGCCGTCATCGGCCCGTTGCTGCCGCAGATCCAGAACCTGCACCAGCTCTACCGCATCCTGTCCAAGGCGCGCGAGCGCCGTGGCGCGATCGAGTTTGAATCCTCGGAAGTCCGCTTCGTGCTGGACAACCGTGGCGAAGTGACCCAGGCCGGCATGATGGTGCGCAACGACGCCCACAAGCTGATCGAGGAATGCATGATTGCCGCCAACGTGGAGGCTGCACGCTACCTGCTGTCCAAGCATGTACCGGCGCCGTTCCGCGTGCATGAGCGGCCGCCGGAGTCCAAGTTCGCCGACCTGCTGGAGTTCCTCAAGGAATTCAAGCTGAGTCTGCCGCCGTGGAGCAAGGTACAGCCGGGCGATTACACCAAGCTGCTGAAGAAGGTGCGTGAGCGCCCGGACGCGGCACTGCTGGAATCGGTGCTGCTGCGCAGCCAGTCGCTGGCGGTGTATTCGCCGGACAACAATGGCCACTTCGGTCTGGCGTTGGAGGCCTATGCGCACTTCACCTCGCCGATCCGCCGTTACCCGGATCTGCTGGTGCACCGTGCCATCAAGTACGCGCTGACCGGTGGTCCGCTCGACAAGTACACCTATACCCCGCGCGAGATGGCGGCGCTGTCGCTGCAGTGCTCCGAGCGTGAGCGCCGTGCCGACGAGGCCGAGCGTGAGGTCGACGAGCGTTTCCGCGCGGCGTGGATGGAAAAGCACGTGGGCAGCCAGTTCGATGGCGTCATCAGCGGCGTCACCAGCTTTGGCCTGTTCGTCGAGCTGTACGAGTCCAAGGTCAACGGCCTGGTCCATGTGACCCAGCTGCCGCACGACTATTACCAGTTCGACCCGATCCGCAAGACGCTCAGCGGCGACCGCCGTGGCAGCGAATTCCGGCTCGGCGACCGGGTCCGCATCCTGGTGCTCAAGGCCAGCATGGAAGAGCGCAAGATCGATTTCCGCCTGGTCGAAGACAAGGACGGCAAGGTCGAAGCGCCGACCCCGCAGCCCGAACGCGGCAAGCCGGCCAAGCGTACAAAGCAGAAGTATTGAAACCAGAAACCGGGGGGAGCAGCCAGGTACCAGTGAGAGCCCAGCGCTCGCAGGTTCCTGGCCCCACCTCTGGTTTCTCGTTGCTGGCCTCTGGTTTCTGGCCCCAAGTAGTACCATTGCCCCCCGAATTCCCCCCATGTGACGCCCATGAGCAAGCAGAACCAATGGATCGTCGGCGTCAATGCCGTAGCTTCGTCGATTGAAAAGGACCCGGAAAACGTCCGTGAGGTCCTGATCGAGGCCGGTGCCAAGAACCCGCGTCTCGTCGAAATCGAGGAAGAAGCCCTGCGCAAGGGCATCGACGTGCGCAAGGTCAACGCCCAGGCGCTGGGCGGCGTGGCTGGCCAGGTCCGCCACCAGGGCGTGGTAGCACGCTATGCCGCGCCCAAGCTGTGGGACGAGAGCGAGCTGAAGGGCCTGATCGAAGCGGCCGAAGGCAAGGCGCTGGTGCTGGTGCTGGACGAAGTGCAGGACCCGCACAACCTCGGCGCCTGCCTGCGCAGCGCCGCCGCCGCCGGGGTCACCGCGGTGGTGATCCCCAAGGACAAGAGTGCCCCGGTCAACGCCACCGTGCGCAAGGTCAGCGCCGGCGCGGCCGACAGCATTCCGGTGGTGTCGGTGACCAACCTGGTCCGTTGCATCAAGGACATGCAGAAGCTCGGCGTGTGGGTGTACGGCCTGGCCGGTGAAGTGGATACCACCATCCACCAGCTCGACCTGCGCGGCAATGTGGCCCTGGTGATGGGGGGCGAGGCCGACGGCATGCGCCGCCTGACCCGCGAAACCTGCGACCAGCTGGTGCGCATCCCGATGCCGGGCGATGTGGAGAGCCTCAATGTATCGGTGGCCACGGGTGTGGCATTGTTCGAGGCTGTCCGCCAACGCCTGTAAGGAACACCATGCCCCGCACGCCGCATCGTCTTTTCCTCCGATTGACTGTGGCGCTGGCGGGGCTTTGCGTCCTGAGCGCCGCCGCCCAGGACGCCCCGCGCGTACGTGCGCGTGATCTGGGCGTCGCGCCCGGCATCTTCAGCCCGGGCAGCAACAACGCGATCACCGATGTGGCCGGCGTACGTGTCGGCCAAGTGACCCTGAGCGAAGGCGACACGGTTCGCACCGGCGTCACCGCGATCCTGCCGCACCCGGGCAATGCCTACCGCTCGCGGGTGCCGGCGGCGCTGCACGTGGGCAATGGCTTCGGCAAATTCATCGGCAGTACCCAGGTAAACGAACTGGGCGAACTGGAAACCCCGATCCTGCTGACCTGCACGCTGTGCGTGTGGAAGGCCGCCGATGCGATGGCCGATTGGATGCTGGCGCAACCGGACATGCAGCAGGTGCGTTCCTTGAACGTGGTTGTCGGCGAGACCAATGACGGCGGCCTCAATGACATCCGCGCGCGGCCGGTTACCGCCGCAGCGGTGCGTCGCGCGCTGGAGACGGCGAAGAGCGGGCCGGTGCAGGAAGGCAGCGTCGGCGCTGGCACCGGTACGGTGGCATTTGGCTGGAAGGGTGGCATCGGTACTTCATCGCGCAAGCTGCCCGAGAGCCTGGGAGGCTGGACGGTGGGCGTGCTGGTGCAGGCCAACTTCGGCGGCGTGCTGCAGGTGGAGGGCGCGCCGGTCGGCCGTGAGCTGGACCGTTACGCGTTCCAGAATGCAGTGGCGGCGCAGGGCAATGTGCGTGGGCTGGCCGATGACCGCGGCGATGGCTCGGTGATCATCGTGGTGGCAACCGATGCGCCGTTGTCGGATCGCAACCTGCGGCGATTGGCATCGCGCGGGATGATGGGGCTGGGGCGTACGGGCAGTTCGGCATCCAATGGCAGCGGCGACTATGTGCTGGCGTTTTCGACCGCCGAATCGGTGCGGCGCGGGTTTGATGCCGCACAGCTGCAGACCACCGAGCTGGCGAACGAGCAGATGAGCGCGGTGTTCCAGGCCAGCGTGGATGCGGTGGAAGAGTCGGTTTACAACGCCTTGTTCATGGCGACCACGGTTAGTGGCAATGGACAGACGGTGGAGGCGATCCCGCTGGATAAAGTGCGGGAGGTATTGCAGCAGCATGGGGTAAAAGCACCGAGGTAGCAGGGTGCTAGCAGTGCTGCAGATTCAAGCGATGCTTGCCGAAGTCCCTTCTCCCGCCTGCGGGAGAAGGTGCCCGAAGGGCGGATGAGGTGAGCTTTGGCTATTAGGCCTTTGTTTTCTGCTTCTCCGCTCGACCCTCTCCCCAACCCCTCTCCCGCAGGGAGGGGCTCAAGTCGCCGCGCCACCCAGTGCCTTGTAAAGCGTCACATCATTGAGCAATTGGCTGCGCTTGGTCTGCGCCAATGACAGTTCCGCATTGCGACGGGTCTGCTCGGCTTCCAGCCATGTGCGCAGGTCGGTGGCACCGGCGCGGTAACGCACTTCGTACAAGCGCGCGATCTCCACTGCTTCGTCATGGGACGCCTGCGCCGCAGCCACCTGCTCGGCCAGGCGGGTGCGCGCCGACAAGGCGTTGTCCACTTCAGACAGCGCGGTATACAGCGTGCGGCGGAAATCATTGGCGGCGATCTGGTAGCTCAGGTCGGCCGATTTGATGTCCAACTGCATCTGCCGGAATTTCAGGAATGGCAGGCTCAGTCCGGCGCCCAGGGTCGCCACCGGGTTGCTCAGCACATCACCCAGCGAGGTGCTGGAACTGCCCACCGAACCACTCAGGCTCAGGCTGGGGTAATAGCTGGTGGCAGTGACCTTGATGCTCTTCAAGGACTGCCGCAGGCGCAGCTCGGCTGCACGAAGGTCCGGGCGACGTGCCAACAGTTCGGCGGGCGTGCCTTCGGCAAGTGCCGGGCTGTGGGCGACATCCAGATTCTGCGGTTCCTCGGCCAGCGGCCAGGGCTGGCCGTCCAGCAGCACGGTCAGGGCATTGCGGGTTTCCACCCGCTGCTGCTCCAGCTGCGATTGCGCGGCCTTCTGGCTTTCAATGTTCTGCTGCGCCTGGCGCACTTCCAGCCGCGAAACACCGCCGGCATTGAACTGGGCCTGCACCAATGAAGCGGTGCGCTGCAGGCGCTCAAGATTTGCCTGGCCGGTGGCGATGGCCTGGTTGAGGTAGCCCAACTGCCAGTACAGTTCGGCGCTCTGGCCAACCAAGATCAAGGCGGTGCTCTGCAGGTCTTGTGCGGTGGCCTGGGCTTCCCATTGGGCGATGTCGCGCTGGCCGCGCAGCTTGCCCCACAGGTCCAGCTCCCAACCCAGTGACACGCTGGCGCTGTTGCTGCGCGACCAGTCGTCACTGCTGTCGATGCTGCGGCTGCCACTGGCGCTTGCCGAGCCGTTGGCCTGCGGCCACAGGTCGGCACTGGCCAGGCCGGCCTGCGCGCGGGCACGTTGCAGTTTCAGGCCAGCCGAGGCCATGTCGGTGTTGCTGTCGAGCACGCGGGCAACCAGCCGGTCCAGATTGGGATCGGCAAAGCCCTGCCACCAGGCATCGGCACGGATGTCGGCCACCGGTGCGGTGACTTCGTGTTCGATCGCCTGTACCGGCGCGTTGGCTGCGGCATCGCCACGGCCGTAGACGGCGGGCACGCGCAGGTCAGCGGCAGGATCGGCGCTGGGGGTAGTGGCGCAAGCGGTCAGGACCGCGCCCAGGGCGGCGGAGAGGAGCAGGGGATGGAGTGCTTTCATGGTCTTCTTCATTCGCGGGCCAATGCCTCCACCGGATCCAGTTGGGCGGCATTGCGGGCCGGCAGGAAGCCGAATGCCACGCCGATCAGGGTCGAACAGGCGAAGGCGGCAATGATCGAGCCGGTGGAGAACATCAAGGTGAAGCTGGCGCCAAAGGTCTGGAACGCCCAGCCGATGGACAGCGCCAACACAATGCCGAGCACGCCGCCGAGCAGGCACACCAGCACCGCCTCGATCAGGAACTGCTGGCGGATATCGCTCTGTCGCGCGCCCACGGCCATGCGCACGCCGATCTCGCGGGTACGCTCGGTCACCGACACCAGCATGATGTTCATCACGCCGATCCCGCCCACCACCAGGGCAATCGCGGCAATGGCGCCGATCAGCAGGGTCATGGTTTTGGTTGTGGACTCGATGGTTTCGCGGATCTCGGCGGTGTTGCTGAGGAAGAAGTCCTCGGTGCCGTGACGCAGGGTCAACAGCTTGGTGATGGCCGATTGCGCCGCATCCATCGGCGTGTCGTCCCTCACCCGCAAGGTGATGCTGCTTAGGTAGGTCTGGCCCAGCATGCGCGCCATCACCGTGGTGTAAGGCACCCACACGCTGAGGTTGGTGCTGCCACCAAAGCCCATCGATTGACGCTTGGCCACCCCGATCACCCGCGCTGGTACATTGCCCAACAGCACCACCTGGCCGAGTGGATCATCGCTGCCGAACAGCTGGCTACGGGTGTTCTCATCGATCACCACAACCTGCGCCAGGCCCTTGACCTCGCTGGCGTCGAAGTAGCGGCCACTCACCAGTGTCATGCCCTTGACCCGGAAGTACTGGTCACCGATGCCGGCGACCTGCGCCGAGGCGGCCTTGTTGCCGACCCGTGCGGTCACCGAGCTGGAGACGCTGGGAGTGACGCTGTCGATATAACTCTGCGTGGCCAGCGCTTCAGCATCACTGCTTTTGAGCGTCTGCACGCGAGCGGAGCGCATGTCGCCGAAGCCGCGGCCCGGATATACGTCGATGGTATTGGTGCCCAGCGAGGAGATGTTCTGCAGGATCTGCTGCTGCGAGCCATTGCCCATTGCCACCACCGATACCACCGAGGCGATACCGATGATGATGCCGAGCATGGTCAGGAAGGTGCGCAGGCGATGTGCGTTCATTGCCAGCAAGGCCATGCGGAAGGCTTCGACAAAGCGATCACGCGCGGCCTGGAAGGCACTGCCGCCGGTTTTGACCGGGGCAGGGCGCTCCAGGGTCTTCAACGCCGGCACTTTGTCGTTGCGGCGGTCGGCGACGATTACGCCGTCGTGGATCTCGATGATGCGCTGCGCGTGCTCGGCGACCTGCATGTCGTGGGTGACGATGATGATGGTCTGGCCTTCGGCATGCAGCTCGCCGAGGATATTCATCACTTCCTCGCCCGAGGCGCTGTCCAGCGCGCCGGTGGGTTCATCGGCCAGGATCACCTCACCGCCGTTCATCAGCGCACGCGCGATCGAGACGCGCTGCTGCTGGCCACCGGACAGCTGGCCCGGCTTGTGGCCCATGCGGTCACTCAAGCCCAGGCGCGCGAGCAGGGCTTCGGCACGGCTGCGGCGAGCGTCTGCCGGGGTGCCGGCGTAGATCGCAGGTACTTCCACGTTGCCGCGTGCATCCAGGTCGCCGAGCAGATGGTAGCGCTGGAAGATGAAACCGAAGTGCTCACGACGCAGTTCGGCCAGCTCATCGGGTTGCATGTGCCCGGTTTCGCGACCGGCCACCTTGTACGAGCCGACAGTGGGGCGGTCCAGGCAGCCGAGGATGTTCATCAGCGTCGACTTGCCCGAACCGGACTGGCCAACGATGGCAACCATTTCGCCGGCGTGGATGTCGAGATTGACGTCCTTGAGCACGGCGATGGTCTCCTCGCCGGCGGGAAACTCGCGGCGCAGGTCGCGCAGTTGCAGCAGCGGCTGGCTCATCGGCGTGGACCACCCATCATCGGGCCCATCGGGCTGCGCTGGTTGCTGCGCGTGCTGCTCTTGTCGGCATCGCTGACTTCACCGACCACGACCAGCTCGCCTTCGCTCAAGCCTTCCACTACTTCAACGTTGGAACCGTTGTTGAGGCCGATCCTGATCCTGCGCGGCTCCGGCTGGCCGTCCTTGTTGACTACCCGCACCATGTAGCTGTTGCTCTTGGCCAGCTCGGCGGCATCGGGCTGGCGGCGCTGCTGGCGCTGGGCTTCCTGCTTGCTGCGGGCGGCGCGTTGCTCACCGTTGCCGGCGGCTGCACCGGCACCACCACCACGTCCGCCTTCCGGTACCTTGGGGCCTAGCGCGACGGTGGGGATCAGCAGGGCATCCTTGGCTTGGGCCAACATCACCGATACCTGCGCGGTCATGTCGATGCGCAGCGTGCCGTCCGGGTTCTCGACGTCGAACAGCGCGTTGTAGTACACGGCGGTGCTGGAGCTGGACGAGGACGAGCTGCTGGAACTGGTGCTGTCGGTGCTGATCGAGGCTGGCGCCGGGTTCACCGTGCGCAGGGTGGCCTGGTAGCGGTGATTGGGGTTGCCAAGGATGGTGAAGTACACCGGCATGCCGGGCTTGACCTTGACCACATCAGCTTCGGAGATCTCGGCGTTGACCGTGACCAGATCCAGCCGTGCCAGCTTGACGATGGTTGGTGCGGACTGGTTGGCGTTGACGGTGCGGCCTTCCTCAGCCACCACCGCCACCACGGTGCCGTCGATGGGCGCGGTGATGCGGGTGTAGCCGAGGTTGGCCTGGGCGGTACCCAGTTCGGTTTCGCGCTGCCGGATCTGCGCGTCGAGCGCGCGGATCTGGGCGCGGGTACTGGCCAGGTTGGCCTCGGCCGACTCGAACTCGGCGCGTGAAGTGGCCTCGGCGGCGAGCATTTCCTTCTGGCGGGCAAAGGCCAGCTCGGATTCCTTCAGAGAGGCGGTCTGCACTGCGCGCTGGGCGCGGATGTTTTCCAGCGCGGCCTCGGCGTTCTTGAGGCTGTTCTCCTGGGTGACCGAGTCGATCTCGGCGATCAGGTCGCCCTGTTTGACCACGTCGCCCAGCTGCACCTTGAGCAGCTTGATCTGGCCCGAGGCCTGCGCGCCCACGCTGACCAGCTTGTAGGCATCGATCACACCGGTGGCATCGACGGTCTGCTCCAGATCGCCACGGCTGACCGGCGAGGTCGCCATCGAAGGGGCGGCCGGCTTGCGCGTGGCCCAGAACGCGCCGCCGGCGATCAGGGCGACGAAGGCGACGGCAAGCAGGATGCGGTTGCGGCGGGAGGAGGGCAGCAGCTTCACGGTGGTTGGACACTCATTGGCCGCGGTGGCGGCGTCGAGATCCAGTGTGGCCAGCAGCCTGTTCAGCCTCAAGGCACAGTGTGTGTCGGCGTGTATCAGGTTCAGGCTGACATGTATCGGCATGTATCAGCAGCCGGCGCTGATACCTGGTGATACATGCACGGGCGCGCACAACGATCCGCTAGCATGGATCATTGCCCCATGACGGACATACAGACCTTGCACCGCTTGCTGGTGGTAGACGACGACAGTGACATCCGCAGCCTGCTGGCCGAGCAACTGGGCCGGGCAGGCTATGCGGTGAGCACGGCGGCCGATGGCAACGAGATGCGCCAGGTGCTGACGCGCGAGCACATCGATCTGATCGTGCTGGACCTGAACCTGCCGCGCGAAGATGGCTTGGCGCTGTGCCGCGAGCTGCGTGTGCGTTCGACCACGCCGGTGATCATGTTGACCGCGCGCAGCGAACCGATCGATCGCGTGCTGGGCCTGGAAATGGGCGCGGATGATTACCTGGCCAAGCCGTTCGAGCCGCGCGAACTGCTGGCACGCATCCGCAACGTATTGCGGCGTACCGAGGCCCTGCCGACCAATATGGAGCCGCTGGCGATGCGCAGGGCGGTGTTTTCAGGCTGGGTGTTCGATCTGGAACACCGCCATTTGATCGACCCGGCCAAGCGTGTGGTGATGTTGTCCGGCGCCGAGTTCCGGCTGCTGCGGGTGCTGGTGGCGCATGCCAACAAGGTGCTTTCGCGGGAACAACTGGTGTCGCTGAGCAGTGGCCGCAACTATGAATCACAGGACCGAGCCACCGACCTGCAGATCAGCCGCTTGCGGCAGAAGCTGGGGGATGCCGGCGGCGCCGATGGTCTTATCAAGACGGTGCGCAACGAAGGCTATGTATTTGCCAGCGCGGTGACCCTGGAATGAAGCGGCTGCGCCTGTTTCTGTCGTCGATGGCGGGGCGACTGTTTGTGATCCTGCTGGTCGGCATGATGGTGGCGGCGATAGGTGCGACCTTGCTGGCCGAATCGCGCAGGCAGCAGGAGTTCGAGCGGCAGAATCTTGCCCGCATCGCCGACCGCCTGCAGGGTTTCGTCAATCTGTTGGATGCCAACCCGGAACTGCGCAGCCGCTTGCTGGCCGTTGGCGGGCCGAATGTGCGTGAGGTGAAAGGCGACTTCCGCGTAGGCGATGTGGACACTGCCTTGATGGAGGTGCTGGCTGCACGGGGCGGGGCGCTTGCCGGCGCACAGGTACGCGCCAGCAGTTTTCGTGCCTGCATGCCGCCGTTGCCGGAGTTTCTGCCACCGCCGGAACGGGGGCCGCGCTCGACCCAGCGGCGCGAGCGTGAACGGGATCCGGCATTCACCCCGCCGCGCTGCCGGCTGGTGGAGCTGAAACTTACCGATGGCACGCCGCTGCGGCTGGCGCTGGAATACCCGGCGGTGGCGCGGCGTTCGGCATCGGCCTTTGATCCCTGGTTCCTGTCGCTACTGGTGCTGGCGATCGGCCTGCTGGCGTACGTGGTGGCACGCATCGCCAGCTCACCGCTGCAACGGCTGGCAAACCATGCCACCGAGCTCGGTCATGACCTGCAGCGCGAACCGCTGCCGGTGTCAGGCCCACTGGAAGTGCAGCGTGCCGCCGAGGCATTCAATGCCATGCAGAAACGATTGCAAAGGCACCTGGGCGAACGTACGCAGATGCTGGCGGCCATCACCCACGACCTGCAGACGCCATCAACGCGACTGCGACTGCGGCTGGAGAACGTGCAGGACGAGCAGTTGCGCGAGCGGCTGATCGGTGATCTTGCGGCGATGCAGGCCCTGATCCGTGAAGGTCTGGAGCTGGCGCGCAGTGCCGAAAGTGCCGAGCAACGTGCGGCGCTGGATCTGGATTCGCTGCTGGAGAGCGTGGTCGAGGATGCGGCTGAGTCCGGCCACGACGCGCTGTTGCAGCAAGGCTGTGGCGCCGTGTTGATGCTGCGCCCGCTGGCGATGCGGCGGCTGTTCTCCAATCTGGTGGACAACGCGGTGAAGTACGGTCATGCCGCCCATGTGAGCGCACGCCGCGAAGGCGATGCGGTGGAGGTGCGGGTGCGTGACAATGGGCCGGGCCTGGCCGAGGAGGAGCTGGAGGCGGTATTCACCCCATTCCTGCGGCTGGAAACCTCGCGCTCGCGGGAGACTGGCGGTGCCGGCCTGGGCCTGACCATTGCCCGCGCCCTGGCCGAGAAGGATGGCGCCAGCCTGACGCTGCGCAACCATCCCGAAGGTGGCCTGGAAGCCGTCGTCCGTTGGGAAGCCCCACAATGGGCCACAGCCCATACAGGCACTGCCTGAGCTTGTGGGAGCGACGTATGCCGCGAAGCCACCGATTCCACCGGCGTGCCTGCAACCCGCCCAGCAGGGGCACATCGAGCGCAGGGGGCTGTTGCCGTGATCTGCCAGACCACCAGCTTCGCGGCTCACGCCGCTCCCAAAGATCGCCATCCCGCAGCTGATGTGGGAGCGGCGCAAGCCGCGAAGCCACAGATCCCATCGACCCGCACATCTATGGCATCCCGAGCGCAGGGATCTGTCGCGGGGATCGATGTGGTCTTCTACCTTCCCGGCCAGACTCGTGCCGACCGCACCATCCGCACTATGCAATTGTTTCGGCGTTCGCCAACGTGATCTTCATCGCTGATCTACCGTAAGTGTTTGCTAGTATCGCCAGATCAGCTTGGGGCATGAACGATGGCAGCAGAGAAGAATCTGGTTACCCGCCCGGGCGTCAGCACGCGCGCGTTGGGGAGCAAGGGGGCGGTCTTTGCAAATCGAGGTCTTGGGGCGCTGATCATCTTGGGCGGATACGCTGCATTGCCGGCGTGGGCGCAGGCCGGGAGCAGAGCTTTCCAGCCGCAGCCTGTAGTTGCGGCGCTATCGGCACCGGCGCTGCTCGGTGGCCTGTGCCTGCTGTTGATCGTGGGGCTGCTGTGGCTGGGAATGCGGTTCCGGCAGCAACGCAGCCAGGCGCAACTCCTGTCGGCGCAGGCGCTGGCCCAGTCCGACGAATTGCGCCAACAGAACAAGCATTTGGAAGCCACCCTGCTTGAAAAAGCCGAGCTTGAGCTCAAGCTGCGCGAACAGGCCGATGCGTTCGAGCGCCTGGCCAACGAGGATGATCTCAGTGGGCTGCCCAATCGCCGTGCGTTTGACGAAGTGCTGGCACGTGACATGGCCGTCGCCCGTCGCGCCGGCCGCGCACTGAGCTTGGTGGTGCTGAGCATCGATCACCTCAAGCAGATCAATGCGCAGTGGTCGCGCGCGGTCGGTGACCTGGTGCTATGCGAAGTAGGTGAGCTGATGCGGCGCAGCCTGCGTGCCTCGGACATGCCGGCGCGGTTGGGCAACAAGGAATTCGCGGTGTTGTTGACCGACACCGCATTGCCGGAAGCAGAGATCGCCTGTCAGCGGCTGCAGCGCCTGTTTGCTCAGTATGTGGAGTGGGGCGGCCACGAGGCCGGCGACATCAAGGTCAGTTTCAGTGCCGGGGTGGTGCAGCTGCACGAAGACGACCAGGCACCCGTGCTGTTCTACCAGCGCGCAAAGAACGCGCTGGCAACGGCGAAAAGGGAAGGTCGCGCGCGCACCTGCACGGCCTGAGTGCCCCGCCGCTCAGCTGGCGGTTGTGGTGGGCCAGGCGTTGACGATCTTGCAGAACAGGCGTGCGGTCTGCTCGGTGTCGTATACCGCGCTATGCGCTTCACTGGCATCCCATTCAAAACCGGCTGCCTGTACCGAACGTGCGAGCACGGTCTGGCCATAGGCCACGCCGGCCAGGGTCACCGTATCGAACACGCTGAAAGGGTGGAACGGATTGCGTTTGTGGCCGCTGCGGGCAACGGTGGCATTTACGAAGTTCAGGTCGAAATGGGCGTTGTGGCCGACCAGGATCGCGCGTTGGCAGTGATACTTTTTCATCGCCGCGCGGATCGGTGCGAACACGTGTTCCAACGCCTCGCGCTCGGGCTTGGCCAAGCGGAACGGGTGGTCAAGTACGATGCCGGTGACTTCCAGCGATTTGGGGTCGATTTCGGTGCCTTCGGCCGGGATCACATGCGCGCTGGCGGTCTGGCCGGGATACAGCAGGCCGTTCTCGTCCATCTCCACCGGCACGGCGGCGATCTCAAGCAGCGCATGGCGATTGCAGTCGAAGCCACCGGTTTCCACGTCCACCACCACCGGCAAAAAGCCGCGGAAGCGCTGCGCCATGGGCGTGTAGGCAGGACGGGGCAGCGAGGGTTCAGCAGAGTCGTTCATCGCAATAGGGTAGCAGAGCGGGTCAAGCGGCCGTGTCAGCGAGCGCCCGCGACCGGCGTACAGGAGCGGCATGGGCAATGTAGTGCCGAGCCATGCTCGGCAGGGGCTTTCCCACCAAAACCTGCGGGAGAGGCGTAAGCCGCCAACCCCTCCCCAACCCTCCCCTAGGCCTTCGGCCGAGCGAGGGAGCGCATCGTTGCCGCGGACAGAAGGGGTTCAAGCCTTCAGCCAATCAATGCGGACAATCAAACCCTCCGTCAAAGTCAGGGCGCCGCGCTGCCCAGCAGGCAGCCCTTGTCCCTTAGCTGCTGCAGCATCGCCGCGCCGTTTTCGATGAAGGCCTCATCCGACTGCGTGCCGGCCTCAAGCGCCAATTCCCGCAGCTGCTCACGCCCGCTGAGCGCAGGAAACTGTTCCAGCCGTTCCAGCAGCCGATACAGCAAGGGCGACAGTTCGGAGAACGCGATGTCGCCATCGGTCTGGCGGCGGGCCAGCAGCAGGGTCGGCTGCAACGGTGGCTGGCAGGGTTGATATTCCAGACCAATCCTATGCACCGGCCAGTGGTAGGCGAGGGCGCGGCAGCAGGGGGAAAGCACCGGGCTGCCGGCCAGCAGGTCGCCGTGTGGATCATGTGCCGGCAGCGCTGCGTCGCTGATTTTGAGGGCCAGTTCGATCCACTCGTAATGGGCCAGTTCAAGCAACCAGGGCGCTTCCGGGTCGACGCTGCGCTGGTCGAGGAAGGCGATGAACTCCTGCCCGATCTCTGGAAACAGCGGGGTCTGTGCGCGGTGCTCGCGGCAGAACGCGCGCACCAGCTGCTGCCATCGCGGCACCACCAGGCTGCGTGCGATCACCGGGAAATTGGCCGTCAGCAAGCTTTGGATATTGTTGAAGTACAGCTCGCGGTAAACCTGCATGCGTGCAGGGGCTATGCCTGGCGGGGCAGGCTGTTGCTGCGGATCACGCAGGTGCGCGGCGAAGCGCTTCTGCAGCGCGGCCAGAGACTCAGTCATGGGAGCCGATCCGGGCATGTTGCAGCTCACGGATCCGGCCTATCTCGGCCAGCAGTTCGGGCAAGGGCGGGAAGTTGAAATCGCGTTCCAGCAAGGTGGGGCGCACCCCGTGCATGGCATAGGTATCGGCCAGCAACTGCCAGACATCGCCTTTGACCGGCATGCCATGGGTGTCGATCTTCAGGTCTTCTGTTTCATCGTGGTGGCCGGCAATGTGGTAGCTGGCAATGCGCTGCGAGGGCAGCCGTGCAAGAAAGGCGCGGGCGTCATAGCCATGGTTGATGGCATTGACGTACACATTGTTGACGTCCAGCAGCAGGTCGCAATCGGCCTCGTTGAGCACGGCGTTGATGAAGTCGGCCTCGTCCATGTCGGCTGCAGGTACGGCGTAGTAGGAAGCGTTTTCCACGGCGATGCGGCGACCAAGGATGTCCTGCGCCTGACGGATGCGTGCAGCCACGTGGTGGACGGTTTCGGCGGTGAACGGCAACGGCAGCAGTTCATAGAGCTGGCCGTCATCGCTGCACCAGCTCAGGTGCTCGCTGTACAGCGCTACCCGGTGCTGGTCGAGGAAGCGCCGGGTACGCGCGAGGAATTCCACATCCAGGGGGGCCGGGCCGCCCAGTGACAAGGACAGGCCGTGGCAGCTGAGCGAGTGCCGCTGCGACAGTGCCGACAGCGCCTCGCCTAGGGCGCCGCCGACGCCTATCCAGTTATCCGGTGCGCATTCGAGGAAATCGAATGCGTTTTCCGGTGCCTGCTGCAGGGCGTCGAGCAGCGAGCGCCGCAAGCCCAGGCCTGCGCTGGCCTGGGCCGGCTTGCGCAGGCCGTGCGTGTCCGGCTTAGTGCTTGCCGCCACACTTGCCCTCGCCGCATTTGCCTTCGGCCTTGGTTTTATCGGTGCTGGTAGCCGCTTCGCCTTCGGTCTTGGCCGCGTCGGTCTTGGCCTTGTCCTTGTCGGCGCCGCATTTGCCTTCGCCACATTTGCCCTCACCGCACTTGCCTTCGGCCTTCTGTTTGGCATCGGCGCTGGCATCGGCCGCGGCCTGGTCGGTAGCGGCGGCGGCCTGGGCTTGGGCCGTCGGTGGGGTCTGGGCGCTGGCACCCAGGGCGTAGCCTTGGGCCAGATCGGTCATGGCAAAGGCAGGAGCCGCCATGCCGCCGAGCAGGGCAACGCCCAGGGCGAGGGTGGTGGGCTTACGGATGTCGATGGCCATTGCGGTGTCTCCGGTAGTGGTTGGGCCGGGGGGAGGCTGGAGCTTAGCAAGCAGCCCGGGCCAGCGGCGTCACCTTGCCACCGTTGGAACGAGAACGGGCCCAACCGGGCCCGTTGTGATCCCAGCGGCAGCGCCAATCAGCGCTGACCGCTGACGATATCGATGATCAGCCCGGTCGCGACAGCCATCAGCACATAGCGGTCATCAAGCTTGCGCCATTCATTGCCGCGGCCGGGCTTGCGCAGACCGTGCTTGTTGTAGTCGGTGACACGGTTGCCGCGCTGGTTCTGCGGCAGGCGCTCGCCCTTGCGGGGAGCATGGTGAGCACTGTTCTGCGACGCATGCTGGGCGCCGTTGCGCGCAGCCGGTACCGCGCCGGTGTTGCCGGGGCTCTGGTTGTGCGGGGCGGTGCTGCGTTGCGGCTCGTCGTGGCGCGTGTTGTCACGCTCGCGGTCCTGGGTGGGGCCGGCGAAGGCGGTGGCGGAGGCCAACAGGGACAGGCTCAGGACGGTGGCGGCGATACGCTTCATGGGGATTCCTCAGTGCGCAGCGGAAGTGCTGCGGACGAGTCCATGCTCGGAAAAATCCCGTGAATGCGATATTAAAAATGGCATCTGCGGCGTATCGCTTTGTACCGCTCTGTATCAGCCCGCCGCAGTGCAGCGCGGCGGACGGGTGCGGAGGGTGGGATCCGGTGCTGCCGCTGCCGGCAGCACCGTTGATGAAACTCAGGCGTGATCGACGGTGCTGGTTTCGTCGCGCTTCTCGCGCGGCGGCAGCGGCGCGTCACCGTGCACCAGGAACCAGACGTTCTCGGCGATATTGGTGGCGTGGTCACCAATGCGTTCCAGGTTCTTGGCCATGAACAGCAGGTGCGTGCACGGGGTGATGTTGCGCGGGTCTTCCATCATGTAGGTCAGCAACTCGCGGAACAGCGCGGTGTACTGCGCATCCAGACGTGCGTCGTCGGCCCGCAGCTTGAGCGCGGCTTCGGCATCGTTGTCGCGGTAGGCTTCCATCGCGCGGCGCACCTGCTGCGCGGCCAGGCGGCCGAGCGCGCGTACGCCCTGGATCTGTGGCAGCGGCGGCACCGCCGCCAGGGCGATGGAACGCTTGGCGACGTTGGCGGCGTAGTCGCCGATACGTTCGATGTCGGCCGGAATCCGCAGACCGGCGAGGATCTCGCGCAGGTCGCGGGCCATCGGCCCACGCAGGGCCAGGCGCATCACGTCGTGGCTGATCTGCTGCTCGAGCTGGTCGATGGCCTCATCGTTGGCGACGATACGCTGTGCGGCCTTTTCGTCGCGGCGCTCGATCACGTCCAGCGCGGCTTCGAGCTGCGCAACGGACATTTCGCCCATGCGCACGATCTCGGTCACCAGTCGCTGCTGTTCTTCGTCATAGCTCTTGACGATGTGGTCGTTGGGAAGATTCATGGAATGCTCGCTGGAGACTGTTCGGGTGGGACTGCATTCGTTCGGGAGCTGCGTTGCCGTCCATGGCGTACATCTGGCTTCGGAGTGCGGCCAGGCCGTCCTTGGCCAGGCGTCCAGCGGGCTGCGGACCGTGCGCGGTCCGCGCGCCGGCCTCAGCCAAAGCGACCGGTGATGTAATCCTCGGTCTGCTGCTTGGAGGGGTTGGAGAAGATGGTTTCGGTGCGGTCGTGTTCGATCAGGTCGCCCAGGTACATGAAGGCGGTGTAGTCGGACACGCGCGCTGCCTGCTGCATGTTGTGGGTGACGATGGCGATGGTGTAGTCGTTCTTCAGCTCTTCCACCAGCTGCTCGATGCGGCTGGTGGAGATCGGGTCCAGCGCCGAGGTCGGCTCGTCGAGCAGCAGCACGTCCGGGCGCAGGGCCACGGCGCGGGCGATACACAGGCGCTGCTGCTGGCCGCCGGACAGGCCCAGCGCACTCTGGTTGAGCTTGTCCTTCACCTCGTCCCACAGCGCACCCTGGCGCAGGGCCTCTTCCACGCGGACGGTCATGTCGGCCTTGGACAACTTCTCGTGGTGGCGGATGCCGTAGGCCACGTTCTCGAAGATGGTCATCGGGAACGGCACCGGCTTCTGGAACACCATGCCAACCTTGGAGCGCAGGCGGTTCATCGGGTACTTCGGCGAGAGGATGTTCTCCCCGTCCAGCAGCACCTCACCGCGGGCTTCGAGCTTGGGATACAGCGCGTAGATGCGGTTGAAGATGCGCAGCAGGGTGGACTTGCCGCAACCGGACGGGCCGATCAGCGCGGTGACGCGCTTCTCGGGGATTTCCAGGTTGATGCTCTTCAGCGCGTGGAACTTGTCGTAGTAGAAATCCAGGCCGCGTGCGGCCAGCTTGACCGGCGCCGGCGTGTGCAGCGACTGGTTGGCGGCGGGCACGGCGATGCGCTGCATCGGTACGGCATTGCTGAGGTCGTTCATGGGAAGGTCCATGGCAGTCAATCGTTTAAGTTCAGTCGTTCGAAATGCGGTTGCGCAGCAGCAGGCCACGCGCAGAGAGGCTGACCAGCAGCACGAATACGGTCAGCACCAGCGCGCCGGCCCAGGCCAGCACCTGCCAGGATTCATACGGGCTGCCGGCGAACTGGTTCATCACCACCGGCACCGAAGCCATCGGTTGCATCACGTTGCTGTTCCAGTACTGGTTGCCGAAGGCGGTGAACAGCAGCGGTGCGGTTTCGCCGGAGATGCGCGCCAGGGCGAGCAGGATGCCGGTGACGATGCCGGCCATGGCACTGCGGTACAGCACCTGCATGATCACCTTCCACTGCGGCACGCCCAGCGCCAGCGCGGCTTCGCGCATCTGCACCGGCACCAGCCGCAGCATTTCGTCGGTGGTGCGGATCACCACCGGCAGCACGATGAAGGCCAACGACAGCGCACCGGCAAACGCGGAGAACTGGCCGCCGGTCTGCATCACATACAAGGTGTAGACGAACAGGCCGAGCACGATGGACGGCGCCGACAGCAGGATGTCATTGACGAAGCGCACCACCGTACCGGCCTTGCGCGCATTGCCGTACTCGGCCAGCCAGGTGCCGGCAGCAACACCGAGCGGCGTGCCGATGCCGATCGCCAGTGCACACATCACCGCGCTGCCGAAGAAGGCGTTGAGCAGGCCGCCTTCCTGCATGGGCGGCGGCGTCATCTTGGTAAACAGATTGAGGTTGATGCCGGGCAGGCCCTTGGACAGCAGCGTCCACAGGATCCAGCCGAGGAAGAACAGGCCGAACAGCGCGGTGGCGCAGCCCAGCAGCAAGGCCACGACATTGGTGATGCGGCGGCGCAGGTAAAGCGCGTCAGAGGCGGAAGCGGACATCAGTTGCCCTCCTTGCGGGACAGGCGCATCAGCATCAGGCGGGCCAATGCGAGCACCACGAAGGTGACGATGAACAACACGAAGCCGAGCAGCAGCAGGGCCGAACGATAGGTTTCGGTGGCTTCACCAAAGTCGTTGGCGATCAGTGCGGCAATGGTGGTGCCCGGCTCCAGCAGCGACGGCGTAAGGCGCACGCTGTTGCCGATCACGAAGGCCACTGCCATGGTTTCACCCAGTGCGCGGCCCAGGCCGAGGAAGACGCCGCCGATCACCGCCGAGCGGGTATACGGCAGGACGATGTCCCAGCTCACTTCCCACTTGGTTGAACCCAGCGCGTAGGCCGATTCCTTCAGGCGGGTGGGGACGGTGAGGAAGACCTCACGCATCACCGAGGAGATGAAGGGGATGACCATGATCGCCAGCACGAAGCCGGCGGTGAGCATGCCGATGCCCAGCGGCGGACCCTGGAACAATGGGCCGATGATCGGCCATTCGCCCAGCGTCTCGTTGAGAAAGGGTGTTACGTACTGGGTCATCACCGGCACCAGCACGAACAGGCCCCACATGCCGTAGATGATCGAGGGGATGCCGGCCAGCAGTTCGATGGCGGTGCCAACCGGGCCACGCAGCCAGCGCGGTGCCACTTCGGTCAGGAAGAAGGCGATGCCGAAGCTCACCGGCACCGCGATCAGCATCGCGATCAAGGCGGTGACGATGGTGCCGTAGATCGGTGCCAACGCACCGAACTTGTTCTCGACCGGATTCCAGTCGGAGGAGTAGAAGAAGCTCAGGCCCTGTTCCTGCAGCGCATGGCGGCCGCCCCAGAGCATGGACAAGGCAGCGCCGGCCAGTGCGACCAGGACGAAAATCACCGTGGCGATCAGGAACCAGCGGAACAGCCGGTCGTTGCGGGCGTCGCGCAGATCGCGCGAAGTGGGCGACGAAGCGAGGGACGGTGCAATGGCATTCATGGCAGCGGCAGGGGCCCAGGAGGATGCGGTGGTATTTCTGTCCCCGATGTCGGGGAGTACAAATCTTTGAGATCGTCATCCCCGCCTTGACTGGGATGGCGCAATGACAAGAGCGGGTGCGCCAGCGGCGCACCCGCGTCATCGCATCACTTGAACTCGGCAGCCCAGTACGACTCGATCTGGGTCACCAGCTCGGCCGGCAGCGGCACGTAGTGCAGTTCGTTGGCCTGCGCCTGGCCGTTCTCGAACGCCCACTTGAAGAAGGCGCGGGTATCGGCGCTGCGCTTGGCATCCTTCGGCTGCTTGTGCATCAGCATGAAGTTGGTGGCGGTGATCGGCCAGGCATTGGCACCCGGGGCGTTGGTGATCACCAGGTTGAAGTCCTTGGCATTGGCCCAGTCGGCGCTGGCAGCAGCGGCGGCAAAGGTTTCTGCGGTCGGCTGCACCCAGCTGCCAGCGGCGTTCTGCATCGAGGCGTACGGCATGTTGTTCTGCAGTGCGTAGGCCAGTTCGACGTAACCCACCGAGCCCTTGATCTGCTGCACGTAGGAGGCAACGCCTTCGTTGCCCTTGCCACCGACGCCGTCCGGCCACTGCACCGAGGTGCCTTCGCCAACCTTGTCCTTCCACTCGCCGCTGACCTTGGACAGGTAGTTGGAGAAGTTGAAGGTGGTGCCCGAACCGTCGGAGCGGTGCACCAGGGTGATCTTGGTGTCGGGCAGGGTCACGCCCGGGTTGGCATCGACGATGGCCTTGTCGTTCCAGGTCTTGATCTTGCCCAGGAAGATGTCAGCCAGCAGGGTGCCGGTCAGGCGCAGCTGGCCCGGCTGCAGGCCTTCCAGGTTGACCACCGGCACCACGCCGCCAATCGCCGACGGGAACTGGCCCAGGCCAGCCTGTGCCAGCTCTTCGGTGGACAGCGGCTTGTCGGACGAGCCGAAGTCGACGGTGCCGGCCTTGATCTGGGCGATACCACCGCCCGAGCCGATCGACTGGTAATTGATCTTGGCGCCGGTGGCGGCGTTGTAGTCGGCCGACCACTTGGACACCAGCGGGAAGATGAACGATGCGCCTGCGCCGGAGATTTCGACGGAAACCTTGTCACCGGCGGCAGCGGCCGAGGCACCAGCGGCGTCCGGGCCGGAAGCGGCCTGGTTACCCTTGTCACCACAGGCTGACAGGCCCAGGGCGATGGCCAGCGAAAGGGCGGCAAGACCGGTCGTGTGCAGCTTCATGCGTCACTCCATAGCGGGAGAAATGCCGGCACCGCCGGCGGATGCGGCTATGAAATGATGTTTTTGTTACAGCCTGATTACATCGTTAAAAAAATCTGGAAAAGCCAACAAAATCAATGGCTGTAAAGTTGGCCGCAGGTAGGGTCAGGGTAGGGATTCGGCAGCTTGATGACAGCGAGAGCGGCGCCGCAAAGCCCCTGTAGTGCCGAGCCATGCTCGGCAGAGGCATTACCGGTAAAGCCCCAGCGGAGCATGGCTCCGCTCTACAGGTGAAGCCGAAGCCATGCCGCCCTGTTGTGCCGAGCCATGCTCGGC
>NZ_LDJJ01000030.1 GCF_001431465.1 Stenotrophomonas terrae | reverse complement strand
CGCACGCAAGGGAGGGGGCAGGAGCAACGACACCCCTTCCCAACCCTCTCCTCCGCGCTGTGCGCGCAAGGGAGGGGGCTGAGGCAAGGGCTTCGCCGTCGATGCTTTTGCTTGCCGCCTTGCTCACTTGCGCGGCGCCTCGACCTTGGCGAGCAGGGCGGTGAGGGCGTCGTCGGCGGATTGGCCTTCGATCTGCAGTTCCGGCGCTAGGGCGATGCGGTGACGCAGTGCCGGCTTGGCGATCTCGCGGACGTCGTCCGGGGTGACGAAGTCGCGGCCGGACAGCACCGCCTGGGCGCGTGCGGCGCGTACCAGCGCGATGCTGCCGCGCGGGCCTGCACCCAACGCGATGCCCGGCCATTTGCGGGTGGCGGCGACAATGCGCACGGCGTAATCAATTACCTGCGGGTCAACCGTGATCGCCGCCACGGCCTTCTGCAGTTCCACCACGTCTTCGCCGCTGAGTACGCGCGGCACCTGGCTGAGGTTGAAGTCGCTGGCGGTGCGGCCGGTGGTGATCGCCTGCACCATCTGCTTTTCGTCTTCCAGCTGCGGGTAGTCGATCAAGACCTTCAGCAGGAAGCGGTCCAGCTGTGCTTCCGGCAGCGGGTAAGTGCCTTCCTGCTCCACCGGGTTCTGCGTGGCCATGGTCAGGAACGGCGGGGTCAGCTGGAAGCCCTTGCCTTCGATGGTGACCTGGCCTTCCTGCATCACTTCCAGCAACGCGGACTGGGTCTTGGCCGGGGCGCGGTTGATTTCGTCGGCCAGCAGCAGGTTGGTGAACACCGGGCCGCGACGGATCTTGAAGCTCTCGGTCTTGGGGTCGTAGACGGCATGGCCGCTGACGTCGCTGGGCATCAGGTCCGGGGTGAACTGCACGCGTGCGTAGTCCAGTTCCAGTGCCTGCGCCAGGGCGCGGACCAGCAAGGTCTTGCCCAGGCCGGGTACGCCTTCGATAAGGACGTGGCCGCCGGCCAGCAGCGCGATCAGGATCTGGTCGAGCACGTCAGCCTGGCCGATGAAGGCGTGGCCGACCGCGTTGCGGATGCGTTCAACACGTTCGATCAGGGCAGCGTTGCCCGGGCTGGGTGCAGGCGCAGGTGCGGGTGCATCGCCGGGGAGGGCAGGCGGAGTGAACGTGTCGGTCATAGCTGGTTTCTCATCTGGATGAGCAAGCGGATGCGTTCGCGCAGGGCGATATCGTCCTGCGAGGGGGGAATCTGCAGCGCGGTCTGCACGCGGGCGATGGGCCATTGCAGGTGGTCGGCAATGGCCTGGGCCTGGGCATCGCCGGTCAAGGCTGCCGCCACCGGCGCGCGCCGGCGTAGGCGGGCCAGGAACGCCTGGCGTACCGCGTCATACAGCAGCGCCGATTTGCCATAGCGGTGCAGGTGTTCGCCGCTGGCGCGGACGTGTTCGAGCAGCGAGCGACGGTCTTCGCGCGGTGAGGGCAACAGCGCACCAAAACGCTGGCAGCGCATCCACAGCCACGCCAGCAGGGCCAGCAGCAGCGGCACCCATACCGGCCAACCGCGTTGGAACAGCGTTTTCCACAGCGACGGCATCTCCATCGCGTAGATCAGATGGGTGGTGCCCTTGCCGTAATTGGGGGCCAGCAGCAGGCGGGTGAGATCGCGGTGGGCGATGTCGCGCAGGCCGGTGTCGTGTGCGCCTTCGCCGTTGAGCAGGAAGTCCATGCTGCCCAGCACGTCCACCCGGCCCAGGCCGTAGCGCAGGCGGGCATAGGCCAGCGTGTCGTCGCCGCCCGTATCGGCCCAACGTCGCTCGGCGCGGGCCTTGTCGGCAAGCGTGAAGCGGCTGCCGCTGCAGAATTCATCGTGCGATGGCTGGCCTTCCACCTGCCAGATCTGGCAGCGTGCCGTCGCATCGGATGTCAGCACGCCCAGGCGTTCGAGCAGGCCCTGCTCGTTGCCGTCCAGGTCTTCGTCCGCATCGGGCGCGCGCAGCAGCAGGTGGCCACCAAACTGCACCCAGTCCAGCAGGTCTTCGACCTGCGACGGGGTGAGTTGGCGCGGGTCGTCCAGCAACAGCACGGTGTCGCCGGGCTGCAGCTGCATGGCCGGCAGATCCAGCTGGCGCCGGCTCTCGGCCTTGCTGCCGTCGCGGATCAGGGTTTCGCGCAGCGCATACAGCGCGTTGTAGGTGGGCTCGCCATACGGCGGCAGGGTGATTTCCTCGCTGCCCTTCTCGAAGCTGCTCAGAAACCAGCTGGCGATCAAGCCGACCAGCATCAGCACCACCACGCCGATCACGGTATTGCGTACGGGCGCGCTCATGCCGGCCACCCGTAGTGCAGGTGCAGTTCGCTGATCAGCGCATTGAACTCATCCTCGCTGGGCAGGCGGCCGGCATAGGCGGCGTACTGCCAGGTGCGGACCATGCGTGCAAACAGGTTGCGGTCGGCTTCCTGCGGCATCTTGCGCGACGCGCGCAGGCACTGTGCCTCGGTGGCGCCGGGCGGCAGCACCACGTTGCCACGCTGGACCAGCACGTCGACCGAGGCGCGGTAGAGCAGGGCCAGGGCGTGCCGTGGCTTGCCTTCGCGCCACAGCCGGCGCGCGCTGCCGAGGATGTCCGGTGGCAGCACTTCGGGCAGTTGCAGGGCTTCCTGGATGGCCGGCGCCTGTACGACGCGGCTGCTGCGGCCACTGCCGCGCAGCCAGGGCAGCCACCAGCGGGCGGTCAGGGCAAGTACCACCAGCAGCACGCCCAGCAATATCCACAGGATGCTTTCGCCGATCAGCGCCACGGCCTTGGCGATGGCGCCGAGGATCGGGCCGGGATCGGGTTTGTCGCTCTCGTCTTTTTTTTCGGCGATCTTGTCCGATGCCTTCTTCACCCAGCGGCTGACCTTGCGCTTGGCACCCAGCTGCGGGTCCTCATAGGCGCGAGCGGCGGCCTGGCGGAAGCCGTTGGTGTCGGCTGGCGCGGCGCCAAACAGTTGTTGCGGGGTGGTTGCTGTGGCGGTGGCTGCAGCTTCCGGCACGGCATCCTTGTGGTTGCCGTGGCTGCTGATGCTGGCGGGCTCGCTGCTGTCCTGCGCCCGCGCCTGCAACGACGGCATGGTAAACACGGCCAGCAGCAGTACCAGCATCGGCGCCAGCCCGGCCAGGCGCTCGCGCAGCCGGCGGAAGGCGATTTCCACATCCCAGGCTTCCAACTGGGTACGACGGTTGAGGTACAGGCCAAACCCGGCGCCGCTGTAGAACGGGCCGATCAGGGTCATGGCCAGCCACGCCAGCAGGTTGAAGCCTATCCAGGCCCAGGCCGGGGTGTCCGTGCCTATCAGCTCCCAGGTGGCGCGCAGTGATTCGGACAGCAGTTCCACCGGCACGAACATGAAGACCAGGGCGACACCGGCAAGCTGCAGCATCGCCTCGAAATGCCAGCACACCCAGGTGAGCAGGCTGGCATGGCCATAGCTGGCAGCGCCAAGTGCACGGCGGCGCGCGCGCCGTTGCGCGCCATCGCCACCTTCCAGCAGGTCGACCGGCATCAGCAGTGAGCGTGCCGGGCTGAGCCGGCGCCAGCCCAGGTAGGCGCCCACGCCACGCCAGCCCCAGTTCCACTGCGCGCGCAGGGTCTGGCCGGTGCTGGGCTCGGCACCAAACGCGCCGCGCGATATCACATACAGCGGGATGCGCTCGAACGCGGGCTTGAGCCACCACAGGATCAGGCTGGACAGCCAGAAGCTGTCCAGCCACCAGCCGAGCAGGTTGAGCAGGGCGAAGACCGGCAAGGTCAGCAGCAGCCACGGCTTCCAGATGGCCGCCGCGTGCCGGCGCACCAGCGCGGTGCCCAGCTCCATTGCTTCCCACTGCGAGCGTGCGCGCAGGACCACATCGAGTTGGTCAATGCGCATGACCACCCCCGCGTCCGCCGCGCCACAACCACAGCAGCACCACCGTCCACAGCACCGCCGATACGCTCAGCTTGCCCCACATCGGCACCCAGGCGATCGACGACCAGAACGCTTCGATGAAGGCGGCCACCAGCAGCATGAAGGCCACACCCAGGCACAGCCGCGCGCCAATCACACCGCCTTCGATCAAGGCATCGATGCGCCGCTTGCGGCCCGGTGCCAGCAGCCGCAGGCCGAGCTGCAGGCCGGCACCGCCGGCAATGACAATGGCGGTCAACTCGAACGGCGCATGGCCCACCACGAAGCGCCAGAACGGGTCGCCCGAGCCGATCTGCTGCAGGTGGCCGGCGACCGCGCCGATGGTGATGCCGTTGAACAGCAGCACCAGGATGGTGCCGATGCCGGCCAGCAGGCCGCTGGCGAAGGTGCGCAGGCCGATGCTGATGTTGTTCATGATGTAGTGGCCGAACATCGCCCAGTCGGTGCCGCTGTCGCGGCCCAGGTGATCGGCGGCCGGGTCGTACATCTTTTCCATCTGCGCGAGCTGGCGTGGATCCATCAGCATGTGGATCAGGTCGGGCTTGTACTGCAGCAGGATGAAAATGCCCACCAGCGGAACGACAAACAGCGCGCAGGCCACCCACATCGCCCCGGCCTGGCTGCGCACGGTGCTGGGGAAGTCGGCGAACAGGAATTCAACCGCGCGCTGCCAACGTGGTGCCGGCGTGCGGTACAGCAGGTTGTGGCCACGCTGCATCAGCTGCTGCAGCTGTTCCACCAGCTGCGGGCTGTAGCCACGGCGGCGTGCCAATGCCAGCTGCTGGCAGAGGCGGCGGTAGCGCTGCGGGATGGTTTCATCGCCGAGCAGATCGGGCTGCGGGGTTTGGCGCTGCTTGCGCGAACGTTCGCCACGGCGTTGCAGCCAGTCCTCGAACTGCTGCCATTCGTGCTGGTAGCGGGTGACAAACTGTTCCTGTCTCATCGCCGCCCCAGCAGCCAGTTGGCCATGGCATACAGGCGCAGCACGCCGGCCTGGCCGCGTTCATGGCTGAGCCCGCTGACGATGTCGGCCAGCTCGCGTTGGCGCCCTGGCGACAAGGCCGGCGCGCGTTCGGCGAAGGCGACCAGCGCGGCCTGTTCGCCGGGCTGCAACGGCAGCGGCGGTGCCAGTACGGTTTCGATACGCGCCGGTGCGGCGGCTGGGCGGGGCGCGGTATGGATGACCAGTGAACCGGCGACCAGATCGCCCAGGCGGCGGCCGTGTGCATCAAACAGGCAGGTGACCAGGCCCAGCGCATAGCCAAAGGGCAGGGCATCGACGGTACGCAGCAGGTTGCGCACGATCGCCGGCATCCAGCCCAACGGTGCGCCGTCGCGTGCAACCACGCGCAGGCCCATGACCTTCTTGCCGAGGGTGCGGCCGAACCACACCTCCAGCACGATCGGGTAGGCCCAGAACATCAGGAACATCAGCCCCAGATAGAGGCCCTGGCCGAAATCGCCGAGCGCGACCAGCAGCGGGCTCATCACCGCAAGCACGCCGAAGCGCACACACAGATCGATCAGCCAGGCCAGGGCGCGCGGCACCGGACCGGCGGCCGGCAGCTGCAAGGGCACGCCTTCGGGGGTGATGACTTCGCGGTAGGTGTCCAGCATCGGCCGTGCTGTGTTCATTGCAATGGCTCCAGCACGCGGTGCTGGCCTTGCCTGTGGCCAATGGAAGCCCGGAGTCCGGCCCGGACGGATGCCTGGGGCATTCGTATCTCTGCTACGTCCTTATCAGAGTGCTGACTGTAGCGGGCGGCAGCGCGAAAACCCAGCCCACCGGTGCGATCGGTGGGCTGGATGAGGCGGGGTTCAACGCACCGTGCGGTTGTCGTCGCCACGCGTGAACAGCTTCTTGATCGCGCCGCCCAGGAACAGCACGCCGATCAGCAGCAACTTCCAGAACTTGGCCAGCAGCAGGCCGAGCTTGGCGAACAGGCCCGCCTTGGCCGCCAGCCCGCCGCCGATCAGGGTTGCCACGCCATAGGCGGCCACCTTGTCGGTGCTGGGATTGTGGTCGGCATAACGCGCGCCCTGGTCGAACTCGGCCATCGGCAGCAGCTTGTCCATGCCCTCGCGCACCAGCGCCAGTTCGGACATGCCCGACACCGCATTCAAGCTCAGGTAGCCATGCCGTCCCAGCACGCGGATGTCGTAGTTGAGGGTGTGGTTGGGCTGGTCGTTGAAGGCCAGCTCGCGTGCCCAATAGAGTTTCTTGCTGCCGGCCTCGTAGCGCGGCGGCACCGCCCAGCCCACCAGGTCGAGTGAGCCGTAGCCGGCTTTCTCGCGCTCCGGGTTGCTCTCGCGGGTTGCGGTCTGCATGGTCTTGAGCAGATCGTCATAGTCGATCTTGCTGGCATCTTCGTCGGACACGTAGCCATCGTCGGACCAGGTAACCACCACCGCCCAGCTTTCCGGTTCGGTCAGGCCCGGGCTGCGCGGCACGATCAAACCCAGCACGCTGTCATCGGGCGGGTTGCCCCACATGTCTTCCAGCACCCGCCGCGCATCGGCCTTGTCCAGGAAGCGGAAATCGCTATCCAGATTGAAATGGGCCCGTGCCTCGGGCACCTCGATCTGCCCGCTGCGGAACTGCAGCGACTGCTCGAACTGCTCCGCACTCATGCCCTGTTCGTCCTGGGCGGAGTCCTGGGCGGAGGCGGCAAAGGAAACCACACACAGCAGTGCCGCAGCCACCAACAGGCGCTGCGCCATGATTCGCATCGACTTCATGTCAAACCCTCGAAGGCGTCCCCACGCCCAGGCCGGCAGTTTGCACCGACGGGGTGGGGGCCGGCAATGTTGGCTGGCTCAGCCGTGCATGCTGCGGTACTGGTCCTTGACCCGCACGTAGTGCTCGGCCGAGTAGCGCAGGCCTTCGATATCCTTGTCGCTGAGCTGGCGCATCAGCCGGGCCGGGTTGCCGGCCCACAACTCGCCACTGCGCACCACCTTGCCCGGCCCCACCACCGCACCGGCGGCAATGAAGGCATTGGCTTCGATCACCGCGCCATCGAGGATGCAGGCACCCATGCCGATCAGGCAGTAATCACCGATGCTGCAGGCGTGGATGATGCAGCCATGGCCAACGGTGACGCCTTCACCGATCAGCGTCGGATAGCCGCCCTTGTTGTAGGGGCTGTCATGGCTGACGTGGATGATGGTGCCGTCCTGCACATTGGTACGCGCGCCGATGCGCACGTAATTCACGTCACCGCGGATCACCGTGCCCGGCCAGACCGAGGCATCGTCGCCAATCTGCACATCGCCGATGATGGTGCAGGCCTCGTCGATATAGACGCGCTCACCGAGGGTGGGGGTTTTGTCGAGGAAGGGGCGTAGTGCGGGCATGCTGCGGCTCAAGTTCGGCAATAAACGTTGCTGAGCATGATAGCGCGGGGCCTATGGACAGCCGTGACTGCAGGTACGCATGCGCCTATGGCGATTGTCTGAAAATCATCTGCAATGTGGCCTCGGCGCAACGCGCTTGGCGTTGGAGTGTTCGCCAAAGGCACCCCTCCCCAACCCTCCCCTGCGCTTCGCGCAAGGGAGGTGGCTGTTCATGCGCCCGGTCAGTTCGCTGCAATGCCGCTTTTACCCCCTCCCTTGCGCGAAGCGCAGGGGAGGGTTGGGGAGGGGTAGCTTCCAAGCTTCAGCAACCAACCAAAAACCAACCTGAAAAACTCAAGCCACCTTGCCGCGCCGCGCCCGCTCCAGGTGCACCAGCAGCAGCGAGATCGCCGCTGGCGTCATGCCTGGAATGCGCTGCGCCTGACCGATGGTCTGCGGCCGCACGCGCTCCAGCTTCTGCAGTGCTTCGGCCGACAAGCCGCGCACGGATGCGAAATCGAAACCTTCAACAATCGCCGTGTTTTCATGGCGCTGCTGGCGCTCGATCTCTTCGCGCTGGCGGTCCAGGTAACCAGCGTACTTGACGCTGATTTCAACCTGCTCGGCGACGCGTGCATCTTCCACGCCGGGGCCGAGTGAGGGCACCTGCATCAACTTGGCGTAGTCCAGTTCCGGGCGCTTGATCAGGTCCAGCACATTGGTTTCGCGGCTGACCGCTACGCCGGTGGCGTCGGCCACTTCGCGGCCGAGCGCATTGCCCGGCGTTGCCCAGATGCCGCGCAGGCGTGCGCTTTCGCTGGCGACGGCGGCCTGCTTGGTTTCGAACGCGGCCCAGCGACGGTCGTCGACCAGGCCAAGTTCGCGACCGGTCGGCGTCAGGCGGGTGTCGGCATTGTCTTCGCGCAGCTGCAGCCGGTATTCGGCGCGGCTGGTGAACATGCGGTAGGGCTCGGTGGTGCCGTGGGTAATCAGGTCGTCAACCAGCACGCCGATATACGCCTCGTCGCGGCGCGGGCACCAGCCGTCCTTGCCCTGCACGAACAATGCGGCGTTGATGCCGGCCAGCAGGCCTTGCGCGCCGGCTTCTTCATAACCGGTGGTGCCGTTGATCTGGCCGGCGAAGAACAGGCCGTTGACCTGGCGGGTCTCCAGCGTGTTCTTCAAGCCGCGCGGGTCGAAGAAATCGTATTCAATCGCGTAGCCGGGGCGGGTGATATGCGCCTGCTCGAAACCACGGATGCTGCGCACCAGTTCCAGCTGCACGTCGAACGGCAGCGAGGTGGAAATGCCGTTGGGGTAGATCTCCACCACGTCCAGACCTTCCGGCTCGACAAAGATCTGGTGGCTGTTCTTCTCGGCAAAGCGCACCACCTTGTCCTCGATGGACGGGCAGTAACGCGGGCCGATGCCTTCGATCTGGCCGCTGTACAGCGGCGAGCGGTGCAGGGCGCCACGGATGATGTCGTGGGTGCGCTCGCTGGTGTGGGTGATCCAGCAGCTCACCTGCTGCGGGTGCTCGCTGACATCGCCCAGGTAGGACATCACCGGCAGCGGATCATCGCCGGGCTGCTCGTCCATCACGCTGTAATCCAGCGAGCGGCCGTCGATGCGCGGCGGGGTGCCGGTCTTGAGCCGGTCGATCACGAACGGGCGCTCACGCAGGCGTGCAGCCAGGGTGGTGGCCGGCGGGTCGCCCATGCGGCCGGCCGTGTATTGGGTTTCGCCGATGTGGATCTTGCCGGCCAGGAAGGTGCCGGCGGTCAGCACAACTGCGTTGGCGTGGAAGGTCAGGCCGGTCTGGGTGATGGCGCCACGTACGGCGTCGCCTTCAATCACCAGATCATCGACGGCTGCCTGGAATACGGTCAGGTTCGGCTGTGATTCCACAATGCCGCGGATCGCCATGCGGTACAGGTTGCGATCGGCCTGGCAGCGGGTGGCGCGCACGGCCGGGCCCTTGGAGGCGTTGAGCGTACGCCACTGGATGCCGGCGCGGTCGGCGGCGTGGGCCATGGCCCCGCCCAGCGCATCGATCTCCTTGACCAGGTGGCCCTTGCCGATGCCGCCGATGGCGGGGTTGCAGCTCATCGCGCCGACGGTTTCGACGTTGTGGGTCAGCAGCAGGGTGCGGGCGCCACCGCGCGCTGCAGCCAGAGCCGCTTCGGTGCCGGCGTGGCCGCCGCCGATGACGATGACGTCGTAACGGTAGAAGGAGTCGCTCATGGGCGTGAGATCGGTAAGGAAAAGTGTGAAGTTGGTCGCCGGGGTAAACCCCACGGTTCGACGGCGTGTCTGGTGATTTTACTGCCAAGGGCAATCAGGTATGCATCAACCCTAAAGTTGGCACGCAACCTGCAGTTAATACATTGCACCCAACGTGGCATGCGACATAGGCGCAACAAGGTCGGAATTGGAACAGGGGCCGACCGAAGCGTACGTTGGGGTAGCAGGGGGCCGGTAGTCGGGGGACTACCGGCCTTGCAATCCAGCAAGGCCCGCCTTGGCGGGAAAGCGTTAAAAGACAAAGCCCCGGCCTAGGCCGGGGCTTTGTCTTTTTAGGCGCCGATGTCCGACAGGGCCGGAACAGGGGGGATCCAGATTTCCTGGCGGACATCGACATTGAACTGTCTGGGTAAGACCGGTTTAGGTCACTATGCGACGCTCCCGGTCACCCGTGGAATCAAGAATGCCTGCATTTCCACCAAATGCAACCTTTTTATCGTTCCTGGATCCGGATGCCGGTTGGCTGCCGGGTTTGTGACGGCTGTCGGGCCGGTGCAGGCCTTGCCTGAATAGCCGGGCGGTCGGCAACGGCCTGCGGTCGCTGCATGGGCTGGGCCCGCTGCATCGGCTGATTGTTGGCACGCGGCTGCGGGCGGGTCAGGTTGTCCAGGTTGCGCCACGGCGACTTGTTGCCGCCGCCATTGACCGGCGGTGGCCGCGGCGGACGACCTTCGTTGCCACCATTGCCGTTGCCCGGTGGACGCGGGCGGTTGCCGCCGTGGTTGTGATCGCCATCGCCGCCCGGGTGCGGCCGGTTGCCGTTGCCATGGCCCGGTGGGCGCTGGCCATTGCCGTGGTAGGGCGGGCGCGGCCGGTTGTAGTTGGGGCGGTAGACCGGATAGCCGTAGCTGCCGTAGCCGTAATAACCGCTGCCGTAACCATAGCCGCCATAGCCATAGCCGCTGTTCGGGTAGCCGTAGGGATAGCTGTACTGCACCGAAGGGGAGCCATGGTAATAGCCGCCCGAGCCGCCGCCGACATAGTCATAGGTGGCACAGCCAGACAGGCCCAGCAGCAGGCCGGTGGAAATAATCAGGCGCTTGATCATGAGAGTCCCCCCCAGTGGGAATGGCATCCAGCTTCGGGCCACAGCATTGAATCGACCCTTAATTCGCATCTACATGGCTGAACATACACGGTGTGCGCAGATGAGATAGTCGCAGGCCAAGGCCTGGGCTAACCTTTCACCATGAATGAACTCCCTTTGCCCGGATTTGCCGAGGTACTGGCAGCAGCAGCGCGGATTGCCCCCCATGCGACCGTCACGCCGGTGCTGCGCTCGCGCGCGCTGGATGCACTGACCGGCGCCAGCCTGCACTTCAAAGCCGAACATCTGCAGCGCAGCGGCGCCTTCAAGTTCCGTGGTGCCTGCAATGCGGTCTGGGCACTGGATGTGGAGCATGCCGGGCACGGCGTGGTGACGCATTCCTCGGGTAATCACGGCGCTGCGCTGGCCTTGGCGGCGCACTCGCGGGGCATCCCTTGCCACGTGGTTGTGCCCGAAGGCGCGGTGGCAGCCAAACTGGCCAATATCGAACGTAACCACGCCACGCTCTGGCGTTGCGCGCCCACCCAGGCCGCGCGCGAGGCCGAGTGCCTGCGTGTGCAGCGTGAAACCGGCGCAACGCTGGTGCATCCCTATACCGATGCGCGGGTAATCGCGGGCCAGGGCACGGCGGCGTTGGAGCTGATCCGCCAGGCCGCGGTGCAGCTGGACGTGCTGGTGGTACCGGTGGGCGGTGGTGGCTTGGCCGCCGGCAGCCTGTTGGCGATGCAGCAGTTGTTGCCGCATTGCGAACTGGTGCTGGCCGAACCTGCCGGTGCTGCCGATACCGCGCGTTCGCTGGCTGCAGGTGAGCACCTGATCGATTTTGTTCCCGACACGCTATGCGATGGCCTGCGCGGCGCGCTGGGTGCGCCCAATTTCGCGCTGCTGCGCGATGCGGCGCAGGTGATCAGCGTGGAGGATGCCGATACGGTGGCGGCGATGCGCCTGATCTGGCAGGTGATGAAGCAGACCGTGGAGCCGTCGTCGGCCATCACCCTGGCGGCAGTGCTGGCACAGCCGCAACGCTTTGCCGGGCGCACGGTTGGCCTGGTGTTGTCCGGCGGCAACGTCGACCTGGATGCTTTGCCATGGGGGCAGGCATGAAGGCAGCTGCTGGACGCACGGGCTTGCTGGGCTGGGTGTGGCGCTTGTGTGCATTGCTGCTGTTGTGGCTGTTGGGTGTGGCGGCGTGGATCATCTGGGTAGGCGATCGTGACCAGGCTGCGCCTGCCGACGCCATCATCGTGCTGGGTGCTGCGGCCTATGACGCCAAGCCTTCACCGGTTTTCGAAGAGCGCATCCGCCACGGGCTGGATCTCTACCACCAGGGCTATGCGCCGAAGCTGATTTTCACCGGTGGTTTCGGTGGCGCGGGTGCGCGCTTTTCCGAGTCGCAGGTGGCACGCCGTTATGCGCTCAAGCAGCAGGTGCCGGGCAAGGACATCCTGATCGAAACGCGTTCGCGTACCACTCGCCAGAACCTGGTCGAAGCCAAACAGGTGATGGCCAAGAACGACATGCACAAGGTGATCGTGGTCAGTGATCCGCTGCACATGGCCCGCGCGCTGCGCCTGTCCAAGGAACTGGGGATTGATGCGCTGGCCTCGTCCACGCCGAGTACGCGGTTCCGCAGCTTCCATACCAGCTGGCGTTTTCTGCTGCAGGAAGTGTATTTCTTCCACCGCGACCTGTTTGTAAAAGGGGCTTGAGCGGTGTTGTCGGTTGCAAGGGGAAAGTAATGTCTGGCAATGAATCTTCAGCGCGGCAGCAGGCAGTGGCGTTGGTGACTGCGTACTACGCCGCGTTCAATCGTGGCGATTGGGAAGGCATGCTGGCCTGTCTGAGTGAGGACGTGGCGCATGACTTGAACCAGGGCCCGCATGAAACCGGCCGCGCTGTGTTTGCTGCTTTCCTGCAGCGCATGGAAGCCAGCTACCGTGAGCAGCTGCACGATGTCGTGGTGATGGCCAGCGACGACGGCCTTCGGGTAGCGGCCGAATATGTGGTGCACGGCGAGTACCACCACACCGACGAAGGCCTGCCGCCGGCACAGGGGCAACGTTATGTGCTGCCGGGTGGCGCGTTCTTCGACGTGCGTGATGGCCGGATCAGCCGCGTCAGCAACTACTACAACCTACAGGATTGGATCGCGCAGGTAGCTAGCGCGTAACAGCGTTGAGCTTTTTGTGTTTTGTGGGAGCGGCGTGAGCCGCGAAGCTGGCAATGCTGGCAGCTTGGTTAGTGTGCAATCTGATTTTGTGTGAGCTCTTAGCGGCTTCGCCGCTTCCCCTCTCCTGCCTTCGGCATCCTCTCCCGCAAGGGGAGAGGAGAAAATCAACTGCCAAAGCCAAAGCCGGCTTTTCCGAATGCTTACTCCGTCGTCTTCCGCCGGATCGGAATCGCCGACAGCGGCACGCTCGCCACGTCATGGCCCTGCTCACGGATCGGTGCGCCGGGTGCCGGTGCCCAGGCATGCGCATAGACCACTTCCCAGCTGCTCGGCAGCTTGCCGTCGGCGCGGCGCATCGGTTCGTAGGCGTCGCGGGCGGCGGCAAAGCGGCTGCGTCCGGTCAGGGTGTGGCGACGGTTGTGCATGGCATTGGTGGCGCCAATCGCCTTGAGCTCACGCATCAGCGTGGGCAGGTCGTCATAGGTGAGGGTGAACATGTCGCGGTCCAGTACCGGATCGCGGAAGCCGGCCATCATCAGCGCATCGCCGAACTGGGCGATCTGCACGAAATGGCTTACATGCGCGGTGTCGTCGGCCTGCGCAAACGCCTGCCGCAGCTCCACCAGCGTGTCATGGGCAAAGGTGGAACAGACCAGCAGGCCGTTGGGCTTGAGCACGCGGCGGAAGCCGGCGAATACCGCCGGCAGGTCTTCCACCCACTGCAGGCAGAGGTTGCTGTAGATCACGTCCACACTGTTGTCGGCCAGCGGCAGGGCGCGGGCGTCGGCGCAGATGCGCGAGAACGGGCGCCACCAGCCGGCCTGCTTCTTGGCCTCGGCCAGCATCGGCAGGGCCAGATCCAGCGCGATCACCTGCGCCTTGGGCCAGCGCTTCTTCATTGCCGCGGTGGCATGGGCCGGGCCGCTGCCCACGTCGAGTACCACCTGCGGTTGCCGGTCTTCCAGGTAGTCCAGCGATTCCAGCAGGCGCTTGGCCACTTCCTGCTGCAGCACTGCGGCGGCACGGTAGCTGCTGGCGGCGCGCGAGAAGGCGCGGCGGACGTGTTTTGGGTCGAACAAAGAAGACATGGCAGTAATTCGGAATTCGGGTTGGGAACGGCGGTGCTTTCAGCCTGGCCGGAACATGATCGGCCAGGCTGCAGCAATGGCTGCGTAACCGCTCACGCGCAGCCAGCAACAAACTGTTGCAGCAGCTCGGCGACGTGGTCGGCATGGCCCAGGAACGGGGCGTGGCCGCCACCGTCGATGGTGTGTGCGGCATGCAGGCCCGGCGGAGCCAAGGCCGCGGCCTGGTGCATGGCCTTGGACGGCACCAACCGGTCGCGCTGGCCGCCTATCCACAGGCCGGGTTTGTGCAGGCTGGGCAGGCTGCCGCGCAGGTCGCTGCGCTCCAGCAGGGCCAGGCCTTCGTGCAGGGCGCGTGGCGCCGGTTCGCCGCGTTCGACCAGCGCATCGCGCAGGGTCCGCAGTTCGCTGCGGGCGTGTTGCGAGCCCATCACGTCCAATGCGAGGAAGCGCTCCAGCGTGCCGCGGTAGTCCTGCTCCAGATCACGCCCGAACTGCTCGAACACCACCGGCTCCACCGCGTTGGGCCAATCGGCATTGCGGACGAAGCGTGGCGTCGCTGCCAGCATCGCCAGACCGCGCACCTGCGGCAGCGTGGCGGCGCCATGCAGGGCAACCAGCCCGCCCAGCGACCAGCCGCACCACACCGCTGCCGGGGTGGCGCTGGCGATGGCGTTGACCAGGTAGGGCAGGCGCAGCGGGGTGGTGTCGTCGCGGCTATGGCCGTGGCCGGGCAGGTCGACGATATGCAGTTCAAAGTGCGGCGCCAGTCGTTCGACCAGCGGCGCGAAGATACCGCCGTGCAATGCCCAACCGTGGATCAGGACCAGGGCCGGTCCGCTGCCGGTGACGTGGATATGCATGGCGTTACAACCGGTTCTCAGGCAACAGTGTTCAGGGACTTCTGGTACAGCACGACATCGCGGGCCTTGGCGATGGCTTCCACCAGCGCCTTGACCTGGTCCAGCGTATGCAGCGCCGACAAGGTCACGCGCAGACGGGCCTTGCCCTCCGGCACGGTTGGCGGACGGATCGCGCTGACCAGGAAGCCGGACTGCTCCAGCGTTGCCGACAAGGCCATCACCGTGGCTTCATCACCGCATAGCAGCGGCTGGATCGGGGTTTCCGAGGCCATCAACTCCAGTCCATTGCGGCGCGCACCTTCGCGGAAGCCGGCGATCAGCTCGGTGAGTTTGTCGCGGCGCCAATGGTCGCGCCGCGCCAGCTTCACCGCAGCCAGCGAGGCGGCGGCCTGTGCCGGCGGCAGCGCGGTGGTGTAGATGTAGGGGCGTGCGGTTTCGGCCAGGTGCTGGATCAGCGATTCTTCGCCCACCACCACCGCGCCATGGCCGCCCAGCGCCTTGCTCAGCGTCAGCAGCTGCAGCGGAACCTCGTTCACGCCCAGGCCGGCATCGGCTACGCAGCCGCGGCCGTGCTCGCCGACCACGCCAATGCCGTGCGCGTCGTCCACATAGAACAGCGCCTCCTGCATGCGTGCCACCAGTGCCAGCGAGCGCAGCGGGGCGATGTCGCCATCCATGCTGAAGACACCGTCGGTGGCCAGCATGGCGGCGCCGTCGGCGGTGTTCTTGAGCTGGCGCATGGCACCTTCGCTGTCCAGGTGCGGATAGCGGCGCAGGCGGCAGCCGGCCAGGCGGCTGGCATCGAGCAGACTGGCGTGGTTGAGCCGGTCCTGCACGCAGATGTCGGTTTCCTCGCTCAGCAAGGCCTGCTGCACGGCCAGGTTGGCCATGAAGCCGCTGTCGAACAGCAGGGCACGCGGATAGCCGAGCCAGTCGGCCATCTCGCGTTCAAGCTGCTCGTGCAGGCTGTGGTGGCCACAGACCAGGTGCGAGGCGGTGCTGCCGGCGCCTTCGCGGCCGGCGGCGTCCTGCAGCGCGGCGATCACCTCGAACTGTTGCGACAGGCCGAGGTAGTCGTTGCTGCAGAAGCCGGTCAACCAGCGGCCGTCCAGCTCCAGGCGCACGCCATCACGGCGGCTGATGCTGCGCCGGGTGCGGATGCGGCCTTGGGCAAGCCGCAGCTTGCGCTGGGCGTTGATGCGCTCGTGGATATCAGGACGGGCCATGGCAGTGTTCATGGTCAAACGGGCAGCTAGCGTACCCGGTTGCCTGTAAGAATGCCCAAGCGGCGCCCCCGCTGGGGAGCGCCGGCCGGGTCAGGCACTGCGGGCGCAGGCCGGGGCGATATCCAGGTGCACGGTGCCGGGGTGGTCATGTTCCTCGGCATCCACGTTCACCTGCATCGGGCTGATGCCCAGGCGGGCAAACAGGGCCTGGTCGCGCTCGGTATCGGGGTTGCCGGTGGTCAGCAGCTTTTCGCCATAGAAGATGGAGTTGGCGCCGGCAAGGAAGCACAGCGCCTGCAGCTCGTCGCTCATGCTTTCGCGGCCGGCCGACAGCCGCACCATCGAGCGCGGCATGACGATGCGGGCCACCGCGATCATGCGCACGAATTCGAACGGGTCCAGCTCGGCACTGCCATGCAGCGGGGTGCCGGCGACCTGCACCAGGCGGTTGATCGGCACCGAGTCCGGGTGGGCGGGCAGGTTGGCCAGGGCCTGCAGCAGGCCGGCGCGGTGCTCGCGGGTCTCACCCATGCCGACGATGCCACCGCAGCAGGTCTTCATGCCGGCGTTGCGCACGTGCTCCAGGGTATCCAGCCGGTCCTGGTACTGGCGGGTGTGGATGATGGAGTCGTAATAGTCCGGCGCGGTGTCCAGATTGTGGTTGTAGTAGTCCAGCCCGGCGTCCTTCAGTGCCTGCGCCTGGTGGCCTTCGAGCATGCCCAGGGTGGCGCAGGTCTCCAGGCCCAGCGACTTCACCTCGCGGATCATCGCCGCGACCTTGGGGATGTCGCGGTCCTTGGGCGAGCGCCAGGCCGCGCCCATGCAGAAGCGCGAGGCGCCGGCCTGCTTGGCGGCGCGGGCGCGGGCCACCACGCTGTCGGTGTCCATCAGCTTCTGGGCGTCCACGCCGGTGTCATAGCGCTGTGCCTGCGGGCAATAGGCGCAGTCTTCCGGGCAGCCGCCGGTCTTCACCGAGAGCAGGGTGGAGACCTGTACCTGCGCCGGGTCGAAGTGCTGGCGGTGCACGCTGGCGGCCAGGTGCAGCAGCTCGGGGAAGGGCAGTTCGAGCAGGGACAGCAGCTCTTCGCGCTTCCAGTCGTGGCGGAGGACAGTGGACATCGGTGTTACCTGACAGATGGGGCGATGGAAGCGGCGCAGTCTGGTCAGCATGGGCATTGCTGTCAACTATCAGATGAAAGATTGGGTTTACAGGCTTGGGGGCCGCTTGTCGGGGCTGCTGTTCCCGCCGCGCTGCCTGGTATGCGCCGAGCCGGGGCTGCCGGGGCGGGACCTGTGCCTGGCCTGCAGCGCCGGCCTGCCATGGCTGTGGGCTGCCTGCCGGCGTTGTGCATTGCCGCTGCCCGGCGCCGATGCTGATGCCCTGTGCGGCCCCTGCCAGCGCTCGTCTTCACCGCTGCAGACGGTGCGGGCGGCGTTCGTGTACAGCGCGCCGGTTGACGGTCTGCTGCTGCGATTCAAGTTTCACCATGATCTCAGTGCCGGGCGTTTGCTGTCGGCGCTGCTGGTTGATGCCGTGGCCAGCGCGGAGCGGCCGCAGGCCATCGTGCCGGTGCCGCTGCATCTGTCGCGGCTGCGCCAGCGCGGCTATGACCAGGCCTGGGAGCTGGCCAAGCCGGTGGCGCGCGCGCTGCAACTGCCTATGTGCCGCGGCCTGCACCGGCGGCGTTCCACCCAACCACAATCGGAGCTGGATGCCGTGCAGCGCCGGCGCAATCTGCGTGGCGCCTTCACGGCGGTGGGGCAGTTGCCGGCGCATGTGGTCCTGCTGGATGACGTGATGACAACCGGCGCTACCCTGCATGCGGCCGCGCTCACCCTGCACCGCGCAGGCGTGCAGCGGGTGGATGCCTGGGTCTGCGCACGGGTGCCGTGATTGCCAGCGGCGCGAGGGTTGGGATCGTTTGCTTGCGGCAGCAGGCTTGAAATCTGGCCTGTCATCTCTACATGCCATTACTACAGCGATGGGCCTAGACTGGCCCCGAGAGACCTTTACCTGTTCAACATGAGGAGACAGACATGGGTGCTTCCCCGGGATTTCCCGCTGGTTCGTTGTTTGGCACGGTGACGCGCAACTGGTGGGTGCTGCTGCTGTTCGGGCTGTTTGCGGTGATCTTCGGCGTATTGGCGGTGATGGCACCGGTGCGTACCGCTGCCGTGCTGGCCTGGTGGTTGGGCATCATGGCGATTGTTGAAGGCGTGGTGGTGTTGATTTCGGCCTTCAATGGCTCGGCGCCGGTATCGCGCGGCTGGGCGATTTTCTATGCGTTGGTGTCGATCGCATTCGGCGTATTGGCGGTGATCAACCCGCTGGCCACGGCAAGTGTGCTGCTGCTGTTCCTGGCCGCATGGCTGGTGGTGGGCGGCATCTACCGGATCGTGTTCGCCATCCGCGTGCGCAAGCAGATCACCGGCGAGTGGATGCTGATACTCAGCGGCTTGCTGGCGGTGGCCTTGGGCGTGATGTTCGCACTCAACCCGCTGGCCGGGCTGGCGGTGACCTCGCTGTGGATCGGCGTGCTGGCTCTGGTCTACGGCGTGCTGCAGATAATCGCCGCCTTCCGCCTGCGCTCGCTGGGCAAAACCATCGGCGCGATCTGAGGCTGCTTGTAGGAGCGGCGTCAGCCGCGAAGCAGATAGTCCATCAGATCCAGGGAGGGCTGCGCCATCCGACGTTGTGGGCTTCGCGGCTTACGCCGCTCCTACAACGGGACAACGGCACGGCAACAACAAAACGGCCCGCATTGCGGGCCGTTTTTTAATCCAGGTACTGGCTGGCAACGATGCCGGCGAACAACACCGCGCCGACCCAGTTGTTGTGCAGGAAGGCCTTGAAGCAGGGCTCGCGCTCGCGGTCGCGGCAGATCCAGAACTCATAGATCACCAGGGCCATCGCCACACCGATGCTGGCCCAATAGGCCCAGCCCAGGCCCGCGCGCTGCCCGACCAGGGCCATCGCGGCGAAGAACAGCGCGTACAGGATGCCCTGGATGACCAGATCCAGGTCGCCGAACAGGATGGCGGTGGAATGCGAGCCCACCTTCAGGTCGTCGTCGCGGTCGACCATGGCATACCAGGTGTCGTAGGCGGTGGACCAGAGGATGTTGGCGGCATACAGCACCCAGCCCAGCGGCGGGATTTCGCCCTGGATGGCGGCAAACGCCATCGGGATGCCCCAGCCGAAGGCCATGCCCAGGTAGACCTGGGGCAGGTGGGTATAGCGCTTCAGATAGGGATAGCTGGCAGCCAGGAACACGCCGATGAAGCTCAGGCCGATGGTCAGGCCGTTCAGGGTCAACACCAGCGCGAACGCGACCAGCATCAGCCCGGCGAACAGCATCAGCGCGGCGCGGCCGGAGATGGCGCCGGTGGCCAGCGGGCGATCCTTGGTGCGCTTGACGTGCGGGTCCAGCCAGCGGTCGGCGTAATCATTGATCACGCAACCGGCCGAGCGGGTCAGCCAGACGCCGGCACTGAACACGAACAGTATCCATAGCGGCGGCAGGCCGTCGGCAGCCAGCCACAGCGCCCACCAGGTGGGCCACAGCAGCAGCAAGGTGCCGATCGGGCGGTCGGCGCGCATCAATTTCCAGTAGTGCCCGAACCGCGAGGGGCTGCCTGCGGTGGACGGTGTATGTGGGAGACGGCTCATGTGCAAAGGTTACCAGCTGACCGGATTTTTCAGTCCGCCTGCAGCGATCTGCCGAAGGGGGCAGACCTGCGGACGCTTTTGCCGTTAGAATGCGCGTCCGCCCGGCTTAGCCGTGCGGTACACAATGCGCCCGTAGCTCAGCCGGATAGAGTAGTGGCTTCCGAAGCCATTGGTCGGGGGTTCGAATCCCTCCGGGCGCGCCAGATTCAACCCGCTCATTGCGCGGGTCGCCAGAAGCCCCGCACTGCGGGGCTTTTGCATGTCTGCGAGCTGCCAGGCCTTGCTCGATTGGGTTTTTCGGGACAGCCATGCAGGCTTGCGGCCGCGTCGCCAGAAGCACAGGCAAGCCTGCCCAGGAGCGCAGTACTCAGCGCGCCCAACCCGCTGCGGCGCGCTCCCTTTGGTTGCGCCTGGCACGCAGGGCGCGGCCCACCCGTGATCCGGTCCTGCGCTCAAGAACGCAATCGATGTAGTCGGCGGCCAGCAGCAGCCCGTCGAGATCGACATGACAGCGGACTCCGAGTTCGGAGCACAGATAGACCAGGTCCTCGGTGGCAAGGCTGCATGCTGCGTCTGCTGCATGGCTGTCGCCATCCAGCCCGGAAATGGCGCCGTCGAATGCGCGTACGCCCTGCTCCAGCGCTTCAATCATGTTGGCGACGCCAAGCCCGTAGGTGTCATGGAAGTGCGCGGCCAGGCAATGCATCGGCACCTCGGCCGCGCACATGCGCAGCAGCTTGCCCACCGATGCGGGTGTGCCGGAGCCGGTGGTATCGCACAGGCTGATTTCGCGGCAGCCCATGTTGTGCAGGGTGGCGACGATAGCGGTGACATCGGCCGGCGCTACTGCGCCACTGAGCGGGCAGTGGATGATGGTGGAAAGCGTGGCGCGGACCTGGATACCAAGCGTCAATGCGCGCTCGGCGATCTGGTCGGCACGGCGCAGGCTTTCGTCGATGTTGCAGTTGAGGTTGGCGCGGCAGTAAGCGTTCGAAGCGGCCAAGGCGACGGTGATGTCGCGGAACCCGCCAGCGACCGCCATTTCCAGCCCCTTCATGTCGGGCACCAGCACCGAGCGGATGCGATCCACCGGCGAGGGGCCCAGTTGTGCGTAGATTTCGGTGGCATCGGTCATCTGCGCAGCCGCACTTTGCGGCGAGAACGATCCGACTTCCATTTCCGCAATGCCAGCGGACTCCAGCAACTCGATCAGGTTCGACCGCACCATCACGGGAAGTACCTTGGCTTGGCTCTGCAACCCTCTGTGCGCACCAACTTCGATGATGCGCACGTGGTCTTCAATTACCTCAGCGTGATCGTCGATCATTGCGATTGCAGTGCATCGAGCAGGTCGATGGCGTGATCGCAGCGGATATCCTGCGGTTGGACCATGGCGTTGACCAGTTTGGCGACTTCATCGCCGCGTGCGCCGACCAGCAATGCCACGTCATGTGCATGCTGGCCGGGCTCGGCCAGTGCAATCGCATCGCTGGCATCGGCATGCAGGCTGGCCAGGCTCTGCGCCAGACCAATAGCCGCAACGGCGTGGTTGAGTTGATGGACGCTGGACGAGGTGCGGGACATGGCCGGCATGCGTTCATCGTGCTCGACCAGGCCAGTGATCAGCGGCAGCGCGATCCTGCCGCACAGGCGGCCGCGATGGTCGCGGTACCAGATGCACAGAGGCGCATCGTGATCGCTCTGTGCTGTCCGGCAGTGCGGCTTGTCGGTAGCTGCCGGGGTGATGGCGGCGAGCACCGAATTGACGGCCTTCACAACGCCAGCATTGTGCAGTCTCATGAGGCCTGGCGTAGTGCAGATGTGGCGGTGCAGGTCGACAATGCGGCTGGCCAGCGCGTCTGCATCTTGAGGCGCAAGCGCGAAGCAATGTGCGTCGAATGCAACCTGCGCGCATAGAAGCTGTTGATCGGCGATGTCGCTTATCGATGTCCTGTTCCTTGTGCCAAGCGTCAGTTGTTCGATCAACGGCGCCATCCGCGAGAGCATGCTGTCGAGGATGTTGGCATCGGAACGGTTCGGGACATCGACGATGAGGTCAACCTCAAGATACGCCCCGTGCTGCAAAGTCTGGCGCGCATACACGGCGATATCCTTGCAGCCGCCACCCAGAGCTACCAGCTTCGGGTTCATCGTATTGGCCAGGCCGATCAATTCATTGCGTAGCCGCAGTACCTGTCGTCGCGCGTTGTAGACATCGGCGATGCCAGTGAACTGGATGCGCGAGCGGACCAGTGGGCCCGCACAGAATGCAATGAAGCCGCCTGCGCCGCGGGCCAGCTGTGCAATGCGACCGACGCCGGCCATCCAACCAAGGTCTGCCGTTGCTGGCATGCATTGGTCGATGTCGTTGATCAACAGACCGTCGATGAAACCTGTTGCAGATGCAGTGTTGTCAGGCACGCCGAAGCCAAGCTTTGGGAGTGTGCATGGCGAGATTGCGTCGACTGCTCGGGTGGCCACTGCGGATGGCTGGCCATGCATCGCTGCCTGTGCCAGCGATACTGACTTCGCTGGCGTCGAATGTGCCGAAATTGCGTTCAACTGCATCCCCTTGATTGACTGCATGCCGAAGAGGATTGCGCAAAGTGTCAGGCAGATTGTGCTCCATGAAATGCGGGCGAAAGGTACAGTTTTTTCGAACAGCGCATGCCTGAATGTTGGAGTGCCAATTCATATCAAAATGTCGTTTTATGCTCTTTACAGCGCGTTCGAACGCGTAGATACAGTGAGCGCCCGAAAAATTTTGTATGGATTTTTATGCGCTCTGAACCACGTAAAATTTCTTTGTCGGAAAAGGTGGCCATGGATATTGGCCGGCAGATACTGGCTGGTGTCCTGAAGCCGGGTGACAAGTTGCCGTCCTTGCGCGAGTACGCGCGATTGAACGGCTACTCGAAGAACACGGTGATCTCGGCATTTGATCTGCTTGGCGAGCGTGCGTTGGTTGAGGCACAGCACGGCAAGGGATTTTTTGTGCGTGGGGTGGAGGCGCCTCCCGAGCGTGATATCGATGAAGAGCCGGTCGGTTACAGCCGGGTAATCGATACGCTGTGGTTGATGCGCCAGCAGGCCATCCGCGAACCGGGACGCTCGCATCTTGCCGAGGGTTTTCCGCCGGTGGATTGGTTGACCTACATGCGACTGGACCGATTCCACCGCCAGGTTGCGCGCAGTGGTACCGGCAGCCTGTTCCGCTACGGCAATCGCTACGGTTACCTGCCGCTGCGCCAACAGCTGATCCGGCGCATGGCCATGCACGGCATGGAGCTGGGTCCGCGCCAGCTGGTGACTACTTTTGGCGCCAACCACGCATTGGACCTGATCATCAGGCGCTACGTCGCACCGGGCGACACGGTGCTGGTGGAGCAGCCTGGTTATTACCCGTTGTTCGGCAAGTTGCAGCTGCAGGGTGCCAGATCGATTGCGATCACCCGCCGCGTCGACGGGCCGGATCTGGCGGAGTTCGAAGCCGCGCTGCAGACCAGCAAGGCACGCGTGTTCTTCATGCAGACCACCGCGCACAACCCCACCGGCACGGATGTCTCGCCGGAGGTGGGCAAGCGTCTGCTGGAGTTGGCGGCGGCGCACAACGTGCTGATCGTCGAGAACGATGCGATGGCCGACTTCAAGCCCAACTCGGCGTTCCGCTTGTCTTCGTTGTCGCAGTTCAAGAACACGCTGTACGTTGGCAGCTTCTCCAAGTCGGTTTCCGCGGCACTGCGCAGTGGCTTCATTGCCGGTGAAAACGCGCATGTCGAGGAACTGGCCGACCTGAAAATGCTGTTGCATATTGGCAGCAGCGAGTACGGCGAGCGCGTACTGGAGGCGATTCTTCGCGAAGGCAACTTCCTGCGTCACGTTGGGCGGCTGCAGGATCGCGTGCGGGCGGCTACGGCCGAGGGCCTGGAAGTGCTGCAGCGGCTTGACGCCACGGTCTATGCCACGCCGGAGCAGAGTCTGTATCTGTGGGCGCGCTTCGAAGGCATCGATGACACCCGTCTGCTGACCTCGCGCCTGCTCTCACGCGGCGTGGTGCTGGCACCTGGGGCGTTCTTCAACGTCGATACAGAGCAGGTGTCGCCGTGGACGCGTTTGAACGTCGCTTATTTGAATGACAGCGTCTTCATCGACAGCATCCGCGAAGAATTGGATCAATTGCCGGCAATGGCGTGAGTGCGGATCGACAGCGCTGGTCCCCCGCGGCAGCGCGTTGAGCGGGTGCATGCGTCAGCTTCGAGCGACGCATGTGCCGGCTTGTTGCAGACTTTCCTGAATGCGCGGAGGCTTTGTCTTAGGGCGATGCAGGGGTAGGGAAAGTCCGCAGCCGCATCGGTGTGCAGTGTTTTGTCCTGCGCAAAAGCCCCGGTTGTATTGCTTCCAAGCGCGAATTTTCAGGCTCAACCGGCTGTTGGCCGGTAAGTAGTTCGCATACCCAAGCGTAGGCATAGAGAGCTGATGACTATCGGGATGATGCCGGTGGTGCACGGCGAAATGTTGCTGCCAATCCTTCACCTGCGCATCACGACGCCGAAAGCGCCTTGTCCCCCAATGTATTTCGTCCGTCAGCATGCTGAATAGCGTGTGCCGCCAAGGGCGCGTGCGGCTGCGCTGCACCGTGAAAAATCCTTCATCCGTGAAACAAGCTTTTTGGCTAGGATCCGCGCCGAACTGTGACGGTTAGCCGCTTTTACTTCTTGAACTTTCGAATTTGTTGTGATCGAGAAGTGGTGGCCTGCGCGGACTAGGGGACGCAGTGCCAGGGGGAAAGCTTTAGCTTGAACACTCGCAAGCACCGATAGACCGCGCCGGCCACGTAAGTGAATTGCCGGGATTGTTCGCGTTCAAAAGGTTCGTCGCTCCAGCGTAGGGGGGGCGCGTTTGCACTGGGCCGATAAGGCTCAATGGAGCTGCGTGTGTTTGCAAAAGCGAATTTCATCGGTTTGCGCCGAGGCGTATGCCTGAGCGTAATGATTCTGGTCGCCGCACTGGGCATGCCGACATTGGCAATGGCGCAGGTGGCGCGCAATACCGCCACCGTTACGCCGCCAGGCGGCGTCACCAATCCGGGCACGCAATGTGTCGCTCCGGCCGTGTTCACGCCTGCCACTGGCGTATGCGCATCGACCGACGAGGACCCGATAACCCGCACTTCCGATCTGACCATCGTCAAGACCGAGCGCGAAGGCAGCACCGCTGGCTTCATCGCCGGGCCGCTGACGGTAGGTATCGGCGCCACCGTCGAGTTCCGGATCGTGGTGGGCAATGGCGGGCCCAGCCCGCTGACCGGTGCGGTGTTCCGCGACGTGGTGCCCACCAATTTCAGCGCTTTGAGCGTTGTCAGTGTTGTTCCCAGCGTTGCTCCTGAAGTCGCTGCAAGTGCATGCACCGCCAATATTGCGGGCAATACGCTCAGTGGCGTTTTCTCGGGGCCGATGGGCAGCAGCTGCAGCGTCATCATTCGCGGCACCGCCAGCATCGCCGCGGCGGCGCCCGGGGTGACCAATACCGCAACGGCAACGCCGCCGGAAGGAACTACCGATCCCAATGGCGCCAGCAGTTCGGTGCAGACCATCATCAATGCGCCTGCGTTGAAGCTGAGCAAAAGCGGCACGCTGTCGACCGACAAGAAGACCATCAGCTACAGCTTCGTGGTCGAGAACACCGGCAATGTGGATTTGACTGCGGTAACGGTCACCGACCCGAAGCTGCCAGCACTGAGCTGCCCGCCGATCACGCTGGCCGTCGGTGCTTCGCAGACGCTGATCTGCACCGGCAATGTCTACACCGTGAGCTCGCTCGACAATGCCGCAGGCAAGGTCGACAACGCCGCCACGGCCAGCGGCACACCGCCGAGCGGCCCTGCGGTAAGCGCCAACGACACGGCCACGGTGCCACTGCAGGCCACGCCTGCGTTGAAGCTGAGCAAGAGCGGCACACTGTCGACTGACAAGAAGACCATCAGCTACAGCTTCGTGGTCGAGAACACCGGCAATGTGGATTTGACTGCGGTAACGGTCACCGACCCGAAGCTGCCAGCACTGAGCTGCCCGCCGATCACGCTGGCCGTCGGTGCTTCGCAGACGCTGATCTGCACCGGCAATGTCTACACCGTGAGCTCGCTCGACAATGCCGCAGGCAAGGTCGACAACACCGCCACGGCCAGCGGCATACCGCCGAGCGGCCCCGCGGTCAGCACCACCGGCACGGCCACGGTGCCACTGCAGGCTGCGCCTGCGTTGACGCTGAGCAAGAGCGGCACGCTGTCGGCGGACCAGGCAAGCATCAGCTACAGCTTCACTGTGACCAATACCGGCAATGTGGATCTGAGCAATGTCACGTTGACCGATCCACTGCTGCCCGCGCTCGACTGCCCGGCAATCACGCTGCCGGTGGGGGCTTCGCAGACGCTGGTATGCACCAACAACAGCCACGCCACAACGGCCGCGGACTATGTGAGCGGTAGCGTGGTCAATACCGCCACCGTCACCGCCGTACCACCTGGCACGAATACCCCGATCACCGCGACCGACACGGTAACCACGCCGCTGGTCAATAGCTTGAACCCGGTGGATGACGCGCGCACCACTGCGCAGAACACGTCGGTGACGGTCGACGTGCAGGCCAACGATACCGTCGTCGGCGCGCGCTTGAATCCGCTGTCGGTGACGATCCTGAGCAACCCGTCCCATGGCACGTTCAGCCTGAATCCGGATGGCACGGTCGTCTACACACCCAATACCAATTTCTCGGGTGTGGATACCTTCGTCTACCAGATCTGCAATACCGCCAGCCCAACCCCGGTCTGCAAGTCGGCCACCGTCACCATCACCGTTCCGCCCAACCGCATCGACGCGGTGGATGACAGCGCCAGGACGCCCTTGGATACCCCGGTCAGCCTGAATGTGATCGGCAATGACACCACCGCCGGGCTGCCACTGGATCCGGCATCGGTAACGGTGGTCACGCCGCCCACCCACGGTGCTGTCAGCTGCAATGCCGGCAGCTGCCTGTACACGCCGAATCCGGGCTACGTGGGTGAGGACAGTTTTGTCTATCGCGTCTGTGACGTCTCGCAGCCCATCCCGGTCTGTGACACCGCAACGGCCACCATCAGCATCGAAGGCAACACCCAGGTGCGGCTCAGCAAGCAGGCCAGTCCGCGCGATGTAAAGGTCGGTGACCTGGTGCGCTACACCGTGACCATGGAAAACGTCGGTGAGACGGAAGTGGTCGACGCAAGCCTGGTCGACACGCCGCCGCCGGGCTTCACACTGGTGGTGGGGTCGTTGCAGGTGGCTGACCGCGATGGCGCTGGTCGCCTGGCCGGCAGCTATCCGATCCGCGTTGACCAGATAGACATCGACAAGGGTGCTCGCGCAACCATCAGCTACCTGCTGCGTGTGGGCGCCGGTGTGCGCGGTGGCCTGCACGTCAACGCGGCCGAAGTACATGACAACGGCCGGCGCATTTCCAACGTGGCCACCGCCACCGTGCAGATGGTGCCCGACCCGATGACCGACGAAGCCACCTTGCTGGGCACGGTGTTTGATGACCGCGACGGTGATGGCTGGCAGGACAGTGCAGAGATGAGTGACATCCGCGTACAGGGCGGCTTTGTGCCTGGCGCCTATATTGCCAACTCAACCACGGTTGATCGTGGCAATGGCCAGCAGCCAGAAGCCGACGCCAGTGCACCGCTGCTGCATGGCATCGCGCTTGGCCGCATTGGTGGCCGCCAGTCCGATGCCGATCCGGCACAGGCACGCCAGGTGGTGGTGAGTCAGCGGCTGCGCTCGCTGGATTTCAGCAATGATTTCGTCCTGACCACCGCGCAGGGCAACACCTTGCGCATGGATGCGGCCGGCAACACCACGCTCAGCGCGGATAGTGGCGATGCCGCCCGCGGCCTGAGTGCCGCCACGCCCAGCGTGCAGCGCACGGTCAGCCCGGCCGAACAGGGCTATCGCGTCGACTACATCATCCGCAACGAGGGCGTGGACGAGCGCGGCGTGCCGGGGGTGCGGATCGCGTCGGTGGAAGGCCTGTTGGTTGAAACCGACCAGTACGGCCGCTACAACCTGATCGGTGTCGATGCCGGGCGCGATGATCGCGGCCGCAACTTCATCCTGAAGGTGGACCCGGCCACGTTGCCGCCGGGCAGCGTCTTCACTACCCGCAATCCGTTGCTGCGTCGGGTTACCCCGGGCCTGCCGGTGCGCTTCGATTTCGGCGTCAAGCTGCCGCCCGCGCTGCTGCAGGGCGGGGTCACGCAGCCGGTGGTGATGGAGCTGGGTGCGGTGATGTTTGCAGCGGGTAGTGCGCAGCTGCGCAGCGAATACCTGCCGGTTGTGGAAAGCATGGCGGCACAGGTGCGCAGCCATGGCGGTGGCGAGGTGGTGATCGGCGCGCAGGGTGAGAGCGAGCTGCTTGCCTTCGATCGCGCCGTAACGCTGCGCAAGGCGCTGGTGGCAGCGTTGCCGGCGGATGTCGCCGCGCTTACCCGGATAAGCCTGCGTACCGATAGCGGCGATGACAGCCGCCGCGTGCTGGAGCTGGGGGCGTGGCCGTTGCTGGGCACGGCGTTTTTCGATACCGACAAGGCCAGCATCAAGCCGGAGTACGACGCGCTGCTGGCGCACATCGTCAGCTACCTGCTGGAAATGGATGTGCCGACCATCAAGGTGATTGGCCATGCCGACCGCCGCGCTTCGGCTGCCTATAACGACGCCTTGGGGATGCGTCGTGCCAAGGCGGTGTTCGACGCGCTGAGCGCGCAGTTGCCGGCGGCACAGCGCGGCCGCATCAAGGTCGAGATCCTCCCTGGCGAGCCCGACGCCTCATCCGGGCAAGCAGATGCGGAGGCCACGCCATGAAGATGAAACTTTTGGATTACACCTTGTTGTGCGTGCTGGCAGGCATGGCGTCGTCCGTGTCCGCGCAGGAGGCGACGTCGCCGTTGGCGGCCACCGATAGTGGCAAGGCCGGGGCAGCTGCCTGCGATTCCAGCGGCTGCAGCAGTGAGGATGGCATGCTGTTCAAGCTGATCAGCCGCGGCAGCACGGATGCCGAGGTCGCACCGCTTGCATCAACGCAACTGGCAGCCGACCGTCAGGTGTCGGTAGCCGCGGAGAAACGCGAACAGGATTGGAACCGCGCCCTGCTGCCTGGGCAGGCGGTGGCGATCGGCAAATGGTCGTTGCAGCTGCCCAATGGTGGCGTGATATGGGCAACGGAAGACCCCAATCTGGGGCAGCCGTCGTTCAGCCTGTCGGCGCCGTCGCTGTTGCCGTTCGATGGCCAGCGCATCACCCGGCCGGTGCAGTTCTACGCCTACAACAACTATTCGGCATTCATGCAGCGCGCCGAGGTGCTGGTGTATCGCGCCAGCGACACCGACCTGGTCGATCCGGTGGCGGTGATCCCATTGCCGGTGGCCGCCTCGACCACGCTGGAATGGGATGGCAGCCTGCCGTCCGGCTACAAGCCCAAACTTGGCGACGAACTGGTCTATATCGCCCGTGCCTACGGCGCCGATGGTGCTTTTGACGAAACCTATCCCAGCCGCCTGCAGCTGGTGCGCCCGGAAGAAGCCGAGCGCGGTGCGCAGCTGCTGCGCAATGCGGTGGAGAAGCGCAAGGGCACCGCCTTCAACACCGATGATGCGGAACTGCAGAGCCTGGTGGACCAGAGCTTTGGCCGCGACAGCCTGCGCCAGCAGAACATCGCCATCTATGGCTCGCGCATCCGCATCCAGGGCCGCAACCTGCCTGAGAGCGCCAGCGTCAAGATCAACGGCCAGATGCAGCCGGTGGACATGGAAAGCAAACTGGTTGCCGAATACCTGGTACCGGTGGGCGAGCACAGGTTCGACATCGATATTGCGCCCGGCAAGCAGATTCAGGCCATCCACGACCAGCTGGACGTGGATGTCACCGGTCGCTACATGTTTGCCGTGGCGCTGGCCGATTTCACCTTGTCCGGCGGCAGTGTGTCCGGCTCGCTGGAACCACTGGGAAATGACGACCGCTACGACAAGGACCTGGTGGTCGACGGCCGCCTGGCGTTCTATCTGAAGGGCAAGGTCAAGGGCAAATACCTGGTCACCGCCCAGGTCGATACCCAGGAGCATGAGGTCAACGAGCTGTTCAAGGGCTTCTGGAACGCGGACCCGCAGGATGTGTTCCGTCGTTTGGATCCAGACCAGTACTACCCGGTGTACGGCGACGACTCCACAACCTACCGTGATGTGGATACGCAGGGTCGGCTGTATGTGCGCGTGGATTGGGACAAGAGCCAGGCACTGTGGGGCAATTTCAGCACCGGCATCACCGGCACCGAGTACGGGCAGTATTCGCGTTCGCTATACGGTGGTGCGCTGAACTGGCGCAGCCGTGCCACCAATGCGTGGGGCGACGCCAGCACCACGCTGCGCGCATTCGGCTCCGAGGCGCAAACCGCGCCCGGCCACAGCGAGTTCCTCGGCACCGGCGGCAGCCTGTACTACCTGCGGCACAACGACATCCTGCCGGGTTCGGAAAAGGTGGCCATCGAAATCCGTGATGCCACCACCGGCCGGGTCGAAAAGCGCATCGACCTGCAGGCCGGCGCCGACTACCAGATCGACGATTTCCAGGGCCGTCTGATCCTGTCCGATGCACTGTCCATCGTTACCCGCGATGGCCTGCCGCGGCTGTCGCGTGACACCCCACTCGATGGCTACACCCAGGTGCTGCTGGTCGATTACGAATACCTGCCTACCGGCTTCAATCCCGATGAGATCACTGCCGGCGTGCGCGGCAAGCACTGGTTTGGCGATCATGTCGGCGTCGGCGTCACCTATGTGGACGAGAACCGGGCCGGCGACGACTACACCTTGGCTGCGGCCGACCTCACCCTGCAGGCCGGGCGTGGCACCTACCTGAAAGTGGAGCAGGCGCGTACCGAGAGCACCAGCGCACCGGTGTTCTACTCGGAGAACGGCGGCCTCAGTTTCGATCAGCTCAACTCCGGCCTGGGCGCGCGCCGCGAGGGCGATGCAACGTCGGTAGAAGCACGTGCCAACTTCAAGGAACTGGGCTGGACCCAGCTGGATTGGTCGGCCGGCGCGTGGATGCGGCGAGTGGATTCGGGTTACTCCATTGCCCGCTACGACACCGGCGAGGAAGTTCGCGAGCATGGCGCCGAGTTCCGCGGCCAGCTGACGCCGGATTTCGATATCTACGGCCGCTACAGCCGTGCCGAGCGTGGTGTCGAGTATCTGGAACAAAGCCAGCTGACCGGCGAGTGGCGCATCAACGCCGACAACACGCTCAGCGCCGAGCTGCGCCGTGTTGATGAAAGCAGCCTCAGCGGACAGGGCATCGGCACGCTGGGCGCGCTGCAGTACAAGCATCGTTTCGGCACGAGTTTTGACATGTACGGCACCGCGCAGGCGACGCTGGACGACGACGGTGGCAAGTACCGCGACAACGATGCGGTCACCGTAGGTGGCAATTATCAGTTCGGCAATCTGTCCAGCATCGGTGCGGAAGTCACCAAGGGTGATCGCGGCGATGCCGCGCAGCTCAATGCCGAGTACCGGCTGACGCCCGATCATTCCCTCTACGGCAACTACACCTTCACCAATGCCACCAGCAGCGATTACGACTCGCTGTTCAATCCGCTGCAGCGCGATGGCTGGACGCTGGGCCAACGTTGGCGCCTGTCCAACCAGGTCAATGTGTTCAATGAGAGCCAATACCTGAAGGCGCGCAACGAGACCGGCCTGGCCCATACCTTCGGCATGGATTTCTATCCGGGCGTGGGTTGGAACCTGGGCTTCCAGCTGCAGGATGCGGAGCTTGACCGTGGCACCGGCAACATCAACCGTCGCGCGGTGAGCGTCAGCGGTGGCCGCACCTCCGCCGCTACGCAATGGAGCAGCAAGGTCGAATGGCGGCAGGACAGCGGTGCCGAGCGTCGCGAACAGTGGGTGACCACCAACAACCTGACCCACAAGTTCAATGAAAGCCTGCGTATCGCGGCGCGTTTCAACTACTCCGATACCGATGATGAACTCGATCCGCTGGCCGGCGCACGCTTCATCGAAGGCAATGTCGGCTTTGCCTACCGCCCGTTCAACAGCACGCGTTGGGGCCTGTTGGGCCGCTATACCTATCTGTACGACGTCTCCACCCTGGCCCAGGACACCAGCAGCGCGTATTACGACCAGCGCAGCCAGGTGCTGTCGTTCGAGGGCGTGTACCGGCCGCTCAGCAACTGGGAGTTCGCACTCAAGGCCGCGCGTCGCGAGGGCGAAGTGCGGATGGGCCGCATGACCGGCGCCTGGGCCGACTCAGCGGCAACCTTGCTGGCGGGGCAGGTGCGTTACGGCATCACCACCGATTGGCACGGCCTGGCTGAATATCGCAGCTTGATGGTCAAGGGTGGCGGCCGCAGGCAAGGTGCGTTGGTGGGCATTGATCGGGATATCGGCAAGAACTTCCGCGTTGGTGTGGGCTACAACTTCACCGACTTCAGCGACAAGCTCACCGATTTCGACTACGACCACCGCGGCTGGTTCCTGAACGTGGTGGGCAGTTACTGACCGGCATGTGGCCGCGCGCGTGCGCGTCCTGCAGCTAGTGCCGGACTGCTCGGTCTTCGGGCGTCCGGCAATAGTGGCAATGGTTTCCACTGACGTTGATGTCATCCGTTGACTGACGCCTTGCCTATCCTTGATCGGATGCAAGGCGCAGCGTTTTTCGCGAAATATTGGCGGTAATTTGCCAAGAGATTCGCAGTGGAAGGAGAACATCACAAACGGCTGGCAGGCGCGTTGCTGTTTGCGTTCTGTGCACTCGCAGCTGCGCCGGCGATGGCTCAGTTCGCGGTCGACGCCTCGTTCCGCGCCTGGCGGCAGACACTGTGGTCGGCATCGGGTACAGACAACAGCGGCAGCAATGACAGCGGCATCTTCACCGGTGGCCGCGGAGCGCTGGACGACGGCAAGGGCACCAATGACCGCAGCGGCCAAGGCTGGTTGCGGCTCACCACCAGCCTGTCCAGCCAGCGCGGCAATGCGCTTTACCATGGCTCGGTGTTTCCCTCGTCCAGCGGCGTGCAGCTGGAGTTCGACCACGTCAGCTGGGGCGGCGATGGTGCCGATGGGCTCAGTGTGTTCCTGTTCGATGCCAGCCAGGACATGAGCGGCGCCAACAACGGCGCAGGGCTGGGTTATTGCCAGGGCAGCGGCGGCTACCTGGGCGTGGGCCTGGACGAGTTTGGCAACTTTTCCAACTCCCCCCGGCAGGGCTTGCCGTCGGCGGGCTGCATCGATGGCTCCGGGCCAGGTAGGGCGCCGCAGAAGATCGTGATCCGCGGCCCTGCCGACCGTAACAATAGATATATCGCCGCCAGCATCCCGGGTGCCCATGCGCGTATCGATGCCCCGGGGGCAGCGGCGCGGCCGTTGGATATTCGCCATCTGCGCCTGGTGCTGGTGCCCAAGGGCAATGACAGCGGCTATCGGATCTGGGGTTACTACGGTGGTGTCGGGCAGTCGCCGCAGGCCATCTTCGAGGGTGTCGATTTCCCCTATCCGGCGCCGCCAAGGCTTAGCATTGGCTATGGGGCCTCGACTGGGGTGCGGGGCAATATCCACGAGGTCCGCAATCTGCATGCGCGCGCGCCGGCCAATATTGTTGTCAGCCAAACGGCATCGACGCCGCTGACATTTCACGGCGACGAGGTCGCTTTCTCGATAACGGTGACCAATGCCGACATCAATCCGCTGGACCCGGGCATCCAGGCGCCCTATATCGAATACCCCGATGCACCCTTGATGCTGGGCCCAATGCCGGCGCAGCTGAGCAATGTGCATTGGCTGTGCACGGCGACGCCGGGTTCGCGCTGTCCATTGCCCAGCGGGCAGGGCGATATTGATGCCGACAACTACGAGCTGGCACCAGGTGGCGTGCTCTCGTACAAGGTGACCGGCAGCATTGCCGCGCAGGCCGCATGCGGGAAGATGAGCATGCGCTTCAGCGCCGAATTCGGTGAAGATTCCGGCTTTGTCGATGCGGTACCCGAGGACAATCGCGCCAGCGCGCAGCTGCGCATTGCCTGTCCGACGCTCAGCGTGCGCGCCATAAGCCAAGGCGGCAGTTGCCAGTTCTCCTTCACTGGCGACAATGGCATCGCTACGCAGCAGCTTGTCACCGACGCCGACGGTGTAGCGGTCAGCGGCGTTGCCAGCGCACTGGCGAGCGCGGTGGCAACGCATATCACCGCAAGTACGTTGCCGTTTGGTTTCATCCTGGCCGACGCCAGCTGCAGCGGCATCAACAACGCCGGTGCAGTGACGCTGGACCGCGGTAGCCGAACCCTGACCCTGGATGCCACCGCCACGCGTACCGAAGGCGCCATCGTCTGCACCTTCATCCATGATTCGCGCTTGGCCGCGCTTTCCATCAGCACCAGCAACAATGCCGACGTGGTGGTTTCTGGCAAGGCGCAGCGCTATGACATCCACGTCGCCAATGCGGGGCCGCAGGCCGCCGATGGCGCGGTGGTGCGCGCGCCACTGCCTACCGCCATGCGCTGCGATCCAGCGCAGCGGGTGAGTTGCCAGAGCGACGGCGGTGCGCAGTGCGCGGCGCCCTTCACTGCGGGGCAGTTGCAGTCGGAAGCCGGCGTGCCGATATCGGTGTTTCCGCCACACAGCGCGGTCAGGATGAGCGTGAGCTGCCTGATTGAGTAGCTGTGCGGGCGAGGGGCTGCTGCTGCAATGCAGCCACCGACTCGCGCCGTGCCAAGCCGCGAGTTGATGCGTTGGTCAGCAATGCCGGTGCGAACTCCGGGTGTACGGCTGGTTCAGCGCCAGGCGGAAAGCGAGAGTTTCAGCTCGGCGCTGAAACCCTTGGCCGACTGCAGCGGAATACCGAACACATTCGGCGCCTGCTGGTTGATGCCGATGGCCTTGCTGCGTGCGCCGGCCAGCTCGGCTTCGTTCTTCGGCCCGCCCGCCCATTGGTCATCGCTCCACACATAGCGCAGCCGCCAGCCACCGGCGTCGTCGGGTTTGGCGAACACCACCAAGGTGTTGCGGAACAGGTACTCACCGGGGATGTGGTTCTTCAGGAACAGTGCGCCATCGACCTGGTAACCGGCATTGCTCACCGCCAGATCGATGGAAAACGCAATCTCGCTGCCGGCCAGTATCTTGCTGCTGTCCAGGAATACCGAGAACAGCACGGTCGAGCGCTTGTCCTTCAGCAGCTTGCCCTGCGCATCGAAGATGTCGCCGTACTCGCGACGGATGGCGCATTGGTTGGCCTGCGTACGCGAGGTGAGCTCGTAGGTATAGGCGCCGCGTGGTGCCACGGTGGCCTCGATGTAGTACGAAGACTCGATCTTCTTGCCGCGCTTGCGCGCGGCCTCGATCTCCGGCGGAAAGGGCAGGGCATTGATGTCCAGCTGCGCGGTGGCGCAGGTATCACCAAACAGGAAGCGCACCAGGTTCTGGTAACCCTCCTCGGAATTGACGATGCCGAAGTAGCCACTGTGGCTGCGGTTGACGAAGGCCCGCGGTGAGCCTTCCACATAGGCGTTGGCGATGCGCACCAGGCCATCGCTCAGCGCGCCCACCGCAAAGGAAGACAGCCCATGTGCGGCGGCGTAGTCGCGGCTGTTGGTGCCGATCAGGCAGAACAGGCGCTCGGGCGGAAAGCCGGACGTACCCAGGGTGTTGACCTTGTCCTTGGGCACCTTCAGGTACTTGCCCATGTTGGTGCGGTTGAAGTTGTTCATGTCGTTGATCGACAGCAGATTGGGCAGGTTGATGCCGCCCACCTCGATGCCATTGTGCGGCGTGGCATAGGTAAAGGCCTTGTCGACCATCGCACGCACCTCGGCGCTGGCCACGTCCGGGTTCTGCAGCAGGCAGCGGCAGATCAATCCGCCCATTGAATGCGCCACCAGATAGACGCGGAAATCCTTGCGCATGGTCGCGTTGTTGCCGCAGATGCTGTCGCGCAGCTGCTCGATGCGCTTGCCCAGGGCGGTAGCGGCATCAATGATCGATGGCGTCCTGCCATCCCCGAACGCCGGGTCGGCCGGATCGTAATAGCGATGGATGACGATGCAGCGTGGCGAGATGCGATCGCGGCGCTCGGCACCAAATTCGTAGACGTCGCGGTAGTCGTAGTCCTTCATCAAGCGCACCAGCGGCGACTCGAACACGAACTTGACGATGCTGCCGTCCTGCGCCTGACGCATCTTGGTGGAGCCTGCCTCCAGGCCCATGAACGGGGTAGAGGTGGTTTCCACGATCTCATCGCGGGTCATGGCGTAGCCGCGCACGTAGATGATCGGGAAGTAGGGGCGTTCGATACGTTCCATGGCCGGTCTCTGCGGGGGCTGCGGGCGATGGTGAACGGATTTTTGGGATTTGTCCTGAATTTGCAGCCGGCTGGCCTCTCTGGCACGCCGTGCAGGCAGGGCGGGTGTGCCTTGAGCCGGGGCAGCATGCCGCGCCGCGCGATGATCGCCACCGATCACTGTCGTCAGGCTGACGCTACGGCGAAGCGGATGGTTGATACGCACAGGCATCCAGCCCGATACGGGGCTGCCTGGCGAATACCGTTCTCAACAGGCGCGTGCCGCCTGCGCAATACCGGTCGCGGTTTGGCTGCAGGCGCCAGCCACGGACTCCGGTTTCTGCGGTGCTGTTCACCGCCAGCGGGTCCGCGCCTCTTGCGGCCACCGGTCTCTTACGTTCAAGGCACATCATCGCCGGTTCTAGGGGACGTGCCCGCCGTTCCGGCGGACCGGGAAGCGCGATTTCTCTAAATTTTTTGCTGGGTGCTGCCGCTATCCAACGCGGGAGATTCCGTGGCGGCCTGCTGACGGATCAGCTTGGGCAATAAATGTAAAGTTTTTGTTAAAAACATGAGTTTCAATCACCGCCACAGGGGCTTGTCGTGAACCATATTTATCGATCCATCTGGAATCCTGCGTTGGGCACCTTTGTGGCGGCACCGGAGATTGCCCGGACCGGCAAGAGCTCGGCAAAGAAAAGAAGGCTGGCACTTTCCGCCGACGCGCTGGCGGTAGATCTGGACAACAGGCTCGGGCGGATACGGCGGCTGGCAGCAGCTACCGCGCTGTTCTGCCTTGCGGGTGTCAGCCCTGCGGCATGGGCTGGTTGTTCCACCACCGATTCAATCGTGACTTGCTCGGGTACGCCGTCATCGGTTCCCAACAACTTTGCCAGCGCAGAAGACAATCTGACGGTCAACGTGACTGCCGGGGCGGGAATGAACGCCGCGCTCGGTGGCAAGGTGGTGGAGCTGACCGGGCCCAACATCATCTTCAACAACTTCGGCACGGTTGATCCGGGATTGCAGGGACCTGTCTTCTCGTTGAGCGGTGGTGCCTTCATCGGCGCGGGGGCGAGCGGTGCGGTCCGTGTGTCAAACAACGTCGGTGGCATCCTGGGGGGGACCGGCATGATGTTGGCGTCCAGCCTGGGCAGCATCAATGGCTTGGCGCTTGGCGTGAACAACGGCGTGACCGGCACCACCATCATCACCAATGACGGCACCATCACCTCAAAACCGCTGTTGGGCCTTAGCGTGATGAATGCCGACACGGCCGTGGTTGGAGTCTGGGGCGGCTCGCAGGTCAGCATGACCAACACAGGGACGATCATCGGCAGAGTCGCGTTCGAAGCCTCGACGTTGGGCAACAACTTCACCAATATCGGTTCCATCAACGGCAGCGTATCGTTGGGTGCAAGCAGTAGAAACACCTTCACCGCAGTGACTGGATCGAGCATCAGCAACGGCGGCGGAACGGGCAGCGAGCTAGACGGGCCGGCCGGCGTCAACCTGAGCTTTGCCGCCACCGGCAAGGTCGATGGCGGTCTCGGCGGTGACAACAGCTTGATCCTGCAGAACGCGAACGGCCCCGGCGGCGGTACTGCGGGAACCGGCACGGCGTCCAGTTCCACCTACGTCAACTTCAAAAACCTGACCCTCAACAGCGGCACCTGGACCTTGCAGGGGCCATTGGTCAGTGGCTCCGCCACGCTCAATGGCGGCGTAGCCAGGTTCGACGACAACGCCACCTTCGGCCAGGGAATGATCACCTCCAACGGTGGCATCCTGGAGGCCAGCAGAGACGGTTTGAATATCAGCAACCTGCTTTCGCTCGGCAGCGGTGGCGTTAGGGTGCAAGGTACCCATTCAACCACCTTGAGCGGGACCATTTCCGGCAGCGGCGAGCTGATCAAGTCCGACACCGGCACCCTGATCTTGACGGGCAACAACACCAACAGCGGCGTTACCACACTGAATGCCGGCGCGATTACCGTCGGCAACGGCGCCGCGCTGGGTAGCGGCGTGCTTAGCGTGGCAGGGACGGGCACGCTGAACAGCAACGCTGCCGTGACGCTGAACAATACGATCAACCTCGGCGCCACCCTCACCGCAGGCGGCGCCAACGCGCTGAGCCTTGACGGGCTGATCGCCGGCGGCGGCGGACTGATCAAGGCCGGCACGTCGAGCCTGACCGTCAACGGCAACAACACCTATAGCGGCGGCACCTCGCTGGACGCCGGCACGCTGATCGTCGGCAGCAACACGGCATTGGGTACCGCTGCGCTGAACGCTGCCAGCGGTACCACGCTGGATGCGGGCACGGCGGTGTCGCTGACCAATCGCGTCAACCTCACCGGCAATCTGACATTTGGCGGTAGCCATGCCTTGACACTCGGCGGTGTTGTCGCCGGTACCGGTGGGCTGGTCAAGTCCGGCACCGCAGACCTGACCCTCAACGGCGCCAACAGCTACTTCGGCAACACCACACTCAACGCCGGCAAGCTGATTGTCGGCAGCAATACCGCGATCGGCAGCGGTGCATTGAATGCAGCGGCCGGCACCACACTGGATACCAACATAGCCGTCACTCTGGGCAACCAGGTCAACCTGGTCGACCTGGCCGGTGCGATGACCATCGGCGGCAGTGCCGATCTGACCCTCACCGGAACCGTCGCCGGGACCGGCAGCCTGGTAAAAAACGGCTCAGCCAACCTGAACCTCAATGGCACCAACACCTACGCCGGCGGCACCACCCTGAGCGCCGGTATGGTGACCGTTGGCAACAGTTCGGCACTGGGCACCGGTGCCTTGACCGTTGGTGGTGCGGCAATGCTCGACAGCAGTTCGCCGCTGGCCAGCCTGGCCAATGCGGTCGTGCTCAAAGCGGCGCTGGGCGTCGGCGGCACCCAGGACCTGACACTCGGCGGTGTGATCAGCGGCGCCGGCCAGTTGATCAAGGAAGGTGCAGCCAACCTGATCGTCAACGGCACCAACACCTATAGCGGTGGCAGCACGCTCAACGCGGGCACGCTGACACTGGGCTCGGCCGCTGCGTTGGGCAGTGGCGGCCTGACGGTCGGCGGTGCGTCGACGCTGGATACCAGCACCGGCATGAGCGTCGGCAACAACATCACCCTCAACGCCGGCCTGACCCTGGCCGGCAGCAATACTCTGAACCTCAGTGGCGTGATCGATGGCGCCGGTAGCCTGACCAAGGACGGATTTGGCGATCTGACGCTCAGCGGCAACAACACTTTCACCGGTGCGCTGAACGTCGCCTCCGGCAGCGTCACCACCGTGAGCAGCGGGGCGCTGGGCAACACCTCCGGCGCCGACATCAGCGCCGGTGCGAATCTCTATCTCAACAGCAGCGCCAACCTCAACAGGCTGAGTGGCCGCGGTAGCGTGCAGATCGCCGGTGGCAACACCCTGACGGTGACGGTGGACGGCGTGAGCAACGCCAGCACTTTCGATGGTGACCTCGGTGGTAGCGGTGCGCTGACCAAGGTCGGTACCGGCACGCTGAACCTCACCGACAGCAGCGGCCACACCGGCAACACCAACGTCAACGCCGGTACGCTCAATCTCACCGGTGCGCTGGCCAGCAGCCAGCTCAACGTCAACAACGGTGCGACCCTCACGGGTACCGGTTCGGCGCTTGGTTTCATCACCATCAACAGCGGCGGTCATCTGGCGTTGTCTTCGCGCAATACCTTTTCCACCTCGTCGCTGATCCTCACGGCCAACAGCAATGTCGACGCGAGCCTCGCCATGCCATCGAGCAGCGCGCTGATGAACATCGGCGGCAACCTGACCCTCGACGGTAATCTCAACGTCACCGACGCCGGCGGCTTTGGTGTTGGCGTGTATCGCCTTTTCAACTACATCGGCGCGCTGACCGACAACGGCCTGACCGTGGCTGGTGTGCCGGTGGGTTACGGCCTGGGCGACATCCTCGTGCAGACCCTTGGTAGTCAGGTCAATCTGGTGGTGTCGGCTCCGACCAGCAATATCCGTCATTGGGATGGCAGCGAGACTAATCCGGACGGTACGGTTGATGGCGGCACGGGTAACTGGACGGCGGCGGATACCAACTGGACCAACTTCAACGGCACACTCAATCAAACCTGGGCCGGTGACTTCGCCGTGTTCCAGGGCACGGCAGGCACGGTGTCGGTCAACGGCTCGCAACTGTTCACCGGGATGCAGTTCCTCACCGATGGCTACAATGTAGTGGACGGTACGTCGGGTCTGCTGACCGCTGTCAACGGTAGCGGTGGCACCACGGCGATGCGGGTCGATCCGCTCGTGACCGCCGTGGTCGGTGTGAACATCGACGGCAGCGGCATTCTCAACAAACTCGACGCCGGCACTCTTGTGCTCAACGGCGCCAACAGTTATACCGGCGGCACGCAACTGGATGGCGGCGCGCTGGTGGTCGGCAGCAACACCGCGCTGGGCACTGGCGCGTTGACGGCAAAGGCCGGCACCCAGCTGGACAGCAACACCGCCGTGACCCTGGCCAACGCGACCACGCTGAACGGCAGCCTCGCCGTGGGCGGCAGCAATGCGCTGACCCTCAACGGCGTGATTGGCGGCACCGGCGGCCTGATCAAGAACGGCTCGGCCAACCTGACGCTGGGCGGCAACAATACGTTCTTCGGCCCTGTGTGGTTGAATGGCGGCACACTGGTGCTGGCGTCAAACAAGGCGCTAGGCGCGGCAACACTCACCGCCGGCGGCGGCACCGCGCTGGATACCAGCACCGCGTTGACCGTCGGCAATGCGATCAACCTGGCGGGCAACCTCGACATCGCCGGCACCAATGCGTTGAGCCTCGGTGGAACCGTCAATGGCCTCGGCAGCCTGAGCAAGAGTGGCGCGGCCAATCTGACCCTCAGCGGCAGCAACAACTTCAGCGGCGGCACTACCCTCAATACCGGTACGTTGACCGTCGGCAGCAACAACGCCCTTGGAATAGGCGGTCTTTTTGTGGCCGGGGAATCGACGCTGGACAGCAGCGGCGCATCGAGCGTGGGCAACCACGTGCAGCTCAACGCCAATCTGACCAATGCCGGCAGCAATGACCTGACCCTCACGGGCGAGGTCAGCGGCGCGGGTGGGTTGACCAAGGATGGCGGGTCGAACCTGACCCTCAACGGCGCCAACACCTATGCGGGCGGCACTACGCTGAACGCCGGCATCGTGACCCTCGGCACCTCGGCGGGCCTGGGCTCCGGCGCAGTGACCGTGGCGGGCGCTTCGACCCTCGACACCACTGGTGCTGACCAACAACGTCAACGTCAATGCCAACCTGAGCGTGGCCGGCAACAACAACCTGACCCTCGGCGGCGTGATCGCCGGGGCGGGCACCCTGACCAAGAATGGTCTGGCCGACCTGACGCTAACCGGCAACAACACCTTCAGCGGCACGTTCGACGTGCAATCCGGCAGCCTGACCACGCTGGGCAACTCGGCACTCGGCAGCAACGCCGGGGTTAATCTCGGCGCTGCGGCGATCCTCAATCTCGGCGGTTCCAGCAGTCTCGCCAGTCTGACCGGCAGCGGCACCGCACTGATCGGCGGCGGCAACACCCTGAGGATCGGCGGCAACAACGCCAGCAGCATTTTCGACGGTGTGCTCACCGGCACCGGCGAACTGAGCAAACTCGGCATCGGTACGCTGACCCTGAGCGGCCTCAACAGCCTGACCGGTAACACCACGGTCAACGCCGGCACCTTGAACGTCAGTGGCTCGCTGGACAGCGCCAGTGTGCTGGTCAACAGCGGTAGCACACTCACCGGTGGCGGCTCGCTCGGCGGGGCCGTTACCGTGGCGGATGGCGGTCATCTGGCGGGCGCCAGTGGCAGCACGCTGTCGGTGAATTCGCTGGTGTTCAATGCCAACTCCAACTTCGATGTCGGCCTCGGCACACCGGTGTCCGGTGGAGGCAACCCGCTGGTCAACGTCAGCGGCAACCTGACCCTGGACGGTACCCTCAATGTCAGTGACATCGGCGGTTTCGGCAGTGGCGTGTATCGCTTGTTCAACTACAACGGCGGCTTGACCGACAACGGCATGTTGATCGGCAGTATGCCTGGCAGTGTGTCGGCCGATGACCTGCAACTGCAAACCAACATGGCCAACCAGATCAACCTGCTGGTAACCGCGCCGGGCGTAACCGTGCAGTTCTGGGACGGCAACCAAGTCGTCGCCAACGGTTCGGTCGACGGCGGCAGTGGCACCTGGGGTGCTGGCAGCATCAACTGGACCGACGTCGACGGCAACACCAACCAGGCGTGGACCAACAGCTTCGCGGTGTTCCAGGGCACGGCAGGTACCGTCACCGTCAATGGTGCGCAAACCGTTGCCGGCATGCAGTTCGCCACCGACGGTTACATCCTGCAGAGCGGCACGGCCGGAGCATTGAAGCTGGTCAACGGTGCGCTGGGCAATGCCACGGTCCGGGTCGATCCAAATGCCACCGCCACCATTGGCGTAGCGCTCAACGGTAGCGGCATGCTCGGCAAATACGACGCCGGCACGCTGGTGCTCAATGCTGCCAACGGTTACAGCGGGGGCACCGCGCTCAATGGCGGCACGATTGTGCTGGGCAACAGCGCCGCACTCGGTACGGGCGCATTGACTGCCGCCGCCGGCACCGCGCTGGATACCAATACAGCGGTAGGTCTTGCCAATAACCTGGTTCTCAATGGTGGCTTGACGATTGCCGGCTCCAACGCCTTGAGCCTGGACGGCACGATCAGTGGCAGCGGCAGCCTGATCAAGGCCGGGGCATCCAGCCTGACGCTCAATGCCGCCAACACCTACGCTGGTGGAACGGTACTCGAGGCTGGCAGCACGATAGTCGGCAACAACACTGCATTCGGATCGGGCGCGTTGACGGTTGACGGCGCGGCCACACTGGACGCAAACCAAGCGGTCGCGTTGGCAAACCAGGTGGTGCTCAATGCCGGGCTTGTCGTGGCAGGCAGCCATGCGCTGACGCTGGATGGAAACATCTCCGGCACCGGCAGCTTGAGCAAGAATGGCAGCAGCACGCTGACATTGAACGGCGTGTCCTCGTACACCGGCGGCACCCAAGTCAACGCAGGCACGCTTGCGCTGGGCGCGGGTGCAAGCCTGGCGGCCACTGGCGTGGTCAATGTGGCCAGTGGCGCGACCTTTGATCTGTCTGCCGGCAATGGCACGCAGAGCTTCGGCACGCTGGTGGGTAGTGGCAAGGTTGAGCTGGGCGCCAATACGCTTGCCTTCGGAGGCGCCCAGGATGCCGTGTTTGGTGGGGTGGTGAGCGGCAGCGGCGGCCTGGTCAAACAAGGTGGCGGTATCGCAACGCTTACCGGCACCAATACCTATACCGGCTTGACGCAGGTGGCAGCCGGCACCTTGCAGGCGGGTTCGGCGGGCGCTCTGGCCCAAGGTGGCGGCTACCAAGTGCAGGCAGGTGCCACGTTGGATCTGAATGGCCACGCCTTGCAGGCCAGCAGCCTGAGTGGCGCTGGCGTTGTCACCCTGGGCACGGCGGATTTGACCGTCACTACCGCTGCGGGTGCGGTATCAAGCTTTGCCGGCCGGTTGGACGGCATGGGCAACCTGATCAAGAGCGGCGAGGGTACGCTGGCACTTGACGGTGCAAGCACCTTGAGCGGGGACGTGCAGCTCAAGCAAGGCAGCATCAATCTCAGCAATGCGCAGGGCCTGGGTAGCGGCACACTGTTCATGGACGATGGCACCAGGATCGCGCTGACGGCCAATGGCATGACCATTGCCAACGCCCTGCACATGACCGGGCAGAACGATCCCATCATCGATACCGGTGCCAACAACGGGACCTACGCCGGTGCCATTACCGGTGCGGGCTTCCTGAGCAAGCAGGGCGCCGGAACCCTGACCTTGAGCAGTGCCGGCAACACCTATACCGGTGCGACCGAAGTGGCACAGGGCACGTTGCAGGCGGGTGCCAGCAACAGCTTCAGCGCCACCTCGGCACATGCGGTGGCAGGTGGTGCGGTGCTGGATCTGGCCGGCTACAGCCAGACCCTGTCCGGCCTGAGCAACAGCGGCACCGTAAAGCTCAACAGCAACAACGGCGCCGCACCGGGGACCGTACTCAAGATCACCGGTGCCTACGTCGGCAACAATGGCAGCCTGGGCTTGTCCAGCGTGCTGGGCGCCGATGGCAGCAGCACCGACATGCTGCTGCTCAGCGGCAGCGCGGCGGTGGCCAGCGGCAACACCACCGTCTACATCACCAATGCGGGTGGTCTGGGCGCCCAGACCACGGGCAATGGCATCCGGGTCATCGGTACTGAAAACGGCGCCAGCCTGCAGGCGGGCAGTTTCAGCCTGGCCGGCGGCCATATCGATGCCGGTGCGTTCGAGTACCGCCTCACCCAGACCGCACAGGGAGCCTCGCTGCAGTCGACCACTAGCCAGGTCGACCCCGGCACGCCGGCAACAACCTACCGTTCGGAAGTGCCGCTGCTGTCGGCCTTGCCCGCACAGTTGCGGCAGGCCGACATCAGCATGCTCGGTGATCTGCGCAAGCGCATGGGCGATGACACCGCTACTGCAACGACGGTCAGCGCCGATGCGGATGCCAATCGCCGGGTCTGGGGGCGCTTGCTGCGCAGTGACCCCAAGATCCGCCAGCAAGGCACGGTCAGCCCGGAAAGCAGCGGTGATCTGACCGGCTTCCAGGCGGGTACTGATCTGTACGCCAACGATGCGCTCAACGCAGGCATCTACGTTGGTCAGCTGGAAGGCAAGATGCGCGTGCACGGCTTTGCCGGTGGCGTGCAGGGCAAGTACGTGGGCTACAACGACCTGTCCAGCCGCTACCTGGGTGTGTATGGCAGCTGGCAGGACAGTGCCGGCCGCTATCTCGACGCGGTGCTGCAAGGCGCTGACCATCGCAGCGACCTGCGCCTGGCCGAGGAGGCGACGCAGGTCCGCAGCAAGGGCAACGGCGTACTGGCCTCGCTGGAAGTGGGCCAGTCCTTTGCGTTGACCAGCAACTTGCAGATCGAACCGCAGGCGCAGTTGATCTACCGCAAGCTTGATCTCGACGACACCAGGCTGAGCCTGGCGACGGTGAGCAATGAGGCTGACGATGACCTGACCCTGCGCCTTGGTGCACGCTTGAAAGGCAGCTTCGCCACTGCTGCGGGCGTGATGCAGCCGTATGCACGCATCAACGTCTACAAAGCCAGTGGCAGCAACGATGTCGCCAGCTTTGCCGCGCCGGCGGGGGTCACCGCGATCAAGGCCAAGGGTGGCTACACGGCGACCGAGATGGCGTTCGGTGCCAGCCTGCAGGTCAGCCCGCGCGGCGCGATCTTCGCCGAACTGGGCAAGCTCTGGGCCAATGGCGGTGACAGCCGTGTCGAGAGCGGAGTGCAGGCCTCGGTGGGTGCGAAGCTGCAGTGGTAAACGCAAGCGCGTAGCTGGCAGGTAGTCAGCCTACGCAGTAGAAACCAAGGCCCGCAGGCATTCCCGCTGCGGGCCTTGGCGTTTGTGGCGGAGGGCGCGGCAGGCGGTGGGCGAAACGGTGCAGAGTGGCGCCTGGGTGCTGCGATGGTTTTTCAGCCTGGAGCGCAGTGACCGGGGGCCGCGGCCAGCGCGTGGCGAGCGTTGCCGCCGCGGTTTCCATCGGCAAAAAGAATCACGACTCCTTAAGAATCACGACTCCTTGGACTCATTGCGATCCAACTGGCGATAGCCGATGGCCTCGCTCAGATGGACGCGCTGGATAGCATCGGCTCCGGCAAGATCGGCAATGGTCCGCGCTACCCGCAGGATGCGATGCATCGACCGCGCCGACAGCTGCAGGCGTTCCATCGCCTGCTCAAGCAGGTCTTCGTCGGCAGTGGACAGGCGGCAATCGCGCAGGGTTTCGGCCTGCGCCAGATACGCATTGGCCTTGCCGGCACGTTGCAGTTGACCTCGGCGCGCTGGGCGAGCGCGGCTTCGCCTGCGTTGCCGGGTGGCACGATCAGGCAGCGCCGCGCGTTGGCAGCCGATATGGCGGCAGGCAAGGCGCCATCCACCGCGCGCAGTTCACCGGTCAGTGCCAGTTCGCCGATGAACTCGTAGTTGGCCAAGGTATTGCGGTCGATCTGCCCGCTGGCGGCGAGAATACCGAGTGCGATCGGCAGGTCGAAGCGACCGCCTTCCTTGGGCAGGTCAGCCGGCGCCAGATTGATGGTGATGCGCCGGGCGGGGTAGTCGAACTGCGCGCAGAGAATGGCTGCACGTACCCGGTCGCGCGATTCGCGCACGGCGGCTTCGGGCAGGCCAACGATCTGGGTGAAGGGCAGGCCGCCGGACAGGTGGACTTCCACCTGCACCAGCGGTGCGTGCACGCCGGCACGGGCGCGGCTGTGCACCAGCGCCAGGCTCATGGCCGTGCGCTCAGGCGTTCTTGTCGGAGACGCGGTTTTCCAGGGCGACGACGGCTTGTTCCAGCGCGTCGAGCTTTTCACGGGTGCGCAGCAGTACCGCACGCTGCACTTCGAATTCTTCGCGGGTCACCAGGTCCAGCTTGCTCAGCCCGGCCTGCAGCGCGGTCTTGAAGGTGGCCTGCAGTTCTTCGCGTGATTCACGCAGGCCCGGCGGCACCAGGCTGCTGAGGCGGCGGGCCAGCTCATCGATGTGGTTGAGGTCGATCATGGGGTTTCTCCGCAGGGTTGGGCCTAGCGTGGGAGCTGGCCGCCGTTTGCGGGCATCGGTATCCGTTTTGACTTGCGGTAAGGATAGTCCGGAAGCTGGCAGGTGGCACCCTGCCGTCTCGGGGTATGCTTCAGCCACCACTCAAGGAGCCGACCAATGAAGATGATCATGGCCATCGTCAAGCCGTTCAAACTGGACGACGTGCGCGAGGCGCTGGCAGAACGCGGCGTGGCCGGTATCACCGTCACCGAGGTCAAGGGCTTTGGCCGCCAGAAGGGCCACACCGAGCTGTACCGCGGTGCCGAGTACGTGGTCGATTTCCTGCCCAAGGTGAAGATCGAGGTGGCCGTTACCGATGCGCAGGCCGACGAAGTGGTGGAAGCCATCGTCAAGGCCGCCGGCACCGGCAAGATCGGCGACGGCAAGGTGTTTGTGTACGACCTGGGCAGCGTGGTGCGGATCCGCACCGGCGAGCTGGATGGCGATGCGCTTTGAGTTTTTTTTGGGGGGAGTGAGGGTTTAGAGCTTTGAAGCTTTAAAGCACCCCTCCCCAGCCCTCCCCTGGCTGCGCCAA
>NZ_LDJJ01000003.1 GCF_001431465.1 Stenotrophomonas terrae | reverse complement strand
CCCAACCCTCCCCTTCGCTGTGCGAAAGGGAGGGAGCAACGCGCAGCGCTGCATGCGTCGCCCCTCCCCTTGGGCGCAGCCGCATATCAGCCTTCCAAATTGATCCAGGTCGCCTTCATCTCGGTGTATTTGTCGAAGGCATGCAGCGACTTGTCGCGGCCGTTGCCCGACTGCTTGTAGCCACCGAACGGCGCAGTCATGTCACCGCCGTCCCAATAATTGACCCATACGCTGCCAGCGCGCAGCCCGCGTGCAACCCTGTGCGCACGCGAAACATCGCGCGTCCACACACCGGCGGCCAGTCCGTATTCGGTGTCGTTGGCCAGCTGCAAGGCCTGCTGCTCACCATCAAACGCAATCACCGACAGCACCGGCCCAAAAATCTCCTCGCGGGCAATCCGCTGTTGCGGGCTTACCTCATCAAACACGGTCGGCTCGATGTAGCAGCCACCAGAAACTACCTCCGCACGTTTGCCACCGAGCAACAGACGCGCGCCTTCGGCCGTGCCCTGTTCGATGTAGCCGAGCACCCGCTGGGCCTGCGCTTCATCCACCATCGCCCCCATCGCCGCCTTGGGCTCGAACGGGTGCGCCGGTTGCATGTGCCGCCCGTGTTCAATGACCTTGGCAACAAACGCATCCTTGATCGAGCGCTCCACCAGCAAGCGCGAGCCCGCCGTACATACTTCACCCTGGTTGTAGAAAATGGCACTGGCTGCGGCCTCGGCGGCCTTGTCCAGATCATGCGCATCGGCAAACACGATGTTCGGGCTCTTGCCGCCGCATTCCATGTAGGCACGTTTCATGTTCGACAGGCCGGCACATTGCAGCAGGCGCTTGCCCACCGCAGTCGAGCCGGTGAACACCAGGCCATCCACGTCCATGTGCAGGGCCAGCGGCTCGCCTGCGCCCTTGCCATTGCCCGGCACCACATTGAATACGCCCTCCGGCACACCGGCTTCGGCTACCAGCTCGGCAAAGCGCAAGGCGCTCAGCGGTGACTTCTCGGACGGTTTGAGCACCACCGAATTGCCCGCTGCCAGCGCCGGCGCGATCTTCCACGCGGCCATCAGCAGCGGGAAATTCCACGGCACGATGGCGCCGACCACGCCCAATGGTTCGCGGGTGATCAGGCCCAGTTCGTTGGCGCCGGTGGGCGCCACCTCGCCATAGAGCTTGTCGACCGCTTCGGCCGTCCATTGGATGCAGCGGATCACCCCGCCGATATCGACGCGGCGCGCCTCGGCAACCGGCTTGCCCATGTCCAGCGCTTCCAGCACGGCCAGTTCATCGGCGTGTTGTTCAACCAATGCCGCCATCTTCAGCAAAACCTGCTTGCGCTTGACCGGCTTCAGCGCCGACCAGTGCCCGGCGTTGAAACTACGCCGGGCTGCCGCCACCGCATGGTCGATGTCCAACTGCCCGCAATCGGCAATCCGCCCCAGCACCCGTCCATCGATCGGGCTGACGCAGTCGAAAGTGGCGCCAGACGCCGCATCGACATATTGGCCATTGATGAACGCGCGGGTACGCAGCGACAGGCCGTCGGCCAACGCCTGCCATTGTTCACGGATATGGGGGCTGTTCATGCGGAGTTCCTTGTGACGAAGACGTTGCAGCAGGCCTTGATGGTACGCCGGCCACCGTAGCGCACCGACATGGACCTGTTATTTCCGCTAAATGCAAGGGTTGGCCGTGGCCCCCGCGGGCTTCACAATGCCGCTCCACGTTTCTGGCAGCGCTCATGGACATCATCGTCAACGAAGAACTCAAGGCCTATATCGATCCGCTCACGCAGGACGAGCACGACGCGCTGGAGCGCAGTCTGCTGGCCGAGGGCTGCCGCGACGCGCTGGTGCTGTGGGGCGACGTACTGATCGACGGCCACAACCGTTACGGCATCTGCTCCAAGCACGACATCCCGTTCAATACCGTGCAGAACACCCGCTTCAAGTCGATGGACGACGTGCATCTGTGGATGATCGAGCAGCACCTGGGCCGCCGCAGCGTGTCGGACTACCAGCGCGGCGTGCTGGCCCTGCGCAAGCGCGACATCCTGGAAACACGCCGCCGCAGCGAGCAGGAACAACTGCGCCGCGAGAGTGAGGGTGAGGCAGCGCCCAGCGATGCCGCCGACAACGACAGCCCGCCGTGGGATCCAGCGCCCAAGCTGTCCAAGGCGGATCTGGCCCGCGAAGCCAAGCTCAGCCCCAGCCAGGTGACCATGATCGAGAAGATTCACGATCACGCCACCGCCGAGGTGATCGAAGCCATGCGGGTGGGCGCGATCTCGCTCAGCGCGGCGGCCACCGTGGCCAGCCTACCCGAGGATGAACAGCGTGCCGCGGCACGTGGCGGCAAGGACGAACTGAAGCAGGCCGCCAAGCGCGTGCGTGACGCCAAGCGCAAGCCCAAGGCGGCCCGCGAGGACACCGATGACGCCTCGCAGCCGCTGAGCATGGCCGAGGCCGAAGGACTGGACGCTGCCGGCGTCGACAGCGCCGAAGTTCAGACCCTGCGCCAGCGCGTGGCCTCGCTCACCGCCGAAAACCAGGCCCTGCGCATGGAACTGGATGCACTGCGTGCGCGCATGCTGGCCTCCCAGGTCGAAGAACCGACTGACGCTTGATTGAGCTGAGCCGGCACCCTAGGCTGCGGTCATCCCTGCAAGGAGCATGAGATGGCCTCGGCCTCCCCGGAACTAGAAACCTTCGTCCGCGACGCCCTGATGCGCGGCCACAGCCGCCAGCAGGTCAGCAGCGCCTTGCTGGCCGCCGGCTGGAGCGAACAGCAGATCAGCGGCGTACTCGATGGCTGGGCCGAGGTGGACTTCCCACTACCGGTACCCCGCCCACGCGCCTCCCTGTCGGCGCGCGAAGCCTTTGCCTACCTGGTGCTGTTCAGCACGCTGTACTTCTTCGCCTGGAACCTGGGCAGCCTGTTGTTCCAGCTGATCCAGTACGCGCTGCCCGATCCGGCCGATCCCGATTGGCAATTGCTGCGCCTGAGCGGTGGCATCCGCTGGGCGATCTCGGCGCTGGTGATCGCCTTCCCGGTGTTCGCCTTCGCCGCCCATCGCGTCAGCCGCGATGTCGACAAGCACCCGATCAAGCGTTTGTCACCGGTGCGCCGCTGGCTCACCTATCTGACCCTGTTCGTCGCTGCCACGGTGCTTATCGGCGACCTCACCGCGCTGGTCTACAACCTGCTGAGCGGCGAGCTGAGCCTTCGCTTCGTGCTCAAAGTGCTTGTGGTCGGCGTGATCGCTGGCACCGTGTTTTCGTACTACCTGTGGGATCTACGCCAAGAGGAGGTTGAGGCATGAGCCGTACCGCTTGGGGCACCCGCGTCCTTTGGGCGACCGGCATTGTCACTGCGGCTGCGATTGCAGCCGGGGTCTGGGTCATCGATTCACCGTCGCAGCAGCGGCTCAAGCGCCTGGATGAGGCGCGCCTGTCGCATCTGCGGACGCTGGAGATCGCGGCCAACAACTACTGGCGTGAGAACGACGCGCTGCCGCCCAACATCCTCGCACTGGCTGCGCAGCCCGGTATGGTGCTGACCTACAAGGACCCGGCCGGCGGCCCCGACTACAGCTACCGGACCCTGGACGCCACCCATTACGAGCTGTGCGCGCAGTTCGACACCAGCAGCGCCGATGGCCCACAGGCCGGCCGCGCCAGCGAATGGGCGCACCCAGCCGGCAACCACTGCTTCCGCCGCACGGTGAGCGGAAAGGATGCCGAATAAGCCGTGAGCCCGCAGGACGACCCGCGCCGCGCACAACTGCGCCGCCTCAAGCTTTACGCCGTGGCCATGTTGCTGGCGATGCTGGCCGGCTTCATCGTCAGCCACATCAACGGCGAGCGCGGCATCTGGGCCTGGATAGGGGCGTTCTGTGAAGCGGCCACCGTCGGCGCGTTGGCCGACTGGTTTGCGGTGGTGGCGCTGTTCCGGCGGCCGCTGAATCTGCCCATTCCGCATACGGCCATCATCCCGCGCAACAAGGAGCGCATCGCCGACAGCCTGGCGGTGTTCGTGCGCGATCACTTCCTGGAACCGGAAACACTGCTGGCCAAGCTGAAAGTATTCGATCCCGCCACCCGTCTTGGCGAATGGCTGGCGCAACCGGCGCAGGCAAAAATGCTGGCCGACATGGCACGCGGCTGGGCGGTGCAGGCCCTGGATCTGCTCGACGAGGCGGCCGTGCGCCGCTCCATCCAGGGCTTCGTGGTAGCCCAGCTGCGGCAGTGGAATGCAGCGGCCACCGCCGGCGAACTGCTTGGGCTGCTGACCGCTGACAACCGCCACCAGCGGGTGCTCGACGAAGGGCTTACCCGCGTCGCCCACTGGCTGGACAACGACAAGGTGCGGCAGCAGGCCTCGGCCTTGATCGTGCGTTACATCCGCAAGGAGTGGCCGAAGCTGGCCAGCACCGTGGATTGGGTCAAGCCAATCGACGAGATCGGGGATTCGCTGGCCGATCGCCTCGCACGCGCGGGGCTGGAAGAACTGCAGGCCATCCTCTCGCAACCCGAGCATCCGCTGCGCCAGGACTATGCGCTGTGGCTGGGCGACTACATGCGCCGCCTGCGCGAAGACCCTGCTTTGGCGGCCAAGGTTGATGCACTCAAGCAACAGGTGATCGACCACCCGGCTGTGCAGGAATATGTGCAGGGCCTGTGGCAGCGTGTGCACGAATATCTGCGGGCTGATCTGTCACGCGAGGATTCGGTATTGGCCGGCCACCTGGAACGCAGCCTGGGCAAGCTGGGCACCACCATCGGCAACGACCCCGCCCTGCGCGACGCCCTCAACCAGCACATGCTGGCCGGTGCGGAAAAGCTGACCAATCGCCTGCGCAGCGGCGTCACCAGCCACATCGCGCAGACCGTCAAGGCCTGGGACGAAAAGAAGCTGGTCGAGCAACTGGAACTGAGCGTAGGCCGCGACCTGCAGTACATCCGTTTCAACGGCACCCTGGTAGGCGGCCTGATCGGCCTGCTGCTGCATGCACTGACCGGTTGGCTGAAATTCTAGGCCCGCAGCGTTGTAGGAGCTGTGGGAGCTGTGGGAGCTGTGGGAGCGGCGTAAGCCGCGAAGCCAAAAACGCATCAGATCGAAGCACCATCGGTATCCGACAAAAGCCGGACGCATCTTCTGATTACAGCGGGTGCGCGCGATTGAAGGCCAGCCAGCTTCGCGGCTTACGCCGCTCCCACAAAACGCCGCTCCTGCAAATTTCCTGCTGCCCATGCTTGCCAACACCGCAATGACACATCAGCTTGCTTAATCAAATGCGAACAATTATCGTTAGCACCTAGGCAGTACGCCCAGCCTCGTGCGGCACGGATGCTACGCATCGTTCCGCCACGCCCCGTGTACCCCCGATATCCAAACTGATGCCGCGCGCCCTGGCAGGCCGCGCCGTGCATGCAGGTCAACTGGCGGGAGCGGTATACCCGGGGCATCCACGCATCGTGCGGGCTGCGCCGTGCGCGAATCCTGCGGTTGGCAAACCCCTTTGCCCAACAGGAATCCAACATGCCCTCCCGCCCCACCCTGCCGCAGCCCGCGCTATTGGCTGTCGCGCTCTCCATTGCCCTGTCCAGTGCTGCAATGCCTTCATTTGCCGAAGAAGCGGCGCCCGCCTCGGCCACCAACCTGGACACGGTCAAAGTCGTCGCCGACGCTGACATCCCCACCTCGTACACGGTGAAGCAGGCACGCACCGCCACCAAGCTGGATCTGTCGCTGCGCCACACCCCGCAGTCGGTCACCGTACTGACCCGCCAGCGCCTGGATGACATGGGCCTGTACGCGATGTCCGATGTGATGGGCCAGGTAACCGGCGTGCATGTAGCGGTAACCGACAGCGAACGCATCAGCTTCGTCTCGCGTGGCTACAACATCAACAACTTCCAGGTTGATGGCATGCTCAATACCTTCGGCGGCTACATCAAGACCAACAACGACAGCGTCATCTACGACCGCATCGAAGTAGTACGCGGCGCCACCGGTTTGACCACCGGCGCAGGTGATCCCTCGGGCACCATCAACTACGTGCGCAAGCGCCCCACCGACGAGTTCGCGATGAGCGCCAACCTGATGCTGGGCCGTTGGGGCAATCAGCGCCTGGAAGCGGATATCGGTGGACCGATAGCCCTGGATGGCCGCATCCGTGCGCGTGTCGTCGCCGCCAAGCAGCAGAGCGATTCGTTCCGCGATGTCTATCAGCTGGACAAGGACGTGTTCTACGGCATCGTCCAGGCTGACCTCAGCGACAGCACCCTGCTGGAAGTCGGCTACGAATACCAATCACCGGAAACCTCGGGCGTTACCTGGGGCGTGGTGCCGTACTGGGGCGCGGACGGCAAGCCGGCCAAGCTGCCGCGTTCGACCAATCTGTCGGCACGTTGGAGCCGCTGGCCGATCGTCGAGAAGACCGCATTCGCGCGACTGGAACAGAGCCTGGGCCACGACTGGGCAATCAAGGCCAGCTACACCCGCTCCAAGCGCGAGACCGAAGGCGATGTCTGGTATGGCGCCTCCGGCTATCCGCGCGCCGATGGCAGCGGCGTCAGTGCGTTCATCGGTGCGTTCGGCGAACGCGGTGACATGCAGGTGTTCGACCTCAATGCTGGTGGCCCGTTCAAACTGTTCGGGCGCGAACACGAGCTGGTGGTCGGCCTGGGCCAATCGGTACGCAAGGGCGAGGTGCCGGGCTCGGACTTCGATTACGCCGACGGCTACGACAAGGTTCCGGATTGGCGCCACTGGACCGGCGACGTGGCGCCGCTGCAGGTCAATCGTTACAACTGGCTGTCCTCACGCGATGAGCTCAAGCAGCGCGCTGCCTATGTTGCCGCACGCCTGCAGCTTGCCGATCCGCTGATGGCCGTGCTCGGTGCACGCTACGGCAGCTGGGAGACCCGCAACTGGAGCTACGACCGCGACGCCTCCGGCAAACTGCTGGGCACCACCCGTGGCGGTTACAAGCCGGATGATTCGCTGACGCCCTATGCCGGCCTGATCTATGACTTCAGCAAGTCGTTCAGCGCCTACGCAAGCTACACCGATATCTTCCAGCCGCAGAACTACCGCGACAAGAACAACAACTACCTGGAGCCGGTGGTCGGCGACATGTGGGAAGCCGGCATCAAGGCCGAGCTGTTCGACGGCCGCATGAATGCATCGGCGGCCGTGTTCAAGGGCGTCAAGGACAACGTCGCCGAGATCGATGACTCGGTGCCGGAGGCCTCGCTGCCGGATGGTTCCAGCGCCTACCGTTCCACCGGCAAGGGCAACAAGGTCAAGGGTTGGGAAGTGGAAGCGCAGGGCAGCATCAGCGAACACTGGAACCTGTCGGCCGGCTACGCGCACACGGTGATCCGCAACCAGCAGGGCGTGCGCCAGAACACCACCACGCCGGTCAATACGTTCCGCCTCAATACCGGCTGGCGCCCCGGCGGCGCGTGGAGCCGGCTGTCGCTGGGCGGCGGCGTGACCTGGCAGAGCGAAATCTGGCGCATGAGCAACCGCCCTGCCGATGACTACCTCAGCAGCGGCAAGACCTACAAATCACCCATCACCCAGGACGCAGTAGTGCTGGTCAATGCGTTTGCCGGCTACCAGTTCAACGACAACTTCTCCGCACAGTTGAACCTCAACAACCTGCTCGACAAGAAGTACTACAGCAACGTCGGCTTCTATGACGGCGTCAACTGGGGCGAGCCGCGCAATGTGCGCCTGAGCCTACGCTGGAAGCTGTAATCCCTCCAGGGAAACCACTGCCAGGCAGTGGCGGCCATGGACGGCCGACTTGTTCCGCGCCACCGCGACGCCGGTGGCGCCCGTATTGATTCGACTTTGCAGGTTTCTGTGGACAGCACGCCTCTTGCCAGCCCCTGGTACAACCGTCTTCTCGGCTTCTTCGCGCGCCCCTGGCTGGGCGTGTTGTCGCGCTCGCTTGCCGCCATCGTTGGTGGCTATGCGCTGGCAGCGACAAGCGCGATGTTCTTCGCGGTGGCGCTGCCCATCGCCCGCAGCCAGGCCGTACTGACCGGCATGCTGATCGCGATCGTGCTCTGCGCCTGCGCGGCGCTATGGGCATTCGCTACCCGCAGCGCGCTGCGTGCATGGCTAGGCATCGTGATTCCGGCCGCACTGTTTTGGTTGGCCACGCAGTGGCTGGGAGGTGCGGCATGAAGAACGGATTCCGCCAATCGATGGCCTGGCTGCACACCTGGACCGGGCTGCTGGTTGGCTGGCTGTTGCTGCTGATCTTCATGGCCGGCACCGCCAGTTATTACCGCGAAGAGATTAGTCGCTGGATGCGACCGGAACTGCCGCGCAGCACGGTCAGCGCCGACGATGCCGCCGCACGCGCACTCAGCTTCCTGCAGCACAAGGCGCCACAAGCCGAGAGCTGGAGCGTTACCCTGCCCGACGCCCGCAACCCGGCGCTGCGCATGTTCTGGCGCAACCCAGAATCCATGGTCAAGCCACCGGCCGAAGGCGAGAAACGCCGGCGCCGTGGTGGCGGTCGCTTCGGTGATGCTACGGTCGATCCCAACACCGGCAACGAGGTAACCGCACGCGAAACCCGCGGCGGTGACTTCTTCTATCGCCTGCACTTCGACCTGCACTACATTCCGGTGGTGTGGGCGCGCTACATCGTCGGTTTCTGCGCGATGTTCATGCTGGTGGCCATCATCAGCGGTGTCATCACCCACAAGAAGATCTTCAAGGACTTCTTCACCTTCCGCCCGCAGAAAGGCCTGCGTTCGTGGCTGGACTTCCACAACGTCAGCGCGGTGATGGCACTGCCTTACCACGCCATGATCACCTACACCGGCATCGTCACCCTGATGTTCATGTACCTGCCCTGGGGTGTGAGCACCGCCTATCCCAAGGACGAGGACGCCTTCTTCAGTGAAGCCTTCGCGCGCATGGCCGATATCGAATCACCGGGGCAAGGCCAAGCGGTACCGGTGCCGATCCAGCAGTTGATGGACAGCGCGCGCAAGCACTGGAACGGAGCGGAGATCGGCGGCTTCACCGTGTATCGCCCAGGTGCGGCGAACGCGGTGGTCGATATCCAACAACGCGACGGCAAGCGCCTGTCGGTAGACACACCATCGCTGCGCTTTGACGCAGTCAGCGGCGCGCTGCTGGAAGCCAGCCCCAGCGCCGGAGGTGCCACCGCCACACGCGGCGTCATGTACGGCCTGCATCTGGCGCGTTTCGCCGATTGGGGCCTGCGCGGCCTGTTCTTCCTTTCCGGATTGATCGGCTGCCTGATGGTCGCCAGCGGCGTGGTGTTGTGGGCGGTGAAGGAGCGACCCAAGCACGCCAAGTCCGGCAAGACCGGCTTTGGCCTGCGGCTGGTGGATGCGCTGAATATCGGCGCCGTCGCCGGCCTGCCGATTGCCTTTGCCGCCTACTTCTGGGGCAACCGCCTGCTTCCGCTGCAGCTGGCCGAACGCAGTGACGCCGAGATCAGCGTGTTCTTCTACGCATGGGCGGCATCGCTGCTGGCGGCCTTCATCTGGCCCAAGCGGATGATGTGGGCCTGGCAGTTGTATGCAGGCGCGGCGATGTTCGCCTTGATACCGTTGCTCAATGCCTTGACCACCCGCAGCAACCTGGGCGTGGCCATCGCCAGTGGTGACTGGGTATTGGCCGGCTTCGACCTGTGCATGCTCGCCTTCGGCGTGCTGCTGGGTTATTGCGGCTGGCGCATGCAGCATTGGCAACCGCCGTTGAGTGCGGCCGAGAAGAAACGCAGGCAACAGGCCGCCACCGTCGCGGAGGCCAGCGCATGATGTTGCTTGCGCTTGGCCTGTCATTCGCCGCTTTTGTTGCCTTGTCGCTGGCAATGGAGAAACACCAGTTGGACCTGCATGGCAAAGCCGCTGCCAGCAGCGCGCGCATGCGGCTGTGGCGCTGGCTGGGCTGGGGCCTGCTGTCGGCCGCGCTGGCGCTATGCGTGTGGCGGGATGGCTGGGGATTGGGCCCCGTGTGGTGGCTGGGTGCGATGACCGCTGCCGGCCTGCTGCTGGCATTTGGCCTGTACCCGTACCGTCCACGCTGGATCGTGCCGTTGGCGTGGGCCTTGCCGGTGGCAGGCGTGGCTGCAGCCAACCTGTTGTAGAGCCGAGCTGTGCCCGGTTGGGGCATTACCGGCCCGAACAAAAACGACCCCTCCCCAACCCTCCCCTTGGCCTACGGCCAAAGGGAGGGGGCATGGTAGAGCCGAGCCATGCTCGGCTGGGGCACTACCGGGAAAGCCTCTGCCGAGCATGGCTCGGCACTACAGGTGCCGCGCGATTTAAACCCGGCGCAGTTCCCAGGCGCGGTGGATGCGGGCGTTGCGCTCGAAATCCGGGCCGATGGTCTGTGCGGAAATTTCACGGCAGTTGGCGAATTCGGCGATGGCGTTCTCTTCCAGCTTGAAGCGGCGGAAGTTGTTGGAGAAATACAACACGCCGTCCGAGGTCAGTCGCTCCATCGCCGCACGCAGCAGGCGTACATGCTCGCGCTGGATGTCGAAGTCTTCAGCGCGCGCGGAGTTGGAGAAGGTCGGCGGATCGCAGAAGATCACGTCGTAACGGTTCTTCTCCGCTTCCAGCCAGGTCACCGCATCGGCCTGCACCAGCGTGTGCTGGCTGCCGCCCTTGCCGTTGAGCGCGAGGTTGTCGGCGCACCACTGCAGGTAGGTACCCGACAGATCGACACTGGTCGTAGACGAGGCGCCGGCAACCGCCGCCTCCACGCTGGCCACGCCGGTGTAGCAGAACAGGTTGAGGAAACGCTTGCCGCGCGATTCCTGCGCCATATGCGTACGCAGCGGGCGGTGGTCGAGGAACAGGCCGGTGTCCAGGTAATCGAACAGATTGACCCGCAACAACGCATCGTTCTCACGCACCAGGATGAACTCGCCGCGCTGCTCGAAGCGGCCGTACTTGCTGCCGCCCTTGCCACGTTCACGCGACTTCAATGCAACCTGCTCGGCCGGCACCTGGAACACCTCACGCGCAGCCGCCAGCAGCTCGTTGCGGCGACGGCGCACGTCCGCGTCCGGAATGGTGGCCGGCGCAGCGTATTCCTGCACATGCAGGAAGGTGCGGGCTTTGCCGCCATCTTCGCGGTAGACATCGATGGCAGCCGCGTATTCCGGCAGATCGGCGTCATAGGCGCGGAAGCAGGTGATGCCTTCGCGGGTCAGCCAGTTCTTGAATTTCTTCAGGTTCTTGCGCAGGCGGTTGGCCACCATCTGCGCGCCTTCGCTGAGCTCGCGCGGCTGGCCGGCGTTCTCGCGCTCGGGCACGGCAATCGGGTCGCAGACGATCAGCGCGCACTCGATGGCACCGTTGAACATCTGGTACTTCTTGGCCGCGCGCAGACCGGTGGCGAAGGCCAGATCGGCACTGCCGCACAGCAGGCTTGCACGCCAGGTCGGCACGGCGCGCTTGAGCGCATCGCCGATACGGCGGTACAGCACGGTATCGGCTGCCAGACGCTCGTCATACGGCGGGTTGCAGACCACACAACCGGTTTCCTGCGGCGGCACCTGCACGTCGGCAACGTCACGCACACCGAACCAGATGGCCTCGCTGACACCGGCTACTTCGGCATTTTCCTTGGCCGCACGGATCGCCTGCGGATCGATATCGCTGCCGTGGATGACCTGCTTGAGCGCAGCGCGGCCAACCTGCTCGCGCTCACGCGCCTCAGCCGTCAATTCCTTCCACTGCGCCTGGTCAAAACCGCGCCAGCGGCTGGGCGGGATGCTGCCATGGCGCTGCAGGCCCGGTGCCACGTCGGCGGCCATCAGGGCGCCTTCAATCAGCAAGGTGCCACTGCCGCACATCGGGTCGAGCAGACCGCCGCCTTCTGCATGGATCTTCGGCCAGTTGGCGCGCAGCAGGACGGCTGCGGCCAGGTTTTCCTTCAGCGGCGCGTCGTTCTGCGCCATGCGCCAGCCGCGGCGATGCATCGGGCCACCGCCCAGGTCGATCGAGATCGTGGCGCGGCCCTTGCGCAGCGACAGGTTGATGCGCACGTCCGGGAATTCAACATTTACCGATGGCCGCTCCATGCCCTGCCCGCGCAGGCTGTCGACCACACCGTCCTTGACCCGCTGCGCGGCAAAACGCGCATGGGTGATGGCGGTGCCGGACACATGTGCGTCCACCGACAAGGTCAGCTCAGGGCTGATGTGCTGGTCCCAGGGCATTGCCGCCACGCCCTGGTACAGCGAATTCTCGTCCGGGCAGTCGAACTCCTGCAGCGGCCACAGCACGCGGCTGGCCAGGCGCGACCACAGCACCACGCGCTGCGCATCGCGCAGCTCGCCTTCGGCATTGACGCCGGAAATGGTTGCGGTCGCCCGCGGCAGGCCCATCGCCAGCAGTTCGTCGGCGAGCAGGTATTCGAGGCCCTTGGCGCAGGAAACAAAGAAATTCACGGGAGATATCAACTTTCGAAGAGGGAGTCAGGCCAGCCAGGCGGACAGGCACGGTGGCCGGCCCCGGGGCATCCAAGGCCGCTATTGTAGGCAGTTGCCCGCCACGCCGTCGGATTCAGGCCGCGGCCGCGTTCACAAACCGCGCAGCAGGGCCTCAAAGGCCTGGCAGGAGGCGTCCACATGGCGCATCAAGCGGTGGCCGTCATTGACCAGCAGCAACCGCGCCTTGCGCTCGGCGGCCCAGGCAATGACATCGGCGGCCGGGATCAGCTCATCATTCCAGGCATGGACCACGCTGATCGGTACGGCTGCGGCGTCCAGCGCCGGCATCGGCCCCATCGTGGTCGGTGGCACCATCAGGAACAGCCCCGCCACCGGCACCTGCAGCGAGGTGATCGCCGAGATATACGCGCCCAGGCTGGAGCCGGCCAGCACCAACGGTCCGCGCGTGGCCATTTCGGCCGCCCGTTCGACCAGCCGCTGCAGCCGCGCCGGCACGTCGCCGACCCGGCTGATCTCATGCCTGGCGTCCAGATCGGTGTAATCCGGGCGTTCATGGCTCCAGCCCAGGCGTTGCGCGACATCGGCCAACGCGGTGACCTTGGTCGCGTCCGGGCCGCTCTCGAAGCCGTGTGAAAGGATGCAATGGCCGCGGCTCATGGCTGGCGGCAAGTCGTGGGGGAACTCATGGGTGAATGCTAGCATCCACCCATGCACCTGCCGCCCCCCATCATTGCCAAACCGCTGCCCTACGAAAGCCTGTTGGCGCAGCGCAAGCCCACCGATATCGATCTGGTGGTGATCCACTGCACCGAACTGCCGGACCTGGCCACCGCCCGCGAGTACGGCGAGCGTGCCCTGTACGACAATGGCAGCGGCAACAGCGGCCACTACTACATCGACCGCGATGGCAGCATCCAGCAATACATCGCATTGGACCGTGTTGCCCACCACGTGCGCGGTATCAACCCGCGTTCGATCGGTATCGAGCTGGTCAACCGTGGCCGCTGGCCGAACTGGTTCGATTCCAACAGCCAGGTGATGAGCGAGCCCTACCCCGAGGCGCAGATCGCGGCCTTGGTGCGGTTGCTGGAGTGGTTGCCGCAGGCATTGCCCTCGCTGCGCTACATCGCCGGCCATGAGCAGCTGGACACAGCGCTGGAGCCCGCCAGCGATGATCCCAGCCGCAGCGTTCAGCGCAAGCTGGATCCGGGCCCGCTGTTCCCCTGGGAGCTGGTCTTGCGCGCGATCGACCTGCAACGCCTGCCGGACTGAACGCGGCGGCGGCACCGGCCCGCCGAGGTCGGTAGTGCTACTGCGCCAGGTACTGGAACTTCTCGCCGGCGGTCACCGCCAGATCCAGCCGATTGATCGCCGGTGCGATCGGGCAGACCACATGCGGAGTCAGCGCGCAGGGCGGGTTCTCGGCGCGATTGAAGTCCAGCTGCACCATGCCATCCTTGGGCGGCGCCGCGTACAGATAGCGCGCCCCGCCATAGGTTTCGCGGCCGCTTGTACGGTCGGACAGCAGGAAGAACAGGCGCTCCGATACCGGCGCGGCTTCGTCCAGCACCGGCTGCAGGTGGTAGCTGCGCCCACCCACCTCGAACACCGCCTCACCCGGCACCAGCGCCGGCAGCGGCGTGCCGATCGAGGTCAGCAGCACGGCCTGCTTGGGCTTGGGGAAGGGATTCCAGCGCGCACGCACATTCCATTTCGGATCCACCGGGAAGTGCTCGATGCCACTGAAAGCCAGCCGCCGCGGCGACTGCGGGTCGCGGTAGCGCCAACCGAGGATGCTGCCGGTGCGCACCAGGTAGAACTCGGACTGGCCCACCTGCACGCGGCTGGCTTCGTTGACATGGGCAACACCGGGCACCAGCACCGCCCGCTGCAGCGGCTGCCCGTTCATCCGCGCATCCGCGCGGGTATTGGCGTCGATGCTGGCCTGGCCGTCCTTGCTCACCTGCAGGAAGCCCAATTCAGCGGGGCCGCCGGGCAATACGATGTCATTGCTCGCCGCACTGCCCACCCGATAGGCACCGGTCTTGAGCCGGCCCGATCCGGTATAGCTGAGCCAGCCTTCCGGCGCGCGCAGACTTGCCAACCGCTGCGCCCGCCATTGCTCGACGTCACGCAGGTACTGCTGCTGGTCAGCCGCGGACACAGCGCTGCCTGGCGCATCACATGCCCCAAGAACCGCCGCCAACAGCACTACGCCGAGCAATTTGTATAAGCCCACGCTTCCCCCGAAGCACCCACGCTTCTGCATCGCACCCAATGCGCGATGCCGTTACAACTCAACCCTTGGCAACTGGCCTGCTTGCATCGCTGGACCAGCCACTCCACGAGTCACTGAACACCCGCAGCCCGGGCAAACCGGCATGTGCAAACCCCAGCAGCAGATGACAGGCCGTCACCCCCGAGCCGCACATCACCGCCATCTGTTCCGGTGCCTGGCCGCCCAACAACGGCAGCAGTTCCGCACGCAGCTCCTGTGCCGGCCGAAAGCGGCCAGCCTGCAGGCTGGTGCCGAACGGCCGGTTGATGGCGCCGGGTACATGCCCTGCCACCCGGTCCAGCGGCTCAACCTCGCCCCGGTAACGCTCGCCGGCCCGTGCATCCAGCAACCAGGCCGGGGTCTGCGCCAGACGTGACTGCACCTCATCGGCACTGACCACCTGGCGCATGTCGAACTGACCCGGATAGGGCGGCAGGAGGGGCACCGTGACAGGGCCCGCCTCCAGCGCATGGCCGGCCGCCTGCCATGCCGCCAGGCCGCCATCAAGCACTGCCACCTTGCGATGGCCGATCAGGCCCAGCAGCCACCACAGGCGCGCTGCGGCCATGCTGCCGTCGGCCGCGTCGTACACCACCACCTGCGTATCGGCATCGATCCCCCAGCGCCCCAACGTGGCGGCGAAGACCTCGCTGTCCGGCAGGGGATGCCGGCCATGGCCTTGCTTGCGCATGTCCGACAGGTCTTTTTCCAGATCGGCATGGATCGCGCCAGGAATATGTCCGGCTGCGTACTGGGCGGCGCCGGCCTGTGTATCGGCCAGTGAAAACCGTGCATCAACCACCCGCAACGCGGTGCTTGCGACAGCACGGGCATCGATCACGCGCATCTGCTGCTGCGCCAGGGCCCCGGCCAATTCGGCCACATCGACCAGGGTGCTCCACGTGGTTCCATTCTGGCTCATGTCAGCTGCTCCAAGCGGCGACGAAGGTTGTAAAGGATGGCCGCTGTCGCGCCCCAGATGCGCTGACCAGGCCAGCTGTATTCCATGACATGACGGATACGTCCGCCATGTTCGATTTCCACCTGGCGCAGGTTGGCCGGGTCCATCAGGTAGTCCAGCGGCACTTCGAATACTTCGGCGACCTCGCCCGGTTCGGGCCGGGCAATGAAGGCCGGGTCGACCACGGCAACCACCGGCGTCACCCGGAACCCGGTGATGGTGATGAACGGGTCCAGATAGCCCAGCGCCAGTACCTGGCTGCGCGCCAAGGCGATTTCCTCGTCGCTCTCGCGCAATGCCGCTGCCAGTGGATTACGGTCCCGGGTTTCAATGCGCCCGCCCGGAAACCCCACCTGGCCGCCATGATTGCGCAGCGCCTCGGTACGCCGGGTGAGTATCACCTGGGTTCCCTGCGCGCGCGGCACCAGCCCGGCCAGCACCGCCGCTTCCACCGGCGGCCCAGGCGGCAGCAGATCTTCCAGTTCCGAGTGGTTCCAGCCCTGCCCGCCCGGTGCCTGGTTCAGCGGCATGAGCGCCCGTTGCAGGCGATCCCGCCCCGCCAGCTGCTCGGCAAACGCTGCGGCTACGCGCGAGCGCCGTGGCAGCTCTTGCGCCATCAAGCGGCGACGTTCGTCCTCACTCATGCGCATCCACCCGCCAATCTCGGCGCCGCTGCGCCAACAGCCACGGCAATAGCCCTGTTCATCAAGCGCGCAGATGCCGATACAGGGGCTGGAGATGACACGAGCAGGTGCATCCATCAATTCAGACATCACGCTAGCGTAGCGCGAGCCGAACCCTGTGGACCAGTTCCCGGACATTGATTCCGTTGAATTTGCGCTGCCACGATGGCAATGCCACCGCCGTCAACCCTTCCAATTCAGCACAACCGCCGCACCAGCCCGATACGCCATTATTGTGACGAACATCAATTTCCGGTTGAGCATGGGTTCATCTGCGGGCACACTGCAGCTGCCGACAGGGGGAACACGAATCATCCAATGCGCTGGACGCGCGTTCGATCAGCGTGACTGTTCGACACGAGTCTGGCCTGCATGCGGATGGAGCCTTATCGCTTTTCACTCTGTAGCGGAGCCCGGAAATGAGAATGGCAAAACCCTCCTTGTTGTTATCGGCGCTGGCACTTTCGGCCAGCCTTTCAGTACAGGCCCATGAGCCGCCAACGGACGGCAACCCAAGTACCCCTACCGAAAGCGGCATGGTCGCCGGCATCGATGCCAAGACCGGCAAACTGCGCAAGCTCACCGATACAGAAATCCGCGCACTTTCCGACAAGGCCAATGCCATGCCGTCGGCAAGCCGCAGCGCCACGGGCACAAATGCGGCCTGGGCACGCATTCCGCAGACCGGCACCGACGCTGCCAAGACCGTCCGCGCACATAGCAACGGCATGAGCACGGCCGACCTGCCGCTGTCCGCGATGAACTCGCTGAGCGTTGAACGCGACGCCAACGGTAAGGTGCAGATGCTGGAGAACGGCGCCCCGCTCTCGCATGGCCGGCAGGAGGTGTCCGAATGAAGACGCTGCTGCTTTCCGCCGTCATCGGCAGCGCCCTGTTCGGCGCCACGGCCAACGCCGCCATCATCACTCCGATCAACCAGGATCCTGCCGGCATAGGCCTCAACGATCCCACGCTACGCGCGCCCGAAGGTGGCAACCCCGGCAAGAGCGTTGGTGAGCAACGCCGCATCGTTTACCAGTTCGCCGCCGATCTGTGGGGTGCGGTACTGCAGAGCGATGTGGAAACCTTCGTCGGCGCCAGCTTCCAGGATCTGACCTGCACCGCCACCGGCGGCACCCTCGGCTCAGCCGGCGCCTCCTGGATCGCAACCACGCCGCCCTCCGGCGCCGAGCTGGGCATGATCTATCACGCCCCACTGGCCAACGCGCTCAACGGCAGTCGCATCACCATCAGTGCCGCCGGCACCGACATCACCAGCCGCTTCAATGCCAACCTGGGTGGCAGCAACCCGGACGGCACGCCATGCATGACCGGCTCGGGCTGGTATTACGGGCTGGACGGCAACGCCCCGGAGAACCTCATCAGCTTCCTGGATGTGGTGATGCATGAAATCGGCCACGGCCTGGGTTTCTCCGGCTTCGTCGGCTACACCACCGGCCGCTTGGGTGAGCGTGTCGGCATTCCGCAGTACTACGGCTACTCGGACGTCTATACCGAAAACGCGTTCGACAACCTGTCCGGCAAGCGCTTCACCGAAGCCAGCATGACCAACGCGCTGCGCGTCACCGCGATCAAGACCCGCGGTGCACCTGCGTGGAATGGCGCAACCACCCGCGCGCAGACCCCGCAGTGGCTCGACCCGGCGGTCGTGCTGTCGGTCAACGGCAGCAGCGTGAAGACGCAGTTCTTCGGCACCGCCTCGTTCGGCCCTGCGGCCACCCCGGCCAACTTCGCCGGCCCGGTTGTGGTTGCCAACGACGGTACCGGTCCCGACACCGCCGACGCCTGTGAAGCCCTGCCTGCCGGCAGCCTCAGTGGCAAGGTGGCCTACGTCAATCGCGGCAGCTGTGCGTTTGAGATCAAGGCGGCCAATGCGCAGGCGGCAGGGGCGGTTGCAGCCATCATCGGCAATGTGGCCAGCTCCGGCGACCCGGGCACCGCACCGGGCATGGCCGAAGATGCCAGCGTCAATGCCACCATCCCGACCCTGAGCGTCAACCTGGCCGATGCCAACCTGATCAAGACAGCAGCGCAGGCAGGCACACCGTTGACCGCTGCGCTGGGCCAGGTGGCCGGTCAGTTCGCCGGCGCCGACTCCAGCGGACGACCGTTGCTGTATGCACCGGCCATCGTGGCAGGCGGATCCACGTTCTCGCACTTTGAAAGTGTGCTGGTACCCGATGCGTTGATGGAGCCGGCCAACAGTCCCAACACCGATGCAGGACGCATGGTTGACCTGACCCTGGCGGCGTTTGTCGACGAAGGTTGGAGCTTGAATGCAGGCACCGCACGCATCGGCAGTTGCGATACGGGGGTGAAGCTGTTCAAGAACCCGGGCTTGATCGCAGGCGCCAACGTGCAGGCGCAGGACCGCCTGTGCCGTACCACCGCCAACGGCAACCGGGCGCTCTACCTGCGCTGCATGAACGACACCGCTGCCTCGTTGAAAGCGGCCAGCATGATCAGCACGGTCGAACAAGCCGGCATCCGCACCTGCGCGGCCAAGGTGACGTCGCCGTAAATCCAGTGGAAGAGATTGCCGGTAGTGCCGAGCCATGCTCGGCAGGGCTTTCACAAGCGACACCAGCAGCTCTTCCGGAATCAGCACTGGACTGTGAACAAAGAGCCGGCGCCTTTATGGCGCCGGCTCTTCTTTTGTTTTGCACAGCACTGGTAGCGACCTGCTCTGCAACTACCCGAGTTCGATGGTCGGCTCCCGCGGTCTTGGCCAGTAGCGCGCACCGGGCTGATCGATGATGAAGGGCTGCTCCTGGTGTCGCTGGTAAAGCCCCTGCCGAGCATGGCTCGGCACTACATGCGATTGCAGGCAAAAAGAAAGCGCCGGTGTTGCCACCGGCGCTTTTTTTTATTGCATCACTGGCGCGCTATTACTTGACGCTGACCAGCTTGATTTCGAACTGCACAGCCACGTTCGGCGGGAACGGGGTGCGCGGGTCAGCACCGTAGGCCTTTTCCGGCGGCAGGGTGACTTCCCACTTGGCGCCGGCCGGCATCTGCAGCAGGGTTTCGCGCATGGCAGCCATCTCGACTTCGCTCAGCTTGATCGACGGGATCGACTGGGCCGGACGTGCTTCGGTCGGACGCTGGCCGTACGGGAACGGACCGGCAACTTCCAGCGCAACCGTGCTGGCCTGGGTCGGCTTGGCACCGGCACCGGCTTCGATCACACGATACTGCACGCCGCTGGCCAGGGTCTGCACGCCGGCCTTGGCCTTGTTGGCGGCAATGAACTGGTCACTGCGGGTCTTGTTTTCGGCAGCGGCCTTTTCGTACTCGGCCTTGGCAGCCTGGGCACGGCTCTGCTCACGACGCTGGAACGCTTCCACGGCCGGCTTCAGCTGATCGGCGGTGATGGCCGGCTGCTTCTTGGCATAGGCGTCCTGCAGGCCCTTGACCACCGAAGCGATATCCAGCTGTTCGCCACGGCCAGTGAGCTCGGCCAGGTTGTTGCCGTAGTCATAGCCGAAGTAATAGCTCAGCTTGCCCTTCTCGGACGCGATGTCCTGGGCGAAAGCAGTGCCGGTGACGGCCAGGGCGGCCACGGCGACCGCGATAGAACGCAACTTCATCAAACAGTTCTCCAGGAAAGGTGTCTCAGGGCAAACATGCCGCTAGAGGCGACGGGTTAGGATAGCCGTCACAAAGGCTGTCCGCCACTGACGACGCGTTCTATGACCGCCGTCGGTTAAAAGAGTTCAATTCCTCACTTTTTTTTAACGTTTTGAGGTTCCGCCCGTATGTCCGATGCACCGGTTTCGATCAGCACCCACGCAGGCATCCGCACCATCACGGTGCAGCGCCCGGAAAAGCTCAATGCGCTCAACCGCCAGACCCTGGAAACGCTGGATGCAGCCTTTGCCGAGGCGGCCCAGGCCGCAGACGTAAGAGTCGTGGTTCTGACCGGGGCCGGCAGCAAAGCCTTCGTCGCCGGCGCGGATATCTCCGAAATGAATACCTTGACCCCGGTCCAGGGCCGCGATTTCTCGCTGGTCGGCCAGCGCCTGATGCGCCGTATCGAGCGCCTGAACAAGCCGGTGATCGCCATGATCAATGGTTTTGCGCTGGGCGGCGGCATGGAACTGGCCATGGCCTGCCACCTGCGCATCGCCGCCGACAGCGCCAAGCTGGGCCAGCCGGAAATCAACCTCGGCCTGGTGCCGGGATTTGGTGGCACCCAGCGCCTGCTGCGCCTGGGCGGCCGCGCCGCTGCGCTGGAGTTGTGCCTGCTGGGCGCGCCGATCAGCGCCGAGCGTGCGCTGCAGTTGGGCCTGGTCAACCGCGTGGTTGCCGCTACCGAGCTGGAAGCGCAGACCACCCAGCTGGCCGAACAGCTGGCCAATGCCGCACCGTTGGCCCTGCGCGGCATTCTGGATGCGATCAATGTCGGCGGCGAATGCGGCATCGAGGAAGGGCTGGAATACGAAAGCGCGCAGTTCGGCCTGGTGTTTTCCACCCAGGACATGCGTGAAGGCACCAGCGCCTTCCTGGAACGCCGCAAACCGGAATTCAAGAACCACTGAGTTGTCCATGGTTACCGCAAGCACCCCACCCCGCCAGTTGCTGCAATTTGTGCTGGACGATGATCTGGATGCAGCGCTGCGCGCCGGGCTGATGGACTACCTGCCACAGCCCGGCGATGCGCTGCTGGATCCGGCCTACCCGCAGCTGCCGCAGCAGCTGCAATTGGCCCAGCAGCAGCTGCGCACGGCGTGGGCCGCACGCGAGCGTTACCGGGCACGTGCCGCCCGCCTCGAACGGCGCGCGGCTGAGCGCCAGGCACGCCGCGCACCACCGCCTACCGCCGACAGCAAACCCGCCCTGCCCTCGGCGGCGGCAGTCATCCTGGCCCGGGCCAAGGCACGCGCGGCAGGGAACCCCAACGCATGAAAGCAGCACCCGTGAAAAAGGCGGCGGCCAAGAAGGCTGTCGGCAAAAAAGTGATCGCAAAAAAGACCGGCGCCAAGCCCATCGCCAGCAAGCAGGCCACCACTCCCAAACCTGCGCCACGCAAGCCACTGGCAAGCCGTGGCAGCAAGCGCATGAGCGCTGCGCAGGTGCTGGAGATGTTCACCCGCCTGCGCGAGCTCAACCCGCACCCCACCACCGAGCTGGAATACAGCTCGCCGTTCGAGCTGCTGGTTGCGGTGACCTTGTCGGCACAGGCCACCGATGTGGGCGTCAACAAGGCCACCCGCAAGCTGTTCCCGGTGGCCAATACCGCCCAGGCCATTCTTGCCTTGGGCGAGGAAGGACTGAAGCCTTACATCGCCACCATCGGCCTGTTCAACGCCAAGGCCAAGAACGTGATTGCCGCCTGCGCGATCCTGGTCGAGAAGTACGGCGGCGAAGTGCCGGCCGAGCGCGCCGCACTGGAAGCATTGCCAGGGGTCGGCCGCAAGACCGCCAACGTGGTGCTCAACACCGCCTTCGGCCAGCCGACCATGGCGGTGGACACGCATATCTTCCGCGTCGCCAACCGCACCGGGCTGGCACCCGGCAAGGACGTGCGCGCGGTTGAGGATGGCTTGATGAAGGTGATCCCCGCCGAGTTCCTGCAGGATGCGCACCACTGGCTGATCCTGCACGGGCGTTATGTCTGCAAGGCGCGCAAGCCGGATTGCCCGCAATGTGTTATCCGCGATCTGTGCCAGTTCAAGGACAAGACCGCCGACGCTGCATGAGCGCCGGCGGCTGCCATCTGGACGACACGTTCCGGTAACAGCGCCAAGGCCCAATACGCAGGTCCTTGCGCTGGCGGGCGCAAGCTGGTCGCCGGACTGTCACATTTACGCAATCTTTACGCCCTAGCCTTCGCAGCAACCTCCAACCGCCTGCAAGGCTACCCACCCAATGAAACTGCATCGCCAACTCCTTACTGCGGCCGTGGCTGCTGCACTGTTCGCGCCGGCTGCACACGCTGAAGTCGCCATCGACGTTATTGGCGGTTCCGAGATCACCTTTGAAGGCCTGGTACAGGCTGACGGCAATTGGTTCAGCAATGACAAGGCCGATCTGAACGGCGTCGCCAAGAACGGCAAGGACAGCGAGTTCGAGCTGCGTCGCGCCGAGCTGGTGCTGAAGGGCAAGGGCCCGGGCAACATCGAGTGGGTGGTTGGCTACGACGCCAAGGCCGACAAGTTCCTGGACACCAACGTCAAGTACAAGCTGGGCGGCAACAGCAACCACTTCCTGCAGGCCGGCCAGTTCAAGCAGCCCAACAGCCTGGAAGAACTGTCCAGCACCAAGAACAACGACTTCATCTCCAAGGCCACCGTCACCAATACCTATGCGGTCGCCCGCCGCCTCGGCGTCGGCTACGGCCTCGGCGATGCCAACTGGTCAGTCACCGCTTCGGCCTTCGGCCGCGAGCTGACCCGTGACCTGGCCCACGGCAGCGGCTACGGCGTGCGCGGCACCTTCGCCCCGATCAACGAGAAGGGCAACATCCTGCACCTGGGTTTGAGCTACGTCGATTACGACACCGACGCCGACCTGCTGCGCCTGCGCGCGCGCCCGAACGCCGACCTTGCCACCGTGCGCCTGGTCGACAGTGGCGACCTGAAGGACACCGACCGCCTGAGCACCATCGGCGCCGAAGCCATGTACGTGCGTGGCCCGTTCAAGGCCCAGGGCGAGTACTACAGCTCCAAGGCCAAGCGCTACGACCACGACAACTACAGCACCGACGGCTATTACATCAGCGGCGTGTGGAATGTCACCGGCGAGACCTGGGGCTACAAGGGCGGCACCTCGAGCCTGGGCCTGCCGGACGAACCGGGCCGCGGCATGTGGCAGCTGGGCGCACGTTTCGATCACATCGATCTCAACGACGGCGGCCTGAAGGCACCGGCGATTGTCGGCGGCACCCCGCTGGTGGACGGCGTGCTCGGCGGCAAGATGGACATCTGGACCGTCGGTGCCAACTGGTACTGGCGCTCCAACTTCAAGGCCTCGCTGAACTACGTGATGGTCGACAGCAACAAATACGCCTCGGCCAGCAAGAAGTTCGTCAGCGACAAGCCGGACATCCTGGAAGCCCGCCTGCAGTTCTTCTGGTAAGCAATCGCTGCCTGCAATACCTGGAACGCCCCGCAAGGGGCGTTCTTTGTTCCGCTGGACCGGCATCGTTGTGGGAGCGGCGTAAGCCGCGAAGCTGATGGTCTGGATGCGTACGCTGACCCTGCGATCTGAAGATCTGTCGGCTTCGCGGCTTACGCCGCTCCCACATGCCGACAGCTGCGACGAGGCGGTTGTCCCCGGCGATCTGAAGCTGTGTAAGCTTCGCGGCTCACGCCGCTCCCACAACAAACCTCAGGGGCGCATCAACCGGACGGATCCATGCGCACCTGCCTGCTTGTACTGCTGCTCTGCCTGCCCTTCACCAGCGTCGCCCAGGACTGTGGCGATGACAGCGCTGCGCGCATCGCCCAGGCCTATGCGCAACGCGATATCAATGCCCTGCCCGATCGCCCCGGCTGGGCCATCGACGTAGAGCGCGCCGCTTGTCGGGTCTGGCCAGCGGACGCGTCGTTGACCTTGATGGCGGTGCCGGTACTGGGCCCGGAAGAATTCAACGGCGACGTTCAACAAGGCGATCTGGATGTGCTGATTGTGGACAGTGCCACGCTGCGCCCGCGTGCTGGCCTGCGCCTGCCGGAGCTGATGAGCAGCGATGCCATCCGGGTAAACAGCGTGAGCCTGGATACCGCGCGCTATCGCCTGGCGCCCGATGTGCGCGCCTTCGGCATCCGCAGTTCGCGCAGCAACTCCTCGCAGCCCAATCCCTTCAGTGATACCCGCCTGCAGCTACTGGTGTTCGACGGCACTGCGCTGAAGGCCATCACCGGGCAGATCGTCGTCTCCCGCAGCGGCGGCGAATGGGACACCCGCTGTGCCGGTGAATTCAATGAAACAAAGCGCACGCTGGAAGTGGGCCCGCTGCCGGCACAAGGCTGGGCAACGCTGACAGTACGCGAGCGCAGTACCAGCACTGTCAGCCACAAGGATGCCGCCGGCGACTGCGTCGAAGATCGCCAGGAGCTGCCGGTGCGCAGTTTCAACCTGCGTGCACAGGGCCGCAGTTATCCGCTGCCCAGCGCAATCGAGGCCACATTCTGAGCGGGGAAGCTGCTGTCATTTGAACGTCATATGACAGACGCTGCATTGTCATCAAATCGTTATGGAATAGGCGCCGGGCGGAACTCACCGCACATTCACACCTCCCAGGAGCCACTTGTGATCCACGCCATCAAATCGCGCGCAGCCATCGCCATTCTCGCTGCGTCGTCCGTGTTCGCCGCCAACGCTGCCGATGTCACGGGCGCCGGCGCGTCCTTCATCTACCCGGTCATGTCCAAGTGGTCGGCCGATTACAACGCCGCCACCAGCAAGCGCGTGAACTACCAGTCGATCGGCTCCGGCGGCGGTATCGCGCAGATCAAGGCCAACACCGTCGACTTCGGCTCGTCCGACGCGCCGCTCAAGCCCGAAGAGCTGGCCTCGGCAGGCCTGGTGCAGTTCCCGTCGGTGATCGGCGGTGTGGTGCCGGTGCTCAACGTTGCTGGCGTCGAGCCGGGTGCGATGAAGCTGGACGGCCCGACCCTGGCCAATATCTTCCTGGGCAAGATCACCAAGTGGAATGATCCGGCCATCGTCGCGCTGAACGCCGGCCTGACCCTGCCGGATACCAAGATCACCGTCGTGCACCGCTCCGACGGTTCGGGCACCACCTTCAACTTCGTCAACTACCTGTCCAAGGTCAATGCCGACTGGAAGACCAGCGTCGGCGAAGGCACCAGCGTGCAGTGGCCGGCCGGCATCGGCGGCAAGGGCAACGAAGGCGTGGCCGCTTACGTCAAGCAGATCAAGGGTTCGATCGGCTACGTCGAGTTCTCCTACGCACTGCAGAACCGCCTGACCTTCTCGCGCATGAAGAACGCCGCCGGCAACTTCGTACAGCCGCGTGACGAGAGCTTCTCGGCTGCCGCTGCCAGCGCTGACTGGGCCAACGCCCGTGACTTCTACCTGGTGATGACCAACGCCCCGGGCGAGCAGGCATGGCCGATCACCGCCACCAACTTCATCCTGATGCGCAAGCAGCCCAAGAGCGCTGAAGGTGCCAAGGCAACGGTTGAGTATTTCCGTTGGATCTACGCCAACGGCGACGCCCAGGCCCGCCAGCTGGACTACGTGCCACTGCCGGATCCGTTGGTGCGCCAGATTGAAACCTACTGGCAGCAGAACCTGAATTATTGAGTAAAGAGCCGGCGAGTCCCTCTCTCCCTCGTCGTCTCAAGCGCGGATCGAGCGATCCGCGCTTTTTTTTGCCTTGTTTTGTAGTGCCGAGCCATGCTCGGCAGAGGCATTACCGGTAAAGCCCCTGCCGAGCATGGCTCGGCACAACAGGGCGGCATGGCTTCGGCTTCACCTGTAGAGCGGAGCCATGCTC
>NZ_LDJJ01000029.1 GCF_001431465.1 Stenotrophomonas terrae | reverse complement strand
GCCCCGGCCTTCGCTTGCGCTAAGGCGCTCTGAGAGCAGCGAACCAATGGTTCGCAAGCTGCTCTCAACCGCCCCGCAAGGGGAGAGGGGCTCAGGACACCACAAGCTCAAGCATTGCGTGCGATTGCAGCTTAAGCCTCTCTCCCCTTGCGGGAGAGGGGTTGGGGAGAGGGGTAGCTTTCGCTCATCGCCTCTACAACAAACACGCCCTCGCAAAAAAAAGAACGCCCCAACCGGGGCGTTCTTCATTCATCGGCATCCAGATTCAAACGTGATGAATCAGGCCGCCTTCTTCCCAGCCAGCTGCCGCAGCACATACTGCAGCAAGCCACCATTGCGGAAGTACTCCACTTCCTTCGGCGTCAGCAGCAGCACCTTGGCAGTGAAGCTCTTCTTGCTGCCATCGGCCTTGGTGGCAGTGACGGTTGCGCTCTTGGCCTTGCCGTCGTCCAGACCGGTGACGTCGAACACTTCCGAACCATCCAGGCCCAGGGTCTGGGCGTTCTCGCCTTCATGGAACTGCAGCGGCAGCACGCCCATGCCGACCAGGTTCGAACGGTGGATGCGCTCGAAGCTCTCGGCCATGACCGCTTTGACGCCCAGCAGGTTGGTGCCCTTGGCCGCCCAGTCACGCGAGGAGCCGGTGCCGTATTCCTTGCCCGCCAGTACCACCAGCGGCACACCGTCAGCCTTGTACTTCATCGCTGCATCATAGATGGCCAGCTTCTCACCGGTGTTGCTGCCCGGCGGGTAATACAGCGTATTGCCGCCTTCTTCGCCGCCAAACATCAGGTTCTTGATGCGGATGTTGGCGAAGGTGCCGCGCACCATCACGTCATCGTTGCCGCGGCGGCTGCCGTAGCTGTTGAAGTCGGCCGGCTGCACGCCGCGCGATTGCAGGAAGCGGCCCGCCGGCGAATCCTTCTTGATGTTGCCGGCCGGGGAAATATGGTCGGTGGTGATCGAGTCACCAAACAGGCCCATTACCCGTGCGCCATGGATGTCGCTGATGCTGCCGACCTGCATGGTCATGCCGTCGAAGTAGGGCGGGTTCTTGATGTAGGTCGAGTCGCCACTCCAGGCATAGGCCTGGCCTTCCGGCGATTCGATCTGCGCCCAGCGGGTGTCGCCCTTGAACACGTCGGCGTAGTTCTGCTTGAACATTTCCGGGCCGACGGTGGCAGCGATGGTGTCGCCGATCTCCTTGTTGCTCGGCCAGATGTCACGCAGGTAGACGTCCTTGCCATCGCTGCCCTTGCCCAGCGGCTGCGTGGTCAGGTCGATATTGACCGTGCCGGCAATGGCGTAGGCCACCACCAGTGGCGGCGAGGCCAGGTAATTGGCCTTCACTTCCGGATGCACGCGGCCTTCGAAGTTGCGGTTGCCGGACAGTACCGACGCCACCACCAGTTCGTTCTCGGCAATGCCGGCGGACACGGCTTCCGGCAGCGGGCCGGAGTTGCCGATGCAGGTGGTGCAGCCATAGCCCACCACGAAGAAGCCCAGCTTCTCCAGGTCGGTCAGTACGCCGGCCTTTTCCAGATAGTCGGTCACCACGCGCGAACCCGGGCCGAGCGAGGTCTTCACCCACGGCTTGGCTTTCAGGCCGATGCGGGCGGCATTGCGCGCCAACAGGCCGGCGCCCAGCATCACCGCCGGGTTGGAGGTGTTGGTGCACGAGGTGATGGCGGCGATCACCACCGAGCCGTCAGACAGTTCGGTGTCTTCGTCGTTGATGCGGATCTTGGAGATGGGCTTGGCCGCCAGGCGCTTGGCCTGCGGTTGGTCGCCACCTTCCTCATCGAACTCCTGCACCGCGCAGCCCACCTTGGACTTGCGGTTGGCAGTCAGGCTGGTCAGGGCTTCGGCGAAGTTGCTGTGCACGTCTTCCAGCAGCACGCGGTCCTGCGGGCGCTTGGGGCCGGCCATGGACGGCTTGACGTCGCCCATGTCCAGTTCCAGCGTGGCGCTGTACTGCGCGTGCGGGCTGTTGGCGTCGTGCCACAGGCCCTGGGCCTTGGCATACGCTTCGACCAGGTTGATCTGCGCCTCGCTGCGGCCGGACAGGCGCAGGTAGGTCAGCGACTCGGCATCGATCGGGAAGATGCCGCAGGTGGCGCCGTATTCCGGGGCCATATTGGCGATGGTGGCGCGGTCGGCCAGCGGCAGGTGCTGCAGACCCTCGCCGTAGAACTCGACGAACTTGCCGACTACACCGAGCTTGCGCAGCATCTGGGTGACGGTCAGCACCAGGTCGGTGGCGGTGGTGCCTTCGGGCAGCTTGCCGGTCAGCTTGAAGCCGACCACCTGCGGGATCAGCATCGACGAGGGCTGGCCCAGCATTGCGGCCTCGGCCTCGATGCCGCCCACGCCCCAGCCCAGCACGCCGATGCCGTTGATCATGGTGGTGTGCGAGTCGGTGCCGAACACGGTGTCCGGGAAGGCCCAGTTGCTGCCGTCGATCTGCCGTTCCATCACCACGCGGGCGAGGTTTTCCAGGTTCACCTGGTGGACGATGCCGGTATTGGGCGGCACCACCTTGAAGTTCTCAAAGGCCTTCTGGCCCCAGCGCAGGAAGCTGTAACGCTCGCGGTTGCGCTCGAACTCGATCTTGCCGTTGAGGTCCAATGCGTCCGGGCGGCCGAACACGTCCACCTGCACGGAGTGGTCGATGACCAGCTCGGAGGGGATCAGCGGGTTGATCTGTGCGGCATTGCCGCCCAGCTTGGTCACTGCATCGCGCATCGCGGCAAGGTCGACCACGCAGGGCACGCCGGTGAAATCCTGCAGCACCACGCGGGCCGGCATGAAGGCGATTTCGGTATCGGGCTCGGCCTTGGGATTCCAGCGGGCCACCGCTTCGATGTGGTCCGGGCCGACGGTCTGGCCGCCGTCCTCGTGCCGGAGCAGGTTCTCCAGCAGGATCTTCATCGAATAGGGAAGGTGGGAGATGTCGAACTTCTTGCCGAGCTTGGGAAGGCTGCAGTAGGTGTACTGCTGGCCGCCAACCTCCAGTTGGCTACGGGTGGAGAATGTATCGCTCATACAGCTGACTCCTCTTAGTACAGATGGCTTGCCGCGGAGCCAGGGCGCCGCGCGGGCTTTCCAGAGCCATGGGCCCTGTCAGTGAATGCCATCCGAGTATGGACGAAGCACCCACCTTCCGGCGCATGGTTGCGGGCGTCAGTTTAGGCAACGGCATGTTGCGGCCATGTACATGCGGGAGTGTTGACGAAGGGTAGGGGTATGGGCGCAAGCGGAGGTGCCAAGAGGCGCTCCGCGGAGGCTTCAACTGTAGTGCCGAGCCATGCTCGGCAGGGGCTTTACCGGTACGGCCCCTGCCGAGCATGGCTCGGCACTACAGGTGAGGGATTGCTGGTAAGGCCTCTGCGGAGCATGGCTCGGCACTACGGGGTGGTGTTTGGGGTATGCCTGCGAAAGTATGTATAATTCATGCATACTTCATTGGAGGTCCCATGGAAGCCACCGTAGCTGAACGCGGGCAGATCACCCTGCCCAAGGCCGTACGTGATGCCCTGGGCCTGACCAAGGGCACCCAGCTCAAGGTCGAGCTGGACGGCAGCCGCATCATCCTGCGCAAGAGCGTGGACGATGCCATTTCGCGCGCCCGCGGCAAGTTCGCACTGGACGGTTTCGACTCGGCCGAACAGGCCGTGCGTACCGTCCGTGACGAGGCCGACGAGGCATGATCGCCGTCGACTCCCCGGTCCTGATCGAACTGCTCAGCGACGGCCCCCGTGCCGACGCGGTGGAGGCCTGCCTGCGGCAGGCCTTGGTCGGCGGCCGGGTGGTCATCTGCGGTACCACCCTGGCCGAGATCTGCGCCTCGCTGCGCGGCGGGGCGCAGGTGCAGGAAGCGCTGGAAGAAATGGGCGTCCATTTCAATCCGCTGGAAGCCAAATCCGCGTTGCGTGCCGGCGAGATGCACCGCCGCCACCGGCAACGCAGCGGCGATACCCGCCGCATCGACGATTTCATGGTGGGCGCCCACGCACTGCTTCAGTGCGACGGCCTGATCACCTGGAACGACACGTTTTATCGCGATTACTTCAAGGGCTTGAAGCTGATCGTGCCGCAAGCCTGAGCCCATCCATTCTTTAACCGTTACACCCGGGAGTTGTCATGTTGGAAGCCTACCGCCACCACGTAGCCGAGCGCGCCGCGCTTGGCATCCCGCCGTTGCCGCTGACTGCACAGCAGACGGCCGACGTCATCGAGCTGCTGAAGAACCCGCCGGCTGGCGAGGCCGAGTTCCTGCTCGACCTGATCACCCACCGCGTGCCGGCCGGCGTCGATGACGCCGCCAAGGTCAAGGCCTCGTACCTGGCCGCCATTGCCTTCGGCAGCGAGAAGAACGCGCTGATCAGCCGCGCGCGCGCCACCGAACTGCTGGGCACCATGCTGGGCGGCTACAACGTCGCTCCGCTGATCCAGCTGCTGGACGACGCCGAAGTGGGCGCCATTGCCGCCAACGGCCTGAAGCACACCCTGCTGGTATTCGATGCCTTCCACGACGTGCAGGAAAAGGCCAAGGCCGGCAACGCCCATGCACAGGGCGTGCTGCAGAGCTGGGCTGATGCCGAGTGGTTCACCAGCAAGCCGGAAGTGCCGCAGAGCCTGACCATCACCGTGTTCAAGGTGCCGGGCGAAACCAATACCGACGACCTGTCGCCGGCACCGGACGCCACCACCCGCCCCGACATCCCGCTGCACGCCCTGGCGATGCTGAAGAACAAGCGTCCCGACGCACCGTTCGTGCCGGAAGAAGACGGCAAGCGCGGCCCGATCCAGGAAATCCTCTCGCTGAAGGAAAAGGGCCACCTGGTTGCCTACGTCGGCGACGTGGTCGGCACCGGTTCCAGCCGCAAGTCCGCCACCAACTCGGTGCTGTGGTTCACCGGTGAAGACATCCCCTTCATCCCGAACAAGCGCTTCGGCGGCGTGTGCCTGGGTTCGAAGATCGCCCCGATCTTCTACAACACCATGGAAGACGCCGGCGCACTGCCGATCGAGCTGGACGTGTCGAAGATGGAGCACGGCGATGTCGTCGAGCTGCGTCCGTACGACGGCAAGGCCCTGAAGAACGGTGAAGTGATCGCCGAATTCCAGGTCAAGAGCGAAGTGCTGTTCGACGAAGTGCGCGCCGGTGGCCGCATTCCGCTGATCATCGGCCGCGGCTTGACCGCCAAGGCGCGCGAAGCACTGGGCCTGCCGGTGACCGACCTGTTCCGTCTGCCGGTGCAGCCGGCCGATACCGGCAAGGGCTACTCGCTGGCGCAGAAGATGGTTGGCCGCGCCTGTGGCCTGCCGGAAGGCAAGGGCATGCGCCCGGGCACCTACTGCGAACCGAAGATGACCTCGGTGGGCTCGCAGGACACCACCGGTCCGATGACCCGTGACGAGCTGAAGGACCTGGCCTGCTTGGGCTTCTCGGCCGACCTGGTGATGCAGTCGTTCTGCCACACCGCTGCCTACCCGAAGCCGGTGGACGTGAAGACCCACCACACCCTGCCGGAGTTCATCTCCACCCGTGGCGGCGTCTCGCTGCGTCCGGGCGACGGCGTGATCCACAGCTGGCTCAACCGCATGCTGCTGCCGGACACCGTCGGTACCGGTGGTGACTCACACACCCGTTTCCCGGTCGGCATTTCGTTCCCGGCCGGTTCGGGCCTGGTTGCCTTCGCCGCTGCCACCGGCGTGATGCCGCTGGACATGCCGGAGTCGGTGCTGGTGCGCTTCAAGGGCAAGATGCAGCCGGGCGTGACCCTGCGTGATCTGGTCAACGCCATCCCGCTGTATGCCATCAAGTCCGGTCTGCTGACCGTGGCCAAGGCTGGCAAGAAGAACATCTTCTCCGGCCGCATCCTGGAAATCGAAGGTCTGCCGGATCTGAAGGTCGAGCAGGCATTTGAACTGTCCGATGCCTCGGCTGAGCGTTCGGCGGCGGGTTGCTCGGTGCACCTGAACAAGGAGCCGATCATCGAGTACCTGACCAGCAACATCACGCTGCTGAAGTGGATGATTGCCGAGGGTTACCAGGACGCCCGTTCGCTGGCCCGTCGCATCGAGAAGATGGAAGCCTGGCTGGCCAACCCGGAACTGCTGCAGGGCGATGCCGACGCGGAATACGCTGCCGTCATCGAGATCGACCTGGCCGACATCCACGAGCCGATCGTGGCCTGCCCGAACGACCCGGATGACGTGAAGACCTTGTCCGAAGTTGCTGGTGCCAAGATCGACGAAGTGTTCATCGGTTCGTGCATGACCAACATTGGTCACTTCCGTGCCGCTGCCAAGCTGCTGGAAGGCAAGCGTGACATCCCGACCCGTCTGTGGGTTGCCCCGCCGACCAAGATGGATGCCTCCGAGCTGACCAAGGAAGGCGTGTACGGCACCTTCGGCGCCGCTGGCGCGCGCATGGAAATGCCGGGCTGCTCGCTGTGCATGGGCAACCAGGCGCAGATCCGCGAGGGCTCCACCGCGATGTCGACCTCGACCCGCAACTTCCCCAACCGTCTGGGCCGCAACACCAACGTGTACCTGGGTTCGGCCGAACTGGCCGCAATCTGCTCGCGTCTGGGTCGCATCCCGACCAAGGAAGAGTACATGGCCGACATCGGCGTGCTGGACTCGGCTGGCAGCGAGATCTACCGCTACATGAACTTCGACCAGATCAGCGATTACAAGGAAGTGGCCGATACGGTCAACGCCTGAGTTGTAGCTGGGTAGTAAAAGCTTGACCGAAAAACCCCGGCGAAAGCCGGGGTTTTTTGTTGTATGCAGAAGCCGTGGTGGCGATTGCAGCGATGGTAGGGGGGAGGAGCGGCATCAGCCGCGAAGCTGATGCATTGTCAGGTGACAGAAGTCTGTTTATTCATTGACCCGAGCTTCGCGGCTCACGCCGCTCCTACAAAACTGCGGGTGCTCTTGTGGGAGCGGCG
>NZ_LDJJ01000028.1 GCF_001431465.1 Stenotrophomonas terrae | reverse complement strand
GCACAGCTGGCGCCGCTGCGTTCGGGACAGTTGCGCGTACGCGATGCCATCGGCGAAGTGCTGTTGGGTGAGCCCGACGCACTGCAGGTCACGGTCACCATCCACAACCCCGCGTTCTACCGGAAGGTTGCCGCACAAGGCAGCGTCGGTGCCGGCGAGAGTTATATCCACGGCGACTGGCACTGCGACGATCTGGTGGCGCTGGTGCGCTTGCTGGTACGCAACCGAGAGCTGCTGGACGCGATGGAACATGGGCCGGCGCGCGCCGGTGGCTGGCTGCTGCGCGGCTGGAACCGCCTGCGCCGCAACAGCCGCGAAGGCAGCCGGCGTAACATCGCCGCCCATTACGATCTGGGCAACGACTTTTTCGCGCTGTTCCTGTCGCCGGACCTGATGTATTCCTCGGCGCTGTTCAGCAGCGACGAAGACACGCTGGAGGCCGCGTCCACCCGCAAGTTGGACCGCATCTGCCAGCAGCTGAACCTGCAGCCGGGTGACCGCGTGGTCGAAATAGGCACCGGCTGGGGTGGCTTTGCACTGCACGCCGCCCAGCACTATGGCTGCCATGTCACCAGCACCACCATCTCGGCGGAGCAGCACGCACTGGCATCCCAGCGCGTCGCGGCCGCCGGGTTGCAGGACCGCATCACCCTGCTGATGCAGGACTACCGCGACCTGCAGGGGCAGTTCGACAAGCTCGTATCCATCGAGATGATCGAGGCTATCGGTGCCGAATACCTCGACGTCTACATGGCCACCTTGCAGCGCTTGTTGAAGCCGAACGGCGTCGCGCTGCTGCAGGCCATCACCATCGAGGATCACCGCTATGAGCAGGCCCGGTCCAGCGTGGATTACATCAAACGCTATGTGTTCCCCGGTAGCTTCATCCCCTCCATCAACGCAATCATCGCCGCCAAGACCCGCGCCAGCGACCTGCAGCTGATCGCCCAGCAGGACTTCGGCCACTCCTATGCGCTGACCCTGCGCGCCTGGCGCCGGCGTTTCCTGGTGCAACTGCCCGCGGTGCATGCGCAGGGATTCAGCGCCGGCTTCTGCCGCTCCTGGGAGTTCTACCTGGCGTACTGCGAAGGTGGCTTCCTGGAACGTTCCATTGGCGTCTCGCACCTGCTGCTGGCGCGCCCCGGTCATCGGCCGGACCATTCTGCAACGGACCGGTGCTGACATGCGCATGTGGGCCAACCTGCTCGGCAACCAACTGGTCTGGCTATGCGCCGTGGCCGGCGCCGGGCGCGGCTGGCAATGGCCGGCGCTGCTGGCGGCAACGCTCTACGTGGGCAGCCAGCTAGCCAGCTCGGCACAACCGAGGGTGGATCTGCGCCTGCTGGCACTGGCCTTGGTCTGCGCATGGCTGGTGGACGGCCTGGCGGCGGCCACTGGCAGCGTGCGCTACGCCGCCGCGCCGCTGGGCTGGGCGCCACCGCCCTGGATAATGGCGCTGTGGGCCTCGTTCGCGATGACGATTACCGGCTCGATGGCATTCCTGCAACGCCACGCTTTGCTGCCCGCGGTATTCGGCCTGCCGCTGGCCCCGCTGGCCTACCTGTCCGCTGCGCGGGGTTTCAACGCGGTGCAGTTCACGCCGCCCGCATGGCACGGCGTGCTGCTGCTCGGCGTGTGCTGGGGTATCGCCCTGCCGTTGCTGTGTGGTGCGGCACGCCATTGGTCACGCACTGCAGCCTTTCATCCTGCGGGTGGAGTGTCGCCATGAAAGATCTGATCTGGGTGTTGGCCGGTGCCATCGTTCTGATGGGCTTGGGTTGGCTGTGGCATCGCCGGCATCGCAATATCGGCATTGTCGACGTGCTGTGGGCCTTGGGTTTGGCCATGTCGGCAGTGTTGCTGGCGCTGCTGGGCGACGGTGCCTGGCTGCCACGTATCGCGCTCGGCGTACTGGCGGGCTTGTGGGGCAGCCGCCTGGCGCTGCATCTGTGGCACAGGGTGCGCAGCGAGGAAGAAGACGGCCGCTACCGCTACCTGCGCGAGCACTGGCAGGGACACCAAGGCAAGATATCCGGTTTTTTCATGGCACAGGCGATGCTGATCCTGCTGTTCGCGCTGCCCTTCATCGCGGTGGCGTTGAACCCGAATCCGCATATGCGTGCCTGGGTTGTTGCAGCGGCAGCAGTGTGGCTGCTGAGCGTTGCCGGTGAAACCCTGGCCGACAGGCAACTGGCGCGCTTCCGCGCCGATCCTGCCAACCGTGGCCGCACCTGCCGCGACGGGCTGTGGCGCTACTCGCGTCATCCGAATTATTTCTTTGAATGGCTGCACTGGTTCACCTACGTACTGCTAGCAGTGGGTTCGCCACTGTGGTGGCTGGCGTGGGCCGGGCCGGTGTTGATGTACCTGTTTCTACGCTATCTCAGCGGCATCCCCTTTACCGAGAAGCAGGCACTGCGCAGCCGCGGTGATGACTATCGCACCTACCAACGCAGTACGCCGATGTTTTTCCCCTGGATTCCCAAGCCTTCCAAGGAGCATTCGCCATGACCGACAGCGCATCACTGCACCCCGCCGCGGATGCCGAGACCGGCATGGTGGCCTGGGCCGAGCGTGGGTTGGTACCCGATGCCGCACTGCGTGCGGGGATCCGCCACTTGTGCACGCAACGCTTGCATGAGGAAACCGAAGGTGGTGTCGAGGCGCAGTCGGAGCGCTTCAGCCGGCGCATCGCCGAGCTGTCCAGCAGCCCACTGGCGTTGCATGTGGATGCGGCCAACCGCCAGCATTACGAAGTACCAGCCGCCTTCTTCCAGGCCTGCCTCGGCAAACAGCTCAAATACAGCAGTTGCTACTTCCCCACCGGCGAGGAGAGCCTGGACCAGGCCGAGGACGAAATGCTGACGCTCTATGCGCAACGTGCCGGACTGCGCGATGGCCAGCATATCCTCGAGCTGGGCTGCGGCTGGGGCTCGTTGACCCTGTGGATGGCCGAGCACTACCGGCATGCACGGATCACCGCCGTGTCCAATTCCCACAGCCAACGGGAGCACATCCTGTCCCAGTGCGACGCACGCGGCCTAAGCAACGTGGACGTGCTCACCTGCGATGTGAACGAACTTGAGTTTTCCGCCGCGCATTTCGACCGCTGCGTGTCGGTGGAAATGTTTGAACACGTGCGCAACTACGAGCGCCTGCTGTCGCGAATAGCCCGCTGGCTGAAGCCCGACGGTGCGTTGTTCGTGCATATCTTCGCCCACCGGACGCAGATGTACCCATTCGAGACTGTGGGTGGTGACAACTGGATGGGCCGGCACTTCTTTACCGGCGGGCTCATGCCCTCGGTGGACACCCTACTGCACTTCCAGCGTGACCTGCACCTGGAGAAACGCTGGCTGCTGGACGGCAGACATTACCAGCGCACCGCCAATCTCTGGCTGGCCAACCAGGATGCAGCGCGAGTGGAGGTGATGGCCGTGCTGGAGGCCACCTACGGGCAGGCCGATGCAAAAATATGGTGGCAACGTTGGCGCATGTTCTGGATGGCCTGCGCCGAATTGTTTGGCTATGCAGATGGCCAGGAATGGCTGGTGGCGCACTACCTTTTTCGACCCAACTGAGGTGCAGCATGCGCGGTGTCTCCCTGCTTTCGCTATTGGCCGTGGCCCTGTTCGGCAGCGGTTGCAGCACCACCGAAACGCGGCCGCTGCCCCGCCCCGATTCGGTCGACATTCCGCGCTTCATGGGCGACTGGTATGTGATCGCGCACATTCCGTCACGGCCTGAGCGCAAGGCCTTCGATGCAGTGGAGCGTTACGCGCTGCGCCCGGATGGGCGCATCCAGACCACCTTCACCTACCGCAACGGCAGCTTCGATGCGGCGCAGAAGACAATGCATCCGATCGGCACGGTGGAGGCGCACGGCAACGGTGCCATCTGGGGCATGCAGTTCATCTGGCCGATCAAGGCGGAGTATGTGATCGCCTGGCTGGACGACAGCTACGCCCAAACCATCGTTGCGCGCAGCAAGCGGGATTACGTCTGGTACATGGCGCGCACCCCGCAGGTCAGCGAAGCCGACTATCAAAGTGCCGTGCAGCGCATCCAGGCAATGGGCTATGACGTCAGCAAGCTACGCCGAGTACCTCAGTCCAGTCGATCCTCGAACTAGTTCGCCAGCCGGCGCTGCTCGCCCAGTCATGGGCGCAGCGCCGCGCTGCCGGGGTCAGCGTTTGGCGTCCGCGCGCGGCCAGCCCACACTCATTCATCTACGAGCTACCGCACACAAGCCGGTGCGCTCCGAGGGCCCGCGCGGCCATTCGCTTTCAAATCCAGATGGCCGGCGCGGATCAGAGCCGAGCGCCAATGGCAGGCGTGTCGGGCGCTGTGGCTTCCCGGCTCCCGCTGCGCCTCCAGCCTGAACCACTGCCGTGCACGTTGGCGAAAAACCAGCCTGCGCCGCCCATGGCGGCCACAGATTGGCGCCAACCCCCTGATATCTGGGACAATTGCCCCCGGCCACGCGCTCCCGGCCTGCTACAGCATGGACCCGCATCGAGGCGGTCACCGCTCTGCTGTCCATCCACGGCTTGCCGCCGCTCTTTCCGGATTGTCATTTGAACACCATCGCCACACCTGTTGACCCTGCCCTGCCCTTGGCAGACCGCCTGCGCGAAGCGCTGGACCTGCTGGAGGCCATCGAAGCGGATCGCAGCATGCTCGACACCTTGTCCGAGGCTGACCGCGTGCGCCTGCACCAGGTGGTGGCCAAGGTATTCCACCCCGAACCGAAAGCGCGCCGGCAGATGCTGAAGAAGCAGGCCCGTGAGCGTCACCAGGAAAAGGTGCGCAAGTCCGAGGCGCTGCTTGACCAGACCGGTATCCGCGCCCTCCGCCGCAAGCCGGTGTTCAGCACGCCGAATTACTTCCCGCCGCACGCGGCCGGCCTGCACGACGCGAGCAACGGCGAAGGCCCTGCCGCGGCCGAGGAGCCCGTGCACTCGCCTGAACTGCGCCATTGCTACGTATGCAAGCAGAAGTTCACCCAGCTGCATCATTTCTATGACCAGATGTGTCCGGTCTGCGCCGATCTGAACTACATCAAGCGCACCGAGACTGCAGACCTGCATGGCCGCGTCGCCTTGCTGACCGGCGGCCGGGTCAAGATCGGCTATCAGGCCGGCCTGAAACTGCTGCGTGCCGGTGCCGAGCTGATCGTCACCACACGCTTCCCGCGTGACTCGGCGGCACGCTACGCCGAAGAGCCCGACTTCGCCGTGTGGGGCCACCGTCTGCAGGTATATGGGCTGGACCTGCGCCATACGCCCAGTGTGGAAGCCTTCTGCAGCGAGCTGTTGGCCACCCGCACGCGTTTGGATTTCATCATCAACAACGCCTGCCAGACCGTGCGCCGGCCGCCGCAGTTCTACGCGCACATGATGGCCGGCGAAACCGCCGCCGTGCAGAGCCTGCCGGATACGATCCGCAAGCTGATCGGCAACTACGAAGGCCTGCGCAGCGCCGATCTGTTGCCGGTGGCAGCCGCCGCTGCGCTGCCATCGCCGCAGGGTGTTGGCGCCGACGGGCTGACCCGCGCCGCCGAGCTGTCGCAGGTGCCGTTGTTGGCCGATGAACTGCTGGGCCAGCGCCATCTGTTCCCCGATGGGCGTCTGGACCAGGACCTGCAACAGGTCGATCTGCGCGACAGCAATTCCTGGCGCCTGCGCATGGCCGAAGTGCCGTCGGTGGAGCTGTTGGAGACACAGCTGGTCAATGCCATCGCACCGTTCATCATCAATGCGCGACTGAAGCCACTGATGCTGGCCACGCCCGAGCGCGACAAGCACATCGTCAATGTGTCGGCGATGGAGGGGCAGTTCTACCGCAACTTCAAGACCACCCGTCACCCGCATACCAACATGGCCAAGGCCGCGCTGAACATGATGACGCGCACCTCGGCAGCCGATTACCAGAACGACGGCATCCATATGAACAGCGTGGATACCGGCTGGGTGACCGACGAGGATCCGGCAGGCCTGGCCGCCCGCAAGGTGCAGGAAGAACGCTTCCACCCGCCCTTGGACATCATCGACGGTGCCGCACGCATCGTTGACCCGATCATCCACGGCTTCAATACCGGCGAGCACGTCTGGGGACAGTTCCTGAAGGACTATGCGCCCACCGATTGGTGAGTTTGCCCGGTTCGTTTGAAGCGATAGTCCAGCCCACTGGCGTGGGTTGGGCTATCCGTTATTCCGTCGATCAGGCAAGCGTGTTTTGCCGCGGCAAACCAATGCAGCGCGGGCTCACCGGCCCACCACGGCAAGGCTGGTAGAACTCAGGGGAAAATCCGTGTCCAGTCGCGCTGCATGCTGACCACATGGATACCTTCCTTGCCGGCGGCATCCAGCGCCTGGTCGAGCGGGCTGACGTGGAAGTCCCTGTCATACGCGGCCTCCCGCGCATCGTCATCGTGGCGCAGCAACAACGCGAGATTCGGCCCCTTTCCGCCCAGTACGTAGCGGAGCATTGCAAGGTCGCCGTCGGAATTGCCGAATGCCAGGATAGGGCGACGGCCAATATGCAGCTCGATGTTGACCGGTTTCTCATCGCGGTCATCGAAACTCCCCAGTTCGGCAAGCTTCACTATCTCGGCATGGCCTCCAGCGAAGTCGAACTTCGCACGGGTACTGGAGCCGATCACCTGCTCCGGCGGAATCCCATAGAGGCGCTGCGACACCGCACGTACGAACTCAATGCCACCGCCAGTGGCAATGAAGGTCTTGAACCCATGGGCGCGTAGATACTCCAGCAGCTCCACCTGCGGCTGGTAGTAGCAGGTGTCGAAGCCACGTTGATAGCGAGGATGCTGGCTACGCCCAAGCCATTCGGCCACATCCGCCTGGAATTGCGGCACGGTCATACCGGCATGCACCGCCAATGCCGGCTCGAATACCTCTTGCTTGGGCATGGCCTTCAAGGCCGCCATATCGCCGGCCAGCATCGCCTTGTACGCGCGCTTCCCGGCCAGCGCCGGCGTTGCGACGATCAGTTCCCGCAGCTTTTCATGGCTGAAGCAAACCTGTGCGAACATCGGATACTCGGCCCACAGCGTGCCATCGTTATCAAACACCGCGATCCGCTCTGATGGTGCGACAAACTGCGGGCCACCTGGTGCGACAACCCCGGATACGAAGTCCTCGATAGCGGACCTGACCGGCCCGTTGTTCCATGAAGGAAGCGTCGGTTTCATTGTGGGCAGCTCCTCAAGCACTTAGGGAGTTGCGCCGCCAGCACTGGGGCGACGGCGCGATTGACGTGCCATCAATCCTTTGCCGACAACGAGTCCATCTTCGCCAAGGCATCGTCCAGGGTGAAGCTACCCGGCTCCTGTACCCGCGGAAACTCCTTCAACGTCTGTGCGAACTTGTCGGCCAGCCCCCATGCGCCATAGATGATGTAGGCGTGGTAAAGGAACCACTCGTAGTAGGTATTGGACGTAATATCCGCATACTCATACGGATCAGTGCGCAGGTTGAACAGCTTGGGCAACCGCAGCGGGGTGAACGGTTCGGCCCATATCTGCATCGTGCCACGGCAACGCTGCTCCATGAATGTCACTTTCCAGTTGTCGTAGCGCAGCGCAAGCACGTCGCCGTCATCGCTGAAGTAGATGAACATCTTGCGCGGGCTGTCGGCTTCCTTGCCAGTCAAATGGCCCAGCAGACTGAATCCATCTATATGATTCTTGAAGGTCTTGCCATTGGCCTTGTAGCCCTTCTTCAACTTGTCCACTACCTCCGGTGCACCGGCCATTTCCAGGAAGGTCGGCAACCAATCATGATGTTGGATGATGCCGTTTGAGACGGAACCCGGTTTGATTCTTGAAGGCCAGCGCACCAGCTCGGGGATTCTGAAGGCGCCCTCCCAGTTGGTGTCCTTCTCGCTGCGGAATGGCGTGGTGCCGGCATCTGGCCAGGAGTTGCGGTGTGGCCCATTGTCGGTGGAGTAGATCACCATGGTGTCGTCGGCAATGCCGAGCTCGTCCAGATAGTCCAGCAGATCACCAACATTGCGATCATGGTCCATCATGCAGTCATGGTAAGGGGACTGCCAACGCCCGGCCTGGCCCAGACTGCTGGCCTTGGTATGGGTGAACATGTGCATGTGGGTGGTGTTGACCCAGCAGAAGAACGGGGTGTCACCTGAGTGCGCGCGGCCGATGAAGTCCTTGGCCTTCGCCACGAACTCGTCGTCACAGGTTTCCATGCGTGCTTTTGTCAGGGGCCCGGTGTCCTCGATCTTCTGCTTGCCCACCCTGCCCCAGCGCTCCTGCACCGTGTCATCGTCCTTGGAGGTGGCCCAGCAATGCAGCACCCCGCGCGGGCCGTTGGTCTTGCGGAAATTCGGGAAGTTCTTCTCCGGGAAGTAGTCGTACATCTCTGGCTCTTCCTCGGCATTGAGGTGGTAAAGATTGCCGAAGAATTCGTCGAAACCATGCACCGTTGGCAGGTATTTGTTGAGATCGCCTAGATGGTTCTTTCCGAACTGGCCGGTAGCATAACCCTGCTCCTTCAGCAGCTCGGCAATCGTCACCGACTCGGGCTGCAAGCCTTCCTTTCCGCCGGGCCGGCCAACCTTGGACAGACCGGTACGATAGACGCTTTGCCCAGTGATGAACGCCGAACGCCCGGCCGTGCATGACTGCTCACCATAAGAGTCGGTGAACATCATGCCTTCGTTGGCGATGCGGTCGATATTGGGGGTCTGGTATCCCATCAGACCGCGGCTATAGCAGCTGAGGTTGCTTATGCCGATATCGTCGCCCCAGATAACCAGGATATTGGGCTTCTTTTCGCCAGAGTTTCGGCGGTCGTTCTTCGCCGGCGATTTGGAAGGAACTGCCTTGGTAGCCATGCTGGATTCCTCGTATGTAAGGCGCTTTGTCGAGTGCTGGTAATCCGGTCGGATACACAGGCCTGCGATCAAGATCAGACAGCGGAGGCACGGGCAGGACCGGCTGGATAAAGCCACGCAACAACTGGGAATGGTTCTTTGCTTCCCGTACAAGCCGGGCAATACCACGTTGGGCCCCCAGGCCGGCGACCGGCCTGTCGCCAGCGAGCGCAACCATGAAAGGCACATTTTTGTCGTCACATCGCCATGGTGAGCAGTGATTTACACGAGCCGAGTTGCGTCCCGATACAGGGGGACCAGAGTTGCACCGCAGCTCCGCCCTTGCATCAGTACTATCCACACGATCAGCTTGGTAGAACTACTGAAGCACGGCTGGTCTGGTGTAGACAGCCAAGAGCTTCCTCCTGGCGCCATCAGTCTCTTTTCACGCGAAGCAAGAGCAGGAAGACACGCTTTTGCGAAACTACGGGCGGCAAGCATGGCGGGTGTCGACGAAAAGAATAAAGCGCAGCGAAACGCCGTCCAGTCACAAACAGCTTCCATTTGGCTGGAATGCCGTGTGGCAACTGAACATTGCTCTCCCCCGCTCGGCGATTGAGTCTGGATCATCGCGGGGTATCGCCAAGGCCGCAGTTTTCCCAAAAAAGCCACATCATCTCGACATGCCCTTATCGTGAATATGCGTAGCTTTTCAGCCGTCGGCCAGGCGGTTGAGGCGGCTGTGTCAACGGCTGTTCGTTTTGTTCACCCATTCACTGTGAGGAATTCCGGCAATGACCAGAGATCGCAAGGACCCGCCAGAGCCAACCGAAGCCCGAGGCATACCCGAGCCGGCGCATGTACGTGAGCAACGCAAGGAACATGAGAGCCAGAATCAGGACGAAGCATTGGAGGAAACCTTTCCTGCCAGTGATCCGGTATCACCGTTCATTCCGACCAAGGCACCGGATTGAGCGCTGGCTGGCGCAGATGCCCTTTCGGCGCCAGCTCCATAGCCGCGCCTGCAAACCGATGGTCAACTTCAGAACCACAGCCGACCATGATTCGACATCATGCGCGGCGCAACCGTTTACGACCCAGCTTTTCAGTATCCGGCTCAACCCGGCCCTTGCGGGAAAACTCAGCCAACGCGGTGGACCGCCGGTGGCGTCCAGCGCCCATCCAGAATCTCCGGCTTGGGCCAGTAGGCACGCAGGAACAGCGAGAAATCGGCGCCCTCCGGTGCAGGCAGCCAGTTGCTTTCACGCTCCTTGCCGGGCGAAGCGGCCTGTACATGAATAATCAGCGTGCCGTCGCTTTCCAGCTGCAAGGTCTTGTTCTTGGTCCCCAGCGAATAGCGATGAAGTGCATTGGGCACGAAGAAATGGTGCGCGTCATACAACGTCAGCGACCAGAACCCATCGACGGGCGGTGTCTGGCCGGCCGCGAACCGGACCTCATAGCGGTGCGCGGCGTTCAAGCGCTCGCCTTCGCTGTCCAGGTCCTGGTACAGGTACTTGGTCTCGCGGGCGGTATTGACCAGGATGTTCGAGCGGGCTACCGCAGTCCGGGCGAAATAGTCGGTGCCGAAGGCGGCGCCATTGTCGACGGTTGACCAATGCTGGCCGCGTGGCAGGCCCCAGTTGCGGAACTGCAATAACGGGCCGATCACCTCGATATCGGCGCGGCTGACCGCGTCGATGGCTGCTGCCTTCAGTGACGGGTCCTGCTGGATTGCCGCCAGCAGCGCCATTGCCTGCGCGTACAGCGCCTGCTCACCTGCAAGCGGCCGTGCATCGGCCAACACCGGCGCCAGCTGATCGAAGAAGGTCTGTGGCACCACCCATTGGGTCTCACCGCCGGCATCGTTGCTGCCAGGCTGCGCAAAGGATGGGAGGGTTCGCCAATCATGGCGCTTCATCGTTCCGTCGAACTGGGCAAGCGGATACAGATCGATCTGCGCGATCACCTCCTGCACTGCGCGGCGGTCGTCGTCGGTGTCATCCTGGAATACACGCGGTGCGACCATGCCGGTGTCACTGCTGGCACGAAAGACCTGGCTTACTCCGGGCGGCACGTCACCTTGCCAGTCCGGCCCCACCAGCAGATAGAAACCCGGTTTGGTCGCATACATCGCGCCGATGCGGGCAAAGCTGTCGGTACGGATATCCACTGCCTGGTAGACCCAGAAGCGGCCACCGAAATCGGGTACCTGCACGATCACCGGTGTTTTATCCAGGGCAATGACACCGGCGCCATACACCACGTCCTGATTGGGACACGCCACCCAGCGCTGCTCGGGTTGGATGTAGTCGTGCAGCATCGACAGCGTGTTCAACGGCGCCAATGGCAGCACGCCGTTCATCAGCCCCGGCCTGGGTGCCTTGTCGAACACCAACCGCCGGTTGTAGATATTCACCATCGGCCATGCCCAGAAGTAGACGTGCGGTGCGAGCATGCGCACATAGGCCTCGGTAATGCGCATTGCGCCTGCTGCGTTGCCCGCAGCGGCGGGAGGAAGAACGCCGACCTTGTTCACGGTATATCTCCGGCTGCGATTGGGGCATTGAACAGGCATCGATTGCCCGGCTTGAAAGCCGCCCTGCTGACCCGGCTGCAGAGCGTGACCACAGCCGTGGTTCCACCTGCCGATCAGCGGTTGGATCCGGACGCGATGCGCTGCCAGACTACGAGCGGCGCGGTGTGCAACGAAACCGAAATTCAACGCATCACGCTGCGGTAAAACTACTGCCTGGCGCCAGCCAGGGCGCGGAAACAAAGGCATCACCGGCTGGGCGGCAATCTACGCCGCGCGCGTCAGCCGCTTGCAGTCGACGCTTGCAGTACGCGCCTGCATTCAGGGAATGACCAGGCAACTGACGGTGACCAGAACGGTGCCATTGTTGGCTGGCAAGCTGGGAATGATCACCCCGGTGCCAAACAAGGCCGCGCGGCTCAGTGAGACCGGGCACGACGCCGCACCCGTGGCACTGCAGGTTGGCGGCGTGCTCGGGCTAAGGCAATCCAGCCGGCCGTTGGGCGTATCGCTGAGGACGGCATTGCTGACGTCGGCCGGGCCCAGGTTACTGGCAGTCAACGTGTAGCTGATGGTGTCACCGATACGCACGCTGGCGCTGGGCGTGGTCTTGACCACGGACAGGTCAGTCTGCGGTGCCGGATCAGTATCCGTGGCCGAGTTGTCATTCGGTGTCGCGTCGGTGTAGCTGGTCGGCGGAGTGATGGTTGCAGTATTGGTCAGCATTGCGTGGCTTTGCGGGTACGCCAGCGGCACCGCCATGGTCAGGGTGTAGGTGGCCTGGGACACGATGCGATTGGTTTCATCGAATTCCAGATCCAGCTGATCATCAATGGCGCCGGTACCGCTGCTCTGGCCGCACTCGCCTTCTCCCTGGGTTATCTGGCAGGTCCAGCTTGCGGTGCTTATGCCCGGAGGCAAGGCATCGCGTACGCGCAGGTTCTGCACACCCACCGGGCCACGGTTGCTCACCACGATGGTGTAAACGACATTGGTTCCCGGCAGGTAAGTGTCGCTGGGCAAATCGTTGGGGCCCTGTGCGGGGGTATTGGTCTTGCTGACGCCCACATCCACGCCGAGCACGATTTCTGCCGAAGCACAGTGCGCGCCGTCATTGCTGCCGACCACCGGCGAGCCCGACAGCCGCGTACCGGCGCCGGTGGTCAGATCGAATTCGTAGAAGCCACCCGGGTCGTTGCGTGAACCGTACAAGGCGGTAGGCGTGCCGAACAGCGCGCCGACATTCCCCAAGGCGCCATTGGCAACAGGCAATGTGGTGACCTGGCCGGTGCCGGGATCAATCCAGGCGACGGTGCCGTTCTGGTTGACCGTGTACAGGCGGCCATTTATCCACGCCAGATCGGCGCCGCTGACGGTGCCGCCGATCAGATTGATGCGCGTGGCGGTGCCGGGCAGCGTAGTCAGGTCGATACGATAGATGGCGCTCACCACATTCTGGGTTTTGACGTATAGAAAACCATCCGTGCCGATTTCGCCTGCGTTGTAGCTGTTGTTCACCGGCGGGCTGGTCGGTGCCGGCAAACCACTGACAGCGCCAAGCACCTCGGTGGAGCCATCGGAATGGATGCGCACCAGGTTGGTATTGCCGATACGTATGCCGTACAGGAAATTGTCCGCCGGCCGGTAGCCAACCGCGTTGTACGGCACGCTGCCGGTACCCAGCGGTATCAGCGTGAACGGCACCGAGCTGGTATCAACCCGCGACAAGGTGGTGTTGTCCTGGCCGGAGGCGGCCTGGCTGATGAACATGTCCGGGCTGCATTGGCTGAACGGCCCGCCGAGGCCAAGCAGGCGGGGCGCGCCCAGGCCGGAGCGCAGGCCACCGGAGGAGGATTGCAGGCCGCCGCTCGCACGCGGCGCAGCGTTGCGATCAGCCACCGAGCCCGGGGACGGCGTCGACGTCGGTGCGGTCGGCGCCGGCAATCCGGCATCTGCCTGCGCGCTGTCACTGTCGCGCGCGCTCAGGCGTGGTGCGGCGCTGCCTTCCACCGGTTGCAAGGCGGCCTCCAGCTCAAGCAATGGATGAAGGTCCGGGTAATCGGCGGGAACGGAGATCGTCAATTGGTAGGTCACGCTGCTGCCCGCAGGCAGATGCGTCATCGCATCAACAGCGCCGCTGCCCTGGGCACTGGGGCAGCGTGCACCGCCATCGCTCAGGCATGCCCAGTGCGCCTGGGTAATACCAGCAGGCAGTTTGCTCTGCAGGCGTCCGCGGAACGCCGCCGTACCGTTGTTGGTGGCACGCAGCTGATAGGTGATGTCGCTGCCGGGCCGGTAGTGATCATCGGCAAGATCGGCAGCGCCCAGCGCCGGGCTGTTGCTGACGGTCAGCAGCACGCCACCGTCACCCGCTTCGGCCCCCGCGCTGGTCTGCGCCTTTGCCTGCGTCGCCAACGCCAGCAGCAACAGCCACAACGCCAACAACTGGTAAAGCTGCAGCTGCACAGTTGGGCGAGCATTGTCACGCGGAAGCGGCTGCATACGGGTCATGGTCATGGCATCTGTCCTGGAGTGCGCCGCGCCGTCAATACATGCCGGTCATGTTGAGGAACCAGCCGCGATGGTCATAGTCGAAGTTGGTCAGGTCATCGCTGAACTCGGTGAAGTTGTAGCCAACGCCCAAACGGAAGTTGCGGCTGATATCGCGGTCCAGACCAACCAGAAAGCCCTGCCGGGTACCGCCGTCTGCAACGTCCAGCCATCGGTATTCGGCCAAGGCGTGCCACTGCGTGCGCAGTTCGTAACGCAGCTGCGCGGCAGCGAAATTGGTAGCCGAGTCGAACCACGGCCCATAGCCACGCTGCATGCGTACATCACCTTCGCGACGGGCCAGCTTCACCGCGTACTCCCAATGCTGGTCCTGTTTGTACACCCCTTCCAGAGACAAGACCTGGGTGCGTTGGTCGTACTGGGCACCGCCTACCTGGCCCAGCGTGGCCAGGTCATACAGATAGGTATAGCGGCCGAACAGGGCCCAGCGCGTGCTGTTCCATGGCCGCCAGGCAAAGCCCAGGTTGCTCTCCATGAAGCGCGCGTTGGCCAGCCGATCGTAATCGTCATCGGTATCGGAGTAGTTGATGCGTGCAGCGATGCGCCAGCTTTCGTTGATCTTCCATGTCAGCCGGTTGGTGGTTACCCACTGGGTGCGATTCTCCGCCCCCTGGTCCCGCCGCCACTCGATCTTGCTCTGCCAATCGGCGGCCGGTGAGGTATGGCCACCGCTGATGCTGACCGCGCGCCGGTCAACATTGGCGCCACCTGGCTTTTCCAGGTCTCCGCTCTGCAGGGTGAAGCCCATGTTCCAGCCCTGCGCCGGATAGAAGTCCATGCCGTAGGTATGCGCCAGGCCAGACTGCTGTGGTTCCTTGATGAACTGGCTCTCGTTGAACATGTTGCTGCGTTCGGACAGGCGCCAACGCTGGCCCAGCGTCCAGCCATTCTGGCGATTGGGTTCGAACAGCGACTCCTGGTCGGTGATGTCGGTGGAATAGGTGTAGCCGGCATACAGGGAATGTTCTGGTGTGAGCCGGTATTCGCCGCTCAACAGCGCCGCGTTGCCGCGATCGCCGACGCTACCCTCGGCAGTGACCGAGGACTGATCGCCGAACAGATATTTGCCGCCCGCAACCAGCGCATTATTGTCTTCGTACTGGCCACCATCATCGTCCAGTGTGGCCTGCACCAGGCCATACAGGTTCAGGCTGGTACCGAATTGATGCGCATACTTGAGCGCGCCCAATACGCCAGTCGCGCTGCTCAACAGGCGCTGCTCTTCGACCCGACGGACCTCGCCACTGAGTGTGTCGTAGTCACCGATGCGCCATTCCAGGCTGGCCTGCGCCTGGGTAAGCGCCTGCCGGCCGATCTCGGCACGGCTGTAACGTGCGTACAGGCTGAGATCGTTGGTCAGTTGCCCCAGCAGCTCCGCGCCATACTCGGTTACCGGCCGGTTGGTGTCGTAGCGGGCAGTTGAGTAGCCTGCATCGGTATCGCGCCACCATGCGCCTGCACTCCAGTCCAGCGTGGTCCAGCCCAGCTCCTTGAAATTGGCACGGGCTTCGATTGAACGCGCGTCGCCCTTGCGCTGGCCCAGCAGACGGTTGCTCTGCACGAAGCTCATGCCGCCGTTGTCCGAATAGAACACCGGCGCGCCAAACGATTCGGTATGCGCGTACTCGGCCTTTAGGTAGGTGCCCTTGCCAGCCTGTAGGGTCAGGTCGGCGCCGCTGAGGGTGTAATCCTCACCGCTGCGGTTTTCCTTGACGTAGGTGACGCCAACGCCGAGGTGATCGCCCAGCCACTGCTTGGCACGCACGCCCGCGGTGATGTTGTCATCATCGAAGTCGCTGGGGACCCATTCGTAATCCACCACCAGGCGCTGCTCATAGCCGTCCAGCGGGCTGTCGCGGGTGAGCGTGGGCACGTTCTCGCGGGTGATCTGCGCCAGCGGCCGGGTCAGCAACAGGCGCCCCTGCAGCTCGTTGATCTGGTAATCCACGCCGCGTACCAGTGGCACCCGCTGCTCGACGCGGCCGGTTGCCGGATCGCGGATTTCCAGCACCACGATATCCGAGCCCGGCAGGATGTCGGTGTTGCGCAGGTAGTACAGGCTGCCACCGGTGCCGGCAAACTCGTTGTGGCCCGGTGCGGTTTCAGCCTGCGATCCAAAACCACGCAGCTCGGTACGCGGGTCGCCCCAGGCATTGATCGCGCGTGAGCGCCAGTTCACCGCGGCGCCGTAGAGCGAACGCACGTACTGTGCATATTCGGTGCCGGTCAAGCCGGTGGCGTAGTTGCCCCACAGTGCCTGGTTCTTGTCCCAGTCCACGCGCAGATAGAAGCGCCCCATGGTGTCTACATCGCGGTAGGTGCTGGAATCGTCGCCATAGGTGGGGTAGTACAGATCGGGATCCAGCCGCCGGAAGATATCCTGCGGTGTGGCGCTGGTGAGTCCGTCAAACAGATGGCCCAGGTCCTGTTCGGTGGTATCGGCCTGCGCGGTGATCAGGTACTTGGCGCGCGCCTTGGCCTTCAGATAAAAGGCGAGCCGCCCATCGCTGATGATGTCGTCGCGGTAGCGCCCATCCACGCTCAACGGCGCGGTCGAACGGCCGATGTCGTTCTGCGCGATGGTGACATCGGCCAGGCCGATACCAAAGAAGTAGCTGCCGGACACATCCACTTCCAGCTGCTGGTGTTGAGCGACGGGCGTTGCACTGCCCTGCCCCGGCCCCTGCACGGCGATATCAAACCCATGGCGGCCGACAGGCATCAGGAATTCGGCCACGAACTTGCCTTCCAGGTCGACCGGGTAAGGCTCGCCGTTGATGCTGAGGCTGCGGCCCTGGGGCAAGTTCCGTCCCTGTATGCGCACCCGCGAGCCATACACCGCGATGTTCTGCTGGCGCAGGCCATTGCGCGAAAACACATCATCGACCAGCCGTTGCTGCTGCGCCTGGTCTACGCTCAATGCGCTGCCCAGGGCTTTCTCAGTGGTGTCGCGCAGGGCCCGGTTGCCCCGCTCTGCTTCTTCCGGCGTTACCAGCTGCAGGCGACTGGGTGCGGTTTCATCCCAGGCGCCATCGGCTGCATAAGCGCGCAGCAAATAGACCAGATCATCACCGGCGCGATAACGATAGCGGGCCGGCAGCACGCCATCCCATTCGGCCTGGGCCACACCGGTAGGCGCAACCGCAACCGTCGCCAGCGGCTCGATCAGGTCCAGGTCGGCCGCCCGGTACACGCGCAGCTCCATCCGCTGGATGAACGCGGGGTAGTTGCTGCGTATCGCAAACCGTACCGGCGCGATAATGCTCTGGCCGTCGTAAGCCGCGAATGACGGGGCCGACACCGCCAGCTCCGGCTGCCCGAGATTGGGATCCTCGGTTGCCCAGACCACGCCACCATCGGCCAGCTGCACCGAGAAACGGCCAACCGCAATGGCCTGCCCGGGTAGTTCCCGGGCAACGGTGACGCGCCGGTCCGGCTGCAACGCCTCTATCGAGGAACGCGGGCTGGTCCCTGTGGTAACCGGCTGGTCATAGCTACGTGTACGCAACTGGAACAGCAGGCCCTGCTCATTGCTGCAGCCGTTGTCGCTGCAGTCCAACGCTGGCGCTTCGGCCGCGGGTGAGGCAACGCCAGGCGGCACCTGCGCAGCGGCAGCGCCACTGGCCAACAGCCCGGCCAATGTGCAATCGAGCAATCTGCGCTTCATGGCGTTCCCTCCTGCAGCGGAGCGTCCAGCGGTGCATTGGGGTCGGATTCGGCCTGCACCCTGACTTTGTCGCGCAGGGCGGGCGACAACTGCGCGGTGATCGCCTCCTGTACCGCGCGGGCGCGGCGCAGCCCAAGCTTGACGTTGTAGTCGTAGCTGCCATGCACGTCGGTATGGCCGACGATGCCCACCTGGCCACCACCATCGCGCTCCAGGGCCGCGGCCATCTGCGTGATCAATGCCCTGAACTCGGGCCGGATGCTGGCCTTGTCGTTATCGAACAGCACGGTCCCGAGCAGCGCCTCCTCGTTGGACCAGCCGGCCACCAACGGCGCCTGCGCGCTGTCATCGCTACGTACGCTGATCTGCACCTGCTGCAGCTCTTCGGCCTGCAGGCGCGAGGCCAGCGCTGCCTTGAGCGCAGTGGCCCGGGCAAACGCCAACTCCGGCGGTTGCCCATCGGCGCTGACCAGGACTTCACCGCGACGGCCCCGGATCTGCTCGGCCATGCGGTCAACCACGTTTGCATAGCGGGAGGGGATCTCGGCACTGCCCGGCGCGAACAACACCTTGCCCAGTACCAGCTCTACCCGTTCCTCACTGCCAGCGATGCGCGCTGTCGGCAACCGCACACCCCAGTCGAAGCGCACCGGCAGCCCCGGCGTGATACGCCTCAGCAACGGATTGTCCGTGGTGAACTCGGCACCGGTTGGCAAGGTCGCCGGATCGACCTTGAGGATGAAGTTGCGCCCGCGTTCCCATGCGCCGCCGTTCACACCCACCAGGTGGTAGCGGCCGAACTGATCGGTTTCCATCAACAGCCCCTCGACCGAGGCGATGCGCACGCCGGGGATGCCACGCTCATCAACGCCGTCATTGCTGACCACATACTCGACCGTGGTGCCGTCAGCGCCCTCGAACACCCGCCGCTGTACCTGCGGCTGGGCAGCACTCAAACCCTTGCGTGCATCGCCGGAAAGCTCCATCCGGGTCTGTCCGGCCGGGTCCATGCGCAGGCTGAAGCCTTCGGCGCTGGTCAGCACGAAGTCATCGCTGAAATTCGCCGCGCGCAGGCGCTGACGGATGACGACCTGATGGCGTTCGGCCGGATCGGCATCGGATTGCCGTGCGGCGATCGCGCCCAGTGCCAAGCCCCGCAACAGCGGTGCGCTTGCATCGGCCTGCGCTGTCTCCGCACCATCGCGCAGCACGACGGTGGAACCGGGCACATAGTCCGCTGCGGCAAACCCGCCCTGCACGCTTACCTTGCTCAGGTCCGCCCGGTCCTGCCAACCATCGCCATCGCGGTCGTCGAATACCGTGCCGATGATCAGGCTCTCATCCAGTAGCGGATCCGGGCTGAGCACCACCTCGGCGGTGGCGATATTGGAAATAGGCGTATTGGCCGGCGACAAGGCCTGCGCTTGGTTGATATGGGAGCCCTGGCGCACGCCGGCGCCGACGCGCATCAGGTAGGCAACGGTTATCACCCCGCCGGCCGGCAGGTTGAGACCGCCCAGTCGCACCGGGCCTGCACCGCTGACAAGCAACGGTTCACCGCCGCTCTGCTGCAGCGAGCCGGCGACGAAACTGAAGCCCGCCGGGGTGCTGTCGACCACGCTGCCGTTGACTAGGTCGACCCCGCTGACGTTCTCGATCCGCAGCGTGTACAGCACCAGGTCGCCGACTTTCACTTCGCGCACGCCGGCGGTCTTGGTGATGCGCAGCAGCGGGTCATCGACCGGATGCTGCGTGTCGCAGTTGTTGCAGACCGGTGGTTCCGGTCCACCACCGCTGGGCACCACGGTGTTGTTAACCACGCTGCCGGCCTGCTCATTGACGGTGGCGTTGTAGCTCAGGTCATGCACGCCTACGGCGGTACCCGCAGGCAACGTACAGGTCACGATGTTGCCGCTCTGGCTGCACTGCGCCGGCAGCGCGGAGATCGTCAGGCCGGCGTCAGCACTATCCACCAGAACCAGCGGCTTGGTGGTGGGTGCATTGGCAACCACCGTGGTCAATGTGTAGCGCAGCACCTGGCCGCGCGCGACCTGGGTGCCACTGCTGGGATCGGCGGACTTGCTTACATCGACAACCGGGGTGAGCACCGGCGTATCGGTGCCGCAGTTGACGGTACAACTGGGGTTATCACCGCCGCTGGCCAGTACCGCATTGCGCACGCTGCCGGTGGCGTCGGCTGTCACCACCGCCGTATAGGTCAGGGCATAGCTGCCGATCGCGGTGCCCGCCGGCAGTGTGCAGACCAACGGACTGCCTGCATTGCAGCTATAGCTACCAGCATCGCCCATGGCACTGAACTGCAGGCCCGGCCCCGGCGTGTCGGTGAGGGTCACCACATCGGTGGTCGGTGCCACAGTTACGCTGGTGGTGAGGGTGAAGACCAGGCTGTCGCCCGCCTTTACCTCGGTCTGGCCTGCGGGCAGCAGCACGCTCTTGGCATAGCTGACAACCGGCTCGGACAAGGGGTTGTCAATCTGGCATACAGTGCAGCTGCCATCACTGGGCACCACGCTGTTGTGCACTGCCGTGGTGGCGGCGGCATTCACCTTGGCGCTGTAGCTGACGCTGTAGCTGCCTGCAGCGGTGCCGGTAGGCAGCGTGCACACCACAGGCGTAGCGGCATTGCAGCTGAAGCTGCCGGCGGCAGTCACCGCACCGAAATCAAGCCCGGGCCCGAAGGTATCGGTCAGCGTAAGCGGCGTGGTGAGCGCGCCACCACTGATCACCGAGGTGACCGTATAGACCAGGCTCTGGCCGCGCGCCACCGCGGTTCCGGCGCCGACATCGACGCTCTTGCTGGTGGCTATTTCCACCAGCGGATTGACCGTGTCGCACGTTGTGCAGGTGCCTTCGCTGGGCACCACGCTATTGCTGACCGATGTGGTGGCATCCTGGCCAACCAAGGCGGTATAGCTGACCGCGTAGGTGCCGGCCGTTGTACCTACCGGCAAGCGGCACACCACCGGATTGCCGGTCGTGCAGGAGAACGCCCCGCTGGCGGTAATCGCGTTGAAGACAAGCCCGGCGCCCAAGGTGTCGGTCAGGGTAAGCGGCTGGCTCAGCTTGCCATTGCCGCTCAGCACGGTGGTCACGGTATAGGTGAGCAGCTGGCCACGCTGCACGGCGGTGCCGGTGCCGACATTGACGGTCTTGCTGCTGCTGATCTGCAGCAGCGGATTGTCGGTCGAACAGTCGACGCAATCGCCCTGGCTCGGCACCACGGTGTTGTTGACTGACGCCGTGGCGCTGGCCTGCACGACCGCGGTGTAGCTGACACTGTATACGCCTGGCCCGGTTCCGGTGGGCAGCGTGCAGCGGATCGGATTGTTGCCGGTGCAGCTGAAGCTGCCAGCATTGGTGATGCTGCCAAAGGCCAGTCCAGCGCTGAGCGTATCGGTCAACACCAGCTCACTGAGCAGGCTGCCGCTACCCGAGATTTGTGTGGTCAGCGTATAGGTGATGGTGTCCCCGACCTGCACGCCGGTGCCGCTGCCAATATCGGATTCTTTGCGGGTAAGCACGTCGACCAACGGGTCCAGCGTGCTGCAGGGATCACAGGTGCCGGCACTGGCAACCACCGCATTGCGCACCGACACGGTTGCCGTTGGCGCCACCGTGGCTGAGTAACTGACATCGTAGGTGCCCGCAGGGGTTCCGGCCGGCAGCGTGCAGACCACCGGATTTGCCGCATTGCAGGCGAACGCGCCGGCACGGGTGATCAGGTTGAAGGTCAGCCCGCTGCCAATGGTATCGGTCAGCGTCAACGGCTGTGCCAGTGCGCCGCCGCTGATGGTGGTGGTCAGCGTATAGACCAGGATGTCACCAATCGCCACCTGCGCACCGTCGCCGACGTTCGAGCTCTTGCGCGTGGTGATCTCGACCAGTGGATTGACCGTATTGCAATCGGTACAGGTGCCGCTGCTGGGTACCACGGTATTGCTGACCTGGGTGACGGCACTGGCGTTGACGGTGGCGTTGTAGCTGACCGGATACGTGCCCGCCGCGGTGCCCACCGGCAGCGTGCAGCGGACCGGGTTGCCAGCCACGCAGCTGAAAGCGCCCGCCGAGACAATGCTGCCAAAAGTGAGCCCGCTGCTGAGCGTATCGGTCAGCACCAGCGGCGAGGTCAAACTACCATCGCCACTGACCACGGTGGTCACGGTGTAGGTGATGGTCTGCCCGCGTTCGACGGCGGTGCCCGCGCCCACGTCGGACCGCTTGGATGTGGCCACCGTCACCAGCGGATTGTTGGTACTGCACTCGGTGCAGGTGCCATCGCTGGGTACGACGGTATTGGTGACCTGGCTGACCGCAGCCTGCGTGACCACCGCGGTATAGGACACGCTGTAGCTGCCTGGGGCGGTGCCCGATGGCAGCGTGCAGATCACCGGCGCGGCATTGTTGCAGCTGAAGCTGCCAGCGCTGGTCACCGCACCGAACGCCAGACCTGCGCTGAACGTATCGGTCAAGGTCAATGTGCTGCCCAATGGGCCACCAGCGACCGTGGTGGTCAGCGTGTAAGTGAGGGTCTGGCCGATGCTGACCGAAACACCACTGCCTATATCCGAGCGTTTGACGGTATTCAATGTGCCAACCAGGGGCGTCACAACCGTCGAGGTATTGTTCGACGGATCGGTATCGGTGACGCCCGCTGGCGTTGCGATACGCGCGGTATTGGATACCTGTGCAACGGCCAGCGGGGGAAGCACTGCCAGCAGTACCGCAACAGCAGCGAGCCGCACAGCATCGGGGAGCCGAAAGTAGGAGTGGTTGGACACGTGGACTGTTCCCTGGCTGGCCCGGTGAGGTGCCCTCACCCACCGCTGTCGGCTTGAGGCGAGGCACCCACACAGGCGAGTAGTTACCGACTGGCTTTCGAGTCAACGCACTCAATGCGCACGGACCACCCCACGACCGCAGGCCGTCGCCACTGAATTTAGATCGCCGCTGAAGCGCTGATCCAGCGTAGATACACCGCAAAAACGCCAGTAAAAATACGAGCCACGTTGGGCTGTGGAGCTGCCCGGGTTCCGCCATGCAGTTCCAGCCGAACGCCCGACTGCAGCCCCCCATGGCGGCGAGCTGGCAACCGCAACTGCAGCCCGATCAGATGCAAGGCGCTATCCGACCAGGCCAGGCTTGGTCAGCCACTGTTGGCAGTAGGCAACGAAAGAACCTGCGCGCCACAGCTGGAAATAGCTGGATTGAGGTATTGCTTCAGTCTCTGGCCAGCTTCGCGGCGAACTTCTGTTCGATGTCTTCGTACGCGTCATCGGCAAGATCGAACACCACCTTCAGTACCGATCCGCCAGTGAACGGAAACTGCGGCTTGTATTCCTTGCTTACCGCGTCACCGCCGTCATAGCCGACGCAAAGACCCTCACCGCAAAGAATGTAGCGTCCGGTCTGCGTGCGGAACTGCGCACTCGCCATCGCCGCGTCATCCAGATGCAGCGTCATCGTGCCGAACGCCTCACCTTGCTTGCTGATGCTCTGCTTGACGAACTCGACGCCAACCACGTGCCGACCTTGCTTCGGCGCATCGCAGACCAGTTGCTGCTCCGGTGTAATGCCAAGGAAGTTGTAGACGTAGAACAGCTTGCCATCCTTGACGAACAGCGAGTAGCCGCCGAAACGTGAGCCCTGCGCAATGATTACGCCTTTGCTTTCGGGCGTGAAATCAACTTCGGCCAGCATCTTGAACGACACCCCCAGAGTCCGCGCTGCCGCCGCCTCGGGCACTTCCGTGGTGTTTGGATAGTAGACATAGCGCTCGCGCTGGGGCGCGTGATATTCGGCGGCGTGCATGGCGCGAACACCCAGATCGATCAGCGGCAGCACGTTGTTGCGGCTGGCTTCACTCAACCAGAGCGCTTTCAGCTGCTCCAGCCGCTCAGGATGCTTGGCGGCAAGATCATGCGCTTCAGCACGGTCACTATCGGTATGGAACAGCTGCCAGGTGTCCTTGTCGAAGTGCCCCTGATCGGATGGAATCGGTGCGTGATCGGTCGCCGCCTTCCAGCCGTCGTTCCAGATGCTGCGGGTACCGGCCATCTCGTAGTATTGGGTCTTCTTGGTGGTGGCGGCCTGCGCATTGTCAAAGCTGTACAGCATCGACACACCCGCCAACGGCGCCTGCTTCACACCGTCGACGAACTCCGGCATAGGCACACCACAGGCCTCAAGGATGGTTGGCACGATATCGGTGCAATGGTGGTATTGGTGGCGCACCTCACCCTTGGCACGGATGCCCTTGGGCCAGTGCACCACCAGCGGATCGCAGGTGCCGCCGGCATAGGATGCATAGCGTTTGAACATGCGGTATGGGGTGGAGAAGGCGACAGCCCACCCGGTTGGGTAGTGGTTGTATGTATCGGGCGAGCCCAGTTTGTCGATCATCGCCAGGTTCGATTCAACGTCGTCGGGATAGCCATTGAAGAACCGGTTCTCGTTGACCGAGCCGCTGGGTGAGCCTTCACCGGAGGCACCGTTGTCGGCACAGTAAAAGATCAGCGTGTTGTCCAGCTGACCGGATTCTTCCAGATAGTCGATCACCCGCCCGATCTGCACATCGGTGTACTCGGACATGGCGGCAAACACCTCGGCCATGCGGCTGAACAGCCGCTTCTCATCGGCGTTGAGCGTGTCCCATGGGCGCACCCTGTCATCGGGCGGAGTCCGGTCAGCGGGCAAGGGGTTGATCGGGGTAAGTACGGTGTCTGCAGGCAGCACACCGCGCTCGATCATGCGCTTGAGCGCCCATTCGCGGTAAGCCTCGTATCCGTCATCGAACTGGCCGCGGTATTTGTCGATGTAGTCCTGCGGTGCGTGGTGCGGCGCATGGTTGGCGCCGGGGCAGTACCACATGTACCAGGGCTTTTCCGGATCACACTGAACGCTGTCACGGATGAACGATACCGCCTTGTCGGCGATGTCCTTGGAGAAGTGATAGCCCTCCTCCGGCTGCGCAGGTTGATCGACGAAATGGTTGTCTTCGATCAGTTCCGGGTACCACTGGTTGGTTTCACCACCAATGAAACCGTAGAAGCGGTCGTAACCAAGACCCAGCGGCCAGCGCTTCTTGGATGCGCTCATGCCGAAGCCATCGACCGGCACGTTGTGGTTCTTGCCAACCCAGAACGTGCTCCAGCCTGCGTCGCGGAGTATCGACGCCATGGTGCCGTTCTCCAGCGGAATGTGGCCGGCATAACCCGGAAAACCGGTGGCGGCCTCGGAGATGCAGCCAAACCCATTGGCGTGGTGATTGCGGCCGGTGAGGAAGCACGAGCGAGTCGGTGAGCACACCGCCGTTGTATGCCACTGCGAGTAGATCAGGCCGTTCTTTGCCAGCTTGTCCAGCGTTGGCATCTGGATACGGCCGCCGTAAGGCGACCATGCCGCCTGCCCGGTATCGTCATACAGGATCACCAGTACGTTCGGCGCTCCGGCGGGTGCGCGTTTATCCAGGAATGCATCCCAATCCGCTTTGGAGTCACGGATATCCAGTTCGATACGACCGCTGAACTTGCCTGGCATGAGGATGCTCCTGAAAGGGAATTCGCCATCAAGGCGATGGCGGATCACCGATGCATTCTGTTGAAGGAGGTGAATTCCTTCCAGCCGGAAATCTGCTGGTACGCCCTAGGTAAAAATACCGGCGGCCCGCATCACGTCGAACAATCAGGCGATTGCAGCGGTTGTCCAACGCTGCCGGCAACAACGTAGTTTTACCGGGGCAGCCTGCGAGTGTTTACGTATTGCTCTGCTTTTGCGCATGCCGAATCCTTGGCATTGACGTTGCACGCACCTCCCTCCGCGCGGACCGGTGACAATGAGCACACAGCCCTCTCCCGTTGTTGTTGCCGGTGTGCTTGCCGGCTTCATTTCGCTGCTTGCGCTCAGCCTCGATGCGGGCGCGGTTGAGGGCGGGCTGGGCCGGTCGATCACCGGCCTTCAGGTCACCGACTACGCCGGCGTCGTCCCGCCCAAGCCCGGCTTGAACCTGGCGCTGGGCTACGTCCATTATTCCGGCCAGTTCGATACCGACCGTGAGCTGCCCATCAGCGGCGTTGCCGCGCTTGGCATGGACGCGACGTTTGACCTGTACTCGCTCAGCGGACTCTATGTCTGGCCGGCAAAGACCGGGCGCTGGAATTTCGCCTCGCTGGTGACAGTCCCTTTCGCCAGCGTCGATCTCAGTGCAGACGTATCGGCAGGCCCGTTCAACCGCAGGGTCAGCGACAGCTTCAAGGGTGACCTGTACGACATCAGCTTTTCTCCGGTAATCGCCGGCTACCATTTCGATGAAACCCATCATCTTGCGCTCTCGGTCTCGATATCCGCACCGGCGGGCAGCTACGATCCCAACCGATTGGCCAACCCCAGCCTCAACGCCTGGATATACACGCCTACCGTCGCCTATACGCAGCTGGCCAGCCACGGCACCGTGGAATGGAGTACCGCTGCCGGTATCGACTTCTCCACCCGCAACGACGCCACCGACTACCGCAGTGGTGCGGTCTTCCATATCGACTCCCAGGTCATGAAGCGCTGGCAGAACGGCTGGGGTCTGGGCGGCGTAGGCGGCTGGCTGCAGCAGGTCGGCGACGACAGCGGTGCATTGGCCGATCGCCTGGATGGCTTTCGTGGGCACTCACTGGCGGCGGGCGCGATCATCTCCTACCAGCACAAGCATGAGGATATGAGCATGTCGGTGTCCCTGCGTTGGCTGCATGAGTTCGACGTACGTCGCCGGCTCGAGGGTGATCCGCTGATGCTCAGTGGTTCCATCTCGTTCTAGGCTAAAAACGGCACCGACAACCCGGAGTGACGCCGGTGCCGTAGAAGACCTTGTAGTCGCACTTCATTCGCGACTCAGATGCAACTTCAGGCCTTCGGCGGTATTGCGCACCAGCACCAGATCGATGTCCGGGTTTTGTCCACGGACCTTGATTAGCACATCCTCACCGTCATCCATCTCGGCCTTGTACAACGAACGCCCGTACTGGCTGCGGAACGCATCGCGGATGAGATGCGCTGCGTGATTCTCGTGCGTGCCGGCCGGGATCGGCACCACCAGCCGGGTTGCTTCAGCGCCCTCGGGGGTCAGCGAAAGCTCGATCTCACCGGCGACATCGGCGGTGTGATTGACCGCGATCCGCCATTTATTGGACGGCTCTGCACCGGCAACCTGCGCCAGCATCGCCAGTGCGCAGGCCAGGGCCAACAGCCAACGGCAGGGATTGGGTTGCATGACGAACCTCTTTGGCGGATTACTCGGGAAACACCAGGGTGATGGTCACACGCGCCGTCCAGCGGTTGGCCAGGCTCGGTCGCTCGACGTTGTAGTAATAGCCTCCACCGATGCTGACCGGCTGCTTGCCAAAGCGCAGCACCTTGGCAACCGCACCGCCCAGTGGCACGGTCCAGTGCTCACCGCTGCCTGCCTCCCAGTTATAGGAGGACTCCGATGACAGCGTGAACGACCAGCCGTTGCTGAGTGAACGCGACAGAAAGGGCTGCATGGCGGTATTGCTCACATCCTCGCGGGCGTCATGTCCGCCTATCGTCCAGACGTGATTGAGCAGCCCGCCCATGGTCCATTTGCCACGTTTATGCACCAGCACGAAAGCCGGCCCCACCGAGTACTTGCCGGTGCCAAGGCTGTCATGGTTGGCGGTATCCAGCATCGCGGCGAAGCCGAACCCCAGCTCGGTCGGGCTGTGCTCGCCGGGTTTGGTGGGTATGTAATAGCCCTGCACGAACAGATCCCCCAGGCCTTGCTGATGCTGTGGGAACTCGTTCCACTGATAGGGCAGGATCGGCCGCAGCAGGAACTTGCCGTGCTCACCAACGAACGGAATGACCGGTTGGATCTTCAATTGCTGGTTGTGCTGACCATTGCCAACGTCACCGAGGTAGTTGTACTGGAACGGTACCGAGACCAGCGCCGCACCCGGGTCGGCCAGTTTCTGTGCAAGCTCATCGGCCGAGTGTGTGGCCGGCGCCTGCGCCAAGGCCAGCGCCGGCATCAGCACTGCCGCCATCAATGCAGGAAAGCAGGTCTTCATGGTCGCTCCCGGATCGGCATCAAGCGATTTATCGCAGTGCGTGCAGCCTGCCGCCAGCGCGTTTTTACCCGATCACGGGCAGTAAATTTACCTGCCGGGAAACCTGTATCCGCATCCGTTTGCATGCCCGCCCCCACCGCTTTCCTGCAGCTGCAATGCCCGCCAACTGCCGATCATCGCGTTCACCGGCAATCCCCTCTGCTGCCGCTCAATGCCAGGCACTGCCCATCTGGATGTAAAAGGTTTCGTCCTCTGGCCCCCACGCATAGTCGATGCCGGCATACATGCCGAGCTGGCGCACCAGCAGGTAGCGGAAGCCGGTGCCCTTGCTGACCCTGCTGCTGCCATCGTCGAAGCTGTTGTGGCGGCCCCAGGTGCGGCCTGCCCCCACGAATCCGACCAGGGCCCAACGCGGACTCAGGTTCCAGCGCAGTTCCGTCTCCACGGTCGCCGCGCGACTGTCCTGGTAGCGGGCCGAGCCAATCCCACGCATATCGATGTACGGCAGGCGGTAGAACGGCACCTCGCCATTGACCCAGCGCGCATCGGCGCGCAAGCCGAGCACGGTGCTGGCACTCAACGGCAGATAGCCATAGGCATGCGCGCGATAACTCTGGAAGTCGTTGTCGCTGCCCAGCGCCTTGGCGTAGGCATTGCCCTCCACCATCGCCAGCCAGCCCCGCGATGGCGTGAACGGGTTGTCGCGGTTGTCATACTCCAGCGACAGGCCCAGCCCGGAGCTCTTGCTAGCCAGCTCCCGGTCAGTGAAGAAATCGCGGTCGCTGTCGGTCTTGAAGGACAGATCCATGTCCATGTAGATCCAGGCCAGACCCACATACAGATCGCGCCTGCCAAGCCGGCGGAACACCTGCTGGAACGAGGCAATTCCCTCGGTCGTGTAGCTGATCTGGCGAGGCGGCAGCAGCCGGTTGCCGGGGCTGTGGAAGTCCAGATTCACCGACGCCTTGCCGACACCGCCGCGGTAGCGCCAACGATCCTCGTCGAAGTGCAGCATCGCGCCAACGCCAGCAGCTTCGGTGCCGTTGGACGTGCGCATGGCCATGACCCCATAGATATCGGGCGCCACCATGGCCGGCTTGTCGGTGCTGCCGGGTACCGCGGCAGGCTGGGCATTGGGCCGGAAGAATATCAACGCAGCACCGCCGCCGTTTCCCACCGCCGGGTCGGTGATGATCACCGGCACGGGCAGGAAGCCCCCTTTGCGTTCAAGCAGCCATCGCGAAGCATCTATCTTGCCGTCCTGCGGATCATGCATCAGCTGCCACAGTCCTGGTTTGTCCGCCGCTTGCGCCGCATCCGTGGTACCAGGCAGTGCAACGCGGGGCGGCGGCTGCTCGGCAGCGGCCGCCGTAGCGCAGCCGCCGCCGAATAAAAGCGCAGCCAGCAGCCGTTGCGGCGTGGCGCTAAGGGCAGCCATCAGTGCCGGAAACCGCCGCCATGCAGGCGTCCACCGCCCAGCGCCGGTCGAAAGCCGCCGACCGGACGGGCATTGCCACCCGCACCGCGTGGCATGTTGACCTGGGTAGGCTGGCGGGCGCTGATACGCTCGTCGCCACGTTCGCGTGCAGCTCGGTCACGGTCCAGTGACTGCCGGGTCTGCCCGCCCAGGTTCTTCGACGTATCGGGCCGGGTGACCTGGCTCCAGCTGCCGTCATCGTAGTGATAGACATGTCCATCGTGACCGGCATAGAGGTTGTCGTTGACGTCCACCACACCGCCGTGTTGCAGCGTGCCGGTATCGGCGTTGTAGTGGAAAGCGCCGGCACCCCTGGCTTCGCCACCGGCTTGGGTTTGGCTATCGAAGGCGCCGCCAGCGACGGCCCCATGTGGCCCCGCCACAACGCCACCAGCCGCTTGCGTCACCCGCCCGCTGCGCTCGTTGACCACCGTGCGTGCGCCACCGGCAGCGGCACGGTCGGTATAGGGATTCACGGCCGCCGCGCCACCGCCGGCCACCACTCGTCCGGTCTGCGGGTTGTAGCGGATGCCCTGCGCTGCGGCGGTAGTGGTACCGGTATAGGCATTGGTCTTGATACCTGCGCGGCCGGCACCACGGCCGCCGCTCGCCTCGTTGTAGAAACCGCCGCGTGCGCCCCGGCCGACGTTGCCGGTCCATGGGTCAGCCCAAGCCGCAGCGGTACCGCGAACCGCTGCATTGCCCCAGTGACCGTAGACGTTCCAGGCGGCAGCACCACCACCCCACCAACCCCAGGCGGTGGCAGGTCCGTACCAAGGCCCCCACCACGGGCTATAGGGGCCATACCAGCCGTCAAACCAGCCCCAGCCCCAGCCGAATGTCCAACCGACCCACGGGTTCCAGCCGAAGTAGACACCCATGCCATAGGTCAACGGGCAGCCATACCAGTAGTTGCCTACCCATGGCCTGCAGGGATAGGCCGTGCCGTACACCACCACGTTGTCTGCCACCACGGTGCCGTAGTAGCCGGGTGTGTAACCGACATGCACCTCATCATTGTCGTGCGAATAGATGCGCACATAGGTCACGTAGTGCAATGGCGAGCGCGTGGGAATGCTGTAGATAACCGCCGGCACCGACGTCGCCACCGTCCACGGGCCGGTCGCGGCGCTGGCGCTGAACCAGATGCCCTTGTCGACTGCATAGAAGTGATCGGCATCCACCCGCAGCACCGGCGTCGCGGTGTTGCGCGCGTACTGCAGCCGGGTGCCTTCGACCGGTGCAAAGCTGGGCACACCGTCGTAGACCACGTCCAGATTGACGCTGCCGCGCTGTACGCTGGCGGTCTGCGGAATGCTGTTGGCGATCAGCGCTTCGCGCGCTTCAGGCGTACCTGCAATGGATGCCAGCACGCCGCTCTTGGGATGGTCGGGCGGAATCCTGGCAAAGCCGGCCGGCAACTGTCGCGACGGGACATACAACCAGGGGCCACGGCTGCTCGGCGCACTGAACCAACGTCCCGACACTAATACATACCAACGATGCCCGGCCGCCGCGTCGACGAAGACGTCCGCGCCGGTATTGGTGACATAGCTCAGCTGGGTGCCGGCGATGGCGGCGAACTGAGGTTCGCCCTGCACCGCTATCAGTTCAGCAGCGCCACTACGCACATGGACATCCGGCCATTGCCCTGCATCGAGCATGCTTTTCAGTGCTGTCGGCGGCTCGGCCATGGCGTCTACCTGGCGGCTGTCCACAGCCGCCTTGCCAGCTTGCACCAGCGCGGCATCCACGCTCGCTTGCGGGCTCCACGGCCCGCTGAGGGTGGCGGCGCTGGCCCAATGCCCGCCCAACGCCAGGTAGTAGCGCCCTGCCCGCTGCAACAGCAATGAGCGGGTATTGATCACCCGCTGCACGTCGGTCTCGCCGCTGGCTTTCAACACAGGCTTGCCATCAATCAGGATCAGAACCGCAGGCACGGTGCTGAAGATGATCTCGGGCGGGTCGTTGCGTACCGCCAACGACGGGGCCGGCGCGCTGGCGCCGGCAATGGCAAGCGCCGCTTCCAGCTGATCCAGCGACACGGTCAAGGTCGGCGTCGCCAACAACTGCTTGCGCGCGGCAGCAAGATACGCTGACTGGCGATCGGTGGCGGTCGGAAAATTGGCATTGCTGATCTCGATCTTCGACAGCACGGTGGCGCGGGCCTGCTTGTCCACCTGGGTATGCGCGCTGAAGTCGAGGGTTCCGTAATCGGCGCTGGGCTGCGGTTTGCCATCAGTGCCGGGGTGACTGCCGGTATCGACCGACATGACCATGCGACCACGCAGCGTCTCATCCTGCCAGGACAGCAACTGCGGCTGGTGCAGCTTGAAGTTGATGCCGTCAGCAGCGTAGCTGCGCGGGAATGGCCGTGCGTCGACGCTGTCGGTCGTGGCTGTCACCGCTACCGGCGGCTGTTGGCCAAAGGCAGCGCCTGCATTGCCAATTGCTGCGACAGCGATCAGTAGCCAAGCTGCCGCTGTTCTTCCACCAAGCCATGCGCTGCGCATATGCCACCCCGATGCGGACGTCCCGATGCCGGGAGCTAAAAACGGCGCGGGCCCGGAACCGGCCATAAGCCAGTGGGAGAGGGCCGGGCCCACGCCAATACAAACGCGTTGTGGATCAAGGGGTGGCCGAACCCGCCGGGAACTCGGCGAACATCTTGTTCAAGCCCGCCTCGACGGCTTCGTTGACCTTCTCCGGCGAACTCGGCACCGTGCCGCTGGCCGTGCCCCGCCAGATCGCCTGCTGGGTGCGTGCGTCGAACATGTCCAGCACCAGCGTTCCCACATCGTAGGTGTGCACGGTCGTCGTCGCCGAGCCCACGCCACCGCCGCCAGCCCAGCCGCCGCGCCAGCCCCAACCGCCCATGCCGGTGCCGGAGTAGAAGGTATCCAGGGTCTGCTTCTGCGAGGTGGCCACATGGGCGGCCAGGGCGACATCGCCGCTGCTCTGGCCTTGTGTCCAGCCCTTGGCCCGCAGCCGTGCGTCAATACCGTCGACGATCCTCTGCTGCACCAACGGCGCAACACCGGATGGTTTCTGCGCCCAATAATAGGAATGGTAGGAGGAAAAGTTGGCATTACTGGCCTGGTCGGTCTTGACCGTAGGTGTTGAGGTGCACGCGGCAAGCGTCAAGCTGGCCAGTGCCATGGCGAAGGTCTTCATTGCAGTTCTCCAGTCGGGGGTGGCCGCGGCCTGCGGTGGCAGACGTACGGAATGCGATCAGCGCGGAGGATTGACGACGATGTACTGCACGTTGGTTCCGTAGTACTGCGGTTGGTACCAGGTGCTGCCACATTGCTGGTAGGCGATGCCATTGATGACGGTGGTCACGCAGCCGGGTTGCAGTGAACTGACTATCGAGCCGATCACTGCCGAGGAGACCGCAACACCGGCTGTCACCGCCGCCGCTGTTGCGAATGGATGGTCATCCCAATCGTTCCAGTGATCGTGGTGGTCGTCATGTACGTCCACATCGACGTTGACGTTGCGGTTGATGTCGCGATTCACATTGCGGTTGCGATTGATGTTGGCATTGGCGTTTGTATTGCCGCCACGGTTGATGTCACGGCGAACGGCCGGAACATTGCCCTGCCGGTTGTGTGCCGGGCTGGCCGCTGGCCTGTTGATGCTGGTACGCGCGGATGCACGCGCACCGCCACCGTGGCCGCCGGGCCCGCCTCCCGGCCTGGCCGCCTGCAGCTCAGCTGCCATGCCCATCGCGAGCACCAGCAACACGCCCAGCGCTGGACGCCGCAAGCGCGGCTGTATGAAAGTGTGCATGTTCATTTCTCCTGCGGCTGCATGGCAACCGCATCGACCACCAGGATGCCGATCCGTGCAGCGTCCGGCGGCGGGGTGAAGGTGAAGGCCGCAGGTTCGATGACCGCGCGCACATCCCATTTCAATCGTGCCGTATACGCTGGCAACGCCGGATCATCGTGGCTGATGATGACGATCCTGCGCGGCAGGTGATCGCCCTGCCCGATCCACAGCTGCCAATCCACGTCCGGTTGGCGGAAGGCGTACTGCTCGACCGCCGTGCCATCGACGCTGCCGCTGCCGACATGCATCGCCGAGGTGAGCGTGTTGCGCGGCGCGTTGGCACTGCCCCATTGGAATAGATCGGCCAATGGCAGATCAATGCCGTACTCGGTCCACAGCTTTGCGGCCAGTTCGCTCAATGTCGCGTCCATGCCGTCGACGCTGGCGTAGTACTTCAGACGCGGCGAGTACAGCGTCATCGTATTGCCGTTGTAGAACAGCTGGCGATGGGTTCGGTCGCTCTCCATGTCCACGAACAGCTGTCGCGGCGGCTTTACCTGGTACTTCAGCTGGCTGTCCAGTTCGATCTTCTGGCCACTGTCGAGCACCACTTCGGTGCTGGCATCCGAAGCGAGCGTGAACTGCTTCAAGGCGCGCAGCGCCGCGCCCATCTGTTCCAGCGCGGCAATCGCCTGGGGATCAACGGCTGGGCTCTGCGTGCTTGGCGCGCTGGCTGCCTGTTCGGCTGCCTGTGCGACCAAGGGCAGCAGGGCCAACAACAGTAGCGCCATCGCCGCGTGGCGCAATCGTATTTTCGTGTTCATGCTGATGCTCCGATTACGTGACCCGACGCCGCATGGCGACCATCGGAAAGGTTGCTCATCTGTCTGACCCGGTAGCTACGCGCCCTGGCCTGTTTCCAACGGCGGCCGTGGCCGCTGCCGTGCCTTTATCTCGGTGATGTCGCGTTCCAGGAAGTAGTTGAGGAAGGTACGGATGAGCGCCACCGCACCCAGCTGCGCGATCGCTTCCCAGCTCGGCACGATTGACGACTCGATCACGTCGGCGGCCAGTTGGAAGGTCAAGCCGGCAACCAGCCAGCGTCCATAGTCCAGCCAGATCTGCCGTGCCCTTTCGTGCGTATCCGGCTTGAACACCTGCTGCACAACCCGGATGAACGCAACCACCGTGGCGAAGCAGATGATCAAGGTCGCCATCAGATCAATGATGTCCACTGCCGGCTCGGACATCAGCAGCAGCCATTGCCGGATCATGTCCGTTCCCCGCATTGCACTACTGGCAAGGCAAACAGCTGCATGGCCGCCTACCCACGCACCACGCAGCGGAACCCCAGATGCGAGGTTGCCGTATCGATGCACTGCGCCATGCGTGCTGCCGGCCGGTAACGCCGACAGTAACTGGGCGCACACAGATGCGAGCCGCCTTTGGTGACGCGCCGCGGCACCACAATGGGATTTCCAGGGTCGTGGCTGTTCTCGCACGGCCCTCCACGCGGGTTGTCGACAGCGCAGCACGGTTTGCCCTGTACGTCATGGTGGGCGGCGTACCAGTCATCGGTCCACTCCCAGACGTTGCCTATCATGTCCAGCAAACCATAGCCGTTGGCGGGAAACGCACCGACCGGCGACGTCCACTCATAGCCGTCGTCCTTGTCATTGCGCCACGGGAACTCGCCCTGGAAGGTATTGGCCATGTGGCGCCCTGCCGGCACCAGCTCATCCCCCCACGCGAACTCACCTTCAACCTGGCCGCCGCGCGCAGCAAACTCCCACTCGGCCTCGCTGGGCAGGTGCTTGCCCGCCCAGGCGGCATAGGCAGCAGCATCTTCATGCGCCACGTGGACCACCGGATGCAGGTCCAGATTGTCGATGGAGCTACCGGGCCCGCGCGGGTGGCGCCAGTCCGCGCCGGCGATGTAGTGCCACCATTGATAGTGGTTGGAATGATCCACCGGCCCTGGCGGCGGCACGAATACCACCGACGATGGCACCAGCATCGCTGGATCCGCGCCGGGATAGTCCTCGGCCCTGGCTGGCCGCTCGGCCAATGTGACATGACCGGTGGCCTCGACGAACTGCCGGAACTGATAGTTGGTCACCGGGCCGGGATCGATACGGAATGGCCCAACCCGCACCTTGTGCGCGGGCCGCTCCTCCGGGTAGTGATCATCCGAGCCCATGACGAACACACCACCGGGTATCGAGACGGGAACTTCATTCGCTTGGCACATCTAAGCTCTCCCTGCGGTCTGCTGCGATTGAACCGATGCTGTTGTCGTTGCCTGCGTTCGACATGTACTTGATCAAGGCGTCTGCGCAGGTACCGGCAAGACGGCTGCCTGCCCTGCTGAACGTCCGCTCAGGCAAATGGCGCGACGTTGAAGACCATGCTGACGATGGCGAACAAGCCGAGCAGCCAGAGCAGACCTGCGGTTATCAGGGTTGCGGAAACCGGATAGGGGCTTTCCCCATGCAACAGACCCTGCTGCACCATGCTGTTCCGCTCGATACGCAGGGCCTTCATGAAATTCAGGTGATAGACGATGCCCAGCGTCAACGCCAGGATGCCGAGCCCGACCATCGCCACGCCGAAATTGCGCGGCGCATCGGAGGCCAGGCGTACCGCCGGTTCGTGCAGCAGTTTGTTGAACACCTGGAAGATGGTGAAACCAAAGCTGATCAGCGACAGTGCCGTACGCATGATCGACATCAGCGTGCGATCAGCACTCATACGCGTACGCTGGAACGACATGCCGGTACGCCGCATCGACATCTCGGTACGATCATCCGAAAGATCGGTGCGATATTCGGACAGATCGGTACGGTGCTCGGACAGACCGGTGCGGTGATTGGACAGGCCGGTGCGGTACGCCGAATAGGCAACCGATGCCTGGTCACTGTTCGCCGTGTCCACCTCCGGAACCGGCGGCACCGGCTGCGGCACGTTGCGGTGCGGCCGTGCATGCTGCTGCAGCTGTGGCGCTGCCTTCTTATGGTGCTTCATGAGTCGCGTCCGCCGGCCTTGCGTGTTCTCCACCACTTGGCCACGCGTGCAACCGGCCCACGCAGCAGCAGATAGGGAATGAACGCCAAGGCCACCGCAATGACGAAGGTCTCCAGCGGATACTTGAAGCCGCCATATACCTTGAACTGGTAGAAGACATCCATCACCACGCCCAGCAACAACACCCGCGTGACCGCAGTGACGCCCTCGCGGAAGGATCGGATGCGCTCGTCATGCGAGGAGGACATCAGCCCTGCCATATACGGCGAGCGCCCGAGCTTGGCATCCTTGATGCCGTCATGCAGGGCAGCAATGAAGGCCATGGTTGGCTGCAGGAAAAAGCGGAACGTCATCGGCCCATCGGTTCTTCCGAACAGATCGCTGGCGAACCGATGCAGATACTCCAGGAAGCCATCCACGTGCCGCACTCCTTCGACTGAGTGCGCAGCATGGTCGCGACGACTGGCACGCACAATCACGATTACTACTGACGGCGGCCCAGTATTTTTACTGCAGGCTTGGCATCGGCCGATCACTAAGCTTGTTCTCCATGCCAGACGGTGGCGAGGAGCTCGCATACGATGACATCCGACGACTTGTCGCTGATGCGTGGCGGCCTGGTCTACCGGGCCATGCACTGGCTTGGCCTGCTACGCAGCCGTCTGGCCTTGCCGCCGCTGATAGCCGGAGTATTGGTCACGTTGGCATGCCTGCCCTTGCTACTGGCCTGTGCGTGGGAAGGCAGCCTGCTACCGGGCCGGGTGACCATGCCGTTGCTCGCCGACACCTCGTTCTACGCACGCTTTGCCTTGGCCCTGCCCTTGCTGGTGCTGGCTGCAGCGCCAGCCGACTGTCTACTGCGCAGCGCGGTCCGCCAGCTCAACCGTGCCGGTTTGGTCCCCGCCAATCAGCATGCTGCCTTCGACACGCTGGTGGCGCGCGCCCGCGCCCTTCGCGACTCGCATATCCCGGAGTGGCTGTGTCTGCTGGTGGCGCTGGCGCCGGCTTTGCTGAGCCCACCGGTGGTAACCGAGCTGACTCACATCAGCGGCTGGCACGCCCACGCCGATGGCAGCGCATCGGCTGCGGCGTGGTGGGCCTGGTGGGTATCACTGCCACTGTTTCGGCTGGTCGGCCTGATGTGGATATGGCGCTTCCTGATCTGGACCGTGCTGCTGTGGCGCTTGACCCGGCTTGACCTTGACCTGCGTCCGCCGCACCCGGACGGTGCAGGCGGGATCGGCTTTCTCGGCTTCGCACAACAACGTTTCTCGGCACTGTCGCTGGCCGGCGGCATCGTGCTCTCGGGCAGCTGCATCAATCACTTCGTCTATGCCGGCCAGACCCTGGGCAATGTGCACTATCTGCTGGCGGCCTATATTGTTGGCTCGGCGATACTGCTGCTTGCACCGCTAGCCCTGCTTTCGCCGGCATTGATACGTGCCAAGCGCCATGCCCTGCTCAAGTACAGCGCACTTGGCCACCGCGCCATCCGCAGCTTCGATCTGTACTGGAAACGCGGCCAACCGGACGAGGATGCGCCCAGCCTGCTGGACAGCCCGCAGCCATCGGCCCTGGCCGACTTCGCCAGCGTCTACGCCAGCCTGGCGCGGATGTCGCTGGTCCCCATCTGCCGCGGCAATGTGCTGTGGATGCTGTTCAGTGCAGCAGTACCGCTGCTGCCCCTGGTGTTCTTCGCCATGTCGGTGGACAGCCTTGTAAGCAAGCTGGCCTCGATACTTTTCTGAGTCTCGCTGAACAGCCAAGCAGCGCAGATCAAGCCTGGCCAATGCGCATGCGCTTGACGATTGATGCCGACATGAACGACCTTCCGGCGAGCACCTCGCGCACGCCCAGCAGCAGCTCCTCGCCGGCATCGGCCTTCAGTACATAGCCGCAGCGGCGATGGCACATCGCCCGCTGCACCAGTGCCGGATCGTCATGCATGGTGATGAACACGACATGCTTGATCACCCCTTCGACCAGCAGCAGCTCTGCCGCTGCCAGCCCGTCCAGGCCGGGCATGGTGATATCGGTCACAACGACATCCGGCTTCAGCTCGCGCGCCATCGACAGCAGCGAGTACCCGTCTTCGACCCAGCCAACCACCTCGAACTCCACGGCAAGCAACATCTGCAGCGGCCGGGCCACCGCCATGCTGTCTTCTGCCAGCAGTACCCGTATGGACTTCATTGTCATCACCGACGCAACCGTCGTCGGTACGATGTTGGGCTGCGCCCCGGCTTGTCGCCACAGGAAAAAAACCCGCGCTGCGCAAGTAAAATTACTTGCTTCGCTCAAGCCAGCTGCTGCAGATCGTCGCGGAACGCCTTTATCAAGCCGAGTTGATGCGCCCGGCGCACCAGCTCCAGGGTTCCGTGCACGCCCATCAGCTGCATGATTGCGTACTTGTGCGACTCAACCGTGCGTACTGACACCCCAAGCTCATAGGCAATCTGCTTGGAGCGCAGGCCCTGCGCTACCCAGTCGAGGATGCGCCGCTGTTTGTCGGTGAGCGTGTAACGTTCGCCGCGCCCACTGGAGGTCAAGGCCATCGCCGCCAGCCCCGAGGCCAGATACACCCGCCCCGCCAGCACCTCATCAATTGCATGCAGCAGTTCGTCTCCTGCTGCGGACTTGAGTACATAGCCACCGGCGCCGGCGCGCAGCGCCTCGCTTACGATGGCGCAGCTGTGATGCATGGACAGGAAAACGAAGGGCGTTGTGATGCCCTCGGCCCGCAGCATGCGCATGGCGTCGATCCCTGTCATGTCCTCCATGCTGATGTCGGTGACAATGATGTCGATGCCGCCGGCGCGCGCCGCCTGCAGCAATTGCTCGCCGGAAAGCACCAGTTGCACCTCATCAAATCGATCCCGCAACAGGCGCACGACCCCCTCGCCCACCATCGCGTGATCATCGGCAACCAGCACCCGCAAACACGAGCGGGCACCTTGCACTGCGCATGTTTCCATTCGTGCACCTCCACCAGGCAGCGGAAAGCGGGAAGCAAAGAACACCGCATAGAGCACCCAAGCCCCTCTATCTAGGCCGCCTGCTGTTAACGCAGCGTGTAGTCAATGCGACATTTTTGCTTTGTTGACGGAAATATGGGTGTCGCTCGGCCGCTCACCGAATAGTTGCCTGTACTCGCTGGCGAAACGGCCCAGGTGCGAGAATCCCGCGCGCAATGCAACCTCGGTTACACATGCGCGCGGCTCATCCAGCAGCAATTGCCGCGCCTGATTCAGCCGCGCTACCTGATGCCAGCGCTTTGGCGTCATCCCATACACATCGTGGAACACCCGCTCGAGCTGGCGCTCGCTCATCGACAGCGCGCAGCCCAGCGCACGGCTGCTGTACTGCAGGGCGTCCTGGCTGCACAGAAACGCTTCCGCCCGCTGCAAGAAGCGCTCGCGCTGCTCAAGCCTACCCAAATGGCGGCTGCTCTCGTGGCTGCCTGCCGCGCCTTCCAAGGCATCGACGAAGGCATCCAGCAGCAGCTCGCCGAGCATGCTTGCTTCGGCCATCGAGGTAGCTGGGCTCCAGCGCGCAGCCTGCTGCAGCACGAACTGCACGCACATCTTCAACTTCAGGTTGTCATCGGCGGTACGCGGACACAGCCGCCAACCATGCTGCGGCAACGGTAGTTCGCGCTGCAACCGGGCAAAAACCGCTGCCTGCAAGCTGCTGCGCGGAATGCGCAGTACCACCCATTGCCACAGCGGGGAAACCGATCTCACCGCGACCTCGCGGTCTTCGGAAAATACCATCAACTGCCCTTCCCTGACCCGCTGGCCGTTGAGCCACATGGGCTCACCGCAATGGCTGGCCAGCGCCAGGCCCATCATGTCCGGGGCAAACATGCCCTTGGCCAGCACCGGCTGTGTATAGGTGCCGCGGTCCAGGCTGAAACCCGGAAATACCAAGCGCTGCGCCCGAGCCCTGAAGTAGCCCGGCCCCAGCAAACGCTGCTCGAAGCGCGCGTCCTTGACCACCCCAAGCAGCGCCTCCGGATCGAATCCGTCTATGTCCAGGCAGCCGTAATGCATGCCATGGGCCGAAAGAAACGTGGTGTCCATCGCTCACCTGTCGGAAAGTGGATAGCGGTTTGGATCCATTGCGCCTTACAACAGCCGGTGAAACGGGGGCGGGATCCGTGCTCCCATCGCCGTTCGCGAGGTAACCGGCCTTCCAAACGGCGGGTTAGCTTGTGCGATGCAGCGGTGGCGCCGTGTGAAGATGGAGCTGCTTGCATGGGTGTGCGTAGCATTTTCGTGCAGTTGTCACAGATGGAGTCACACCGCGCCACCACTCGGTTCGCGGGAATGGCTGCCGTTGCCGCAGCCGCCCAGCTGGTATCCGTGGAGCCGTGGATTTCGCCACGTGGGGGCCACGCGCTGTGGCTACCCGGCGCCGCACTGATGTGCACCTTGCTATGGCGCCCCTATGTCGAATGGGCCGCCTGCTTCGGTGGCGCCTTGTTGGGTTGCGTCGGAATACTCGCGCTGCGGGGCGCTACCGCAACCGAGGCCACCGCGCTGATTCTCGGCCTGTTGCTGCTGGTGACGGCCGCGACCTTGTTGATCCGCCAATTCGGCCTGCTGGATACGGTGAACGTGGACTTTCCACAGGTCGCCACTTTCTGGGTGATTGCGGTGCTGGCACTGCCACTGAGCAGCACCGGCTGGACGCTGCTGGTGCTGCGCAGCACTCCGCTGCCGGACTTCGCGGGCGCGTGGCATAACCTGCTGCTGGCCAACGCCTTGCCGTACCTGCTGATCGTGCCGACCTTCATCGCCCTGGTGCGCATGCATCGACGCACTCGCAACCACCGCTCCCTGTCCAGGTTGCACGCTTTCCTGGCGCTGATGCTGCTGCTTCTGTTGTGGACCGCGTGGATGCTGCCCTGGGCCTCGCCGATGGCCGAGCCCCTGTTGATGCTGGCCTCCACCCTGTTGCTGGCCTGGCTGCTGCTGGTATTGGGACCGGCCGGGGCCTTCCTGGCGTTGTCGTGCTCCACCGTGTTGTGCATGGCCATCAGCATCCATGGTTGGGGACCCTTGGCATCCGGGGACGGCGAACGGACCACGCTCGCGGTGCAGCTATGGGCGTTTGGCGATGGCATCACGCTGCTACTGCTCAGCGTGCTGGTGGAGCAGCGTCAGAGCGCACGCAACTCCTTGCAGGCAGCAAGCACGCGGCTGGCGGACATGACCGCGCAGATGCTCAGGGTGCAGGAGGAGGAGCGCACCCGTATCGCGCGCGACCTGCATGACGACATCAACCAGTCGCTGGCGGCGATCTCCATCCAGCTCAGTTCGCTGAAGCGTGCCGCACCTGCGCTGGCACGTGAGCAGATGGAGCAGCTGCAGGAGCAGGTGCTGGAGGTATCCAGCGACGTGCGCCGTCTTTCGCATGACCTGCATCCAAGCCTGTTGCGCTACACCAGCCTGTCCAGTGCGCTGCGCAGCCTGTGCAGCGGCTCCTGCAGGCATGCCAGTAACCGCGTGCATTGCGACATCAATGACGAACAGATCCTCGATGAGCAGCAGAAGCTCAATCTCTTTCGCATCACCCAGGAGGCAATCCACAACGTCAACCAGCACGCGCATGCACGCAATGCCTGGGTGCGCCTGCAGTTTGCCGGTGGCCAGGGTCTGCTTGAGATCGAGGATGATGGCATCGGCATTGACCAGGCCCATGTGGATATGCACCGTGGCCTTGGCATGATCAGCATCGAGGAACGCGCGCGCCTGCTCGGCGGAAGCTCGCATCTGCAAGCTGCCGGCGACAGCGGCACCTTGTTGTCGATCGTGTTTCCGGTGCGGCGACCTGCACGCGCTGATTCCTCCACCAGCGAATCTACCTAGCACGGCCCAGTAGATTTACCGGAGCCTGCGTTGCCCCTGCCTCGCACAATGGCCACCTGGCCGTCATCCCGAGTCAACGGCGCGCGCGGGACCCACTCATGCTCCAACCCCTGCATACGCATCGCGCGCTTCGCCTGCCGGCTGACAAGCTCACGGTGATGATGCGCTGCTGGCAATCCGTGCTCGGCGTGCTGATTGTGTTGCTGCTATGCAACCCGGCAAGGGCGCAGCAAGCGGATGCTACCGATGTGGATGCCCCGGTACCGCAGCAGGCGCAAGCCACGCCTTGCGTTGGCCTGGTGCTGGGCGGTGGCGGCGCGCGCGGTGCGGCACATATCGGTGTGCTGCAGGTGATGGAACGCGAGCGCATTCCCGTCTGCCAGATAGCTGGCACCAGCATGGGTGCGATTGTTGGCGGGCTATACGCCAGCGGCTACACCACCGACGAACTGCAGCGCCTGATCGAGACCCTGGACTGGGCCGATCTGTTCGTGGACGACGCGCCTCGCATCGATCGGCCGATGCGCCGCAAGGATGCCGACTTTCGTTACCTGTTGAACCTTGAGCTTGGCCTGCGCGACGGCAAGGTGGTGATGCCCGGTGGCCTGGTGCAGGGGCAGAAGCTGCTGCTGTTGCTGCGACGACTGACGCTGTCCAGCTGGGATGTGGATGATTTCAGCAAACTGCCAATTCCGTTCCGCGCGGTGGCTGCCGATATCGGCAGCGGCCAGCGGGTGGTGCTGCAGCAGGGCGACCTGGCATTGGCAATCCGCTCCAGCATGTCGGTTCCGGGCGCCTTCGCCCCCTTGCGGGTGGATGGGCACCTGCTGGTCGATGGCGGCATGGTCGACAACGTGCCGATCGATGTAGTACGCGACATGGGCGCAGGTCAGCTGATCGTGGTCGACGTGGGCTCGCCACTGCATCCAGAGGCAGCACTGACCAACCCGGTGGCGATCATGGACCAGATGATCGGCGCGCTGATGATGGAGAAGACCCAGCGCCAGCTTGCAACGCTTGGCAGCAATGACGTACTGATCCGTCCAGAGCTTGGTGACCTGAGCGCGGCGCAGTTCGACCGCGGCAAGGAGGCGATCGCCGCAGGCGTGGCCGCAGCCGAAGCAGCCTTGCCACAGCTGCGCCAGCATGCCGTGGACGAAGCCCGCTACGCGGCCTTTCGCCAGCAACAACACAGGCCTGCGTTCGACCCCGGGCTGGTGAGCTTTCTGGATGTGCTGCCGGTCAACTCCAGCGCGGCCAGTGCACGTGTACAACGTACCCTGCAGGCCGAGGTAGGAAGGCCGTTGGAGGTGGATCGCCTGCAGCAGGAATTGGGCGTCGCCTACAGTGCCAATCGCTTCCAGCAGCTCGACTACCGGCTGGTGGAACGCGATGGCGAACGCGGGCTGCAGATCGTAGCTACCGAACGGCCTTGGTCGGTTTTCGGAAAGTTTGGATTCCAGCTCAACGACAACTTCGCCGGCCGCAACAGCTACATGATTTCCAGCGAGCTGACCGTCGCCGACATCAACCACTGGGGTGCTGAATGGCTGACCGTGCTGCATGCCGGTCATATCAGCGGTCTGTACACGGAGTTCCACCAGCCTGTGGGCGATGGCAGGTTCTACCTGCAGCCGAGCCTGCAGGCCGAGGCCGAAACCTTGCCGCTATGGGCCTCCGACCAGCAGATAGCCGAATACCGGATCAAACGACGCAGCCTCGGCATGAGCATGGGCTATAGCCCTAGGCCAACCTTCGCCATCAGCACCGGCATCGTGCGCGGACGCGACAGCAGCGACGAGCTGGTCGGCAGTCCGCTGGATTTCAACCGCGACAAGCAGGACTTCGCTGCCGTTGTCGTCAACGCCACCTGGGACTCGCTGGACAGCATCAACTTCCCGACCCGCGGGTGGCGCTTCAATGCCGACTACGAGATGTACCGGCAGCAACTGGGCGCGGATGTGGAGGGCGATGTGCTGCGCCTGAGCGGCGACTGGGCGCACGCCTGGGGCCGCTACCATCTATTGCTGGGTGCACAGCTGAGCAGCGCGCTGGACGATGACCACTTCTTCCGCGCACAGAGCTTTCTTGGCGGCTTCCTGAACCTGTCCGGCTACGACGAACACGCCTTGTTCGGCAACCAGGCCGCGCTGCTGAAGGCGGTGGTGTATCGCCGTACCGGAGATACGACGCGGCTGTTCTCATTGCCCTTGTACCTGGGCGCAAGCCTGGAAACAGGCAATGTGTGGCTGACCCGGGCCGCGGTGGATGCGGACAACCTGGTCTTGGCTGGCAGCCTGTTTGCCGGGGTGGATACGCCGTTGGGGCCGATGTTTCTTGCCTACGGTTACAACGACAACGGCCAGGCCTCGTGGTACCTCACCTTTGGCTCGCTGCTGCGGCCGATGGGCAGATGACGCTCTACGACCGTTATGCCCTGCGCGATTGCGACAGGTAGTTTTACTGCTGGTTACCCGGTTTTTTTTCCGATTCCCGCCGCCCGCCCGACTTGTAGGCTTGTATCGGATAACCCGGAGCCCTGCTATGGACGCGAAGAAACCGAACATTCTGTTCATCATGGCCGACGACATCGGCTGGTTCAATGCAAGCTGCTACAACGACGGAATCATGGGGTACCGCACCCCGAACATTGATCGCATCGCCAGGGAAGGCGCCAAGTTTACCGATTTCTACGGCCAGCAGAGCTGCACCGCCGGCCGTGCAGCTTTCATCACCGGCCAGTCGCCGATCCGCACCGGCCTGACCAAGGTCGGCATGCCCGGGGCCACGCTGGGGCTGGGCGGCGAAGACCCCACCGTTGCCAATGTGTTGAAAAGCTATGGCTATGCGACAGGCCAGTTCGGCAAGAACCATCTCGGCGACCGCAACGAACACCTGCCAACGGTGCATGGGTTTGACGAATTCTTTGGCAACCTCTACCACCTCAATGCCGAAGAAGAGCCCGAGTACGAGAACTACCCGAAGGATCCGGCGTTCCGCAAACGCTTCGGTCCGCGCGGCGTGCTCAAGTGCAAGGCAAGCGACAAGGACGACGCCACCGTCGATGCGCAGTTCGGCAAGGTCGGCAAACAGGTCATAGAGAATACCGGCCCGCTCACCCGCAAGCGCATGGAAACCGTGGACGAGGAATTCCTTGGCGCCGCGCTGGATTTCATCGACCGCAACAACAAGGACAAAAAGCCTTGGTTCTGTTACTTCAACCCGACCCGCATGCATGTGTTCACCCATCTCAAGCCCGCCTCCAAAGGCAGGACCGGATTGGGGCTATACCCGGACGGCATGGTTGAACTCGACGGCTATGTGGGTGAGTTGCTGAATAAGCTCGACGACCTGGGCATCACCGAGAACACCATGGTGGTGTTCACCACCGACAATGGTGCCGAGGTGCTGTCCTGGCCGGACGGTGGTGCGACGCCTTTCCGAGGCGAGAAAGATACCAACTGGGAGGGTGGCTGGCGCATTCCCTGCGTGTGGAAGTGGCCGGGCGTCATCGAACCGGGGCGCGTCATCAACGACATTGCCTCCCTGCAGGACTTCATTCCCACATTTGCCGCTGCCAACGGTGATGGCGATCTGGTCAAGAACCTGAGGAAGGGGCACAAGCTAGGCGCACAGACGTTCAAGGTGCATATGGACGGCGAGAACCTGTTGCCGTTCCTGCGCGGTAAAGACGCCGAATCGCCGCGCCAGGCATTCATCTACTGGAGCGACGATGGCGAATGCATGGCCGTTCGCATGGGCCGCTACAAGGTGGTGTTTCTGGAGCAGACCGAGACGGGAATTGAAGTCTGGCGCACCCATCTACGGCCCATGCGCATTCCGAAATTCTTCGATCTGCGTTCGGACCCGTTCGAACGCGGCGAGGAGAGCTTCAAATACAACGACTGGTTTGTCGAGCAGAATTTCCTGCTCTACTCCGCACCGCCCTTGCTGATGAAGTGGTTGGAGAGCTTCAAGGAATTTCCGCCCAGGGCGAAATCCGCAAGCTTCACCATAGACCGGGTTGTAGAGTCTTTGATGCCAAAGTCCTGACGGTAAAGCCTGCCCTGCGGACCTGGGCAGAACCAAGGGACAACAACCAAGCCCACAACGCTGCGCAGGCAACGCATCTTGCCTGCGCAGCGCAAGCTTGAAACTCGGCCAGTCAATCTGGTTGTGGACGCCTGCGCCGCGCTGATGATCTACGTTGAGCTGCCCGGCAATGACCACGGCTCGCCTCCCGCCTTCCCCATGCAAGAGAGCGCTCATGAAAGAACATCCGTGGTTCTGGGTCCTCAGCTTGCTCCTCGTTCCGCTGCTGGCGGCCTTGGTGGTCAGCGTGGTGGTGCGGCATCGCGGGCTATCTGCCAACGCGGTACTGACCTGGTTCGTACTGGTGTGCTGGTGCGCCGCAGTGGGGGTCATCCTGTCCCAGGTCAGCTGAGGCCGGCGGCCATACAGCCCTTGCTTGACTGCATCAGGTTTTTCCCAATACTCCGCTGATGCTGAGCCAACACTTCCTGTTCTTCTTCGCCATGCTCGGTGCCTTCAACGGCCTGATCGCCGCATCGGTGCTGTGGTGGCGCGCCAGGGGCGAGCCAAGCCAGCGCTGGTTGGCCCTGCTGATCCTGATGGTAGGGGTGCGCACCGGGAAATCGGTGGCCTTCCATTTCTGGCCGGACATCCCAAGGATCGTCCTGCAGCTTGGCCTGACCGCCTGCTTCCTGATCGGCCCCTGCCTGTTCTTCCTGCTGCGCTCCTGCCAAGCCAACAGCGGCGGGCTCAGCCACATCGACCGCTGGCACATCGCCGGCGTGCTGGCGATCACCCTGCTGGTGAATGTATTGCTGCCCTACTCCGGTCATGTCGACCTGTGGCGGTGGACCATCACCCCGGCCATCCAGTATGTCTGGCTTGGCTATCTGCTGCTTGCGAGCGCGCAGTTGCTGCGGCATCGCAGCACGCTCATGGGCACGCCTTCAGGCCGGTTGCTGCTGGGAGCAGTGATTGGTGTCTGGCTGATCTGGCTAGCCTATTTCACCTCCGGTTACACCTCCTATATCGTCGGGGCGCTGTCTTTCACCTTTGTGCTGACGGCAAGTGTGCTGGTGTATCTGCGCCTGCGTGCTGGCCAGGCACCGATCGAGCCCTACCAGGACCGACGCATCTCCGACGCCGAGGCAACCCCGCAGCTGCAGGCACTGGAAGACCTGATGGACCGTGAGCGGCTGCATCTGGATCCGGCATTGACCCTGCCCCGCCTCGCCCGCCGCCTCGGCATTCCGCAGACGCGCTTGTCACAGCTGCTCAACGACAACAAACAGACCTCCTTCAAAAGCTATTTGGCGCAGCTGCGGGTGGTGGAGGCCAAGGCATTGCTGCAGCAGCTGCCAGCCAAGCCTCTGGAACGGGTGGCCGAGGAGGCCGGCTTCCAATCAATGTCCACCTTCCACAGCGCGTTCAAAAAGCTCGAAGGGATTACCCCCGCGGCATTCCGCGCAGCCAGCAGCAACTCCGGGAATCGATTCCAACACTCCTGAATTACACCTCAAGACATTGATCTGAAAGGGATCACCTAGTCTGCTGGCTCCGCCTCACGAGCCAGCATCGATGTCCATCTCCCGTTTGATCCCCGCCCTGTTGATGGTGCTGCTGGCCTTGTCCAGCGGCGTCGGCAGCGCCCATGCCAGCCCGCTACCCAAGATCGAGCCAGGGCTGAGCAGCAGCACAGCCACAGCAACCAGCACCTCAAACCCGACCTACGCCAGCTCGACAACAGCGGCCGACGGCCAGCCCGGCCGCATCCTGTTCGTCGTGGCCAGCAGCAAGGTCCATGGCGAGTCCACCCTGCCAGCCAGTGTCAGCTTTGGCGAGGTGGTCAACGCCTGGGACACCTTCCAGGCAGCTGGCCACCCGGTGGACTTTGTCTCGCCCGATGGCGGCGCGGTGCCGATCCTGGATACCTATGTCAGCCAGGACATGGCGCCCCGCCTGCAGGACAGCCGCGTCATGAGCGGCCTGCGCAATACCATGAGCCCGGACCAGGTCGACCCCGGACGATATCGCGCCGTGTACTACGTCGGTGGCAGCAACGCCATGTATGGCGTAGCCGAGGATCGCCGACTGCAGGACATCGCCACGCACGTCTACGAACGCAACACAGGGGTGATATCGGCGGTCTGCCACGGCACGGCGGGGATCGTGAATCTGCGCCTTTCCAGCGGCCAGAGTCTGCTGGCGGGCAAGCGCATCACCGGCTTCCCCGAGGAGCACGAAGACCAGACCGCAAGCTACTTCAAGCAGTTCCCGTTCCTGATCGGCAAAACCGTGCAGGAGCGCGGCGGAACCTTCCGTGCGATCGACAGCGAAGCGCCCTACCTAGAGATCGACGGGCGCGTGATGACGGGCCAGAACTACGCGTCGGCGGCCCCCTTGGCCCAGGCGGTGGTCGATCTACTGCGTACCCAGCCCGGCGCGGCATCGGCCGGCAGCAGCGCATCAGACTGAACCACAGCAATGGCATCTACTGCCGTTTTACGTATCCAACCTCCTCATGAAACACCCAAAGGACAGCAATGAAGCCCACCATCCAATCGCTCGCTCTCACAGCAATGCTGTGCTTCCTCCCCACATTGGCAACCGCACAGAACAGCAATCGCGCTGCCGTCGAACAGACCATGCAGCAGTTGATGCGTGGCTTCGAGGCAGGCGACTCCGCCCTGATCTTCGAAGCTTTCAGGAAAGACGGCATCGTCGTTGGCCACTCGGCAACGACAGGCAAGCTGGTTACCTTGACCGCCGAAGAGTGGGCCGAAGGCTTTCCCGGCAAGCCCGCTGCCGATGAGGACCAGCGCCATCGCAGCTACGAGATCCTGGACGTCACCGATGAAGTGGCGATGGTCAAAGTGCGCCTGGACTACCCCGGCTGGGATGGGGTGGACTACCTGGCGTTGCTGAAGATCGACGGCAGGTGGCAGATAGTCAGCAAGTCGTGGGGCGGCAAACGCAAGCCGGCGGCTACGTAGACAGCTCGCTGGTCCACAAGCTGAAACAGCGCGTCCAGCGGACACTGGGCGCGCTGCCAATCCCAGCAAAACCTGTTTCGTGCATGCAGCCAGGTGAAGCTTCGCGCGGGCGGGGTGCCGACGGCGCTTATCGATGCCGGTGGTCAGCTGCCGCTGGGCAGACCCAGGGCCTGCACCAGGTCTGGCTTCTGCGAGGCAAACGTGCCGAAGAAAACCTGCCCGTCGACCAAGGTTATCGGTGCAATACGTAGCCCCGTGCGGGCCTTCGCTTCCGCGCTGATCGCCGGATCTGTAAGGTCGCGTTCCTCATATGCAATCCCCAGCCGGTTGAGCCAGTCCTTCAACATTCGGCAATCCGGACAGGTCGGCGTTGTATAGAGGGTTACCTGCGGATGAAATGTACTGCTCAAGGTCGTTTCCTCGCTGTCGTTGTCCGGGTTTGTCCAGCCGGGATTGCCGGATCCGGCGGCACCCTCGCCCGGCGGTGGTTGCCATGAGCATGCGGATTACCACCGTGACAAGGTCAAGCCGATGGCGGCATTGTCTTCAGCACCGGGCAAGCGAGCGCTTGCCGGGCGAACCGATCCCACGCGTGCGACAGATCCCGAAAACCCGATACCCCGCTGGCATCTCGGTTGACAGCAATGCTTGCTGCCACCCCAACGCTAGAGCGCAGCCTGCTCACCCTGCGTTTCGTGCTGCAGCCATGCAATGAACGACGCTATCGCCGGGTTTTCATCCGCACCTGGCAGGGTCACGGCATAGTAGGCAAACGCCGTTGGCCAGGGCCGATCCAGGGCGACCGACAGCCGCCCGCTGGCGATTTCCGCCTGCACATAGACATCGCGCAGCAACGCAATTCCCTGTCCCGCCTCTGCCGCGCGTATCAGCAACACATCGTCATCGAAAGCGGGCCCGCGCTCGAAGCGCGCATCATCCGCCATTCCCAATGCCTTGAACCAGAGCCGCCAATCGCTGCGGTCGGAGTCCTGCAGCAGCGGATACTTCAGACAATCTTTCGGGGTGCGGATGCGCGGTCCATCGGCCAGCAAGCGCGGGCATGCAACCGGCAGGAACACCGGGGAAGCCAGGTGACGCGAAACCAGCCCCGGGTAGTGGCCAAGACCATGGCGGATGGCAACGTCAACGCGGTCACGGCGCAGATCGACCAGGGCCGAGGAAGCCTCCACGCGTATCTCGATATCCGGATGCACTGCGGTAAAACCACCTAATCGCGGCACCAGCCACGACGCCGCGAAGCTTGGCACCGTACTGATCGTCAGGGTCTGCCGACCATTGATCGCCCCCAGCACTGCCATGCTGTCCTCAATGGTGTCGAAGGCACGAAGCAAGGCCGGGTACACCTGCGCACCGGCTGGGCTCAGCGAAACACCCTGACGCGTGCGGACGAACAGGCGTACGCCGGTGCGCTCCGTCAATAATTTCAACTGCTGGCTGATGGCACCCGGACTGACCCCCATCACCTCGGCGGCGGCCTTGAGACTTCCATGTCGGCCCGTCTCGACGAACGCGCGCAATGCCAGCAATGGAAGGACTGCTCCCATGAGTGATTTCCTGAGCTTTCGGTCTGAAAAAGTCGCGTTGGCAGCGCCATCGCAGGGCAAGCATGGCGCATTGCCACAAGTAAGAAAAGCTGATTAGCCAAAGCCAGCTCGAAGCCGCAGGAGCGAAGCGGAGAGCCACGCGGCCGGCACTATGCATACAGCGCAACGCCTTTTCCAGCATCAATGCCAAAACCGCAATAGTTTATCGGGCCAACCCCACTGCAATGGTTCGGGCAGAAGGCAAACCAGAACGTTAGGAATTCTAACCTTATGCCCCAGTAAAGATCGTTTTTCCACGCTCGCACTGCGGCCTAGACTGCGCGCATTCCCGGCTCCACGACGCCGCACGCAAAACGCCGCCGACGCAGTGCACCACCCAAGGACGAAAGAGAGCCGGGATCACGGACATACCTTCCCCGCATCCCGACAAGGAGCCCTCGTGCCCCAACCAACGCTACACCTCTATACCGACAGCTCGCCAAACGGGTTCAAGGTCTCCATCGCCCTGGAAGAACTTGGCCTGCCCTATCAGCTGCACCACGTCCGCATCGATGCAGGCGAGCACAAGCTGCCTGCGTTCCAAAAATTGCACCCACATGCGCGCATCCCGGTGCTGGTCGATGAAGCCAACGGCATCACCCTCTTCGAGTCGGCGGCAATCCTGCTCTACCTTGTCGAGCGCAGCGGTCGCTTGCTGCCGCAGGAACCAGTACCGCGCTGGGAAGCCATCACCTGGCTCATGTTCCATGCCGCAAGTGTCGGGCCGATCCTCGGCCAACGCGTGCACTTCGAGATGTTCGCCGATACGCCGCAACCGGCGGCAATCGAGCGCTATCGCCGCTTGAGCAACGAATTTTTCGCCACCCTCGACCGGCGCTTGGCGGACCGTTCCTGGCTGGCCGGAGAGACCTACAGCATCGCCGACATTGCCGGTTTCGGCTGGACCCACATCGCCCGCGTCATCGACCTGGACTTCAGTGCCTACCCGCATCTGACCGAATGGCATACGCGCGTTTCACAGCGGCCGGCCGTGCAGCGCGGCGTACTGATACCCGAACCCGCCACCGGCCCATGAACGAGACCCTGATGAACGCTTCAAATGAAACACCTGCAGCACACGCAGGAGCATCCGCGCCGGCTTTCGCGCACCACCGGGGTTACCAGCGCATGTTCCGCGAGGGCAGCCTGAGCCTGGGTATCTTTTTGCCCCTGCGCTTCTACCGCGGCGATATGACGGTGCTTGCAGGCCAGGCTGCTCGTGTCAGTCAACTTGATCGAGCCGGCCTTGCAGCAGTATGGGTGCGCGATGTTCCATTGTTCGACCCCTTGTTCGGCGACGCCGGCCAGACATTCGACCCTTTCACCTATCTGGCATTCCTTGCCGCACAAACCGAAAACATCGCACTGGCCACCGGCAGCGCGATCTTCTCGCTGCGGCATCCGATTGACCTGGCAAAGTCGGCAGCCACGATTGACCAGTTGTCCGGTGGACGGCTGGTGATGGGCATCGCCTCCGGCGACAGGCCGGTGGAATTTCCGGCATACGGCCTGGATCACGCACAGCGCGCCGAACGTTTCGCTGAATCAGTCCGCTATGTGCGCCAGCTGATGCAGCCCGGCGCACTGAACATCAACTCGTCGCTTGGCACGGCGCAAGGGGTGGAACTACTTCCCAAACCGGCTGCCGGCAGACTGCCGCTGCTGGTCACCGGCAGTTCCCGACAATCGCTGCAGTGGGTGGCAGAGCACGCCGATGGCTGGCTGACCTACCCGGACGCGACCCATCATCCCACCGGCCCGAAGCGCTTGGGCGAGAAGATCCGCGCTTGGCGCGCACTCATCCCTGACGCTGGCTTCCGGCCCCATGTCACCAATGAGTGGCTGGACCTGGTCGACGACCCCAATCATCCGCGAACATCGATAGACGGTGGCTACACCTTGCGGACAGGGCGCAACGGCCTGATCGACCTGCTGGGCGAGTGGCAGCAGGCTGGCGTCAACCATGCCGCGCTGGGAATCCAGTTCTCCGCGCGTCCTGCCGATGAAGTCCTGCAGGAGCTGGCCGAGTACGTGCTGCCACTGTTCCCCTCGCACGCAGCGCCCACATCAACAACACCGCGCTGGTAGCAGCTGCCGGAATCGCGTACCTGCTTGCAGGCACGCGATTCTGGGCCAGCCGATTCTCCTGCTCAGGCAGACAAGCTGGCGTTGTCGATCACGAAGCGATACTTCACGTCGCCCTTGAGCATCCGCTCGTAGGCGTCGTTGATCTCACTGGCGGTGATCAGTTCGATGTCCGCCACGAGATGGTGCTTTGCGCAGAAATCCAGCATCTCCTGGGTTTCCGGAATGCCGCCGATCATCGACCCGGCCAGGGTGCGGCGCTTGGTGATCATGTTGAACACATTCGGCGAGGGATGCGGGGTTGCCGGCGCACCAACCAGCACCATCGCGCCGTCGCGCTTGAGCAGCGCCAGGAAGGCATCCAGATCATGCGGTGCGGCCACGGTATTGACGATCAGGTCGAAGCGCTTGCCCTGCTCAGCCATGGCTGCTGCATCACGCGACACCACCACTTCGTCGGCACCTAGGGCGAGTGCTGCTTCGCGCTTGGATTCGGAGGTGGTGAATGCAACCACGTGTGCGCCCATCGCGTGGGCCAGCTTGATGCCCATATGGCCCAAACCACCGATACCGACCACGCCCACTGTCTTGCCCGGGCCGGCATTCCAATGCCGCAGCGGCGAATAGGTGGTGATACCGGCGCATAGCAGCGGTGCGACCGCGGCAAGCTGTTGCTCGGGATGGCCGATACGCAGCACATAGCGCTCGTGCACCACGATCTCCTGCGAATAGCCGCCCAGCGTCCAGCCCGGCGCATCTTCGGTTGCCCCGTTATAGGTACCGACCATGCCGTCGCAATAGTTCTCCAGCCCTTCGTCGCAATCCTCGCACTGCTTGCAGCTGTCAACGATGCAACCAATGCCGACCAGATCGCCAGGCTTGAAGCCGCTTACATGGGCGCCCACCGCCGCCACCTTGCCGACGATTTCATGACCGGGGACGCAGGGGTACTGGGTACCGGCCCACTCGGCACGCACCTGGTGCAGGTCCGAGTGGCAGACGCCGCAATAGGCGATATCGATCTGCACGTCGTGCGCGCCGGGCGTGCGGCGGGTGATATCCATCGACTCCAGCGGCTTGTCGGCGGCATGCGCGCCGTAGGCTTTGACAGACATGGGAACTCCAGCGGTGTTGGGGGAAAGCGCCATTGTCCATCGGAGGCACTGGATTGATAAGGTAATCAATACTTCTAGCCATTATTAGCTGTACTAATCAATCGAGCGTGCCACACTGCGCCCATGGCCCGCCGCAACCTCAACGACCTGCTCGCCTTTGTCAGCGTTGCCCGCGAGGGCAATTTCACCCGTGCAGGCGCGCTGCTGGGGGTCTCGCAGTCCGCGCTCAGCCAGGCCATCAAGGCGCTGGAGGAACGCCTGCAGATCCGTCTGCTGACCCGCACCACCCGCAGCGTGTCGCCGACCCCGGCTGGCGAGCGCCTGCTCAACGCCATCGGCACCCGCTTTGATGAGATAGAAGCCGAGCTCGATGCCCTCACCGAGATGCGTGACACCCCTGCCGGCACCCTGCGGCTGACCTGCGGCGACCATTCGCTGCAGACCATCCTGCTGCCGCTGATGCACCGCTACCCGGACATCCACATCGAGTTCGATGTCAGCTATGCACTGCGGGACATCGTCGCCGACCGCTTCGACGCCGGCGTACGCCTTGGCGAAAGCATCGACAAGGACATGATCGCCTTGCCGATCAGCCCGAAAGTCCGCATGGCCGCCGTCGCCTCCCCCGCCTATCTGGAGCAGCATCCGGCGCCCAAGGCCCCCGCCGACCTGACCCGTCACAAGTGCATCAATATCCGCCTCACCAGCTCGGCCGGCTTGTATGTCTGGGAATTCGAGCGCAATGGCAGGCAGGTCAACGTGCGGGTTGAAAGCCAGGCGGTATTCAACACCTCGCCGCCCATCGTGCAGGCTGCGCTGGATGGCTTGGGCATTGCCTTTCTGCCGGAGGGCGAGTTCGCGCCGCATATCGAGCAGGGCCGGTTGGTGCGCGTGCTGCAGAACTGGTGCCCGCCCTTTCCCGGCTACCACCTGTACTACCCCAGCCGCCGCCAACACTCGGCGGCGTTTGCGCTGGTGGTGGATGCGCTGCGGATCTGAGTGACGGCGCTCGCAACATCCAGGCTTCAACCGAGGCTGCCACCGCTGTACGAACGGTCGCTCAAAGCAACACTGTCGCTACACGCGCATGGCCGCCACAACAGTCTCAATGAATCAATCCAGCCGGATCGGCGCCCGCAACCGCGCGTTCAAACGGTCCACCAGCCACAGCAGGCCACCACGCCAGAAGCCATGAATTCTGGCCTGATGACTGCGGTACAACATGATGTGACTGAACTGGGCGAGCCGGCCGCGTATGGTGCCGCCCTTGAATATGCCGAACTTCCCCAGCGAGCCAAAGGCGTCATAGTCAGCCAGTGAGACCAGCGCGCCGAAGTCGCGATAGGCGAAATCAGGGATTTTTTCGCCGCTCAAATGCCTGCGCAGGTTGCGCACCAGATACTGCGCCTGTTGATGTGCCACCTGTGCGGTAGGCGGCAATGGCCGCTCGCCACCTGGCAAGGTCAGCGCCGCGCAATCCCCTACCGCGTAGATGGCCGGGTCCAAGGTGGTTTGCAGCGTCGGCAGCACCAGCAACTGGTTGTTGTGGTTGGTTTCCAGCCCATCCATCTCAGCCAGGAAGCTGGGTGCCTTCACCCCCGCCGCCCACACGCGCAACGCGGCCGGCAGGACGCCACTATCCAGCACAAGACCCTCGGCGTTGGCCGCTTTTACCTGTGTCCCGAGCATCACCCTGACTCCCAGGCTCTGCAATCGAACGCTGGTTGCAACAGAAATGTCCCGTGGAAATGCAGGCAGCAGCCGCGGGCCCGCCTCGATCAGATGAATTTGAATATTGGCAGCCAAGCCTCTCGCGCCATAGCCTTCAGCCACATCCACCAGCTGCACCAGCTCGGCAGCCAGCTCAACGCCGGTGGCGCCGCCGCCGACTATGGCAATGGATAGTGGCTCGCCATGCGCAAAAGACTGCAGCACGCGGATCCGTAGCTCGTGGTTGAAGGCATCGGCCTGTACCCGCGAGTCGATCTTGAAGCAATGGCTGGCAACACCAGGGGTACGGAAGTCATTGGCCTGGCTGCCTACGGCAACGACGAGTGCGTCGTAGCTCGCGCGCCGTGCAGGCACCAGCACGCGCCCATCGGCACTGCGTATCTCGGCCAGCACCACCTCGCGTCGGCCGCGGTCCACCCCGCACAGCTCCCCGGGTTGGTAGCTGAACCCGGCTTGCCGCGCCTGTGCCAGATAGGTGGTCTGCTGCTGCGATATATCCCGCGTGCCCGCTGCGATGGTATGCAACATGGGCTTCCAGACATGGGCGACGTCACTGTCGATCAGCGTCACCGATGCTGCGCCTGGCCAGTCACGCCTACGCCGCGCGAGCGAGGTTGCAATCTCGATCCCGGCAACGCCGCCGCCTACCACCACAATCCGTTGTTGCGTCTGCATCACTTCACTCACAGAAATTTCGTCTCCCTGCCAACAGGGCAAATGTGCGAGATGAACCTGGAACCTCAGTGTTCGAAGTCGGTGATAACGACGCGGGCAATCGAACCATCCTTCAACGCCTCGAAACCTTCGTCTATCTGCGACAAGGCGATCCGCCTGGACACCAGGTACTGCAGCGGGAAGCGTCCGGCCAGCGCCATCTGCGCGTATAACGGAATGTCGCGTTTGAGGTTCGAATTGCCCATGTAAACCGTCTCGATGCGGTTCTGGTTCAGCTGCAACCCCAGGGTGTGGAGTTCGACACTGGTCGTCCCCGCACCGATGCCTATCAGATACAGGCCACCGCCCTTGGACAGCATCTGCAGGCCTTGTTCGATCACTGCACGAACGCCCACAAGGTCGAACACATAGTCCGCGCCCTCCGGCAGCAAGGCCCTCACCGCATGCACCGGCTCAAGCTGGCGGGAGTTGATCACATCGGTCGCACCGAAGATCCTGGCGAACTCAAGCTTGCCATCCGACACATCGATGGCGAGGATTCTCGATGCGCCTGCAAGTACGGCGCCGGCGATGGTGCTGAGCCCAACGCCGCCCGCACCGATCACCACGACGGTCTGGCCATATTGGACGTTGGCGGTATTGAGCACCGCGCCGGCACCGGTGAGCACCCCGCAGCCCAGCAAAGCAGCTTGTTCGAACGGCAGGGCCTTGGGAACAACCGCAACCTGGTTCTCATGCGTCAGCACCTGCGCGGCAAACCCACCCAACCCGTAACCCTGGTTGACCACACGGCCATCGCCCGCATGCAGACGTGCAGGCTCGCTTTCAGCACGCAATGTCGCTTCTGGATGCAGGCAGCTGTGGGTATGCCCGGACAGGCACTGTGTGCATTTGCCACAGAACTGGATCAGGCTCGCGACGACATGGTCGCCCAGCTCGATTCCGGTTACGTCCTCACCCATGGCAATCACCACCCCGGCCACCTCATGCCCCAACACCACCGGCGGTGGCTGACCAATCCCGGCGGTGGCCAAGGTCAGGTCGCTATGGCACAGCCCGGATGCTTTGACATCGATAAGCACTTCCCGCTCGAGTGGTTGCGCCAGAGCAAGCTCCTCAACGGCAAAGCCACCTCCAAATGCGTTGACAACGGATGCTTTCATGAAAGAGAAACTCCATAGGGAAACACTGGCGCACCCAACGCGGGCCGCAGCGCATCTGTGTGTTCGGCAATAGAGGAACAGCTTGCCTATTCAATGCAGGCACCTGCGCTGCCGGAACACCGCAACATTCACCGACTGCGGCAGCCGAACAACGCCGGGTACAGCACCAATGGATATGCAGCGCAGCAGCCGCAGTCTCCCCACCTCGCCTAGAGACTAGGTCCGTTTGTGTCGGTGCGGGTAGACGGATATCGGCAGATTCTTGCCCGATTGTGTCAGCGCGAGAGAGGTGCGGTGGCGCACGCCGACTCAGTCCGATGCTGCAACAGGGCCTGGCTGCAATACGCTTTCGCGCGACGCCACGGCATCGCGCGACGGCGGCGCGCCAAACATCCGCCTGTACTCACGGCTGAACTGGGAAGGGCTTTCATAGCCCACAGCAAAAGCGACGCTCGCGGCACTGTGCTGCTGTGCGGTCAATCGCCGACGTGCTTCCTGTAGACGCAGGCGCTTTTGATACTGCAACGGACTCATGCCGGTGACTGCTTTGAAGTGCCTATGCAGCGAAGACAAGCTCATGCCGACATCCCGTGCCAGCACCTCAATGCGTATCGGTAACACATAGTCCCGACGGATATGGCTGATGGCGCGGCTGATCCTGGACAAGCGGCTGTCCGACAACGCCAGCTGGCGCAACATTGCGCCGTGCTCGCCCGCCAACAGCCGGTACAGAATCTCGCGTTCGAACAACGGTGCCAGCATGGCGATATCACCCCGCTGGCCCAGCAGCCGCACCAGTCGCGTCAGCGCGTCCAGCAGGTCTGGACCCAACACCCCCACGGCCATGCCGGCCGAAGGCGCAAGATCGAACACCTGCTCGCCCATGTCCAACAGCACCGACGCCAGCATCACTGGCTCCAGACTCAGCGCAACCGCGAGGAATGGACGCGCCAAGCTGGCCTCCCGGACCTCACCGGTCAAGGGCAGATCCACCGACGTCAGTGCATAGCGTGCAGCTGGCAGCTCGAACGGCTCGTCACCCAGCTTCATTTGCACACGGCCTTGTGCCACCACCAGCAGCCATGCCGCGTAGACGGACTCCGACGCCGCACTGACATTGTTCGAGCGCATCAAGGCCATGCGCGGAATATCTGTATGGGTAAAACCGGCCTCGCTGTACCGTTCGATTGCGTCCTGCAGGTCAATCAGCGAGCTCATTCGGAAAGCTTAAACAGCATCAGCGAAAATGAAATGACCCAAACGCACATTCGCCGTTGACTACAGTTTTCTTGTTGACTATTCCTTGCCACGGAAGCCGCTATTGCAGCACCTCGCGCTGCCACCGATGACAAACACCAGCAACCGACAGAAAGCCAATCGCTCCGTATCGCCAACGGCCACCCTCAGGGCGGGCCAGGGCTGCAGCACCATGGTGCACAGCCACGCAGCCGTCGCTTGGGAGCGCGCAGACAGGCACTCAATGGAACTGTCCTGCGCCGTATCAGCACTTGCCACCCGCTCAAGCTGGCGAGCGCTGATTCCGGCACGCGGAAACCCACGCGTGCCCGCAGCGCCAGCCCGCGCGCCGCCTGCTTGAATTACTTCAACGCCGACTTTCCTTTGCTGTGATGCCGGCGGACCAGCTCTTCCAGATAGATATCCAGCGCTGCCCTGGCGTCTTCCGACGTCTCTTTATGTTTCAGGGCCCAGCTCAAGCGGTCCATCAATACCGGGTCACGGCAGTCGTCCAGGCTACTCTCATCCCATTGCCTTGCCTTCCGGTAGCGCTTGGCCCTTTCCGCCTGAGACAAAGGCGTCGCGTAAAGACGCGGCCTTCCCCGACGCTTTGGTTCCGCGGGTTCCAGTTCTGCGCTGCCGCCATCATCAGCCATCGTCATTTCCTTGCCAGACAACGGCCAATAATAAAGTGATACATCACTTTATGCTCGCTCAAACTGCATTTACTCGGCAGCCATCACGATCGTCCGCGATAAGCGGCTCATAACGCCTGCAAATCCGGCTCGGGGATAGCCACTTCCTGATCCAAGCCGGGCACGGCCAACCACCGCCGGATCTGCATCGGTCCGCCGTTCCGGATTCGCCTGCGGTGCGGCGCAAACCCGTTGGCCGCGGCATGGCGCATACAAACCGGTCGTCCTTCATTACGCCACACACAGCGCGCAAATCCGGCCAGCTATCGCACCAGCGTCGGACTTGTCCTACGAAAGCGACGCACTGATTAAGACGCCAAGTGCTTACTTTGCTGGCACTACACAAATAAAGTAAGGGAAAGCGCCCAACAAGCTTTCGTTTCCTCTCTCCAACCCTGCACGCTGCAGCGCTACAGCCTCCTCTCTACAGGCCTCTCCCGTTCAACCATCGAAGCCGATCCGTCATGAAGCCACTCACTCTCCGCATCATTCTCGCGGACGATCATTCCGCCGTGCGTGCCGGCCTTCAGTACGTTCTGACCTCGGCCAGCACGGTTTCGGTAACCGGATCCGTGCGTAACTCGACCGAGCTGATGGATGTACTGGGGCACAGCCCCTGCGACGTCCTTATTTCCGACTACTCCATGCCGGGTGGGCGCTACGGCGATGGCATCGCACTGTTCAAACTAATCAAGAAGCGTTACCCGTCAATCAAGATCGTTGTACTCACGATGTTGGAGAATCCGGGCATCGTGCATTCGTTGCTGACCTTGGGTATTTCCTGCATCTTGAGCAAATCAGATTCGTTGAATCATCTCTTGCCCGCCATACACGGCGCATATGCCAACGGCCGCTATCTATCACCGACGATCACCGATATAGCCGGTGCGGTGGCCTCGGGCAGTTCCGGCGTGCAGACACTCACCACCCGTGAGCTGGAAGTCATCCGCTTCTTTGTCTCCGGCCTGACCGTCAACGAGATTGCCGAGCGATTGAGCCGCAGCAAGAAGACGATCAGCACACAAAAAGGCGCGGCAATGTTGAAACTTGGGCTCAAGCGCGATGTGGACTTGCTGCGCTACGGTATAGAGTCTGGCCTGGCTGACGCCGAAGCAGGCCCCTCCTTCGCCAGAGCGTTATAGCCTACGACCCGCTGCCGCAGCAGTCCAAGCTGCAAGCGGCAAGGTCGTGTTGCAGCGTTTCAGCCGCTGGATAACGGCCAGCCGGTACAGAACAAGCTTCGTTTCTGAAATCCGCAACACCGGCCGAGGCAGATCCATGCCTGCCAAATTGGGACCGGTCCTATGGCCGCTCCTGAGCGCTTGACACAACATGAGCAGAATTTCTTGTGCGGCGCCATCCTGGCGCTCGCACGCGTGCTTTGCTTATGAGCTGCGGCCGAGAACACACATGATGGACAAAAAAACCGCGGACGTCAGGCGACTGCTAATAGATTTCGCTCGTCTCTCGACCCTTCAGAAGAACCAGTTTCTGGAGACACTCAATCTCTTCATGTACGCATCGCCGCAACGGCGGCGGAAAATCATGATGCAGTGGGAATCAGGAAAGACGGGCCTGGACATCAATTAGCACGATTGCCCGCAACCGGCAGCTGCAACGGCTGCGGTTGCGTGCTCACGCGCGGAATCAGCGCAAACCACTCAGGTTCCGCTTGGTTCGGGTGCAGCCGGCACACCACCCGATGAGGTAACCAGTCCATTTTCCATGGCGTAACGCAGCAGATCAACGTCCTTCTCGATGGACAGTTTTTCCATCGCATTGGCTTTCTGTGTGCTGATCGTCTTCTTGCTTCGGTGCAGCCGCTCGGCAATCTCGTTGACGGTCAGACCCGATGCGTACAGACGTACGACCTCTGACTCACGGATGCTGAGCACCCCCGCGGGGTTGCGGCTGCGCCGGTTCAACTCGATGCCCTGCACGACCTTCTCGATCGTGGGCGAATAGTACTTGCCGCCACTGTGCGCGGCGTGCACTGCGGGTACCAGGTGCGTCAACGCGTCGGACTTGCTGACGATACACATGACACCCTGGGTCAACAGCGTGTGCAGTACCGCTGGGTTGTCCAACATCGTAAGCACGACCAGTTTCACCTGCGGGTAGCGCCTGGCAATCATCCCGAAAAGCGCGATGCCATCACCAAAGTCCCCCGCCGGCATGGCGTAGTCTGAGACAACCACGTCGCAGGCGACACTGTTGAGCAATGCCATCAATTCCGTCGAGTCGGCAGCGGTGCCGACAAGTTCAATCGTGTCTATGGATGACAGCTCGTACTTGACCCCTGCAATCATGCCCGGGTGATCGTCAGCCAAAATCACCTTGATCTTGAACCCATTCATGATGACGCTTCTCCCAGAAGTACGACGGCAGCTGGTCAATCCCAGCCGAGGAAGCCCCCTCCTTTCCGCAGATTACTTCAGGACAGAATCCATGTCACATAGGTTTTCAAGGTAGGCGCATGTAGGCCAAGACGACTGCCCCGCAGCTGCCCCGACAGCCTTCACTCACCATCTGGACGCCCTGCTCCTGCACGTGCCCGGCACCTGCTCTCGGGATGACTGCGCGCTACCGCGCGCCGTGTCACAAAAGATGCCGATGGGCACCGTAATCATCGCGGCAGGCAGCCCACAGGAGCATCATTGGCTCCCATCGTCCGGATCGCACTCAAGCTCCCCTGCTCCTCCAACCCAGGGTCCGCGTTCATTGCGCAGGAAGCGCAAAACCCGCGACCAGGTGGCCGCGGGTGGCTGAAACGTAGTCAGGATCACATCAGAAGGCCGATGCCGAATCGCTTTGAGATGCTGCACATCCGTGCGCATCTCAAACCACCAGAGCTGCTTGTCGATCAGAGCTGCTGGGCCACGTAGTTCACATAGTCTGCCTTGGGCATCGCACGCCCATGCAGATAGCCCTGCGTGGTGTGGCAGCCCAGGCTGCGCACCATGTCCAGGTCCCGATAGGTCTCAACACCTTCCACCACCACTGTTGCCACCATCTGCCGCGCCATCGCAATGGTGCTGGCCAGCAGGCAGCGGGCATGCGCGTGCTCGCGCGCCTCCACCAGCATGCTGCGGTTGATCTTCAATTCATTGAACGGCACCTGCAGCAGCCGGTCCAGCGAGGAGTCGCCGCTGCCGAAGTCATCGATGGCGCAGTTGAAACCGCGCAGACGCAGCTGCGTGACCGCACCGGCCAGCGCCGGGTTGCACAACTCGCCGCCGTCCTCGGTGATTTCTATCACCACCCTGCCCGGATCGACACCGGCATGATAGGCATGGTCAGCAACGCTCTGCGCCCAATGCACGCCAGTAGCCACGCGTGCCGGCACATTGACCGCGGTCAGCAGCGAAGAGCCCGCGCCTTCGGCGGCGATGCTGTCGAACGCGCAAGACAGCATGTAATCGGTGAAAGCGACCAGCAAGTCGGCGCGCTCGAACGCAGGCAGAAACTGTGCGGGCGCCAACACCGCGCCATCCGGCCGATGCCAGCGCGCCAGCACCTCGGCCCCGCGCAGCAGCCCGGTGATCGCGCAATGCTGGGGCTGGAAGTACGCCTGGATCTGCTGCTCCAGCAGCGCCCCGCGCAGCTCTTCAGTTGAGAACTCCTGCGCTGCCGGCGCTGCCGAAGCTGCGGGGGCATCCACCACCATCCCCGCCGACGCAGCGACGATGGCCTTGATCTGATCGGGCTTCAAAGGCTTGCGCAGCGCCGCGACCACGTTCAGCCCGCGATGGGCTGCGTAAGCCGAGGCAGCGTTCAAGATGCGGCTGGGCTGGCTGCTTACCAACGCCAGACGCGCTGACCGGCAGCGCTCCGCCAACAGATCGATCACCTGCAGGCCGGTGAGGTCGACGATATCCAGATCAAGGATGACCAGGTCCCAGCTACGGTCCCTCAGCGCGCCCACGGCGCGGTCGCCATCCAGCGCGGAAACAACTTCAGACACACCTGATTGACGCAGCACTTTGGCCGTCGGAAGATGCTGCAACTCGTTGCTGTCGACGACCAGCGCGTTCTGGATCATCCGGGTTTCCGATCGTGGCGATACAAATTTCGCAAGAGCGTTCATGGGCGATGTCTCCACGCCGGGAGCGGCGGTATCAGGGAAGGTTGTGTTTCCAATGGAGTCATTGTTCCAGCGCGGCCGCCGCCGCTACATCAGCCAAGTCCGAATAATCACTTCACATGCTTCGGACACGACCGTGACACAAGGCTTTTCACCACATCAACCGGTAGTACCGACTAGTGAGTGGAATCTCAAATGGTCTCCGATACGGGTACCGCAACAGGCGATGCAGCACACCACGGCGCTGGCCGCACGAATGCACTGAAGCTGCTGAGCCGGCACCAGCGCGGCCTGCTTTACGGCGGCGGCGTCATCACCACGCTCATCCTGGCTGCGGTCACGGCGGTGGTCATCCATTCGCAGATCAGGGATTTCATCGCCGAACGGTACGCCGACCAGACCAGCCGTCGTATCGCATTGCAGACCACGCTTGCCGTGCGCGAGGGCGCTTTGCGGATCACCACCGCCCAGGAGGAATACGCCTGGGAGTCGCGACAGAAGCCTGACCCGGATCTGCTGCGCAGGTTCACCGACAGCAACGGCCGGATGACGCTCCAGCGCTCGGCGAATTCGCCACATGTACTTGTGCTTGCTGATCTGGACGCCAATCCCCCCGCCGCGTATGCCCCCTATCTCAAACTTGCCGACGAGGTGAGCCATCAGGCCGGCAGCTTCGCCCGTGCGTTGACGGCATCCATCTACTTCTACAGCCCGGACCGCAGGTTTCTGGGCGCCGGTCCGTTGCCTGACGGCAACCTGCCCCCGCTGCGGGAACAGGAAAGCAATCTCGCGCTGATCCAGCAGCTGGTTCCCGATACAACCGTCATGTTCCGCGCGGGCGCCACTGCCACCACCATGCCGGCGGCACCGGCATGGCTCCCGGTTTCCACCGATCCCCTCAGCGGCAAGCCCTCATTGCATCTACGCCAGGTCGCCAGCACCGAGGCGGGCCCATTCGCAGTATTCGTTGCTTCCTACCCATTGGAATTGATCACACCGCTGCTGCAAACCAGCCAGGCAGACGAATTCTGGGTAATCGCCAATGCCAATGGCGAGCTGTTCCTTGGCGCCAGCCAACCCGCTGCCACGGAGGCCGCTCGCCTCCCGCTGAATCAGTGGGCCACGGCAGCGTCAGCCAATCAGAAAGAAAGGTTTGAGCAAAAAGATGGGCGTTTCGTCGCCACCGAACTGGTCTCGACCGCCAATTCCGGCTGGCAGCTGATCCACAGCTTCTCCTGGCGGACCATCCTCTCGGCGTTGTGGCCCAGCCTGCTGGCCTATATCGGCGCCATGCTACTTGCTGTCGGCTTTGTATGGGCAGCGCTTCTGATACTCGACAGGAGAGTATTCCGCCCCGGCTATGTACGTTCCGAACGCATCGTTGAAAGCGAGAACCTGAACCGGACGATGGTGGAGACCGCGCCCTTCGGGCAGGCACTGCTCTCGTTGGCGACCGGTGAAGTACTGCTCAAGAACGCGGTCATGACGGCCTATGCGCAGAGCCAGTCGCCGACAGCAGTGCCGTTGCATCACCGTTTCCTCGATGCCTTTCATGGCGCCGGTGCCGACAACATTGCCTCGCACGGCGTTGAACTGGCGTTCCAGACCCGTGATGGTGCCGACTGTGCGCTGCTGGTCAGCATCGTTCCCACCAAGTATCGAGGTGAAGACGTTCTGCTATGCAACTTCACCGACATAACCCTGCGCAAGAAAGTCGAGCAGGAGCTGGAGAATGCACGTGCGGCATCGGAAGCCGCCAACCAGGCAAAATCGACCTTCCTGGCAATCATGAGTCATGAAATACGCACGCCCATGAACGCCATCCTCGGCAACCTGGAGCTGCTGGAACACACGGATCTGGACGAAACGCAGCATACCCGGCTGCATGCCGTCACCTCCTCCTCCTCGGCTCTGCTGAACATCATCAACGACATCCTGGACTTCTCGAAAGTCGAGTCCGGGCAGATGACGGTCGAATCCATGCCCGTCGACATCCGCGAAATCGCCGAGCAGTCGGTCGCGATGTTTTCACCGATGGCCCATGCCAAAGGCTTGGCAATCGACCTCATCGTTGATGATGAGCTGCATGCACACTACATGGGCGATCCCACTCGCCTGCGCCAGATCGTCTTCAACCTGATCAGCAACGCGATCAAGTTCACCGAGGCCGGCGATGTGCTTGTCGAGTTGTATCTGCAGGATGACAGCAATCCCGATTCCGCCATCGTGCTGGGGGTGAGCGACACCGGCATCGGCATGACTGTGGAACAGCGGCAATCGTTGTTCACTACGTTCACCCAGGCAGATTCGTCGATTGCCCGGCGCTATGGCGGCACCGGGCTGGGACTTGCCCTGTGCAAGCGCCTGGCCGAGCTGATGGGCGGAACCATTGCGGTCAGGAGCGAGCCCGGCAAGGGCAGCACCTTCCTGGTAACCTTGCCGCTGCACGCCGCCAGCAGGGCCGAGCCGGTGATGCCGGCACCGCCGAGCGAGATTTCGGCAAGCACCGTTGCCGCCTTGCACGTACTGGTGGTCGACGACCATCCCGCCAATCGCAAGCTCCTGCAGATGCAGCTGGAAACGCTGGGCTGCAGCGCCGATACGTTCGAGGACTGCGGCGCCGCCATCGCCGCGTTCACCAGTCGCCACTACGACCTGATCCTGACCGATCTCAACATGCCGGGCATGGACGGCTTTGCCTTCGCCAGCTGCCTGCGCAACCGCAAGGTAGCCACTCCGATCATCGCGGTTACCGCACATGCATCGGACCGTGACCGGATGCGCAGCCAGGAAGCCGGCATCAACCGCATCCTGATCAAGCCGGTGCTGCTGCAGACCCTGCAGAACGCCTTGTCGCAATTTGCAGACAACGCCCCATCAGCGAAAAGCGTGCGCGGACGGGTCGACATCGGCACCGGCCTGCTTCCAGCGGAAGTACACGTGCCGCTGCTCGCATCACTGGACGACTCGCTTTTGGTCATCAGGCAGGCACTACAGCCTGCGCTGATGGGCGCATCGTCAACGATGACGATCGAGCACCGCGCCGATACCATCGGCAAGCACCTGCACTCATTGCGCGGCGCCTTCGCTTTCATCCACGAAGCAGGCATCGCTGGCAAATGTGCGGCAATGGAGAGCTTGCTCGAGCAACAGCGCATGAGCGAACTGGAAGATGCGCTGACCGAGCTGGACGCGCTTGCCCATGCCGCACTGGAGCGCAGGCAACACTGAGCTTCGCCTTGTCCGCACACAGTCACCCACTCTCCATCAGCGCACAGACACCGCTACTCCGCCCCCTCAATGGCCTGACAGGCGGGCTGGGACAGCGCAATGCAATCAAGCGCATGAGTTGGCAGGGCGAACCCGCAAGGAAATCGCGCAGGCGCGCCCCGCAACAAGGCTCGCCATCCAAACAGATGCGAGGACCACAGCGAGCACGCATCGTTTGCGACGACCATCAGGCAAGCACCGCCGGGCCGAACTCCCTTGGTGACCATCCGCCCGGCCCAGCCATGGCCACAGCCAGGCCATGAAGCGCTTGCGCCCCGCCTACCGGCAGGCCTGCTGAACTTTGTTGTCCCAGACGCTGGACATGGCGAAGTCACGTTTAAGCCCTGCTTTTGCGTAGGCCTTGTCACGCCCCTTGCGCGCACGCTCACAGGGATCCTGGGCGCGCGGCGCGGCTGGTTGCCGGCGCACGCTGCGGGCAGCAGTTGCGGGGCTACCGGCCTGACGCTTGCTCAACTGCTCACGCACTGCCTGCAAACGGAGCTCCGCCGCCGCATCCACGGATTCCGGCGTGGCCGCCCAGCGTTTCAACTCCCTGCCGGCGCAGGGCGCGGACTGATAGCTCACGCCCCCGCCCTCGCGGCACTTGTAGACCGCTGGCCCCTGGGCAGCGGCAGCGCCGATGCCAGCGGCCGCCACGAGCAACAGCAGAAAGGAAAGCACTTGCACAGCGGCAACCTTGTTCAGCCCACACCCAGCCCAACTTGGCAGGGTCGCGCCGGCAACACAGCCCGCAATCAGGAGGTCACTTTGTCAGGCTTCGCCTCTGCATCAGCAACCCACGTATCCACACCGCATCAGCCCAGTCTCATTGCATGAAGAAATTTCTTCACAAACTGCTTGCGAGAAAAAAGAAGGCCCGTTATGATTTCGTTCTCGGCAGCAACGCAACAACGCAGCCCGGGGCCATAGCTCAGCTGGGAGAGCGCCTGCATGGCATGCAGGAGGTCAGCGGTTCGATCCCGCTTGGCTCCACCAAATTCAGGCATTAGGCCGTCTGAATTGTTGACAATTTGATGAGTATAACGCGTCCCCATCGTCTAGAGGCCTAGGACATCACCCTTTCACGGTGGCGACCGGGGTTCGAATCCCCGTGGGGACGCCATTCATCAGGTACAAACGGACCCAGCCGTATCGGGTCTTTTTTTATCGAAGCAATCTTCCCAAGAGATTGCACGGAAGAAGAAAAAGCTTCCAATTTGATAAAAAGCCGCTATAATGGCGGGCTAGCAACAACGTGGGGCCATAGCTCAGCTGGGAGAGCGCCTGCATGGCATGCAGGAGGTCAGCGGTTCGATCCCGCTTGGCTCCACCAATTCAGGCATTAGGCCGTCTGAATATACAACTTGAGATTCAAAGAATACGCGTCCCCATCGTCTAGAGGCCTAGGACATCACCCTTTCACGGTGGCGACCGGGGTTCGAATCCCCGTGGGGACGCCATTTTTAGAAAGCTCCGAGAAATCGGAGCTTTTTTTTGTCCGTTGTTTGGAGCAGCAATGCCCTGCCCGCTCACCCCATACCGGGCGACCCGTTATTCGACATGGTCCTTCAGCGGCGCTGCATCCAATCAAGTCGTTTCGAGTTACTGACGGTCATTGCCAGCGTGCGGAAAGATGGCCGGCATACACGAGTTCTCCATGGCACTGCCAACTACGTCGGCTGCCCGGCATTGGTCAATGTTTTACGCTGGATTTCGACTGGACCAATTGTCTTGTGGGCGCACCCAGCCATCTCCTTGCCGGCCGCAGCCAACGTCAGCAAAACTGGGCGAACGGATAAGTCCGGCAGGCAGCAGCACACATGACCGCACAACCATCATCGACAGCACGCATGCCGCGCCAACATACTTCCGCCCAGCTGGCATCCAGCAAGCTCAGGGGGAATTCGATGAACAAGAAAGCACTCGCCATCTTGCTGGCTGGAGCACTGTTGTCTTTTGGTGGCACGACAATGCACGCCCGTCATCTGTTCGCCGAACGCCCGCATGCGCCCGACCCGTCCAGCGGCGAGGTAATCGAGTTCAAGGTCAAAGGATCCGACCGGATTGTCTACATCACCGGGCGCGACAGGATTCAGCACTGGTCGATTCTGGGCCTGGGCATTGGCTTGTTCCTGCTGGGCGCCAAAGGCGGTGCGCTGCGGCGAAGCCAGGATGCATAGCTGGGAACGAGGCCCATCGGCCATCACCTAGTGCGCGCCGCACGTCCTGCGAGAACAAGGGTGAGGTCAAAGGCCAGCAGGCGGGCGAATGGTCGGCGGCAATTGCGCGACTGAAGAAGCCCCTTACCGCTGCCGCATCTGGATGCATTGCCGGGAAAGCTTCTGCCGAGCATGGCTCGGCACTACACCTACACGCTGCACGATTGGGTTCCAGGATCTGCGTGCGTAGGCCGCACGGACAAGATTGCGGAAAGGCACGCCAAATTCCAGGCAAAGAAAAAGGCACCTAAGTGCCTGTTTTCTCTGGTGCCGAAGGGGGGACTCGAACCCCCACGCTTTTAAGGGCGGCGGATTTTGAATCCGCTGCGTCTACCGATTCCGCCACTTCGGCTAGCAGGAGCGGAATTATAGCGGAGCTTTCATCACTTGGGCATACCTTGGCTGAAAATATTTGTGTAATGCCTGTTTCGGCGAGTGGCTATACTTCATCCGGGTTTGGTACGGGGGCAAACGATGGGCTCACTCGAAGGTACGAGGGTGCTGGTCGTGGAGAACGACGAGTTGAACGCCATGCTGCTGCAGATGCAGCTGGAGATCGAAGGCATGCAGGTGGACGGCGTCGCCGCCTCGGTCAGTGCTGCGCTGAAGATGATCGATGAGCTGCAGCCGCAGGTGGTGTTTCTGGACTATTGGCTGGCCAGCAATGAGAACAGCAGCGCGGTTGCCGAATGCTTGAGGCAACGCGGCACGCCTTTCCTTGTTGCGACCGGGATGGATATCGACCAACTGCCCGATGTATTCGATGCCGGGGTAAAACTGTCCAAGCCCTATACCAGCAGCGACCTCAGCCAGGCACTGCAGCGCGCCCTCGCCCCGGCCTGAGCGAGCCACCCGTATTCTGAATTTGTGGGAGCGGCGTCAGCCGCGAAGCAGACAATGCTGAAACATCGGGCACCATGTGGCCCGATCACGTATCTGCTTCGCGGCTGACGCCGCTCCCACACCTACACCCACACTGCTCTGACTCAGCTGCCGCGTTTGGCCCGTGCGAACGCATCGGCCAAGGCACTATTGGCCGGTGCCGCAGACGCTGCCGGTCGGCCACCAGCATTGCCCGCATTGCGCTGGCCTCGCTGATCGCGGTCGCGCCCGGCGCCAGCACCACGCCCCTGCCCTGCAGCCCGCTCGTCACGTTCGGCTTTTTTTGCCGGAGCCGGCGCATCTTCCAGGCGCCGGGTCAGGGCAATGCGCTTGCGCGGCACGTCCACTTCAAGCACTTTGACCTTGACGATATCGCCGGCCTTGACCACATCCCGCGGGTCTTTGACGAAGGTATCGGACAACGCGGAAATATGGATCAGGCCATCCTGGTGCACGCCGATATCAACGAAAGCGCCGAACGCAGCGACGTTGCTGACCACGCCTTCCAGGATCATGCCTTCGCGTAGATCCTTGATGTCCTCGACGCCCTCGGCAAAACGTGCCGCCTTGAACTCGGGGCGCGGATCGCGGCCGGGCTTTTCCATTTCCTTGAGAATGTCGCGCACGGTCGGCACACCGAACTTGTCATCGGTGAACTGCTCGGCCTTCAAACCGCGCAGGTAGCTGCCGTCGCCCAGCAATGCCTTGATCGGCCGCGCCGCGGCAGCGACGATGCGCTCCACCACCGGATAGGCTTCCGGGTGCACGGCGGACGCGTCCAGCGGTTCATCACCATCGGCGATGCGCAGGAAGCCGGCGCATTGCTCGAAGGTCTTCTCTCCCAGTCGCGACACCTTGAGCAGATCCTTGCGGTGTTTGAACGGGCCGTTCTCGTCGCGGTGGCGGACGATGTTCTCCGCCACCGTGGACGACAAACCGGACACGCGCGTCAACAAGGCGGCCGATGCGGTGTTCACGAATACGCCTACCGCATTTACGCAGTCCTCCACGCGTGCGTCCAGCGCCTTGGCCAGGCGGAACTGGTCGACATCGTGCTGGTACTGGCCAACGCCAATCGCCTTGGGCTCGATCTTGACCAGCTCAGCCAGGGGATCCTGCAGCCGGCGCGCGATGGAGACCGCGCCGCGCAGCGATACGTCCAGGCCGGGGAACTCCTTGGCGGCGAACTCCGAGGCCGAGTACACCGAGGCACCTGCCTCGCTGACCACAACCTTCTGCAGCTTGGGATTGGCACAGGCGGCGATGGCCTCGCCCGCGAGCTTGTCGGTTTCGCGGCTGGCGGTGCCGTTGCCGATCGCGATCAGTTCCACGTTGTGCTTGATGCACAGCTGCTTGATCGTCTGCAGCGACTGTTCCCACTGCCGTCGCGGCTCATGCGGATACACCGTATCGGTGGCCAGCAGCTTGCCGGTGGCATCGACCACCGCGATCTTGCAGCCAGTGCGGATGCCTGGATCCAGGCCCAGCACCGCCTTCGGGCCAGCGGGTGCGGCCAGCATCAGGTCCTTGAGATTATCGCCGAACACCGCAATCGCCTCGGCCTCGGCTTTCTCGCGGGCCTGGTTGAACAGGTCCAGCAATAGATGCATATGCAGCTTGGCGCGCCAGGTCAGCCGGCACGCATCCAGCAACCAGCGATCGGCCGGTCGTTCCTTGTTGGCGATGCCGGCGCTGCGCGCCACCCGGCCTTCCGCGTACTGATGGCCGGCCTCGGCATCGCTGCCCGGGTCCAGCTCAAGAAACAGGAACTCCTCGCGGCGCGCGCGGAACAAGGCCAGCAGGCGGTGCGAGGGAATCTTTGCCAGCGACTCGGCATGGTCGAAGTAATCGCGGTACTTGGCACCTTCTGCTTCCTTGCCCTCGGCAACGCGGGCACGGATGATGCCGTTGTCGGCCAACCAGCTGCGCAGTTCGCCAACCAGGGCAGCATCCTCGCCCCAGCGCTCCATCAGGATTGCGCGCGCGCCTTCCAAGGCAGACTTGATGTCAGCAACGCCCTTGTCGGCGTCCACGAAACCGGCAGCGAAAACCTGCGGGTCCAGCATCGGATCGTTGAGCAGGCCATCGGCCAAAGGCTCCAACCCGGCCTCGCGCGCAATCTGCGCACGCGTGCGGCGCTTGGGCTTGTAAGGCAGGTAAAGATCTTCCAGCCGCGACTTGGTATCGGCAGCCATGATCTCGGCCCGCAGCACGTCACTGAGCTTGCCCTGCTCTTCAATGCTTGCCAGCACCGTGCTGCGGCGGTCTTCCAGCTCGCGCAGGTAACTGAGCCGGGCTTCAAGATTACGCAGTTGGGTATCGTCCAGGCCGCCGGTTACTTCCTTGCGGTAGCGGGCAATGAAGGGGACGCTGGCGCCTTCATCCAATAGTGCGATGGCGGCCTTGGCCTGGGCGGACTGTGCGCCGATCTCGTCGGCGATTGTCTGCGCGATCTGCTGCGCGAGCTTGATGTCTTGCATTGCCGGTGCGGTAGCCACGGTGACGGGAGCTGCCATTCTGGCAATGCGCGGGGCTGGGGGAAAGCCGTTGACAGCACGCGCCGGACCTGTCGCCCGACGCGTGGGCCTGAATACTCAGGCCAGGTGCTGATTCAGCCGCTGGCTGGCGATGTCCTCACGCAGGTCTTGCAGCACCATGACGCGCATCGGCATTCTGCCACTCACGCTCATCATCCGTTCGACGTAAATTTCCGGGCCATGCTCGGTATCTGCGCGGGTTTTGCTGAAGCCGTAGGGCAACACACCCTTATCGCCATCCTTGCTGCCACCGATATAAAGAACAATTGCCATGGTGGGTCGTACTCCTGTTGGATCTGTTTGGATCTGTAACAGGGGTAACGATACGCGGGGACACGTTACAGAGTTGTACACAAAAGGTTGGCGTTTGATGTCAGCGTTCAGCGCATCCACATCAGGGGGCCAGATATCTCAGTAACCGCCAGGCCACCAACCACGCCCCTGCATCGCGTAGCGGTCCGCCGCGCGCTCGAACGGATTACGCACGCTCACGCCACCACACAACAGGTACACCGGCAGGAACAAAGGCCCAAGTACCAGGTACTGGAAGACATGCGCACGTTCGTGGTCACCCAGGCGTACGCGCGGATGTTGGCAGCGGCCAGCGCGGTGTTCGTAGGTCATGCACAGGCCGTCCAGATCATCGCCGGTATGCAGGATCACCATGCCGAAGGTGATCGCCCCACCCGGTCCCCACGGCCAGCGCCGGAACACCCATGCGCACTCGCTGCTGCTCCAATGCGCGCGCGCACCGGCAACGCATCCCAGCCCGCCGGCGATCAAACCGATCAAGGTATTGGGCGAGGTCCATAGGCCACCCAGAATGCGCAGCCATAGCGGCGGCATTGAAAGCAGCATCCGCTTCAGGCCAGCGACACTGCGTTAGCGGGCGCAGCCTGCATCAGCCGGCCGGTGCGCGCAGGCGCCGCAGCTGCTGCAGGAACCAGGCCGAGGCATCCTGCTCGGGCACGCCTGCACAGGAAACCCGATAGGCCTTGCCGCTCATGCTGCTGCGACTGGCGGCACGGTCGATGAACTGCTCGCTGCTGTCGACCATGTCGCGTTTGAGCAGATAGTCGTACTTGCGTTGCAGGTGCCCACGCGCGGCTGCGCCTTCATACCAGGTGCCGTTGCGCTGGAAGCGGCAGCCCGAGCTTTCCAGGGCCTGCATCAAGCCATTGATCTCGCGCTGGGTAGCTGCACTGGGTGCGGCGCTGGCCGGTACTGCAATGGCAGCCAGTGCAGCTGCGAGCAACAGATTGCAGAGTTTTCTCATGCGCGTTCGCTCAACCAGTCATTGATGGCGCCCGGCACTTCGCGCTGGGCGCGCCCGGACACATAGATGCCGATATGGCCGCCACGGAAACCCAGCTCGGTGTAGTCCGCGCTGCCTACCTGCGCCTGCATCGCCCGCGACGCAGCCGGCGGCACCAGGTGATCCTGTTCGGCATAGATGTTCAGGATGGGCATCTGCAGTTGCGCCAGATCCACCGGCTCCTCGCCAATGCGGATGCTGCCGCGCATCAGTCCGTTGTCCTGATAGAACTGTTTTACGAACTGGCGGAACGCCTCGCCGGCAAGGTCCGGCGAATCGAAGATCCACTTCTCCATGCGCAGGAAGTCTTCCAGCGCATGCTTGTCGTCGAGGATATCCATCAAGCCAACGTACTTCTGCACGTTCAAGCGGAACGGCTTGAGCATCAGGTAGCTGGCATTCATCAGGTCGGCCGGGATATTGCCCAACGTATCGACGAACAGGTCCACATCCACATGCCGCGTCCAATGCGACAGCATGTTGTCGGCGGTGTGGAAGTCCACCGGCGTCACCATCGTGATCAGGTTCTGCACTTTGTGCGGGCGCAACGCGCTGTAGCACAGCGCAAACACACCGCCCTGGCAGATGCCGAGCATGTTCACCGGCGCACCGTCGCGCTGCGCGCGCAGGTGATCGACGGCGCCGTCGATATAGCGCAGCAAATAGTCTTCCAGGGTCAGGAAGCGCTCTGAACGGTCCGGGTAACCCCAATCCAGCACATACACATCCTGGCCCAGGGCCAGCAGTTTCTGTACCAGCGAGCGGCCATCCTGCAGATCGACCATGTAGGGCCGATTGACCAGCGCATAGACAATCAGCAACGGCGGCTGCCCGACCTTGGCCTTGTCGCTGACGAAGCGATACAGCTTGACCTTGCCGTCGCTCCACACTTCCTGCCGCTCGGTGACGCCGTAATCCACGTCTTCCACACCCGGCAACAGCTTCAGGCCATCAACCAGCTTGCGCTGCCACTGCAGGGTTTCCTGCAGCAGATCATCGTTGCCAAACCCGAGCGGGCCTTTCATTTCGTTCTCCCGCGCCGCGCCGGCGCCGGCTTAACTGCCGCCGCCGTCTTCCTGGCAACCGGCTTTTTGACTGTGGCCTTGGTTGCGCTGGCCTTGCTTGCTGCGGTTTTGCGCGGCGGTGCCTTGGCGACCTTCTTTACAGCAGCTTTTGCAGCTTTCGCGGCAGTGCCTGCAGGAGCACGCTTGGCAGCTTTTGTCGATGCTTTCGTGACGGTGGGCTTGGCCGCACTCACCGGCGCAGCCGCGTTCGTCTTCTGGCTTGCGGCAAGCAGGCGCCGCACCTGCCGTTCCAACTCGGCAATCCGCTTGTGGGCGGCATCCATTTCTGTTCGGGTGGGCACACCCATGGCATCGCAGGCACGCTCCAGCTCGCTCTGCGAGGCCGCGCGCAAACGCATCTGGGCGTTGGCCAACTCGCCATAGATACGCTGGAAATCCTCGGACAGCGCCACCTTGGCATAGGCCTCTTCGGCCGCATCGATCCACAGATCGAACATCGCGCGCGCACTGGTCAGCTGGCTGCCCGGTACTTCGTGCTCGCCCAGCTTGGCCTCGAAACGCTTGAATGCGTCCTCCAGCACCTCGCGGATCGTATCCACATAGGCTTCGGCACGGGCCTGGTACTCCTGCTGGGTTTTCAGCAGCGCCTGCCAACGTGCCTGATGCTCGCGGGCCGGCCCGAATGCCGGCGCGTTCAACCAATCGCCGCCGCCAAAGCCGCTCTGCGCGGCCTTGGCGAACTCGCGCAGCCAGGGCTGGTCGTTCAGCGCATTGCCGCCACGGGCAGCGCCCAGCATCCACTGCAACAGCGCGTCACCCTGCCCGGCCTGCACGGCCTCGCGCCACGCCGCGGCCACTTCCGCCGCCGAGGTGTCACGGCCGGCGAAGCGTGCGGCGACCTGCTGCATCATGCCCAGCCAATCGCCAGCCTGGTGCTGGAAACGCGCACCGAGTGCCTGCACTTCCGGCGGGGTGTCGGTGCTTACCAGGCGGGTCCACTGGGCAATGCTCTCGCGCCAAGGGAAGTCCGCGCCTGCTGCCGCAGCCGGGCCTTGCATGGACTGTGACCACGCGTCCCAATAGCCGCGCATGCTGGCTTCAAAATCCGCGTTGTCGTTGTTGCCTGCCGCCGCCATCGTCTACTCCCCGAATACCCGGCGATGATAGCAATGCGGCCGCCCTGCCGGCGTCAGGGCTTGGGAATACGCAGCGTCTTGCTGATCATCAGCGAGCCGGACAGCGCAAACAGCAGGACCAGCGGATGCAGCTGCCACGGGCCCAGCTGCCAGCTGCCGCCCCATAGCGCCGGACCGATCGCGTTGAAATGGGCAGCCAGGGCCAGCACGATCACCAGCGCCAGGCTGGTGGGAATCGGCGTGCCTTCGAAATACGGCACCTTGTCCGATTCGCCGGCGATCTCTTCGGCGGTGACGTTGTAGCGCGCCAGGCGGCTGACGCCGCAGCAGACGAAATAACTCAGGATCAGCCAGTCCCAGCCGCCCTGCATGCCACAGGCATAGGCCAGCGCCGCCGGCGCAACGCCAAAGGAGATGATGTCGGCCAGCGAATCCAGCTCGCGGCCCAGCGTGGAGGACGATTGCCGCCATCGTGCGACCCGCCCGTCCAGCGCATCGAAAATGAAGGCCAATGGAATCAGCGCCATGCCGAACATCAGAAAGCCGCGCTGGCCGTCCTGCAGGAAGCGCATCGCCGCGAACACCGCGCCGGTGCCGCAGAACGCGTTGCCGAGGGTGAACCAATCCGCAAGCTGGAACTCACGGAGCATCGAGAAATGGCGTTTCATGGGAACTCACGGTGCATTGACCCCCACAGGGTACCGCGAGCAGCTGAATGCTGGACAGTACAGGCGTCCAGGGCGCCAAGGGCTGCCTTCTCCCCAGGGGCCATCGCCCGGCTTACCGGGTACACCCCGGATTCATAGCGGGCCGCTCACAGCCGCCAGCTGCGGGAATACCGCAGCGCGGCAGGCTCGACCAGCCTCCGCGCCCAGGCATTACAGCCGCGTATAGCTCCACGACTGCATGCGCCCGTCGCGGTAAGGCATCACTCCATGGAACGGCCGCGGATCCTGGTCGAACACCAGCGGCAGGAAATGCCGGTCGCCTTCCCACAGCGGCAGGGATTCGAGCTGATCCACGGCCACCCATTCCAGCGTGCCTTCCGGGTTCACTTCCATCGGCGTGCCGGTGTAGTCATCGATGACGAAGATGAAGGCGAACCAGTCCTCGCCGTTCTTGCCGAAGCCCGGCCAGCTGATGCTGCCGCGCAGGCGGGTGGTGCCGCACTCGATGCCGGCCTCTTCGCGGATCTCGCGATGCATGCAGGCAAGGATGTCCTCGTCGGTTTCCATCTTGCCGCCCAGCCCGTTGTACTTGCCCAGGTGCATGTCGCCGGGGCGGGTGTTGCGGTGGATCATCAAGGCCTTGCTGCCGTCGGCGGACAAGACATAGCCGAGCGTGGCCATAATCGGGGTGTACGGCATAGCGACAACCGGAACCAGAGGGGCGTGCAGTATGACCGATGCGCGGCGCGCGCCTCAGCCTGGCAACACGTCCATGCGCCGCATCGGCACCACGGTGTCGTCCACTCGCCGCAGCGTGGCTACGCTGTGGCCGCGTTCGGCCAGGTAGTCCAGCCACTTGCCGAGGAAGGTATTCATGCGCATGCGATGGCTGATCAAGGCCTCCGGTGGCGGATACATGCCCATCACGTCCTGCCAGCGCCTGCCCACATAGCAATGCGTGGTTTCGGCCTGGCGTGCGTCGCGGTACAGGCGCACGAACGCTGAAGGGTCGGGCTCACCGGTGACCGGGTCGCACAGGTCATAGGTCAAGCGCAGCTCCACCGTGTAACGGTGGCACTCGATCACGTCCAGGCGCAGATCCAGGCCATCGCCGATGCTGGACAGGTGGCTACCCACATGCAGCCGGTCCGGTGCGAACAGGCGCATCAGGTGATCGTGGTTTTCCGCATACAAGCCCATCAGCCAGCTCAGCCGGCTGAGCCTGGGGATGCGATCAATGCGGGAAAGTGCGCCTGCCATTGGCTGATCGTACACGCCGGGACGTGTCGGGCGCAGCAACGACGATCAACAGCGGTCCATGTAGTGCCGAGCCATGCTCGGCAGAGGCTCTACCAATGACCCAAAAACATTGCAGGAGCGTCATAAGCTGCGAAGCCTGCGTCAATGAAATCGCAGGACCAGCTGCAATTCCAGAAGACCATCAGCTTCGCGGCTTATGCCGCTCCCACAAGGCAAATTGGGGTCAATCTGGGTTTTCCGGTAGAGCCTCTGCCGAGCATGGCTCGGCACTACCGGTGACCCAAAAGCAGTGTGGGAGCGGCGTAAGCCGCGAAGCCTGCGTCAATGAAATCGCAGGACTGGCTGCAATTTCTGAGAACCATCAGCTTCGCGGCTTATGCCGCTCCCACGAGGCAAATCCACGGCCAACCTGGGTTTGCCGGTAGGGCCTCTGCCGAGCATGGCTCGGCACTACCGGGACCTTGGCTCAGAACATCTCGCGCTGCAGGCTCAAGGTGCTCAGCACCTTGCTGGAGATCTCCTCGATCGAGGTGTGGGTGGTGCTCAGCGTTGGAATGCGCTCCATGCGGAACATGGTTTCAGCCGCGGTGACTTCGCGCTTGCAGGTCTCGAAACTGGCATAACGCGAATTGGGGCGGCGCTCCTGGCGGATCTGCTGCAGCCGTTCCGGGTCGATGGTCAAGCCAAACAACTTGCTGCGATACGGGCGCAGGCGCGGCGGCAGGCGGTCCTGCTCCAGGTCCTCCTCGGTCAACGGGTAGTTGGCCGCGCGGATGCCGTAATGCAGCGCCAGATAAATGCAGGTCGGAGTCTTGCCGGCGCGCGACACCGCCACCAGCACCACATCGGCCTCGTCGTAGTTAACCGCGATGCCATCATCGTGGCTCAGCGCGAAATTCATCGCATTGATGCGCCGGTGGTAGGTATCGAAGTCGACCATGCCGTGCGCCTGGCCCACCTTGGAGTGCCGGGCAGAGCTCAATTCCTGCTCCAATGGCCCGATGAATGGGGCGAAGACATCCAGTACCAGCGCCCCGCTCTCCTCCAGAATCATCCCCAAACTGGAATCCACGCAGGAACTGACCACGATCGGGCGCACCTGGTAGCGCTCGCCAGCGGCGCGGATACGGGCAGCCGCCTCGTGGGCTTTTTCCTTATCGTCGACGAACGACATGCGATCGGTAACGAAACTGAAGCCATTGAACTGGGTCAACAGGCTGTGACCTACGGTCTCGGCGGTGATGCCGGTGCCATCAGAAACATAGAAAACCGGCCGAATTGCCGTCATGAGAGCTCCCTTCGGAATGTGATCCTGACCACAGGTCAAGCGTGATGGCCTAGCCTGTCCCGGAAAAGACAAGCACAAGACAAAGTATTGTCACAAGCTTGTGCGGCTTCGGTGTGCACTGCATCATATTGGCTTCTTCCTACGGACGTGGCCATCCCAAGCCCGCCACGGGCGATGGCCTCAACGGAGCATCGCGCTTGAACGAGAATATCCTGTGGTTGCATGAGCTGCGCTTGGCCGATCTGGCCCGCGTGGGTGGCAAAAACTCCTCGCTCGGGGAGATGATCGGCAATCTTGCCGGTCTGGGGGTGTCCGTCCCCGGTGGTTATGCAACCACCTCCGAGGCGTTCAAGGACTTTATTGCCCATAACGACCTGTCCAAGCGCATTTTCGACAAGCTGGCCACGCTGGACGTGGAAGATGTCGCCGCCCTGACCGTTGCCGGCAAGGAGATCCGCAACTGGGTCATCGACGCCCCGTTGCAGCCGCAGCTGGACCAGGACATCCGCGCCGCTTACGAAAAGCTGAGCGCAGAGAACGGTGGCGGCGATATCGCCGTGGCCGTGCGCTCCTCGGCCACCGCCGAAGATCTGCCGGATGCCTCGTTCGCCGGCCAGCAGGAAACCTTCCTCAATGTCACCGGTGCCGACGACGTCGTGCACAAGGTCAAGGAAGTGTTCGCCTCGTTGTACAACGACCGCGCCATCGCCTACCGCGTGCACCACGGCTTCAAGCATGAAGACGTGTTCCTGTCCGCTGGCGTGCAGCTGATGGTGCGTTCGGGCGTCGGTTCCTCCGGCGTGCTGTTCACCCTGGACACCGAGTCCGGCTTCCGCGACGTGGTGTTTGTCACCTCCTCGGTCGGTCTGGGCGAAATGGTGGTACAGGGCGCGGTCAATCCTGACGAGTTCTACGTCTACAAGCCGAGCCTGCATGCCGGCAAGCCGGCCATCCTGCGCCGTTCGCTGGGCTCCAAGGCCATCCGCATGGTCTATTCGGACGTCCCGGGCGAGCGCGTCAAGATCGAAGACACCCCGGTCGAAGTGCGTAACACCTTCTCGATCAGCGATGAGGACGTGCAGGAACTGTCCAAGCAGGCACTGGTCATCGAAAAGCATTACGGCCGCCCGATGGATATCGAGTGGGCCAAGGACGGCGTCAGCGGCAAGCTGTTCATCGTCCAGGCGCGCCCGGAAACCGTGAAGTCGCGCGCCAAGGCCACCCAGATCGAGCGCTATGCGCTGCAGGAAAAGGGTGAAGTCATCGCCGAAGGGCGCGCCGTTGGCGCCAAGATCGGCGCCGGCGTGGCCCGCGTGGTCAAGTCGCTGGACGACATGGCCCGCGTGCAGCCGGGCGACGTGCTGATCGCCGACATGACCGACCCCGATTGGGAGCCGGTGATGAAGCGCGCCTCGGCCATCGTCACCAACCGTGGTGGCCGCACCTGCCATGCCGCGATCATCGCGCGTGAGCTGGGCGTTCCTGCCGTGGTCGGCTCGGGCAACGCGACCCAGCTGATCCAGGACGGCCAGGAAGTGACCGTCAGCTGCGCCGAAGGCGACACCGGCTTCATCTATGCCGGCAAGCTGGCCTTCGACCGCACCACCACCGATCTGGGCAACATGCCGCCGGCACCGCTGAAGATCATGATGAACGTGGCCAACCCGGAACGTGCCTTCGACTTCGGCCAGTTGCCGAACGCCGGCATCGGCCTGGCCCGTCTGGAAATGATCATCGCCAGCCACATCGGCATCCACCCGAACGCGCTGCTCGAATACGACCGCCAGGACGCTGCCACCAAGAAGAAGATCGACGAGAAGATCGCCGGCTACAAGGATCCGGTGAGCTTCTATGTGGACCGTCTTGCCGAAGGCATCGCCACCCTGACCGCCTCGGTTGCACCGAACCCGGTGATCGTGCGCCTGTCGGACTTCAAGTCCAACGAGTACGCCAACCTGATCGGCGGTAACAACTACGAGCCGCACGAAGAGAACCCGATGATCGGCTTCCGCGGCGCCAGCCGTTACGTCGACCCGAGCTTCTCCAAGGCCTTCGCACTGGAATGCCAGGCCGTGTTGCGCGTGCGCAACGAAATGGGCCTTGAGAACCTGTGGGTGATGATCCCGTTCGTGCGCACCCTGGAAGAAGGCCGCAAGGTCGTCGAGGTGCTGGCTGCCAACGGCCTGAAGCAGGGCGAGAACGGCCTGAAGATCATCATGATGTGCGAAGTGCCGTCCAACGCGCTGCTGGCCGATGAGTTCCTGGAAATCTTCGACGGTTTCTCGATCGGCTCCAACGATCTGACCCAGCTGACCCTGGGCCTGGACCGCGATTCCTCGATCGTCGCGCACCTGTTCGATGAGCGGAACCCGGCGGTCAAGAAGCTGCTGTCGATGGCGATCAAGAGCGCACGCGCCAAGGGCAAGTACGTGGGCATCTGCGGTCAGGGCCCGTCCGATCACCCGGATCTGGCCGAATGGCTGATGCAGGAAGGCATCGAGTCGGTGTCGCTGAACCCGGACACCGTGGTCGATACCTGGTTGCGCCTGGCAAAGCTGAAAGCCAATAGCTGATCCAGCTGTTGATGCATGAAAACAAAACCCCGCCTTGGCGGGGTTTTGTTTGTCTGCAACCCTAAAGCGATCTTGCCTGCCTTTGTGGGAGCGGCGTAAGCCGCGAAGCTGGTAGTGCCGGAAAGCCCCAAAAACCAACCCCTCCCCAACCCTCCCCTTGGCTATGCCAAAGGGAGGGAGCTGAGTTGTGGGAGCGGCATAAGCCGCGAAGCCACAGCTCAGTCAGGTCGCGGGCATAGCGGTGATTTCAGCGATATCTGCTTCGCGGCTGACGCCGCTCCTACAAACAAGCGGCGCTCCTACAAACAAGCGCCGCTCCCGCAAACAGCAGCCGGCCGCTCACGCCAGCTCCGCTGCCGCAGCCACCACATCGGCATCACCCGGCAGTACCAGCAGCGCTGCACCGGCCAGCGGCGTATAGGTATCCACGCCGGTTACCCGGCGCAGCGGCACCTGCGCCAAACCGGCCTCCACCAGCGCGGTGATCACACCCTCGCCCACCCCGGCGCTATGGCGGCCTTCGTCGAGCACGATGATGCGCTTGGCGCCCTTGGCCTGTGCGGCGATATAGCTGGCATTGAGCGGCACCAGCCAGCGCAGGTCCACCACCCGCACCTTCCAGCCATGCTGCTGCTCGATGGTCTTGGCCGCACGCAGCGCCATCGGCACGCCATTGCCGTAACTGATGATCAGCAGGTCATCGTTGCCCTCGCCATAGACCCGGCCTTCGCCCAGCACCAACGCCTGATCCGGCGCCGGATACGGGAACAACCACTGGCCATCACCGGGCGCGTAAAGATCCTTGGTCATATACAACGCGATCGGCTCAAGGAACACGCTGACCCGTCCATCCACCTTGGCCAAAGCGGCAAGCGTACGCAGCATCGCCGCAGCGTCATCGCCGCGCGACGGGCAGCCAACCACCAGCCCGGGAATATCGCGGATGGCGGTGATCGAGTTGTCATTGTGGAAGTGCCCGCCAAAGCCCTTCTGGTACCCCAACCCGGCGATGCGGATCAGCATCGGGTTGCGGTACTGGTCATTGGAGAAGAACTGCAGCGAGCAGGCTTCGCCGCGCACCTGATCGATGGCGTTGTGCAGGTAAGCCAGGTACTGGATTTCCGGCAACGGCAACATGCCCATATTGGCGAAGCCCTGGGCCATGCCCAGGATCATGGTTTCATCGAGCAGGGTATTGAACACCCGGCGCGGACCGAAGGCCTTCTGCAGGCCCTTGGTCACGGTGTACACGCCGCCCTTCTGCGCCACGTCCTCGCCGAACAACAAGGTCTCCGGGTACTTGGCGAACAGATCATGCAATGCCTGGTTGATCTGCACCGCCAGATGCCTGGCTGGCTGGTTCTCCGGCAGCCCGGCCTCGCTGCCGAATACCTGCAGACGGCGCTCGGCGTGGTCCGCCCGGGTCGCCTCGGCCTGCACCTTGTCCGGCGTGTATGGCGCCAGCGGTGCGATGACATCCTGCAATTCAGTCAAACGCGGGCGCTGATCTGCATCTTCGGCAGCCGCGAAGCAGCGCTGGCGGGTCTGTTCGTACAAGACCAGCACTTCGGCCTTGTCCATCAGACCTGACTCGATCGCGATCTGCGCCGAGCGCAGCAACGGATCACCCGCTTCCACCGCGCACAGCTCCTCCAGGGCCCGCCATTCAATCTCGAAATCGGTGCCGGCATGGCCCATCAAGCGCGTGGTGCGCAGATGCAGGAAGGTCGGCCGCCGCGTGCGCCGGCAATGTTCCACCGCCCGTTGCACGTCGGCATAACCCGTGGCCAGATCCAGACCGTCGGCCTGGAAGTAGTCCAGCCCCGGCCGCTGCCGGAAGCTTTCACCTATCCAACCCGCAGGCGTCTTGACCGAAATGCCGATGCCATTGTCCTCGCAAACAAACAGCACCGGCGCCGGCAGCTTCTGGAAGCTGCTCCAGGCCGCGGCATTGAACGCAGTCTGCGCGGTGGCGTGGTTGGCCGAGGCATCGCCGAAGGAACAGATGGTGATGCTGTCATCGGGAATCGGCAGGCCCTGCCCCAGCCGCTTGCCGGCTTCGATGGCCATTGCCGTGCCCAGCGCCTTGGGCAGGTGCGAGGCGATGGTCGAGGTCTGCGGCAGCACCCACAAGGGCTTGCTGCCCCATACCTTGTGGCGGCCACCGCTGGCCGGGTCATCCTTGCTGGCCGCGAACGACAGCGCCGAATCCATCACCGGGTCCATGCCCGGCAACTTGCGGAAACGCTCGGCCATGAAACCGCCCGAACGGTAGTGCAGGAAGGCCGGATCGGTATGCCGCGCCGCCCGCGCCACCATCGCATTGCCTTCGTGGCCGGATGAGCCAATCGTGTAGAAAACCTTGTTCTGCACCCGCAGCACGCGCGCCATCAAATCCAGATGACGGCTGACCAGCTGCGACTCGAACAATTCGCGGAAGCCCTGCGCATCCAATGCGCTACCGGGCAGGATGGGCGCCGCCGGCTGCGGGCCCTGAACCGGGCCTGGCGCCAGCGCGCTGACGAATTCGATGAAATTGGTGTCGCAGATCTCGGCGCGGTTCAGGCCCTTCATACGGGCCGGGATGGGATTCGGTACACGAGCAAACATGCAGACAGGCTCCACAGCAAACAAGTGATGGGACGGAATCAGGCATCAAGCAAGGGTGGTCACGCGGCGAGTATCGGCAGGAAGCCGGGCTGGGCCTGCACCGCCTGCAGCCAGCGCTGGATAGCCGGATACGGCGCCAGGCCGATGCCGCCGTCTTCGGCGACCGCGGTATAGGCAAACAAGGCGATATCGGCCACGCCGTAATCAGGCCCGGTGAACCACGGCGCGCTTTGCAGGTGGCGTTCCATCACCGCCAGGGCGGCATGGCCGCGTTCGCGCAGACCTGGCAGTTCATCGCGGCGCCGCGAATCGGCAGGCGTCCAGATGCTGATGAAACGGGCGACGGCGATATAGGGTTCGTGGCTGTATTGTTCGAAGAACATCCATGACAGCGCCTGCGCCCGCTGCCAGCCATCGGCCGGCAGGAACGGCGTGCCTTCCGCCAGCCAGAACAGGATGGCATTGGATTCGGCCAGCACCCGCCCGTCTGAGCGCTGCACCAATGGCACTTTGCCGTTGGGATTGAGTGCGAGGAATTCCGGGGTGCGGGTCTGGCCTTGCGCGCTATTGACCTCGACCCAGTCATAGCGCGTGCCCAACTGCTCCAACAGCAACCTGACTTTATGGCAGTTGCCCGACGTGGACATGCCGTACACCCGCAACCCAGCACCTGTAACGCTCACCGATACACTCCCCGCAGCCGACTGGCAGACGACAGCGTCCATCTGAACGGATCACGGGTGCTCCGGTAAAGCTGCGACCGCAGCAAAAACAGCGCTCAGCGACGCGCCATCCACGCCTGCCGGGATTGCCCCCACACATCCACGGCGATATCGGCCGGCGCCGGCAGCCGCGCCTGGCGCAGCAGGCTCGCACCCAGCTTGCGTGCCACCGCCACCGAGTTGGTATTGGCCGGAACGATGGTGTGGATCACCTCCTGCCAACCCAGCGCATCGAACGCCCAATCCATGCTCGCCCGCGCCGCCTCGGGCGCATAACCGCGGCCCCAGAACGGCGAAGCGATGCCCCAGCCCACCTCGGTTCCCGGCCAACCATGCGGCTGCCAGGGCCCGACCCGGCCAACCCAGCGGCCACTGCTTTTTTCGATCACCGAGAACATCGAATAGCCGAGCAGCTGCCAACTACCGGTCAGCGCCGCCAGGCTGCGCCACGCTACCGATGGCACCTGCACGCCGCCCAGATGCTGCATGGTCACCGGATCGGCACAGAACGCGGCGAAGGCGTCGAAATCTTCGGCAGCCGGTGGCCGCAACAACAGCCGCTCGGTTTCCAGTTGAAGATCAAAAATGCTCATCGGCACTCCAATGGAACAGGATCACGAAGACGTTGAGCTTGCGCTGAGCCGCCGAAAGGGTCAAACCCGGGGCCGACCGTAACCCGGGGGAGCGCTGCGCCTTTCTGGGCCAACCTGCTGACGCCTGTTTGTGCGAGCGGCGTAAGCCGCGAAGCTGACATTGCCCACTCACTCGGCAGCTGATGGCACGCGTGCTTCGCGGCTTACGCCGCTCCTACAAACAACAAAACCGCCGCCAGCCCTGTAGCCCGGGTAAGCGCAGCGCACCCCGGAGTTTGGCGAATCCAAGCAACTACGAATTCCGGAACGAGAGCGTCCGCACGCGGCGTCTTTGATACGCAGTTCCAAGCACCAACCCCGGGTGCGCTGCGCTTACCCGGGCTACCCTTCAACCACACAACGCAGAAGGCCGGCTTGCGCCGGCCTTCGTTGCGATCAATCCGCAGCGGGGCTTACTGGCGGTTGTCCGCCGGTGCCATTGCCGCGGTCTGCGTCACCAGCTGACCATTGATCACCGGCAGGCGATCGCTGGCCGGCTTGTCCTGCATGCGCACGGTCTTTTCGGCGCCTTCATAGCGATAGGTCACGTCGTAACCGATGGTCTGGTTGGCATTGCCCAGCGACACGCGCTCACCCGGGCGACTGTCCATGCGCATCGTGCCGGTGCTGCCATCGGGCTTGCGGTAGCTGACGTTGTAGCCAGTGATGCGGCTGGACTCGGCGGTACGCTGCTCGGTGTGGCACTGGCGCTCGGTGCGATTGACGACGCGGCCACCGACGTGGCGCTTGTCGACCTGGTTGCCGATCACGCCACCGGCCACGGCACCGGCTGCGGTTGCTGCCTTCTTGCCGTTGCCGCCACCGACCTGGTTGCCGAGCAGGCCACCGATCAGCGCACCGGCGACGGTGCCACCGACATTGCCGTCGCGCTCGGGCAGACGTTCCTGCACCACCACGTCCTCGCAGACTTCATGCGGCGTGCTGGTGGTGGAGCTTTCGCGGATCGGGTCACTGCCGGTAACCGTGCCGTAGACACGCTCCTTCTGCGTCACCGGTGCAACCTTGAGCACATCGGCGTACTGCAGCTGCGGCTCGGCTGGGGTTTCCACCTTGCCGGTAAGCGCGGCGTCGTCCACCTGCGGGGAGGTGTCCAGCATCGGCCGGGCGCTCTCGGCCAATGGCGCAGTGCTGCTCTTGTCGCGGCCCTGCATGAAGGCGGCGGTGGCGATGCCACCTACCAGCAACGCGCCGGCGGCAACCAAAACGGTCGTGGTTGTGCTCTTCATGATCTGTCTCCGTGCGGCTGGCCGCGTTTGTCTTGGGTGAATTCCAGCACGAGTTAGCTGAACAGAGGCCAGTATTTCTGTCAGCTCCCTATCGAAATCATTCAACTCGTCGCAATATTCGCCCTGCTGGCCCCGATCCTGCAGGGCTGGCTGGTTCCCTCTCCATCTGGATATGCCATGTCGAGCATGATGTTGTCGCCATTTCTGGTATGGGCCCGCAAGCTGCGCTACCCCACGCTGTTCAAGCTGACCGGTGCGCTGTTCGTCATCAGCATGCTGCTGCCTGACCCGATTCCGTTTGTCGATGAGATCCTGTTTGGCCTCAGCACCTTGCTGCTAGCCAACTGGAAGCGGCGCAAAGACCCGGCCGAACCACCTATCCTGCCGGGCAAGCGTTGAGCCGTGTTGCTGGTCGACAGCCATTGCCACCTGGATGCCGCTGAGTTCGACAGTGATCGCGAGGCGGTGATCCACCGCGCCGGCGCTGCCGGCGTCGGCGTGCAGATCGTACCGGCGGTGACCGCGGCCAGCTGGCCCAAGTTGCGCGAGGTCTGCATGGTGCAGCCGGGCCTGCATCCGGCCTACGGCCTACACCCGATGTTCCTGCCCGAGCACCGCCCTGAACACCTGCAACAGCTGCGCGATTGGGTGCAGCGCGAGGCGCCCTGCGCCATTGGCGAATGCGGGCTGGATTTCTTCGTCGACAACCTCGACCCGGCCGAACAGCGCCTGTACTTCCAGGCCCAGCTTGAACTCGCCCGCGACATGCAGCTGCCGCTGATCGTGCACGCCCGCCGTGCGCTGGACGAGGTGATCCAACGGATCCGCCGGGTTGGCAAGCTCAGTGGCGTGGTGCACAGCTTCTCCGGCAGCCCCGAGCAGGCCCGGCAACTGTGGGACCTGGGCTTCATGATCGGCCTGGGTGGTCCCATCACCTATCCGCGTGCCAACCGCTTGCGTGGCCTGGTGAGCAAGATGCCGCTGGAGTTCCTGCTGCTGGAAACCGACGCCCCGGACCAGCCCGATGCCGGCATCCGCGGCCAGCGCAACGAGCCGGCACGGCTGCGGCAGATTCTCGAAACCGTTGCCGAACTTCGCCAACAAGCTGCAGCGGATATCGCCGCGCAGACCACAGCCAATGCCAAGCAGCTGTTCAAGCTCAGTTAGTGCCGTTGTGGGAGCGGCGTAAGCCGCGAAGCTCGTAGTGGCCGAGCCACCTACACCTCGATAGCAGCCGCATGCCGGGATTGCATGCGCATACCTGCCCCGGCAGATAACCAGCTTCGCGGCTTGCGCCGCTCCCACAAGCTGGCATGCATTCATGCGCGCTTCTTGAGCAGCATCTCCTCCAGCGCTTTGCTACCGCCACAATGCAAGGCAGCTGTTCAAGCTGCTGTAGTGCCGTTGTGGGAGCGGCATAAGCCGCGAAGCTCGCACTGGCCGAGCCACCTACACCTCGATAGCAGCCGCATGCCGGGATTGCATGCGCATACCTGCCCCGGCAGATAACCAGCTTCGCGGCTTATGCCGCTCCCACAAGCTGGCAGACGTTTATGCGCGCTTCTTGAGCAGCATCTCCAACGCCTTGCCCACCGCCACGAAGGCAAACGCACCGGTGATGTGCGTGGCTGCGCCCAGGCCGCCACCGCAATCCAGCTTCAAGGCCTCATCCGGGCCCAGGTTTGGCCGCAGGCCGCAGACGCTGCCATCGGCCTGCGGGTACTTCACGTTCTCCAACGAATAAATCGCCGGTACGCCGAAGTAGCGCTGCGCGTTCTTCGGGAAATTGAAATCACTGCGCAGCTTCTTGCGGATCAACGCCATCATCGCGTCGTGCTCGGTGCGCGATACATCACGCACCCGCACCAGGGTCGGATCAGTACGCCCGCCAGCCGCGCCCACGGTGATCAACGGCAGCTTGCGGCGCCGGCACCAGGCGATGGTTTCAACCTTCACCCGGAAGCTGTCGCAGGCATCGATCACCAGATCGAAACCACGGTCCAGCAGCTCGGCCATGTTGCCGGTGGTCAGAAAGGCCTCGACCGCCTCGACCTGCACATCCGGGTTGATCGCGCGGCAGCGCTCGGCCATGGCCAGCGCCTTGTTGCGCCCGTACTGCCCGGCCATCGCCGGCAACTGCCGGTTGGTATTGGAAACACAGATGTCATCGGCGTCGATCAGGCAGAGCTGGCCGACGGCCGAGCGCACCAAGGCCTCCACCACCCACGAGCCTACCCCGCCCATACCGACCACGGCGACCTTGCAACCGCTCAGATGGGCAATGCTACCTGCACCGTAAAGCCGGTCGATGCCGGCAAAGCGCTCACGCAATTCTTCTTTCATCGGCGCATTTTACGGCCTGCCCCGCTCCGCCGCGAGCCAGCGGCAACCGGCTCGGCGACGTTGCCGCCACCATGACGCGGTTATCGCCTGCGTCCCTGCATAATGGGGACCAGTCGCAGTCCTTTGCCATGTAGCCCGGAGCCAACGCAATGTCCGACCCCGCACCCGTCCGTAAACCCTCCACCGCCTCGCGCTACCTGTTCGTCCTCATCGCCGGCCTGTTGATCGGCGTGATCGCCACGGTGATGGGCATGCGCGCCCTGCAGGCCCGCCAGGATCATTTCCCGGACAGCCTGATGACGGTGATGGCCAAGCAGGCTCAGCTGCTCGGCGAGAGCCAGAAGCAGAACCGCTGCAGCGTCGCCGATACCACGCCGCGCCTGCAGACCCTGCGCGCCCTGGCCAACGATCTGGAAACCGCCTTCCCCGGCCTGCGTGACGACGAGCGCTTCCAGCAACACGCCAGCCGCTTCCGTGCCACCTTGAATGACGCGCTTGCCAAACCACCGGCAGATTGCGCCACCCTCGCTGCTGCAGTGCAAAAAATCGGCAGCGACTGCAAGTCGTGCCATCAGGATTTCAAGTAAGTAAGCACTGCTTCAACCAGGTAAGCACGGTTTTCACACCTGATTGGCCCTCCATTCACATGTAAAACCGCACGATCTTCGCCGCAGGTCACGCACGTGTACCCAATTCCCCATCTGGCAAGGAGAGACACCATGAAGATCCAACTGATCGCTGCAGGCGCAATTGCCAGTCTGGCGCTGGCCGGTTGCGCCACGTCGCCCGGTTACGGCGGCAGCTACAACAATGGTGGCAACTACGGCAGCAACAACGGCAACTACAACCAGAACCGCTGCACCGACTGCGGCATCGTTACCCGCATCGACACCGTTGCTTCGGGCCGCACCGCACCCAGCGCCACCGGCGCGATTCTGGGTGGCATCGTCGGCGCTGTAGCTGGCCATGAAATCTCCGACAAGACCGGCGGCAGCAAGGGCAACCAGAACATCGCCTCCGTGGCAGGTGCCGTTGGTGGCGCCCTGGCCGGCAACAAGATCCAGCAGAACGTCACCGGCAATTCGTATGACATCCAGGTGCGCATGGACGATGGCCGCGTGATCGTGGTCAACCAGAAGGACCTGGGCGGCATCCGCGAGAACACCTATGTGCGCGTGGTCAATGGCCGCGTGGTGATCCGCTGAGCCGTCAGCGCCATGTTTGAAAAAAGGCCCGCTTGCGCGGGCCTTTTTTTGGCTGGACGGCCGGCCGGGTCAGACCGGTTGTACGGCGTCAGCCTGCAGGCCCTTCTGGCCCTGCACGACGGTGAAGGTGACCTGCTGGCCTTCCTTCAGACTTTTGAAGCCCTGGGTCTGGATGGCGCGGAAGTGCACGAACACGTCCTCACCATTTTCACGGCTGATGAAGCCGAAGCCCTTGGCGTCGTTGAACCACTTGACGGTACCGGTTTCGCGATCAGACATCTCGACAACTCCCTGTAACTCTCTCGTTTGATGGTTACGCCCGGTAAGGCGGCTGGTTGCAAGGAGGAAGCGAGGTGCAACGATGTAGCAAATCCTTCGATCTACCCATCAGGCCACGATTCACGGTGACCTTGCCAAGCTCAGCGGCTGCAACTTAACTCGGGCCAAATCAAATTGCAACACCGCGCGACAAGCTAAAGTCAACCCCTATTGGACCCCCTTCAGAATTCACATGGACTATTCATTCATCTTCTATCTGGTCGGCGCCCTGCTGGTCCTGGTCGGCATAGCCGGCATCATCCTGCCCGCACTGCCGGGGGTTCCGCTGGTTTTCGTCGGCCTGCTGCTGGCGGCCTGGGGCGACGGGTTCAACCGGGTTGGCTGGCTGCCGCTGGTGGTATTGGGCGTGCTCACGGTCATATCCATCATCGTCGACGTGATTTCCACGATTGCCGGGGCCAAGAAGGTCGGCGCCAGCAAGCTGGCCCTGATCGGATCGGCCATCGGCACCGTGGCCGGCCTGTTCTTCATGCCCATCGGCCTGTTCGTGGGCCCATTCATCGGCGCGCTGGCCGGCGAGTACATGCACGGCCGCCAGCTGGGCCAGGCCACCAAGGTCGGCTTCGGCACCTGGCTGGGCATCGTCCTGGGCGTTGCGCTCAAACTCGGCCTGGCGATCACCATGGTCGGCGTGTTTGCCTTGGCCTGGTTCTTCTGAATGCTGCCTTGACTCCCTCTGGACAGACGAATCACCGACAATCCCCAGCTTGCCACTGACGCCGATGGGCCACACCCCGTGATTGCCCTGGCCCGGCCACCCCACCGCGACCGGATGGAACCTATGCAAACCCGAGCCCTTCCTGCTGCCTTGCTGCTGATACTGAGCGGTGCCAGCGCCTCCACCTACGCCCAGGAGTCGTTGACGACCCCGGCCTCGCCACAAGCCTGCTTCGCGCTGGAGACCGATGCCGCCCGCCTGGCCTGCTATGACAACGCGCTCGGCCGCACCGCGCCGGACACCCGCGCTGCCGATGCCGCCGCCGCCGCCGCGCTGCAGGCCCGCAAGGAGGCCAAGGCCGCAGCCAAGGAACTGGACGAGCCCATCCCGCGCCGCAACGAACTGTTCGCCCATGATGAGCTGGCCTCGGCCGCGGCCAATGCCGGCCGTGGCTCGCTGCTGGACAGCCGTTGGGAGCTGGCCAAGGACTCCAAGCTGGGCCTGTACCAGCTGCGTGCCTACAAGCCGGTATACCTGCTGCCCGCGTTCTGGAGCAGCAAGCCCAATGAAATGCCGCATTCGCCCAACCCCAACAACACGGTGACCGAGTCCGAGCAACTGGACAGCACCGAGCTGAAGTTCCAGCTCAGCTTCAAGACCAAGGTGGCCGAGAACCTGTTCGGCGACAACGGCGACATCTGGGTGGGCTATACCCAGAGCTCGCGCTGGCAGGCGTACAACAGCGAGCTGTCGCGCCCCTTCCGCGAGACCAACTACGAGCCGGAAGTGATGCTGACCTTCCGCAACGGCTATTCGCTGTTCGGCTGGAACGGCCGCATGACCGGCGTCAGCCTCAACCATCAGTCCAATGGCCGCAGCGACCCGCTGTCGCGCAGCTGGAACCGGGTGGTGATGAATGTCGGCCTGGACCGCGAAAACTGGGCCATCATGCTGCGCCCCTGGTACCGCATCCCGGAAGGACGCCGCGACGACAATAATCCCGACATCGAGGATTACATGGGCCGCGGCGACGCCACCCTGGTCTACAACCGCAATGGCCACGAACTGGCCGTCACCGGCCGCCACTCACTGCGCAGCGGCGACCGCGCACATGGTTCGGTGCAGGTGGACTACGGTTTCCCGATCAACAACCTGTTGCGTGGCCATGTGCAGGTGTTTGATGGCTACGGCGAGAGCATGATCGACTACAACCACCGCGCCACCTATATCGGCGTGGGCGTGTCGCTGTTGGAGTGGTTCTAAGCCATGCAAGCAACCATCTGGCACAACAACCGCTGCTCCAATTCGCGCGGCGCCCTGGCCTTGTTGCAGGAGGCGGGCGTCGAGGTCGAGGTGATCAACTACCTGGACACACCACCCTCGCCGGCCCAGCTGCGCGAGCTGCTCGATGCCATGGGCATGCCTGCGCGTGAGCTGCTGCGCAGCAAGGAGACTGCTTACTCGGAACTGGGCCTGGCCAGCAAGCTCGATGACGAGGCCGCGCTGATTGAGGCGATGAGCCAGCACCCTGCACTGATCAACCGTCCCATCGTGCGGACCGCCAAGGGCACGGCGCTATGCCGGCCACCGGAAACCGTGCTTGCACTGATCAACTGAGGCAAGCGGACGGAAGCCCGCGCCTTGCCCCGGCACCTGGCCGCGGCAAGGCTACTTCACTGCTTTTCAGCAATGGCCTGCACGATCGCATCATAGAGTTCTTCAAAACTCTGCCGCGGCTGGAACAAGCGGCCGTTGATGAAGAATGCCGGCGTGCCGGTCACACCACTGCGCACACCGCTCTCGATATCGCTTTGGATGCGCGCCAGATTGTGGTTGTCATCCATCGCCGCAGCCAGGCCGTCCTCAGGCAGGCCCAGCTCCCGCATCAGCTCGCGGTACACCACCTCGCCCAGCTGCTGCTGGCTGCGGAACAGCGCATCGTGCGCCTCCCAGAACTTGCCATGGGCGGCGGCGTACTCGGCAGTGATCGCCGCTGGCAGCGCCTGCGGGTGCGACTGCACCAGCGGGAAGTTGCGGAACACCAGGCATAGCTGCTCGCCAAAGCGCTGCTGCAAACGCTTGACCAGCGAAAACGCCTCGCCGCAGTAAGGGCATTGGTAGTCGGCGTATTCCACCAACACCACGGCTGCATCCAGCCGTCCCTGGACATGGTCATTCGCATTTACCGGAACGCTCAATCCGCTCATCCACCGACTCCAGACAAATCCCGGCATGGCGGCCTGACGCCCAGCGCATGCCCACTGCCCGCAAGCCTAACGCCGGGACTGCCCAGCCCGCGTGAAGTGCAGCGCGGCCCCACTTCCCCCGTTCAGCGGACGCAGGCAGAATCGGCCAGTCCAAGACAGGAAGTCCACAATGGTCCGTGCCCGCCGCTCGTTCTTTGCCTATGGTTCTGCACTGCTCGGGGTACTGAGCCTGCTGGCGGTTGCCTGCTTCCACTTTCCCGAGCTGCTGACCAGCCGGGAGTTCCGCGCGGTTTACAACGAACAGTTTGCCCGCCACCTGCTGCTGGTCGGCCTGGCCGCCGCCTTCATCATGGGCACGCTGGCGATCCTGCGTGATCGCAACAAACGCATCGCCACCCTCGGGGTTGGCAGCGCCACGCTGGCGGTACTGCTCGGCGGCAGCAACGTGCAGTTCGATGCCATCGGGCAGACACCTTATTCGCTGGGGCTGGACTGGTTCGTGCTGTCGCTGTTCTTCTCGGCGCTGGTGTTCGTGCCACTGGAACGTTATCTGGGCAAACGCGAACTGTCGCCGCTGCGGCCGGGTTGGCGCACCGACGTGGCCTACTTCTTCATGAGCCACGTGCTGGTGCAGTTCATCCTGATCCTGGTCACCGCCTCCACCTCGACCATCGCCGGGCTGGCCGCCTTCCCCTCCCTGAAACAGGCCATCCAATCTTTGCCGGTCTGGGCACAGTTTCTGATTGCAGTCTTTGTAGCGGACATGGCCCAGGCGCTGCTGCATCGCACCTACCACAACATTCCCTGGCTCTGGCGCTTCCACGCCGTGCACCATTCCAGCCGACACATGGACTGGCTGGCCGGCTCACGCGTGCATTTCGTCGAGATCGTGCTGACCCGCAGTGCGGTGCTGCTGCCCTTGCTGATCCTGGGTTTCTCGACCCCGGCGGTAAACGCCTATGTGATCCTGGTCGGCCTGCAGGCAGTACTGGCCCACGCCAATCTGGGTATCCGCTTTGGCTGGCTGGAATACCTGCTGGTGCTGCCGCGCTATCACCACTGGCATCATGCGCGGCAGCAGGAGTACATCGACGTCAACTACGCCATCCACCTGCCACTGGTGGACATGCTGATGGGCACCTTCAAGCTACCGCGCGACCAGGCACAGTGGCCAAAGGAATACGGCGTGATGAAACTGGAAACCGTGCCCAACGGCATCGTCAAACAACACCTGATGCCGTTCCAGGGCGGGCGCAAGTTCGACGATCACGTGGACTGAATCGTCCGCGCTACATTGCTTGCGGGAGCGGCGCACACGGCGAAGCCGGGCTTGCATGCAGGCACCGGCTGCGCAGGCTCACAACCAGTCGTTGATCCCCTCACGCCGATACACCTCGGCAAACGCGGGCCGCGCCTTCATACGGGCGGCATGCGCAGCCAACACCGGCCAGCTATCACTCGGACGCGGCATGTTCCGGCTCCAGCGCATCAACATGGTCAGCATGAAATCCACCACCGACAATTGCTCACCGAGCATATAGGGGCCGTGCGCCGCGAGGTGATCGGCCACCCGCTGCCACGCCGTTTCCAGTTGTACGCGGGCACGCTGCTTGACCTCGGCCGCGCTTGCCGGGCCAGCCGGTTCATCCGGGTAGAACCAGCTGCGATACGCCGGCATCAGCGTGTACACACAGAAGCAGATCCAGCGGTAGTAATCGCCGCGTGCACGGCTGCCCGGCGCGGGCGCGAATCCGGCCTGCGGATGCAGGTCGGCCAACTGCATGGCAATGGCAGCGGACTCCGTCAACACCTGGCCATCGATGATCAAGGCTGGCACGCGACCAGCAGGATTGATCGCCAGGAACGCCGGTGACTTCTGCTCATCGCGTTCGAAATCCAACTGCCGCAGTTCGTGCTCGATGCCGAGTTCGATCAACAACCAATGCACGACCAATGAAGCGGTACTTTGCGATCCGTACAGAACAACTGACATGCGCTGATTTCCCGGCGGGTGAAGCGGCATTCTAACCGCGCACGGTTTCCGTGGCGGGGAGAACAGGTAGTGCCGAGCCATGCTCGGCAGGGGCCGTATCGACCAAGCTGCAGGCGTTGTGTAAGCCATGAAGGCGGTGAAGCAACAGCCACAGCCGAAAGCACCCCTCCCCAGCCCTCCCCTTGGCCTTCGGCCAAAGGGAGGGAGCAGAAGCAGGTAGTGCCGAGCCATGCTCGGCAAGGGCCGTATCGACCAAGCTGCAGGATTTACGCAAGCCATGAAGGCGGTGAAGCAGCAGCTACAGCTAAAAGCACCCCTCCCCAACCCTCCCCTTGCCTCCGGCAAAGGGAGGGAGCAGAACGTGCAGGCGCCGCAGTCTCTGCTCTACGCAACAGCGCCGTGTACCCTCAAATTCAATTGCAGCTGGCCATGCAGCTGTTCAGACGTTCACCGCATACCGACGCGGCCGAGCGGTTCTGGCAGAACGCCTGTGAGGTCTGGCAGGCGCCGCGGAGCTCAGGGTTGCTGATCTTGTCGCATTGGTTGTTTCTATTTGCCTCACCACAATCGCCATAACTATCGGGGTTGGCATTACACCGCTGGTAGACGGTCTGGCAGTAACTCACGCAGGCAGCCGGATCATTGCGTGGCGGGTTGCTCCAGCCGCCTCCGCTGGAACAACCGGCCAGCAGCAGCAATACCGTGATCAAGCCCGCCCACATCCGTGTATGCATGTCCGCAATCCAGAAATGAAAACAGCCCGAGCATACGCCCGGGCTGTCTGATTGCCATCCCTCATCGAGGAACGCGCTGGCTTATTCCACAATCACCGGAATCTTGCCGATGCGTGCCTGCCATTCGCGCGGGCCAGTCTTGTGAACCGACTCGCCGGTGGAATCCACCGCCACGGTCACCGGCATGTCCTGCACGGTGAACTCGTAGATCGCCTCCATGCCCAGGTCGGCAAAACCGACCACCTTGGAGGCCTTGATCGCCTTGGACACCAGATACGCCGAACCACCCACGGCCATCAGGTAGGCCGACTTGTTGTCACGGATGGCTTCGATTGCAGCCGGGCCGCGCTCGGCCTTGCCGACCATGCCCAGCAGGCCGGTCTGCTCCAGGATCTGACGGGTGAACTTGTCCATGCGGGTAGCCGTGGTCGGACCAGCCGGGCCCACCACTTCATCACGTACCGGATCAACCGGGCCGACGTAGTAGATGAAACGACCCTTCAGATCGACCGGCAGCTGCTCGCCCTTGTTGAGCATGTCGACCATGCGCTTGTGCGCGGCGTCACGACCGGTCAGCAACTTGCCGTTGAGCAGCAGGGTCTGGCCCGGCTTCCAATTGGCCACTTCTTCCGGAGTGATATTGTCCAGGTCGACGCGGGTGCCCTTGGAGGCGTCGTAGGTGATCTGCGGCCAGTCTTCCAGCGACGGCGGGTCCAGCATCACCGGGCCGCTGCCGTCCAGGGTGAAGTGGGCGTGGCGGGTGGCGGCGCAGTTGGGGATCATCGCTACCGGCAGGTTGGCGGCGTGGGTCGGGAAATCCTTGACCTTGATGTCCAGCACCGTGGTCAGGCCACCCAGGCCCTGGGCGCCAATGCCCAGCGCGTTGACCTTTTCGTACAGTTCCAGGCGCAGCTCTTCGGCACGGTTGGAGGCGCCGCGGGCCTGCAGATCGGTGATGTCGATCGGCTCCATCAGCGATTCCTTGGCCAGCAGCATCGCCTTCTCGGCGGTGCCACCGATGCCGATGCCGAGCATGCCCGGCGGGCACCAGCCAGCGCCCATGGTCGGCACGGTCTTGAGCACCCAGTCGACGATGGAATCGGAGGGGTTGAGCATGGCGAACTTGCTCTTGGCCTCGGAACCACCACCCTTGGCGGCGACGATCACGTCGACCGTATTGCCCGGCACAACCTTGACGTTGACCACGCCCGGGGTGTTGTCCTTGGTATTGGTGCGCTTGCCGGCCGGGTCGGCCAGCACCGAGGCGCGCAGCTTGTTGTCCGGGTAGGCGTAGGCGCGGCGGATGCCTTCGTTGGCCATGTCCTCCACACCCATGGTGGCGTCATCCCAACGCACGTTCATGCCGATTTCCAGGAACACGGTGACGATGCCGGTGTCCTGGCAGATCGGCCGGTGGCCTTCGGCGCACATGCGCGAGTTGATCAGGATCTGCGCGATGGCCTCTTTGGCCGCCGGCGACTCTTCGCGCTCATAGGCGGCGGAGAGATTCTTGATGTAGTCGGCCGGGTGGTAGTACGAGATGTACTGCAGCGCGTCGGCGACGGACTGGATGAGGTCTTCCTGCTTGATCGATGTCACGGGCTTGCTCGCTTGCTGAAGGCTGGCGGGGGTTCAGCCCACCATTTTACGCCTTGCAGCGCTGCAGCGCTGCCCGCCCTTGGTTGTAGGAGCGGCGTCAGCCGCGAAGCTGGTGGACGGACAGATTCCCAGCTTCGCGGCTGACGCCGCTCCTACAACAGCGGGGTATTGTTCGGGCAAAGTGGGGCTGTCACACCCGCCCGCCCTGCGCCGTCCAGCTCATATGAACGCCGAAACCATCTTCCAGAACCATCGCCCGCGCCTGCTCGCCCTGGCTTACCGCCTGCTGGGCAGCCGCGTTGACGCCGAAGACATCGTCCAGGACGCCTGGCTGCGCTGGGCCAGCGCCGATATCAGCGCCATCCGCGACGTTGAAGCCTGGCTGGTCACCGCCACCACCCGCCTTGGCCTGGATCGGCTGCGTGCGGCCAAACGGGAACGCCAGCACTACGTCGGCCCCTGGCTACCAGAACCCTGGCAGGTCGACCTGGAGGCAGATCCCGCCCCCGGCCCGGCCCAGGCCCATGCCATCGCCGACGAGGTTTCGATGGCCTTCCTCACCCTGTTGGAGCAACTGGGGCCGGAGGAGCGCGCCGCTTTTTTGCTGAAGGAAGCGTTTGACCACGATTACCGGCAGATCGGCGACCTGCTTGGCCATAGTGAAGCCAACTGCCGGCAGCTGGTGCGTCGGGCAAAGCAGCGCCTGCAGACCGGCGCGCCACGCTTCAACGCTACACCGGCGCAGCACCAGCAGCTGCTGCAACGTTTCATGGAGGCCGCGCAGCGCGGTGACAGCCCTGCCATCCAGGCGCTGCTGCATGCCAATGCCGTCGCGCTTTCCGACGGCGGCGGCGTGGTCACCGCGGCGATCCGGCCGCTGCACGGTGCCGAACGCATCGGCCGGCTGTACTGGGCCATTGCCCGTCGCGGCGGCGCCTTGCCAGCGCGGCTGGGCTACGTCAACGGCGAGCCAGCCATCCTGCGGTTTGCCAACGGCAAGCTGGCTTCGTTCACCACCATCGAGGTGGTGGATGGGCGCATCGCGGCGATGTACAGCGTGCTCAATCCAGAAAAATTGCCGGCGCTTGTCACGACTGACGTCGCTTCCGCGTCCTTGTAGTGAAAGACGGCCTTGGTGGCCGCCTGGAGAACCCTGATGTCCGCTAATACTTTCCCCCGCGTACCGTATGCCCGCCTCGCCGCCGACGCCTTCAAGGGCCTGCTGGCCACCAGCAAGGCCGTGCATGACAGCAGCATCGAGCACGAGCTGCAGGAACTGGTGTTCCTGCGCGTCTCGCAGATCAATGGCTGCGGCTACTGCATGGACATGCACGGCACCGCGCTGCGCAAGGCCGGTATCGAGCCGCGCAAGCTGGATACGCTGCCGGCCTGGCATGAAAGCCGTTTCTTCGATGAGCGCGAACGCGCCGCGCTGGGCTGGGCCGAAGCCATGACCCGGTTGCCGGATGGCGCCCCGTCCCAAGCCGCATTCGACGCATTGAGGCCCCATTTCGATGACAAGGGCATCAGCGACCTGAGCATGGCGGTAGCGGTGATCAATGCCTGGAACCGTCTCGGCGCCAGCCTGTTGCCGCCACTGCCCTGATCGCCCGGCAACAGCGGCGGCCATCATTCCAGAACGGGCTGATGGCCGCCGCCGGCGCGACACCGCACAATACCGCGCATGGGAACCCTCGTACTGATCCTCGACCTCATCGGCACCTTCGTCTTCGCCCTGTCCGGGGCAACGATGGGGGTGCGCCGGCGGCTGGATATCTTCGGCGTGCTGGTGCTGTCGTTCGCGGCGGCACTGGCCGGCGGCATCACCCGCGACCTGTTGATCGGCGCCACCCCGGTGGCGGCGATCAGCGATTGGCGCTATCCGGCGATCACCTTGGCCGCAGGCGTCGTCACCTTCTTCTGGGCACCGCTGATCGAGCGCATGCAGTACCCGGTGCGGATGTTCGATGCGATGGGCTTGGCACTGTTTGCGGTAGCCGGTACGCAGAAAGCATTGGCTTACGGCATCGATCCACCGATGGCTGCGGCGCTGGGCATGCTGACCGGTATTGGCGGCGGCATTGCCCGCGACGTGCTGCTGGCACAGGTGCCGCTGGTTCTGCAGGCCGAGTTGTATGCGGTCGCAGCCCTGGCCGGTGCGGCGATTGTCGCCGTGGGTTACTGGCTGGGTCTGCCGCCCTTGCCTTGTGCGCTGGTCGGCGCCGGCTTGTGTTTTGGCCTGCGGATGATGGCAATGCATTTCGGCTGGCATCTGCCGGTGGCGCTGCAGTCGTCGGAACCGCCACCGCCGGAAGGTCCGCGGAGCTGACGCGCTTCCCGCCTGCGCGGGAATGACGACGCAAGCGAAGAAGCGAAAGCAACAGCAAGAACAAGAGCACCCCTCCCCGGCCCCCCCTTGCCTGCGGCAAAGGGAGGGAGCAAAGCCTCCCAAGTAACACCAAACTCACACCCCATCGGCCATCGTGGCGTTCCCGTTTCCAAAGGACATGCTGATGGCCGCAGAACGCCCCGACTCCCTGATCGGCGATGAAGTCGTCCGTACCTTGGGCCAGCAGGCCCAGTCTTCGCAGGTGCTGGCCCAGGTAAAGGACGGCCAGGTGACGCTGTCCGGCGACGTGCCCAGCAGCGAGGCCAAGCACCAGGTAGAAGCCGTTGTCGCCGCCATTGAAGGCGTGCGCAAGGTGGTCAGCCACCTCCACGTCGACAGCGGCAAGCGCTCGTTCGGCGCACCGGGTGAAGCGATACGCGACAACCCGGACGGCCGCGATGATGCGCAGATGGGTGATATCGATCTGGGCAAGGACGGTTGAGCCCCGCAGCAGCTCCGGGCCGCGCCTTTGCGGGTAACCTGACGCGGTACCTCGCCGCCTGAGTCATCCATGCCCCACCCCGCCACCGCGCCTGCATCCACCCAGAAACCCAGCTTCCGCGAGCGCGTGAATGCCATGCGCAACCTGCCGCCGTTCCTGCGGCAGGTGTGGCAGACCAGCCGCTGGCTGACCATCACCAGCCTTGGCCTGCGCCTGATCCGCGCGCTGATGCCGGTGGCGATGCTGTACGTGGGCAAGCTGATCATCGACGAGGCGGTACGCCTGGCCGGTGCCGGAGCGATGCCGCCGCTGGCCGAGGCATTCTCCAGCGGCTACCTCAACACCTTGCTTGAGCTGCTGCTGCTGGAACTGGCCATCGCCATCGGCTCGGACCTGCTCGGCCGGATGATCAACTACGCCGACGCGTTGTTGTCGGAGCTGTTCACCAATGCCACCAGCGTGCGGCTGATGGAGCATGCCGCCGAGCTGGACCTGGAAGATTTCGAAGACCCCGACCTGCAGGACAAGCTGGACCGCGCCCGCCGCCAGACCATGGGCCGGATGAGCCTGATGAGCCAGTTGTTCGGCCAGGTGCAGGACAGCATCACCGTCATCAGTTTTGCCGCCGGCCTGATCGTCTATGCGCCCTGGTTGATCGTGCTGCTGGCCATTGCCCTGGTCCCGGCCTTCATCGGCGAATCGCACTTCAACACCCTGGGCTACTCGCTCAACTTCAGCTGGACGCCGGAGCGCCGTCAGCTCGACTACCTGCGCCAGGTGGGCGCCAGCGTGGAAACGGCCAAGGAGGTGAAGATCTTCAACCTCAACCGCTTCCTGATCGACCGCTACAAGCTGCTGGCCGAGCGCTTCTTCAAGGCCAACCGCGCGCTGGCGCGCAAGCGCGCGATCTGGGGCACTCTGCTGGCGGCCCTGGGCACGCTGGGCTATTACACCGCCTACGCCTATATCGCCTGGCGCACCATCCGCGGTGATTTCAGCATCGGCGACCTGACCTTCCTGTCCGGCAGTTTCCTGCGCCTGCGGCAATTGCTGGAAGGCCTGCTGACCGGCTTCTCGCAGGTAGCAGGGCAAGCGCTGTACCTGGACGACCTGTTCTCGTTCTTCGCCATCGAACCTGAAATCCGCTCGCGCCCGGATGCCGCCGCTATACCGCGGCCGATCCGCGAAGGCTTCGTGTTCGACAACGTCGGCTTCCGCTATCCCGATGCCGAGCGCTGGGCCGTACGCAATCTGAGCTTCCATCTGCAGGCCGGTGAAGTCATCGCCCTGGTCGGCGAGAACGGCGCCGGCAAGACCACCCTGGTCAAACTGCTGGCCCGCCTGTACGACCCGGACGAAGGCCGCATCCTGCTGGATGGCCGCGACCTGCGCGACTACGACCTGGATGACCTGCGCGCCAACATGGGGGTGATCTTCCAGGACTTCGTGCGCTACCACCTGTCTGCCGGCGAGAACATCGGCGTCGGCCTGGTCGAGGCCATGGATGACAAGACGCGCATCCGCGACGCTGCCCACCGCGCGCTTGCCGATGAAGTGATCGATGCCCTGCCCGCCGGTTACGACCAGTTGATCGGCCGCCGCTTCAAGACCGGCGTGGATCTGTCCGGCGGCCAATGGCAGAAGATCGCCATCGCCCGCGCCTATATGCGCGATGCGCAGGTGATGATCCTGGACGAACCGACCGCGGCCTTGGATGCGCGTGCCGAGTTCGAAGTGTTCCAGCGTTTCAAGGAACTGTCGGACAACCGTACCGCTGTACTGATCTCACACCGGTTCTCATCGGTACGCATGGCCGACCGCATCCTGGTGCTGGCCGACGGCCGCATCGAGGCCAGTGGCACCCACGAAGAGTTGATGATTGAGGGCGGCCGCTACGCCGAACTGTTCGAGCTGCAAGCCGCCGGCTACAGATAAGCCAGGCACGTAGTGCCGAGCCATGCTCGGCAGAGGGCTTTACCGGCAAGGCCTCACCTGTAGTGCCGAGCCATGCTCGGCAGGGGCTTTACCGGTAAGGCCTCATGCCGAGCATGGCTCGGCACTACAGGGGTTCTTGAATGCCGCCCCCGCCCTGACAATGTCGTTCAAATGAGATTTATTCTTATTTGAACGAAGTCAGCTAGAATAGGCGGGTCTCCCATCTACGAATCACGGCATGTCTTCCGCTTTTGGCGCCGAAACGGTGCTTGAAGTCCGTCACTGGACGGACGCCTACTTCAGCTTCTCCACCACCCGCGACAGCGGCTTCCGCTTCGAGAATGGCCAGTTCGTGATGATCGGGCTGGAAAACGAAGGCGCCCGCCCGCTGATGCGTGCCTATTCCATCGCCAGCGCCAACTGGGAAGAGCAGCTGCACTTCTTCAGCATCAAGGTGCAGGATGGCCCGCTGACCTCGCGCCTGCAGCACCTCAAGCCCGGCGACAAGGTACTGGTCGGCAAGAAGCCCACCGGCACCTTGCTGATCAGCGATCTGCATCCCGGCAAGCACCTCTATCTGCTGGGCACCGGCACCGGCCTGGCGCCGTGGCTGAGCGTGGTCAAGGACCCGGAGACCTACGAGCGCTTCGAGAAGGTCATCGTCTGCCATGGTGTGCGCTTCGAGAGCGACCTGGCCTACCGCGAATACTTCGAGGAAGAATTGCCGAACGATGAAATCCTCGGCGATATCGTCCGCGACAAGCTGCTGTACTACCCGGCGGTCACCCGCGAGCCCTTCCCCAACCAGGGCCGGCTGACCTCGCTGATGGAAAGCGGGCAGATGCAGGAAACCCTGGGCCTGCCAGCACTGGATCCGGCCAACGATCGCTTCATGATCTGCGGCAGCCCGCACATGCTGGCTGATCTGCGCAGCGTGCTCGATGCCCGCGGTTTTACCGCATCCACACGCATCGGCACGGCAGGCCACTACGTGTTCGAGCGAGCCTTCGTCGAGAAGTAATGCGGACCGGCGGTTCACCGCCCCCTGATCGCTATGAACCCTGCGCATGATCGTTTAGCGTAACGGCCGGATCACACAGATCCGGCCGTTTTCAGTTCAGGGGAAAGGATTCATGGTTTCAAGCAGTTCCCGCAGCAGCTTCATCGACAACCAGCGCAGCGTGCTGCTCGACGAGCTGGCGCACTGCCAGCAACGTGCCGAGAGCGCCAAGCAGGCGATGGGCGCCGCCTACCCGGCCGCGTGCCAGGCCGCGCAGAGCATGCGCCCGGTATTCGAGGATGGGCTGGCGCAGGCACGCCGCAGCACGCTGCAGAAGGGTCAAAAAGGCACCTGGGGCCCGGCCCTGAGCCTGCGCGCCACGCTGGGTGCTGGCGGTATCCGCACACTTGCCTGGTTGTTGCTGCTGGGCAGCCTGGCGCTGTACGGCCCCGTTCGCAGCCTGTGCGCGCAATTTGCGCATTCGCTGCCGTTCCCGGTCAGCCTGCTGTTTCTGCTGTTTGTCTACATCCCACCCGCGCTGGCGCTGTATGCAGCACTGGTCTGGTTTGGCCGTTACCGCCTGTCAAAGCGCAATGCCGCTGCCGGGCTGGCGTCGATCGACGCGCTGGGCAAGCGCCAACTGCAGCTGCATGCCTTCGGCCGCAAGCATGACGATGGCCGCAGCCATCCCTATCCGGTCGTGCGCGCGCCAGCGCCATCCGTGGAGAAGCTGGGCAACAAATGGCAGCTCGGCGACAAGCACGACAACTCCAATGCGGTGATGGTCGGCATGAATACCGATATCGCCACCGACAAGGACCCGGACATCTTCATCCGCCTGCCGATCAACGGCCATCCCGGCGGCTACGTGCGCGTGCGCGCCGAGGTCGACGAGCATGCCGGTGCCTGGAACCCGTTGGCCGCCGAACTCGGGCCGATGCTGGCGCCGCTGGCCCAGCCCATTCTCGACCTGCAGGCACTGAGTGCGCCCTATGAGCGTGAACTGCAGTTGCAGCAGTCACTGCTGGGCCGCCTGGCCTCGCTGGACAAGGTGGAAGCCAACTGGAAGGACGTCGCCATCCCGGAACAGACTCTGGAACGGGTGATCAAACTGGTGGACCGCTTTGCCGCCGGCACCCCGCCGCTACCCAAGGGCATGCTGCTGTGGGGTCCGCCCGGCACCGGCAAGACCCTGATCGCGCGCAAGCTGGCCGAACACGTGGACTGCAACTTCGTCGCGGTCACCATCGCCGACCTCAAGGGCGAGCACATCGGCCACACCGGCCCCAAGGTCAGGAAGATCTGGGAAGACGCACGCGGCAAGGGCCCCACCATCCTGTTCGTGGACGAATGCGAAAGCGCTTTCGCCCGCCGCGGCAGCCGCGACACCGACAACTTCGGCAACGAGCTGGTGCAGACCTTCATCGCCGAGTGGGATGGCTTCAACCAGGGCAGCGGCAATGTGCTGGTGATTGGCGCAACCAATCGCCAGGAGCTGCTCGATGATGCGGTGCTGTCGCGCTTCACCGTCTCCATCGAACTGGCTGCCCCCAATGCCGATGCGCGCGAACGCATCCTGCTGGCCGAGTTGGACAAGGCACAACTGGCATTGCCGGTGACCGAGGCCCTGGTCCGCGAAACCGCCGGCATGTCCGGCCGCGACCTGTCCACGCTGATCACCAGCGTGGTTGCAACGCATCCGGCCGGGCGCCCCACGCACGCTGACTTCAGCGCCGCCATCGCGCGCCTGCGCGGCAAGAGTTCCACCTCGGTGCAGGCCCTGGGCTGGGAGGATGTGATCGTACCGGCCAGCACCCGCGCCGAGTTCGAAGGCCTGGGCAAGGAGTTGCTGCACGCCGAAGAACTGGCACGGCTGAACATCCCGGTGCCGCGCGGCATTCTGTTGTACGGGCCACCCGGCACCGGCAAAACCCAGATTGCACGCGTGCTGGCCAGCCAGTCCGGGCTGTCCTTCATCGCCGCCTCCTCGGCCGAGATCAAGGGCCAGTTCCTTGGCGACGGCGGTGCGCGGATCAAGCAGTTGTTCGAGAAAGCCCGCGCGCAGGCGCCGTGCATCCTGTTCCTCGATGAGATCGACACGATCGCACCGCCGCGCGGCAGCGGCAACTCGGACAAGCTCAACGCCGAGATCGTCGCCCAGCTGCTGCAGGAGCTGGACGGCATCAGCACCAGGCAAGGACAGGTGTTCCTGCTTGCGGCCAGCAATCATCTGGACGCCATCGACAGCGCTTTGTTGTCGCGGCTCGAGCGCAAGATCCAGATCGGCCTGCCCGATGCGGATGCACGCGCGGCGATCCTGCGCCTGCAACTGGCCGGCAAGCCCTTGGATTTTGCCGTGGATGAAGTGCTGGGCACACTGGCCGCAGCTACCGAAGGCAGTTCCGGCCGCGACCTGCAATCACTGGTCACCGCCGCCACCCGCCGCGCCCTGCAACGCGCCATGGCCGAACACGGCGATCCGACCAAGGTGCAGCTGCGGCGCAAGGATCTGCTGGACGAGGCGGAGACCGACCCGGCCTAGCCAAAGCCACCCGGCGCACTCCAGCGCCGGGCGTTGCTGCACGTCGGGACTGAGTCAGCCATCGCCTTCGGCCCGGCACCATGTTGCGCGATGCGCAACATGCTACAGTCAAGCATGATCAGGCCATTCCGTCACAAAGGGCTGCGCAAGCTCTATGAAACCGGAAGCACGGCAGGCATACAGGCCAGTCATGGAAATCGCCTGCGCCTGCAGCTGGCCGCACTTGATACCGCCCAGACAATCGAGGACATGGACATCCCCGGGTTTCGCCTGCACCCGCTGAAAGGTGAAATGAAGGGGCGCTGGTCAATTGCAGTAAACGGCAACTGGCGCGTCACCTTTGAATTCAAGGATGGCAACTGCCATGTAATCGACTACGAGGACTATCACTGATGAGCATGCATAATCCGCCGCATCCCGGCACGTTCATTTCAGGCATCTATCTGGAACCGAACAATGTCAGCGGTCGCGAGCTGGCCCAAGCACTTGGCGTTTCCGCATCGACCTTGAGCCGGGTGTTGAACGGCAGCAGCCGGGTCAGCCCTGAAATGGCGCTGCGCCTTTCAGTCGCCCTGGGGCGCAGCCCCGAAAGCTGGCTGGCGATGCAGGACGCACATGATCTCTGGGTCGCCCGTCAGCACGTCGATCTGAAGACTGTAGGCCGCCTGCAGCTAGCTGCGGCTTGACGACGCAACGCCCGCTCAGCCCAACGCCGCCCGGATATCTGCTTCCAGTGCCTCCGGCCGCGCGGTGGGTGCATAGCGCGCGATCACCTGGCCGTTGCGGCCAATCAGGAACTTGCTGAAGTTCCATTTGATCGCGGCGATGCCCAAGGCGCCGCGCTTCTGCCGCTGCAGCCACTGCCATAGCGGATCGGCGTCGGCGCCGTTGACCTTGAGCTTGGCCGACATCGGGAAGCTGACCCCGTAATTGAGGCTGCAGAAGGCCTGGATGTCCTCGGCATCACCCGGCTCCTGATGGCCGAACTGGTCGCAGGGGCAGCCCAGCACTACCAGGCCCTGTGGGCCCAGGCTTTGCCACAGCTGCTCCAGGCCCTGGTACTGCGGGGTAAAGCCGCATTTGGAGGCCGTGTTGACGATCAGCAGCACCTTGCCGTCAAACGCTGCCAGCGGCAGCGGCTGGCCGTCCAGCGCCGTCAGCTCGAAATCAAATGCATTGGGCATTGCGCAGCTCCAGTCAAGACAGCCAGCGTACGCCATCACGGCGCCAACGGCATGCAAGATGTGGCCTTTCAACGCAACCATGCCATTCGACACACCCCTGCGGGCGCGCCTGCAGGTACCCTGAATGATCAGAATTTTTACCGGAGTTGCCGCCTTGAACACCCGTCTTGCCCTTGCCCTTGCCGCGACCCTGGGCCTTGCCCTGCCGGCCTACAGCCTGACCGCGAACGCGGCGACCACCCAGTCGGCACAGCAGGCCAACCCGTTCTTCGCTGAAAGCCCGCTGCCGCTGCACTACCCGCAGTTCGACAAGATCAAGGACGCCGATTTCGCGCCGGCCTTCGACGCCGGCATGGCGCAGCAGCTGCAGGAAGTGGAGGCGATCGCCAACAACCCGGCCGCGCCCACCTTTGAAAACACCTTGATCGCGCTGGAAAACAGCGGCGCCGTGCTCGACCGCGCCACCACCGTGTTCTTCTCGCTGATCGGCGCCGACACCAACGACGCGCGCAAGAAGCTGCAGGGTGACTACTCGGCCAAGTTCGCCGCACACAGCGACGCCATCAACCTCAATGGCAAGCTGTTCGCACGCATCGAAACCCTCTACAACAACCGCGCCAAGCTGGGCCTGGATGCCGAGAGCCTGCGCCTGGTTGAAAAGTACTACGACAACTTCGTCCGCGCCGGCGCCAAGCTGGGCGACGCCGACAAGGCCAAGCTCAAGGCGATGAACGCCGAGCTGGCCAACCTGGGCACCAAGTTCAGCCAGAACGTGCTGGCCGAGGTCAACGCCTCCTTCATCGTGGTTGACGACGTCAAGCAGCTGGACGGCCTGTCGGCCGAGCAGATCGCTGCCGCTGCCGAGGCCGCCAAGGCCCGCAAGCTGGACGGCAAGTACGTCATCGCCCTGCTCAACACCACCGGCCAGCCGCCGCTGACCAACCTGGCCAACCGCGAACTGCGCCAGAAGATCTACGAAGCCTCCATCTCGCGTGGCAGCAAGGGTGGCGAGTACGACAACACCGCCCTGGTCTCGCGCATCATGACCCTGCGCGCCGAGAAGGCCGCGCTGATGGGCTTCCCGAACTTCGCCAGCTATTCGCTGGGCAACCAGACCGCCAAGACCCCGGAAGCAGTCAACGCGATGCTGGGCCAGCTGGCCCCGGCCGCGGTGACCAATGCCAAGCGCGAAGCCGCCGACCTGCAGGCGATGATCGACAGCGAGCAGAAGGCCGCCGGCAAGCCGAGCTTCGAGCTGCAGCCGTGGGACTGGGCCTTCTACAGCGAGAAGGTGCGCCAGGCCAAGTACAACTTCGACGAATCGCAGCTCAAGCCCTACTTCGAGCTGAAGAACGTGCTGGAGAACGGCGTGTTCTTCGCCGCCGGCAAGGAGTTTGGCCTGAGCTTCAAGCAGCGCACCGACCTGCCGGTCTACCACGACGACGTCACCGTCTATGACGTGTTCGACGCCGACGGCAGCCAGCTGGCGATCTTCATCTTCGATCCGTACGCCCGCGAGTCCAAGCGTGGCGGTGCGTGGATGAACGCCTATGTCTCGCAGTCGGGCCTGACCGGTGACAAGCCGGTGGTGGCCAACCACCTCAATATCCCCAAGCCGCCGGCCGGCAAGCCGACCCTGCTGACCTGGGACGAAGTGACCACCACATTCCACGAATTCGGCCATGCGCTGCACGGCATGTTCTCGGACGTGAAGTACCCCTACTTCGCCGGCACCGCCGTGCCGCGTGACTTCGTCGAGTTCCCCTCGCAGGTGAACGAGATGTGGTCCGACGAGCCGACCATCCTGGCCAACTACGCCAAGCACTACCAGAACGGCTCGGCGATGCCGCAGGCACTGCTGGACAAGGTGATTGCCGCCTCCAAGTTCAACCAGGGCTTCGCCACCACCGAATACCTGGGCGCGGCGATGCTGGACCAGAACTGGCACCAGATCGGTGTTGGCCAGATCCCGGCACCGAAGGACGTGATGAAGTTCGAGCACGAAGCACTGGTCAAGGACGGCATCTACTACGCGCCGGTCCCGCCGCGCTACAAGACCCCGTACTTCAGCCACATCATGGGCGGCTATTCGGCTGGCTACTACGCCTACATCTGGTCGGAAGTGCTGGACGCCAACACCCAGAAGTGGTTCCGCGAGAATGGCGGCCTGTCGCGCGCCAATGGCGACCATTTCCGCAAGACCCTGCTGTCCAAGGGTGGCAGCGTCGATGCGATGGAGCTGTTCCGCAACTTCGCCGGCCATGAGCCGCAGATCGAGCCGTTGCTGGAGAAGCGCGGCCTGACCACCGGTGCTGCTGCCAAGTAAGTTGCTACTGGTTTTGATGGAATGAAAACGCCCGGCTTTGCCGGGCGTTTTCATTGCTGGGTGGGGCTGAGTCAAAAGCTTCCCCTCATCCGCCCTTCGGGCACCTTCTCCCGCACGCGGGAGAAGGAAGGTGTTCGGCATTGCGGGGGGCTGAAGCATTGCTAGCGCTCGCGCATTCCGCAGCAAACCAACAGCGCAAGGAAAGCCAGCATTCCCTTCTCCCGCCTGCGGGAGAAGGTGCCCGAAGGGCGGATGAGGGGGGCTTTACGCATTGGCTTTACGCCTTGGCCGCTCAACAACCCAACGCGCAATACCAAGTCCAACCAACCCCTACCGCCCGGCCTCCACAATCACCGTCGCAGTCATGCCATTGGCCAGCACAACACCTTTCGCAATCGAACCGGCGTCCAGCTTGATCCGTACCGGAATACGCTGCGCCAAGCGCACCCAGTTGTAGGTCGGATTCACATTGGCCAGCAGGTCACTGCCGGTCGGGCTGTCCGCATCGGTGATGCCGTGCGAAATGCTTTCGATATGGCCATGCAGCTCCTGCCCGCTCATCAGCTGCACGCGGGTGCCATCGCCCACATGCAGCCGCGCCAGCTTGGTCTCTTCGAAATAGCCATAGACCCAGAACGAATCGGTATCAATCACCGCCAGCTTGGCCGCACCTGCTGTGGCGTAATCACCCTGACGAACCTCCAGATTGGTGACGTAGCCGTCCACCGGCGCACGCACCTGGGTGCGCTCCAGGTTCAACTCCGCCGTATCCAGTGCCGCCTGCGCCTGCTCCACCGCCGCCAGTGCCTGCTGCTGCGAGGCACTGGCCTGTTGCCGGCTGGCCTGCGCCTGCGCCACACCGGCCCGCGCTGCCTGCGCCGCGCTGAGCGCATCGGTGCGCGATTCCTCGGAGATCAAGCTGCCGGTGATGCGTTGGCGGCGTTCGTACTGCTGCTCGTAACGGCTGGCATTCGCGCTCTGCTGCGCTGCGCCGGCAGCCGCGACCTGGATGCTGGCACCGGCCGCACGCGCCGACGCCTGTGCCGCGGCCAGATTGCCGCGTGCCTGGTTCAAGGCGTTCTGATAGCGCGCCGGATCAATCTGGTAGAGCACGTCGCCACGCTTGACCAATTGATTGTCGCGCACCGCAACCGCGCTCACCGGGCCGGACACATCCGGCGCCACCCGCACTACTTCCGCCCGCAGGCGGCCTTCGCGGGTCCACGGCGAATACATGTAGTGGCGCCACATCGCCATCGCGATCAAGGCGGCAATCACCACCACCACGGCGGTGATGGAGAAACGAAGAATGGATTGGACTTTGGGGGACATGGGGAGTTCTCAGAACAGCAGCAGGCCGAAGCCACCAAACAGACAGATGAAGATCGCGGTACGGAACAAGGCCGGGTGCCAGACATTGCGGTACCAGCCGCGACGCCCGGCCAGCGTGTCCAGTGCCCACACCAGGACGCAGACAAGCAAAAACAACAGCAACAGGCCAGGAAACAGGGTTCCTGCAAATGCGATTTCAATGGGCATGGACAGGGCGCTCCTTGGTCGGTTCGGACGAGGTGATGTAGGCCGCCATCACCGAGTGGTCGTCCACCATCGCCAGACGCACCAGCCGCAGATGCAACAGCACGCGTGCCGCTACTCCGCGCCCCTCGGCCTGCGCCCGGGCCAGCACCACCGCCGCCTCCAGCGCACGGTCCGCACGCTGCCATCCCAATGCACTGGGTAGCGCGAAGAAGTCGGACAAGGCCAGCACCACCGCATCCACGTGTTGATGCAACTGCGTCGACGGCGGCTCATGCGCCACGTCGTGACGAAGATGGATCAGTGCACGACCGGTTTCATTGACCGCCAGCGCCCAGGCCAGTTGCTCGCTGGATTCGGCGCTGCCCGGCGCGGTGTGCGCGACGATCTGGTGCAGCAGGTCGCTGTTGCTGCTTTCAAAACGATGCTGCAGGCCTGGCAAGGGCGCCTGCGCGGCCAGGCGTACCTGCGCACGCAGGCCAGCCATCTGTCGCCGCCGCAGCCATGCCGTGCCTACCAGCGGCGGCATCAGCGCAAAGCTCAACACCGCCGCGCCCATCGCGAACATATGCGAGGTGCCTTCATTGAAAAATCGCAGCGGATCAAATGCGTGCAGGCTGCTGATGGCCAGGATATTGACCAGGCCCATGGTGTAACCCAGGCCGAATACCGACAGCTTGGGCCGGCTGACCATATAGGGCCCGACCAGGAAGAAAGGCAACAACCCGGCAGCAAACAAGGTGTAACCCTCCATCCGGGTCAATACCGTGTAATCGCAGACGTAGGCCGCCAACACGCCCAGCAGATAGCCCCAGGCGACCTTGCCGGTCATCCGCGCCGCATTGGGAACGGTGGCGAACAGGCCGGAAAAAATGGTCGCCAGCAGCATCACGTTGACCGCCATCGCCCAACCACTGGCCGCCCAGAACGCGCCCAGCAGCAACATCGTGATGGCTGTGCGGGTGAAGGCCACCGCCGCACCGGCATAGTCATTGCCCCGGATGAAATGCGCACGTGCGTCGTCCTGGGTTGGCGCGACCTGCAGGGTCAGCTGCCCGCGCGCATACACATACTGCTCGAGCTCCTTGACGAACCGCCGCAACAACTCGACGCCGACAGCAAAGTCCTCGGCCTGCGCCTCGTCTACCAGTTCCTGCCGCAGCTGCGCCGCACGTGCGCGCAGGCCTGCGCGCACTTCGTGGACCTGTCCGGCCAGCTGCCCGGGCTGCTGCTCGCTGGCCTGCAAGGCCAAGCCCAAGGGCTGGTACAGCGCCTGCAAGGCCCGCCCCGCCGCCGGATCCGGCTGCCGCAGCAGGCGGTTGATCAGATGGTGCAATGACTGAAAGGTGGTGGACGCGGCCATGAAGCGCTGGTTGAAACGTTGCAGATGAGCGCTGCGCGCGCGTGCCTCGGGGTCTTCGAAAATCACCGAACTACGCAGGTCTTCCAGCGCGACCGCATCGCGCACCACGCGCAGATGGGCCTGCTCCATGCGCTCGCGCGCGACCTCGCCCAGCAATGCGCCGCGCATGAAAGCAAGGAAATTTTCGTACTGGCTGCTGACCGCTGCACGCAGGGTGTCGCGCAGGCGCACCGGAAATATCGTGTCGCTGATCACCGCGGTCACCAGCAGGCCGAGCAACACCTCGCTGATACGCGCCACCGCCGAATCGAAGATCTGCCCCGGATGGGTGGAGATGACCGGCAAGGCGATGATCGCAGCGGTATAACCAGCCAGCACGAAGGCATAGGACTTGAAGTTGCGGTGCAAGGTGGCACCGGCGGTACAGCCGGCAATCCACAACGCCATCAACACCAGGAAGGGCTCACGCTGCTGCGGGAACAGGCCCACGATCAGCAACGCAGCCGCCGCCCCGACCAGGGTGCCCAGCACCCGGTAGAACGCCTTGGCCAGCACCATGCCGCTCTGCCGGTGCATCACGATGACCGTGGTCATCATCGCCGTGCCAGGCTGTGGCAGCTGGAAACGCATTGCCAACCAACCGGTCAGGAAGAAGGCCACGGTGGTGCGCAGCACGAACAGCCAGGTATCACCCTCGCCTTTGAGGAACGCGCCCATGCCCGCATGCCAGGGCGCTGCCGTGGCGGGTGCGTTTACCGATGTTGAAGTAGCAGACATGGCGTGCTCAATTGGCCTCGATGCCGGTCAGCATCTTTTTCAGCAGGCCCTCAAGCTGGTGCTGCTCGCCCTCGTCCAGGCCCTGCGTCTGCATGACCAGCAGCTCGGCCATCTTCGGCAGCAGCCTCTGTACGCAGGCCACGCCATCAGCGGTCAGGTGCAGGCCCAGCTTGCGCCTGTCGCTGCTGTCCGGAATGCGTTCCAGCAGGCCCTTGTTGCACAGCTGATCGGTGAGCCGGGTGATGTTGGCCGACTTCTCGGTGGCGGCCTCGGCCAGTTCCGATGGCGTCAACGGACGAGTCGGCGTGCCGTACAGCATCATCAGGATGTTGTACTCGGCGTGGCTGAGCTCGAACTCACGCAGCACACTGTTGGCGCGGTCATGCACTGCCTTGTAGACGCCCTTGACCAGCCGCACCAGTACCGCTGGCTCACGCGGGAACCCTGGCCAACGCGCACAGGTGGCGTCGATCCGTACTTCGGTCGCGTCGAAACTGCTCATGGCTCATCCAGCTCATCCAAGGATGAGGCGGATAATACACAACTGAAATATAAACTTCTAAAACAGTTTTGCAGTTACAGTGTTCTGCATTCAGCGCGGTGACAGATAGCCGCCGCGAACCCCACGCGGTGACAACACCAGCTGCCACAGCTGTGAGTGGCGGGTGCGGAAGGTTGCCATGGACGCGGCCAGGTAGAAGCGCCACATGCGCCGGAAGTGCTCGTCGTAGCGGGCATCCAGCTGCTCCCAGGCAGCTTCGATATTGTCGCGCCAGGCCTGCAGGGTGCGGTCATAGTCGGTGCCGAAGTTGTGCCAGTCCTCCAATACGAACAGGCCCTCCATCGCATGGGTGATCTGCGCCGCCGAGGGCAGCATCGAGTTGGGGAAGATGTACTTGGCGATCCAGGGATCGGTGCGGTCGCGGCTGATGTTGGTGCCGATGCTGTGCAGCAGGAACAGGCCCTCATCGCCCAGGCAGCGCCGCGCGACCTCAAAGTAACGACGGTAATTCTTGACCCCGACATGCTCGAACATGCCCACCGACAGGATGGCATCGAACGGCTCATCCAGCTCCCGGTAATCCTGCAGGCGTATCTCCACCGGCAAGCCAGCGCACAGCTGGCGGGCGAATCCGGCCTGTTCCTGTGAAATGGTCACGCCCACGCCCTCTACGCCATGGCGTTCGGCCGCATATTTGAGGGCTTCGCCCCAACCGCAGCCGATATCCAGTACACGCATGCCTGGCCGCAGGCCAAGCTTGCGGCAGATCAACTCCAGTTTGGCTTCCTGCGCCTGATCCAGATTGCTGGCATCGCGCCAGTATCCGCAGCTATAGACCAGCCGCTTGCCCAGCATCGCCTGGTAGAGATCGTTGCCGAGATCGTAGTGGCGCTTGCCAACCTCGTAGCTGCCCTGCCCGCTCTGCAGGTTGAACAGCTTGGCCTTGAGCGCGTCCCAGACCTCGCCACCGCCATGCACGCGCTCGTCCAGGCGGGCATCCAGCAGGTGGGTGAGCAGGCCATCGAGCGAATGGGCCTGCCACCAACCTTCCATGTAACTCTCGCCCAACCCCAGCGAGCCGTCGGCCAGCACCCGCGCATAGAAGCGCGGGTCGAGGATATCCAGGTCCTGCGGCCTATCACCCCCGGGGGTGATGTCGGCCTCCTGCAGCAGTGCTTCCACACGTCGTTGCAGCCCCGCATCCATCACTGACCTCCTGTGTGCTTCAGGGGTGCGCGAACAGCCCCCGGTAATCCGCCGCCACATGCGGCAACAACACCGCAGCCGGGACATCCACGGTCTGCGTGCCATCCGAATACGGCCCCACCTGGTACGGCGGGAACACGAAACGCAATGCGGCGATCTTGCCCGTGGCATCCATCACCGGCTGGAACTGGCCGAAGTTGGTGGCGTCGGCCGCAGTGCCTTCATCGATCATCTTGGACAGATTGCGGACCTGGGCCTGCTGCTCCTCCGGCGACATGTCTTCGCCCTGCGCGCGCACCGTGGCCTGCTCCAGCAGTTTGTCCTCGGTGAAATCGCTGATCGCCTGCCAGCCCTTGGCGTCGGCAATAAGGTCGTCAGCCTTCAGCAACTGCTGCTGCTCGGGCAACCATACAAAACGGGCGACCAGCGGCTGGCCGTGGGCGCCGCCGGTATAGCTGCTGCCGTCGGCAGACACCGCCACCACGGCCGGCGTTTCCACCAGCATGTCGAAGGCAAGTGACAGTTCGTAGGGCGCGGTGGGCTTGTCGTTGCCCAGCTCGGCCACCGACTTCAACAGGTCGGCCTTGGCATGGCCGGCATAGTCGCTCAATGCATTGGCCAGACCCGGATACTTGGACGCTGCCGGCGGGTAGCTGATACCAATCACATAGCTGGGGGTGTTCTCGATCACATCGTGCAGATCAGCTGCCGCAGGCGCAGCCACAACCGGTGCCTGCACCGGTTCCGCGGCCGGGGCGACCGGCGCACCCTGTTCCTCCTGCTTGCAACCAGCCAATGCCAGCAGCAATACCGCTGCGGCAGACGATCCCCGTACCAACCTGTTCATGCCCTTTCAATCCTTAGAAGTTTGTGCGGCCGCCCGGTCGGGCTTGGCCATGCCCCTGCAATTATCCCAGCAGGTCCGCGTATTCGCCATGGCGTTGCAGGAAGGCCGCCGCATAGCTGCAGGCCGGCACCACCTTCCAGCCGGCAGCGCGGGCATGATCCAGCGCAAACCGGGTCAACTGCGCGGCGATACCGCGGCCGCCAATCGCCTCGGGCACCACGGTGTGGGTAATGACCATCACCCCGTCCCGCAACCCGTAGTCCAGTACCGCAAGCGCGCCATCGACGGTGGTCTGGAACCGGTGCGCGCCGGCGTCGTGCTCGATGCTTGCTGGCGATGGATTGTTTGAGGTCATGGCTGCTCCTGCGGGACACGAAGGGATCGGTGAAGGCGACGTGATGACGCCTGATCAGACAGGAACGCCGCTGTGCGTCACTTTCCGACATCGTCTCCGACTGCGCCAGCGCAATCAAACCCTGATCTGTGTCTCAAAAGCTGGCACGGCTTTTGCTGTGTATATCCACAAACAACAGACAGCAGGCCAGGTGCCCCATGTTCGACAATGACAGCACGATGCAGATTCCGTCCAACGACCATGATGCCACCCTGCTCGAGGGCCTGTTCCAACTGACCGTCGCCGGTGACACCCGTAGCTGGGAATTCAAGAAGATCGACAGCGAGGTCTACTCGCGCCTGCTCGACAGCTACGCGGCCTGAGCCAGACTCAGCCGCTTACCCACCGCGCCAGCGCGGTGGGCGATGCAGCGCCGGCGGAGTAAGCCGGCGCTGTTGCATCCGGGCCACTGCCGGCCCCGTCCTTGGCCCCGATCAGAAGCGGAAAGTGGGATTCATCAGGCTCTGCAGGAAATGCTGCAGCAGCTCCGGCTCCATGATCAGCATGAACATCACGCCGAAAGCGGCGCCTGACAGGTGCGCGCTGTGGTTGACGTTGTCACCGCCCTTCTTGTCCATCCAGATGCTGTAGCCCACGTAGAACGCAGCATAGACGATGGCCGGGACCGGGATGAACATCACCAGGATCAGCTTCCACGGTGCGATCAGGATGTAGGCGAACAACACCGCCGAGACTGCACCCGACGCGCCAAGGCTCAGGTAGTTGGGGTTCTTCTGGTTCTTCAGGTAGGTCGGCAGGATCGATACCACCAACGCCGCCAGGTAGAACAGCGGATACACCCACCACTGCCCGGTGATGCCGAGCATGATGACCTCGATCGAACGGCCGAAGAAGTACAGGGTGACCATGTTGAACAACAGGTGCCCGAAGTCGGCGTGGATGAACCCGTAGGTCACCAACCGGTCGTACTGCTTGTGCTTGTCGATGGCTGGCGGCCACAGGATCAGCCGATCCGCCAGCTTGCGGTTGTTGAACGCCATCCACGACACCAACGCAGTGATGGCGATCAGGATCAGGGTGATGATTCCTTGCATGTTCAAACAGCCCGGTAGTTGTCGACCATCTTGTAACGGCGCGCATAGATGCCAAATGCCAACGCCGCGATGAACGCAAAGCCGGCAAAGAAGAACATCAGGAAGGCCGTCTCGCTCAAGCCGGTGCTGGCGATGCGGTCGGTCACCGCATGGTTGCGCACCGCTGCGTTGGACAGCAGCACCCACAGGTTACCGATGGTGGTGGTCAGGTTCCAGAAGCTCATCACCACGCCCTTCATCGAGGGCGGCGCCTGGCTGTAGGCAAACTCCAGGCCAGTGGCCGAGACCAGCACCTCACCGAAGGTGAGCAGTGCATACGGCAGGATCTGCCAGAAGATCGACATGGCGTCGCCACCGTCCATCACCATCTGGATGCAGCCAACCACGATCCAGGCCAGGCCACTGAAGGCGATACCCGCGGTCATCCGCCGCAGCGCGGTCGGCTCGAAACCGAAGCGGCGCAGTGCCGGGTAAAGCACCAGGTTGTTGAACGGGATAAGGATCATCACCAGCAGCGGATTGAGCGCCTGCATCTGCGAGGCGGTGAACCAGCTCGGCATGCTCATCTGCTGGCCCTGCAACACCCAGGTCGAGGCCTTCTGGTCGAACAAGGAGAAGAACGGCGTGGTCAGGGCGAAGATCACCAGCACCTTGAGCACCGAGCGCACGCCTTCGACAGCGGCCTCCGGGTGCACGATACGGGCGCGGTCCAGCTGCAGCATGGTGCCGCCGCCGATGCCGGCCAGCACCGCCACCAGCGCCAGACACAGGCAGATCACGATGCCCAGGCTGGGCACCAGCGCGAACGAGGCCAGCGCCAGCACCACGCCCAGCACGGCTACCACCAGGCCCATGCGACCCTGGCCCGGCGCCTGCGCCAGCAACGCGGTACGCACCACGTTGGCGAAGGAATGCGGATCCTTGGGCGGCAGCGGCACCAGCACATAGCGCTTGCGGCCCAGCCAGAACACGAAGGTGGCCACGAACATCAGGATACCGGGGATGCCGAACGCCCATTGCGGGCCAAGGTTCTTCAGCGCCAGCGGGATCAGCAGCGAGGCAAACAGCGAGCCGAAGTTGATGATCCAATAGAAGGCGTCGAACACCAGCTTGGCCAGGTGCTTGTTGCCCTGGTCGAACTGGTCGCCCATGAACGAGGCCACCAGCGGCTTGATGCCGCCGGCACCCAGCGCGATCAGCCCCAGGCCAAGGAAGAAGCCCTGCCGGCTGCCCTCGAACAAGGCCAGGCAGAGGTGGCCGGCGCAGTAGATCAGGCTGAACCAGAGAATGGTGTGGTATTTGCCGAAGAAGCGGTCGGCCAGCCAGCCACCGAGCAGCGGGAAGAAATACACGCCGATCATGAAGCTGTGCATGATGTCCTTGGCCTCACCCGCACGGCCTTCGGAGGTGATCTCCTGCAACAGCAGCGAGGTGATCAGGAACTGCACCAGGATGTTGCGCATCCCGTAGAAGCTGAAGCGCTCGCAGGCTTCGTTGCCGATGATGTAGCCGATCTGGCGCGGCATCTTTGCCTTGGGGTCCGGGGCTGCTGCCACGTGATTGGTCGTCATCTGAGGGCGATCCGTGAATACAAAGGTTGCAAGCGTAACGCATCACGCCAGGAACCAGAGCAGCCCCCGATCAGTAAAACGCCTACCGCCTGTAGAGGTAAAACCTTAGTACAAAACCATGCACAAGCCCTCTACGCGGAAAGTACTAGCATGACAGTCCCTCACCACGAGGCCTTGCAATGCTGCGCTGGGGCTGTTTTGGACTGCTTGTCCTGTCATTTGGCGTACTGGCCGAGCCGGTACTGCCGGTCATAAAAATCGCCAATCTGCGCCTCCCGGACAGCGGCGAAAGCTGGGTTGGCCAACGCGACCGTATCGCCCAGTTGATGGAGTCACTGCGTCCGGACGTGATCATCGTGCAGGATGTCCGCCAACGCGGGACCGCCAGCAACCCGGCCTGTTGGCTGGGCACCCGGCTCAAGTACAGCTGCGATTTCATCAGCGCCGACCGCCCCAGCCAGTCCGAACGCCGCGGCAACGCCGTGCTGACCCGGCTGACCGCACAGCAGGACGGCATCACCCTGCTGCACGGCGATGAAGCCCCCGCCGCCGCCGGCATGCAACGCCTGCAACTGCAGCAGGCGCTGCTGAACATCTACGCGGCCAGCATGTGCCCCACCGACAACACCGCGGTGTCGCGCGGCCATCAGGCGGCCGACCTGCGCTCATGGATGGATGCCACCGCCGAGGGACTGCCCTCGCTGATCATCGGCGACTTCGCCGCCCCCACCGAGGAGCTGGTGCGACAGCTGCCGGGCTACCAGCCGGCGCGCAGGAATCCATCCAACCAGCGTAGCGATGCCGATCCAGCAGCCGGTGCCCGCCACGGCCTGGACGTGCTGTACCAGGTCCGCAGTTTTGCCGATATCACCCAACAGCCAATTCAACTACCCGCCAGCGATGCGCAGACCGCGCCCGAGCCGCTGGGCATGATGGCGACGCTGCGTATCACCCGGATTCCGGCCAGCGTTGACGCTGAGCAGCCCTGAAGCGGCAACGGGCCGGCAGCTGGCTGTGGGAGCGGCGTAAGCCGCGAAGCTGGCGCTGCAGAAACCCCTGGCATCTGCGCCATCTGATGATGTGTCTGCTTCGCGGCTTACGCCGCTCCCACAAATGGGCTGCCCCACAAGCAAGTGTTCCTGAAACAACAAAGGCCGGGCGATGCCCGGCCTTTGTTGTGCTCTGGCTGTAGGAGCGGCGTAAGCCGCGAAACTGGCGTTGCACAAACCCTTGGCACCTGTGCCATCTGATGATGTGTCTGCTTCGCGGCTTACGCCGCTCCCACAAACCGGGCTGGCCCACAACCAGGTGTTCCTGAAACAACAAAGGCCGGGCGATGCCCGGCCTTTGTTGCGGTAGCGACTACATCCGCCACCACTTCAGGTCACCGCAATCAGGCGATTGCTTCCTGGTAACGACGCTCCACTTCCTTCCAGTTGATCAGGCTGTAGAAGGTTTCGATGAACTCGGCGCGGCGGTTCTGGAACTTCAGGTAGTAGGCGTGCTCCCACACGTCAATGGTCAGCACCGGGGTGCGGCCTTCCATCAGCGGGCTTTCCTGGTTGGAGCTCTTTTCCACCAGCAGCTTCTTGTCGGCGCCGACGCTCAGCCACGCCCAGCCAGAGCCGAACTGGGTCAGCGCAGCCTTGGTGAAGGCTTCCTTGAACTTGTCGAAACCGCCAAGCTGCTCGTCGATGGCCTTGGCCAGCGCGCCGCTCGGGGTGCCACCGGCGTTCGGGCCGATCACGTCCCAGAACAGCGAATGGTTGCCGTGGCCGCCACCTTGGTTGCGCACGCCCTGCTGCAGGTTTTCCGGCAGGGTCTTGACCTTGCGCAGCAGCTCATCGATCGGCAGGTCGGCGTATTCGGTGCCTTCGACCAGCGCGTTGAGGTTGTTGACGTAGGTCTGGTGGTGCTTGGAGTAATGGATCTCGACCGTGGCCGCATCCATGTACGGTTCCAGCGCGTCGTAAGCGTAAGGCAGCTTGGGCAGGGTATAGGCCATCACGGATCTCCTTGGGTATATGCCTGGGGGTCTGTGCCCGGAAAGCCCGGGCGATACAGATGCAGAGGTGAATGGTAGGCAGGAACGCTCAACTTACCAAGGCCGATGTAAAGGAAACTTTGTCCCGTCATCGGGATCATCGTTTTTCGGGCACTTTTCGCAGGCATTGTTATCGGCCCGTGAACCAGCACGACAGAAACAGCGCATGAACCGATCGTTCAACAAAAACCAGCGCGCAGCGTGATAATCATTCTCCTTTCCTTGACTGACCGCCTTTGCTGATGCGCAAGCCCTCTCTTCTGGTTATCGCCATCGTCCTGCTTGTTGCCGGCCTGTGGGGCATGCGCGTGGCGCAGCAGCCACCGCCGCCACAGTTCGCGCCATCGCTGGGCGTTGGCAGCCCAGCAGACACCCATGCGCAGGCAGAAGGCAAGGCACAGTCCAGCCCGGCAACCCAGGCCGATCCATTACCGGGGTTCCTGCCTGCCGAAGCACGCGCGACCATCGCCCTGATCCAGCGTGGTGGTCCGTACCCGCACCGCCAGGACGGCAGCACCTTCGGCAACCGCGAGCGCCAGCTGCCGCAACGGCCACGCGGTTATTACCGCGAATACACGGTGGATACACCCGGGCTGGACCATCGTGGCGCCAAGCGCATCGTGACCGGCGGTGATCCGCCGGATGCCTGGTATTACACCGATGACCATTACGAGAGTTTCCGCAGCTTTGAAGTCCCCTCCAGGAGTACGCCATGAGTTACAGCGGTTTCGACATGGGACTGGAAGACGTCAGCCAGGCCGGTGTCTACGGCGTGGGTGATGGCGACCTGGGTGGACTGGCAGCGGTGGCGCGTGATGCCGGCCTGCGCGTCTGCCGCATCGATCTGGAAGGTTGTGCCGACAAGCGCACCTTGCTGATGCGGATTGGTACGCAACTGGATTTCCCCGCTGGCTGGAGTCGCAACTGGGATGCCCTGTCCGACGGCCTGCGTGACCTGTCATGGCTGCCGGCCAACGGCTATGCGCTGCTTTTCAGCGATGCCAATGACCTGCGCCAGGGCAGTTCGGCGGATTTCGATACCTTGCTGGATGTGCTTTCCGAAGCATCGGCGCGCTGGGCCGAAGACAACGTCGCGTTCTGGGCCTTCCTCGAACTGCCCGGTGGTGGCGAGGAAGCCGCGGGCGACGACGAGGAAGAATAAGGGTTAGCGCTCACTCTTCCCTTTGGCCTTTGGCGACGTACTGAGCCCTCCCTTTGGCAACGCCAAGGGGAGGGTTTGGGAGGGGTGCTGTTGATCTTCGCGATGGATTCGCTACCTGCGTAGCGGCAGATCTACAGCGAAAAGCACCCCTCCCCAGCCCTCCCCTGCACCTGCGGTGCAAGGGAGGGGGCAAAGCCGTGCTTCAGCCTGCGACCGACGCCGGACCCTTCAATTCAATGGTGTTTCCATCGGGGTCGCGGAAATACAGCGATAGCCCATCTCCCTCGGCGCCGAAGTTGACCTCCGCCGCAGCCAACGGCGTTGCGCCATGCGCGGACAGATAGGCAAGCAAGGCCGCTTCATCGAAGGGCTCGATGCGCAGGCATAGATGATCCAGGTTGCGCGCCTCCGGCCCAGGCCCTGCACCACCGCGTGCGCCCAAGCTGCCATCAAGGCTGATCAGGTCGATCATCGATGTGCCAGCGCGCAGGTGCACCAAGCCCAGGTGCTCGCGACGGCGCACCACCTCGCAGCCCAGCACGCTGGAATAAAGCGCAATGCTGCGCTCCAGGTCGCGAACCCGGAACACCACATGATCGATACGCTCAACCTCAAACGGTCTTTTCATCATCGCCTCACAGCATCCATGGACACCATCCTGCCGTCCCGAGTGAGGACGGCAGGTGAAGCAACGCGCTGACTCTTACGAAAGGCTCAGGCGTCCAGTTCCTGCCAGCGTGCGTAGGCGGCATCCAGCTCGGCCTGCACCTTGGTCAGCTGCTGGGTATGGGCGGTGACCTCGGCGCTGGAGCGGGTATAGAACGAGGGATCGTTCATCGCCGAAGTCAGGCCTTCCACATCCAGCTCCAGCTTTTCGATCTTGGCCGGCAGTTGCTCCAGCTCACGCGCATCCTTGAAGCTCAGCTTGCGCTTGGGTGCAGCATCAGCAACCGGAGCTGCAGGCGCTGCCGTCGCCGTCGCCGAGGCCTTGGCCACCGCCATTGCGGTCTGGGTCGGGGCCGGGCGTTGGCGCAGCGAGTCGCTGTAGCCACCAATGTAATCGCCCACCTTGCCCTCGCCTTCCAGCACCAGCGTGGAGGTCACCACGTTGTCGAGGAAGTCACGGTCATGGCTGACCAACAACAAGGTACCGGTGTAGTCGCCCAACAGCTCTTCCAGCAGCTCCAGGGTTTCCACGTCCAGATCGTTGGTCGGTTCATCCATCACCAGCAGGTTGGACGGCTGCGCGAACAGCTTGGCCAGCAGCAGGCGATTGCGCTCACCACCAGACAGGCGGGTGATCGGCGCGCGCGCGCGTTCCGGGGTGAACAGGAAGTCCTGCAGGTAGGCATGCACATGCTTGCGCTTGCCATTGATGTCGATGAAGTCCGCGCCTTCGGCCACGTTCTCGATCGCGCTCCAATCCTCGCGCAGGGTGGCGCGGTACTGGTCGAAATAGGCGATCTGCAGGTTGGTGCCCTGGCGCACTTCGCCGCTGTCCGGCTGCAGTTCGCCCAGCAGCAGCTTCAGCAAGGTGGTCTTGCCGCTGCCGTTGGGGCCGATCAGGCCAATGCGGTCACCGCGCAGGATGACGGTCTCGAAATCCTTGATCATCACCCGCTCGCCAAAGGCGAAGTTGATGTTCTTGATGTCGATGACCTTCTTGCCGGAGTTCTCCGCACCGGAGGCTTCCAGCTTGACGTTGCCACTGAGCTCGCGGCGCTGCACGCGCTCGTTGCGCATGGCCTTGAGCCGGCGCACGCGGCCTTCGTCACGGGTACGACGGGCCTTGATGCCCTGCCGGATCCACACTTCTTCCTGTGCCAGCAGCTTGTCGAAGCGGGCGTTCTCCTGCGCCTGCGCGTTGAGGCGCTCTTCGCGGCGACGCTCGTAGTTTTCCCAATCGCCCGGCCAGCTGGTGACCTGGCCGCGATCGATTTCAACGATGCGGGTAGCCAGCGCACGCAGGAAGCGACGGTCATGGGTGACGAACACCACGCAGCCGTTCCAGCCCTTGAGGAAGGTTTCCAGCCAATCGATGGCTTCGATATCCAGATGGTTGGTCGGTTCGTCGAGCAGCAGCACGTCCGGGCCGGCGACCAGCGCACGCGCCAGCAGCACCCGGCGCTTCATGCCGCCGGACAGGCGGCCGAACTCGGCATCTCCATCCAGATCCAGCTTGGTCAGGGTTTCCTCGACGCGCTGGTCCAGACCCCAGCCATCGGCGGCATCGATCTTGGCCTGCACATTGCCCATGGCCTCGCCGTCGAATACCTCGGCGTGGCTCAGGCGATGGAATTCGGCCAGCCAGTGGCCGAGTTCGCCCAGGCCATCGGCGACCACGTCGAACACGCTGCCGGCAGCGCCATGCGGCACTTCCTGCTCAAGCCTGGTGACGCGCACGCCCTGCTGCACGCGCACCTCGCCGTCATCGGGCTTGAGCTCGCCAGCCATCAGCTTCATGAGAGTGGATTTGCCGGCGCCGTTGCGGCCGATCAGGGCGATACGCTCGCCAGTCTCGATCGACAGTTCGGCTTTTTCCAGCAACAACGGGCCGCCGACGCTGTAGTCGACGTTCTGCAAGGTAATCAAAGGCATGGGCGTATTGTACGGGCTATGGCAGCAGCCGCGCTCAATCGTCGCTAAACACATCCGCCGGCAGCCCCAGCAACTGCCGCAGACTGGCCGGAATCCGCTTGCCCGGGTGGCGCACCACCCACAGCTGACGCTGCAGCGGCGGCAGTGGCGTTGCCAGTACGCGCAGCTTGCCCAGGGTTACCAGATCGGCCACCGCGTGTCGGGACAGGCAGGCCAGGCCCAGTCCCGCCACCGCGCCCTGCTTGATCGCCTCGGTGCCGCCCAGCTGCAGCACCTCGGCAAAACCATGCAGATGCGGCAGCAAGGCCTGCTCGGCGGCTTCGCGGGTGCCCGAGCCCGGTTCGCGCAACAGCCAGCGGGCCTGCCGCAGCATCGCCAGGTCCGCCCCATCGCTGAACCGTGATGCCAGCGGGTGGCGCTCGCCAAATACGATCACCAGTTCATCCTGCCGCCACCGCGCGACCTCCAGCCCCGGCTCATGGCTGGGCCCTTCGATCAGCCCCACATCCACTTCCAGTCGTTGCACCGCAGTGGTGACCTCGCGGGTATTGCCGATCACCAGTTCGACCTGGGCGTGCGGATTCAGCTCCTGCAGGTCGGCAATCCGCGCCGGCATCAGGTAATTGCCGATGGTGGTACTGGCGCCCACCTGCCAGCGCACCGCCGCGCCGGTGGGGCTGTCGGCCCGGAACCGACGCTCGATGTCATTCACCCCCGCCAACAGGGCACGGGCCTGCGGCAACAGGGCGCGGCCATGGCCGTTGAGTACCAGCCGGCGACCGATACGGTCGAACAGCGCCAGCCCCAACAGGCTTTCCAACTCGCCCAGCGCCGCACTCACCGCCGATTGCGACAAACCCAGCAGCTCGCCTGCCGCCGTGGTCGTGCCGGCCTCGGCGATCCCCGAGAAAATCTGCAGTTGCCGCAGCGATAGATGCATGATCTATCCAATAAATTGGTTGAATCAACCAATATTATCCGTTTTACAGGTAATAACCTTGGGTGCAGCATGGGCTATCTTCTGATAACCCAACGTTATGAACACCTCGACTCAAGGGCTGACCCGCATGCCCCTCGCCCGCCTCCCCGGCCTGCTGCTGACGGCCGCCATCGCTGGCCTGGCCATCTGGCTGGGCACCCTGCCATGGATGCAGGATCACGGCATCAGCGCACTGACCCTGGCCATCGTCATCGGCATCGTGATCGGCAATACCGCTTACCGCAGCATGGCGGCACACGCCGATGCCGGGGTCGGTTTCTCCAAGGCCACGCTGCTGCGTGCCGGCATCATTCTCTATGGCTTGCGCCTGACCTTGCAGGATATCGGCCAGGTTGGCCTCGCCGGTGTGCTGATTGACGCGCTGGTACTGTGCTCGACGTTTGCCCTGGCCTGGTGGTTGGGCACCCGGCTGCTGGGCATGGACCGCAACTCGGCGCTGTTGATCGGTGCAGGCAGTTCGATCTGCGGCGCCGCTGCGGTGATGGCGGCCGAGCCGGTGGTCAAGGGCCGCGCCGAACAGGTGGCGGTCGCCGTGGCCACGGTGGTTGTATTCGGCACCGTGGCGATGTTCCTGTATCCGCTGCTTTACCAGTGGGGCGTGTCCGCCGGCTGGATGCCACTGGATGAAACCGCCTTCGGCGTATTCACCGGCTCCACCGTGCATGAAGTCGCCCAGGTGGTCGCCGCCGGCCGCGCGATCAGTGAGCCCGCCGCCGATGCCGCGGTCATCGCCAAGATGGTGCGGGTGATGATGCTGGCGCCCTTCCTGGTGGGCCTGTCGGCGCTGCTGGCTCGCGGCGACAGCTGCAGCGGCGGCGAACGCGCCAAGATCAGCATTCCTTGGTTTGCCTTCGGCTTCATCGCCATGGTCGGCTTCAACTCGCTGCAGCTGCTGCCGGCCGAGGTGGTCAAGGTGCTGGTGGACCTGGATACCGTGCTGCTGGCGATGGCGATGGCGGCGCTGGGCCTGACCACCCACGCTTCCGCCCTGCGTCAGGCCGGTGCCAAGCCGATGCTGCTGGCCCTGCTGTTGTTCGCCTGGCTGTTGGGTGGCGGCATGCTGATCAATCTGGGCGTGCGGGCGGTGTTGTAAAGGCGCTGTGTTGAAGCGTTATCGGGAAGGCCTCTGCCGAGCATGGCTCGGCACTACGCTTTAGCCCCTCTCCCGCATGCGGGAGAGGGGTTGGGGTGAGGGCCGCGGCGTAGCCCGGGTAAGCGCAGCGCACCCGGGGTAGTCCATGCGAGCGGCTGCGTGCCAACGCTCCTTGTTCCCCGGGTGCGCGTTGCTTACCCGGCTACATGCCAGCGATTTATGGGTAAAGCCCCTGCCGAGCATGGCTCGGCACTACATTGCGCAAAGCAAAAGGCCTTCCCGGTTAGGGGAAGGCCTTCTTTCTGCCTGCAGCGCAATCGTGCTGGATCAGGCTTCCGGGCGCATGTACGGGAACAGCAACACGTCGCGGATCGAGGCGCGGCCGGTCAGCATCATTACCAGACGGTCGATGCCGATGCCCAGGCCGCCGGTCGGCGCCATGCCGTATTCCAGCGCGCGGATGTAGTCGGCGTCGTAATGCATGGCTTCGTCATCACCACCGTCCTTGGCCTCCACCTGGGCCTGGAAACGTGCGGCCTGATCTTCCGGATCGTTCAACTCGGAGAAGCCGTTGGCCAGCTCCTTGCCGTTGACGAACAACTCGAAGCGATCGGTGTAACCGGCGTCGTTGTCGCTGGCGCGGGCCAGCGGCGAAACCTCGACCGGGTGATCGGTGATGAAGGTCGGCTGGATCAAGGTGTGCTCGACCGTGGCCTCGAAGATTTCCAGCAGCAGCTTGCCCCAGCCGTAGCTCGGCTTGACGCGGATCTTCAGGCGTTCGCAATGACGCAGCAGCGCATCACGATCGGTGCAGTCGGCGGCAGTGATTTCCGGGTTGTGATGACGCACGGCTTCGTCCATGCGCCAGCGGCGGAAGGCCGGGGCCAGATCAATCTGCACGCCATCCCATTCCACCACGGTGGTGCCGAGCACGCTCTGCGCGACATCGCGGATCACGCCTTCGGTCAGGTCCATCACTTCGTTGTACGTGGCGTAGGCCTCGTACAGCTCCATCATGGTGAATTCCGGGTTGTGGCGGGTGCTGACGCCTTCGTTGCGGAAGTTGCGGTTGATTTCGTAGACCCGCTCGAGGCCGCCAACCACCAAGCGCTTCAGGTAAAGCTCCGGTGCCACGCGCAGGTACAGCTGCATGTCCAGCGCGTTGTGGTGGGTGGTGAACGGCTTGGCCGTGGCGCCGCCGGGGATGTAATGCATCATCGGCGTTTCGACTTCAAGGAAGTCGCGGTTGTCCAGCCATGCGCGCATCGCGCGGATGATCTTGGAACGCTTGATGAAGACCTCGCGCGACTCCGGGGTAACGATCAGGTCGACGTAGCGCTGGCGATAGCGCTGCTCCACATCGGCCAGACCGTGCCACTTGTCCGGCAGCGGGCGAAGCGACTTGGTCAGCAGGCGGATGCTGGTCGCCTTGACCGACAATTCGCCGGTCTTGGTACGGGTCAGGCCGCCTTCGACGGCGATGATGTCGCCCACGTCCCAGCCCTTGAACGCGGCATAGATATCGCCCAGCGCGGTGGCCTGCAGGAACAGCTGGATGCGGCCGCTCTCGTCCTGGATCTGGGCGAAGCTGGCCTTGCCCATGATGCGCTTGGCCATCAACCGGCCAGCCATCTTCACCGTGCGGCCGGTAGCTTCCAGCGCTTCGCTGGTCCAGGTCTCGGCGTCGGCGTATTCGTCCTGCAGCTTGCCGGCGAAGTCTTCGCGACGGAAGTCGTTCGGGTAGGCAATGCCCTGCCCGCGCAGCGCCGTGAGTTTCGCGCGGCGCTCGGCGATGAGGCTGTTCTCGTCGACGGGGGGCTGCTGCGTTTCAGGGGTCTGGTCGGTCATGGCTTTCATTCAATTGGGGGGAGATGACAAGGTGCGGCCACATTGGCCTGCAACCGCACCGTACAACAAGGGAATGGCCCGTGCAGGGCCATTCCGGATCAAGCGTCGATGCGCTTGGCGCCGGCCTGCAGGCCGGACTTGAGGCTGGCCTCGATGAACTCGTCGAGGTCGCCGTCCAGCACCTTCTGCGTGTCGGTACGTTCAACGCCGGTGCGCAGGTCCTTGATACGGCTCTGGTCGAGCACGTAGTTGCGGATCTGGCTGCCCCAGCCGATGTCGGACTTGGTCGCTTCCAGCGCGTCACGCTCGGTGTTGCGCTTCTGCACTTCCAGCTCATAGAGCTTGGCGGCCAGCATCTTCATCGCGGTGTCGCGGTTCTGGTGCTGGCTGCGGCCGATCTGGCAGGCCACCACGGTATTGGTCGGGATGTGGGTGATACGCACCGCCGACTCGGTCTTGTTGACGTGCTGACCACCGGCACCGGAGGAACGGTACACGTCGGTGCGCAGGTCGGCTGGATTGATGTCGATTTCGATGTTGTCGTCGACTTCCGGCGACACGAACACGGAGGTGAAGCTGGTGTGGCGGCGGTTGTCCGAGTCGAACGGCGACTTGCGCACCAGCCGGTGCACGCCGATCTCGGTCTTCAGCCAGCCATAGGCGAACTCGCCCTCGACACGGAAGGTGGCCGATTTGATGCCGGCAACGTCGCCGCCGGACACTTCCATCAGCTCGGTCTTCCAGCCACGCGCTTCACACCAGCGCAGGTACATGCGCAGCATCATTTCCGCCCAATCCTGGGCTTCGGTACCACCGGCGCCGGCCTGGATGTCGACGAAGGCGTTGCAGCTGTCCATTTCACCGGAGAACATGCGCTGGAACTCGAGCTTCTCGATGTGCGACTGGAACTTGTCCAGGTCGGCCACCACCGCCAGCGCGGTGTCCTCGTCCTGCTCGCTTTCGGCAAGCTCAAGCAGTTCGGTGGCTTCGGACAGGCCGTCCAGTACATCGGCAATGCCGGTGACGGTCTTGTCCAGCATCGAGCGTTCACGGCCCAGCGTCTGGGCGTACTCGGGGTTGTTCCAGATATCCGGGTTTTCGAGTTCGCGGGTTACTTCTTCCAGACGTTCTTTCTTGACGTCGTAGTCAAAGATACCCCCTGAGCGATACCACGCGATCAGTCAGATCGGTGATTCGCTGGCGGATGGGATTGAGTTCGATCATGGTCGGTCTAATAAGGCAGACAAGCCGCCAATTCTAGCATCCAGGCGGGCCCGGCATTGGCCACCCGGGGCGGAATCTGTTCTCGCTGAATAGACACAACTTAACGTTAGAATCTCACCCTGACCCGCCAGGGCGGGAAAAGGAGACATTTCTCACTATGAAGGACCTAAGCTTGAACGCTAGCCACGCCCGCTTGTTTACTGCGATCGCCATGACCTTGGCACTCACCGCCTGCCAGAAGCTGGGGGGCATTGCGGCCTCCGGCGGCGACAAGGCCCAGAACCTGACGGTTGGTGAAACGGTCTCCGGTGAAATCACCTCGTCCAGCACCCTGAACTACAACGATGGCAGCCGTCACCAGGGTTACAAAGTGACCATGAAGAGCGGCGAAGCCGTCTCGCTGGAACTGGGCGGCTCGCTCAGCGGCCAGCTGGCGGTATTCGACGGCCAGAACATGATTGCCAATGCCTCTTCCTCGGGAATGAGTGAAGGCGATTCGACCGGCAGTTCGGTGAACCTGGCCTTCCGCGCCCCCAAGGACGGCAACTACCTGGTCGCGGTCAACAGCGCCAGCGCCGACGCCTTCGGCCCGTTCAAGCTCAAGGCCGCCAAGGTCGTGCCGTACGACGGCAAGCCGCTGGGCGCCGACAGCGAGGCAACCGACTGGCTGATGGGTGAAAAGCAGGAATACAAGCTCAAGATCGACAAGGCTGGGCTGTACGCCATCACCCTGGAATCCAGCGCATTCGACGCCTACCTGCGTCTGAACGGCCGCAATGTCGAGCTGGAAGACGACGACAACGGCGGCAACCTCAATGCCCGCATCCGCACCTACCTGGAGCCGGGTGAGTACACCATCGCGGCCTCCTCGGTGAACGGCAACACCGGCTCGTTCAAGCTCAACGTCAAGTTGACCCCGACCGAGAACGGCCTGATCACCCGCGACGGCACCGCCCTGACCATTGGCCAGACCGCGCAGTCGATGATGGATTCGCGCGGCCGCCGCACCTTCGTGCTCAACCTGGATGCGCCCAAGCACATCCAGTTCGACGCCATCGCCGACGGCTTCGACTCGGTGCTGAAGATCACCGGCCCCGGCGTTGATCAAGAGGACGACGATGGTGGCAACGGCACCAATGCCCAGCTGACCCTGGACCTGCGCGCCGGCCGCTACATCGTTGCGGTCACCAGCCTGGGCAACCAGCAGGGCGTGTTCGAGCTGGAAACCACCGATCTGGGTGGTGGCGATGTCGCCGCGCCGGCCAACAGCAACCGCAAGGATGCTGCCGAAGAAGCCGCCGCTGACGCCGCTGCTGCCGTCATCAACTAAGCCACACCGCCCATCGCGCCAACCGGTGTGATGGGCCCACGGCCACGATGCCCGCCCCCGCGGCCATCGTGGCCGCTTTTTACCCCTGCTTCCAACATCAAGGAGTTCAAGTGAAGCGATTTGCAGCCGGACTGCTGTCCCTTGCCATTGCCGCCGCCGTTCATGCCCCCGCCCATGCCGCAGGCCCTGCCCGCGCGCTCGCCATCGATGGCGATGTCACCGGCGAAATCACCTCTTCCAGCCCGGTCAACTACAGCGATGGCACCCGCAGCCAGCTGTTCTCGTTGCAGCTGGGTGCCGGCCAGGCGGTCTCGCTGACCCTGGAAGGCGCGCTCAATGGCGCGCTGGCCGTGTTCAACCGCGACGTGCTGGTATCGCGCACCGACGCCAACCGCGAAGGCAGCACCACGCTGAGCATGCGCGCCGACAAGCCCGGCCAGTACCTGGTCGCTGTCAGCGGCGCCGACGCCCGCGCCTTCGGCCCGTTCCAGCTCTCGGCCGAACCCATCGTCGCCTATGACGGCAAGCCGCTGACTGCCGGCCGCCGGGTCACCGATTGGCTGCGCAACGGCGACAAGACCTTCGTCCTGCAGGTCGACAAGCCCGGCCTGTACACCATCAACCTGGAATCGAGCGAGTTCGATGCCCGCCTGGAACTGAGCGGCAACGGCCTCAACCTGGAAGACGATGACGGCGGCAGCAACCTCAACTCGCGCCTGGTCGCCCCGCTGCAGCCGGGCCGCTACACGCTGACTGCCGGCGGCCTGGGCGAGGCCTCCGGTGCGTTCTACCTGGGCGTGGAACAGTCCGACTTCCCCGAAGGCCTGGTCTTCAACGACGGCACCAGCCTGCCGCTGGAAGGCACGGTCAGCGGCTTCATCGGCGCCGACGATACCCGCAGCTTTGTGCTGAACCTGCCGGAACGTCGCCGCGTGCAGTTCGATGCCAGTGGCAAGGACATGGACACCATGCTCACCGTACAGGGCGGCGACATCACCCTGAGCGACGACGATGGCGGCGGCGGGGTCAACTCGCGCATCAGCCAGGTGCTGGATGCGGGCGAGTACAACGTATCGGTGCGTTCGGTGAACAGTCGTGGCGGCGTGTTCCAGCTGGTCACCGCCACCGCAGCCGCGCCCGATGGCCCGACCCGTCCCGAGCTCAAGCTCGGCCGTGAAGTCAGCGGCCAGCTGCGCGCCGGCAACCGCGACCTGTACACCCTGGAGATTCCGCGCAAGGGCAAGTACGTGATCAGCATGACTGCCGGTTCCTCCAGCCTGGACGGCATGATCACCCTGATGCGCAATGGCGAAGAAGTCGCGCAGCAGGACGACAGCGACTCCAGCCTGGATCCGAACCTGGAAATCGAACTGGAAGCCGGCCGTTACATCGTGCTCGCGCACAGCTTCGACTCCAACGCTACCGGCAGCTACCGCCTGCTAGCCCGCCGCAAGTAAGCGGGTACTACCAAAAGCCCGGTGCCAGAGATCTGGCATCGGGCTTTTTTTGTAGGAGCGGCGTAAGCCGCGAAGCCGGCGCAGTTTCAAATCATGTTGTCAGTGCAATTGCGGGATCTGTCAGCTTCGCGGCTGACGCCGCTCCCACAAACAACAAATTGCTACAGCAAAAACCTCAACGCACTTCGAACTCACCTACCAGCACAGTGTCGGTAGCATCGTGCAGGCGCATGGTTACCGCCTTGTCCTTCTGCTGCGGCGTGCCCCAATGGGTGCTCAGCCGCAACATCAAGGTGGCGGGACCGGTTACCAGCTGCTGGCGGCTGCCGAAATAATTGGCCTCCACCTTGTAGATGCCGGGCTTGGCATCGCGCAGCGAGAACTGCTCCGGGCCATAGCCGCCGGTGAAGTCCTGCGACATCTGCCCACCTTGATGGGTCAGGCGATTGCCGTAGTAGGCACGCTCACCATTGGGATCGGTCACCCATAGGTCCATGTCGCTGTTGTCGACATCCCAAGCCAGCACCACCCGCAGATCCAGCGGCATCGCCTTGCGCAGTCGCGGATCGACCATGCCCGCGTCCAGCGCCGGGCCGCCGCGTGCGAGCAGATTGGTCAGCTCGTCCAGCGCGATCAACGCAACGCCATCGAAGCGCCCATCCCATTGCCGCTGTACGACCTGATAGAGCGGATCAACCGCCTGCTGCGGGCGCCCTGCCGCCTCCAGCGCCAGACCCAGGTCGCGGAAGCTCTGCGGCTCGTCATCGGCTATCGCCAGTACCTGCTCGAACACCGGCACTGCCAGTCCCGGCTCCCCTGCCTGCATCAGGCGATAGCCGAGCACCCGCAACAGATGCCGGTTGTCCAGTTCCATTTCGGCGAGGTTGGACAGCACCCGCAGCGCCAGTTCGCGCTGGCCGGCAGCCAACAACATGTCGGCCACATCCAGGAAGAATGCGCTGCTGTCGGCATTGGCATCGCGCTCATCCAGATACCAGGCATACAACTCACCCGGCGGCGCCTTGCGCAGGCGCTGCGCGATGGGCGAGTCCGGCTCCCAGGCGGCCAGCCTGATCTGCACCGCACCGGCGTTGACCGGTTCGTCGGCGGCAGCGGCCGCGACAGCACTGTCGGCGACCCTGAACTGGTCGGAGACTGTGGCCTCGGCCACCATCGCGGCCGCCGGGGCGGGTGCCGGTGGTGGTGCCATCGCCATTACCGGCGCCGGGGGCAGCGCACTTGCACGCGCCGACGCGAGGTTCGCTGCCTTTGCGACCTTCAACGGCGAATCCTTCGGCCAACGCTTCGACCACCAGCTCTGCCGCTGCTGCCACTGTTCGGCGACCTGATCCAGATGGGCGCGGCGCGCCTGATCGCGGTCGGCGACCTGGCGGGCGAAACGGCGGTCATATTCCGCACGCAACCCGGACGGCGGCCGAATCGCGTAACGCAAGTAGTCCTCGATCGTGTCCAGCACAAGCAGGGAACTGCCCTCACTGACCATACCGAACTGCTGCGACAGCAACTGCATGGCCTCGCGATTACCGCGTGGGTCCGCCGCCAGCTGCTGCAAGCGCGCCTGCGCCCACAGCCCAGCGACCAGGCCACCATCGGTATTGGCGGTACCGGCACTCAGTACCTGCCATTGCCCGCCATTGAGCCGCACCCGCAATGCCGCCGGCGCGGTGTCAGCCCGCGCGTACACCCACAGCCAGCCCTGTTCCAGGCTGCGACGATCAACCACCACATCGTGCAGACCGGGGGCGGGTGCAACTTCCACCGTCGGCGGCATGGCCAACAAACGACGTGCCACTGCGTCGACCTGATCGGATTCCAGCTGCACCAGCGCGCCGCCGTTGGCCTCACTCCAGCCGCGCAGGCGTGCCGTGTCGGCACCGGCCGCAGCACTGCTGATGGCAAACAGGCGTTGTTCTGCCGCCAATGCCGGCAGCGCTGATGGGCCCCAGTTGCCCAGGCCATCACTGAACAACAGGTACTCGCCAGGCTCCGCCTTCGGCGTCCACGCCGCCAGCGCGCTGGCACCATCGTTGGGCGCCTGTTCCAGCACACGCCGCAACGCGCTCCAATCCCCCTTGCGAATGCTGAAACGACGCTCCGCTTCCGGTTTGTCGCGCAGCACCGTCAGCACGACGCTGCCCTCGCCCATCGCGGCGAAATAGCGGTCCAGCAATGCGAACTCACGCGCCCGGTTGCGCGTGGCCGCCGAACCGGAAGCGTCCCACAACAGGCCGATCCGTGACGGCAGGCGGCGCGCGGCGGGTGCTGCCACCGGCAGCTGCGCCAGCAGATACTGTTGGCCGTCGTAACGGGCAGCCTGCAGCGACGGTTGCAACTGAGCCGGCAGCTGCCATTGCAGCTGAGCCGGCAATTGCCGGCCACTACCCTGCCAATCCAGGCCACCAGCCATCAAGCGGAAAGGTCCCTGGCCCAGCCTGTCGGCACCGGCCGCGCGCAGACGCAGGCTTACCTCACCTGCCGCCGATGCAAACTGTAAAGGCAGCCGCCACTGCCAGCCTTGGCCGTTGAGCGGCATCGCTTCGCGGATGGTCAGCTGTACCCGCCGACTGCCACCTGCCGGCAGCGGATAAACGCGCAGCCGGAATTGATTGCCGGCGGTCTGTTCCAGCAGCGCCGGATCCTCGCCCTGGCGGGTGATCGCCTCGAACACCTGCCGCCCGCGTTCCTTAGGCACCGGCACCGCGTCCCGCAGTTGCCCGTCGATATCCAGGGCAAAGCCGCTGATCTGCTGGCCATCGGCCAAAGGAAACTGCAGCTCACCCTCCATCACCCGCCGGTTGGGATTGTGGAAGACTAGCTCGATCCGGGTCTGGGCAATACCCGCCTGTACCTCGCCATCGATGTTCGCCCGTCGCAGCTCGATTGGCTGCTCGGCCTCGGAGACCGCAATAAGTACCGGCGGGCGGAGGGTCTGCCTGCCCTGCTGCGCAAACGCTGGCGCCATCGCGCCCAGCAACATGCCCACCATCCAACACCGCCGCCAGATAACCAGGCTCATCGCAGCACTCCGTCCAAGGGTTGGGACATCAAACGCGCCAACAGCCAAAACGGGGTTGGTGGTACGGCCCAGCAGCCAACCCGCCCCTGTAATGGCAGCCCGCCTGGCCCAAGCCCCCATCCCCTTGCCCGGCGCATTGTGCAGGGTTTCGACGACGGACAACGCCAGCCGCGCCGGCGCCTGCCCAGGCTCAGGCCGGGAGCGAGTGCTCCCTGTCCTCGCTCAGGCGCGATTTGAGCACCGGCAGATAGCGCCGACTGCAGGCAACCGCCTTGCCATCGGCCATATGCAACAAGGCCTCGCCACCCTCCAGCGGTTCAATCGACACCAGATGCGCCAGATTGATCAGCCAGCTGCGGTGGACACGGACGAAGCAGCTGGCATCCAGCTTCAGCTCCAACGCGGCCATGGTGATCCGCAGCGGATAGTCGTGGCCGCGCAGATGCAGATTGACGTAGTTGCCGGCAGCCTGCGCCCATTCGATGTCTGCCGTTGCGATCAGGAAGTCGCGGCCCAGCTTGCGTACCAGCAAACGCTCAGGGTGCTCGATCGGCTCCACCGGCGGACCTTCATCGGGCGCGGCCAGTAATTGCGCCTCGCCCTGCAGGCGCCGGCGCAGGAAACGGTAGCCGTCGATGCAGAACAGGATGGCTGCGTAGGTCCGTACATCCTTGAGGTATTCGTACAGCAGCTCATCAAGCCAGGAACCGATGTGGTAACGCTCCCCTACCGCAGCATAGGCAAGCATCCTCAGTGCGAACATGGCCAGCACATGCAGCAGCGAGATCGGCACGCTGGCCAGTAGATACCAGGGCAGGCGCCGCCGCCAGTTGTCCAGATGCAGGGGCCAGCGCCGGCTGAACCAGACGATTGCCGGCACCAGCAACAGCAACCACACCAGCCCGCTGGAGAACTCCCAGATCCACGGCTCCCACCATTGCATGGAGGCGGCACCGGAGCGGTTGGCATCCATCCAAGTGGTGATTGCATTGCCACTGCAGTTGATCAACACCAGCAGCAACCAGAACAGCAACTCCAGGCTTCGCCGCCAAGCGGCGGAGCGAATCAACAGCGTGGGCGATGTGGCTTGGCTCATCGACGCATTCTAGACGGCGTTGCCGCTGCTGCCCTCGCTCGCCATCCCCTGATCGCCTCCATTCGTCCCTGCACACCCGCAGGCCGGCCCTTTCCGCTCCACACCGGCTGCGCATGCCGGTTGAATGGCGGTCTTCTCCATCCCTTGGACACGCAATGCACAGGCGCCACGATCTGGATTGGCTGCGGGTAATCGCCTTTGGCCTGCTGGTGCTCTACCACGTGGGCATGTACTACGTGAGCTGGGACTGGCACGTCAAAAGCCCGGCAGCGAGCATCACCCTGGAACCTTTGATGCTGCTGACCTCGCCGTGGCGGATGTCACTGCTGTTTCTGATTTCCGGTGTCGCCACCGCTTTCATGCTTGAACGCCGGCCAGATGGCCTGCTGCGACGCCGTTCCCGGCAGCTGTTGCTACCCCTGCTGTTCGGCATGGCGGTGATCGTGCCACCGCAGGCCTATTACCAGGTGGTCGAACAACTGCCCGGCGGCTATAACGAATCGTACTGGGCGTTCTACGGCAAGTATCTCAGCGGCTACCACGGCTTCTGCGACAGCGATGGTTGCCTGCGCCTGCCCACCTGGAACCACCTCTGGTTCCTGCCCTATCTCTGGGCCTATACCGTGCTGGCTTGGCTGCTGTGGCGGCTGCTGCCGGCAACCGCCCTGCAGCGCCTGCGGCAATGGGCCGGCACGGCCCTGCACGGCTGGGGCGCACTGCTTGTGCCGGTGCTGGTTCTGGCGGCCGCGCGCCTGCTGCTGGTCAACCGCTTCGAGCAGACCCATGCGCTGGTCGACGACTGGTACAACCACGCCCAGTACGCCAGCGTCTTTCTGATCGGGTTCCTGGCCGCCTTCAGCACCGGCTTCTGGGAATCCCTGCAGCGCCTGCGCTGGCAGTCACTGGCCTTGGCCGGGCTGGGCTACGCCGCCCTGATCCATGTCTGGTATTTCTCCGGCTACAACGATGCGCAGCCGGCGCCGCTTGAACTGCGGCTGGCGTTGCGGGTTGTCTGGGCAGTGGATCAATGGTGCGCGATCGCCGCACTGCTGGGCTTTGCCTACCGTTGGCGCAACGCCGACAGCCCGCTGCTGCGCTATCTCACCTTGGCAGTGTTCCCGCTCTACATCCTGCACCAGAGCGTGATCGTGGTGCTGGCACACAAGCTCAAGCCCTTGCAGCTCGAACCCGGCATCGAGGCGCTGATCCTGATCATCGCGACCTTTGCCTTGTGTCTGACGGCCTATGCATTGATCCGGCGTTGCGCGCCATTGCGACCGCTGTTCGGGCTGCCAGCGATGGCGGCACAGCCCGCGCGCCCGGCAGCAAGTCCGGTCAGCGACTAGCGCGTGGGCTTGTCTTGCTGCAGATCTGGTCCGCAGCCGGGACTTCCGGCTGCGCTGGCCGCGCTCAGCCGGCTTCGGCTTGCGGCTCGGCCACCAGCGGCCGCTCCGGCGCCGGCTTGCTGGGAAACGCATGGCGTAGGATGCGCCACATCACCTGGCCGAACTGGCGCGGCAACGAGCCGGTGTTGTAGTGCTGGCCGTAGCGCTTGCAGATGGCCTTCACTTCCACCGCCATCGCCGCATAGCGGTTGGCCGGAATATCCGGATAGAAGTGGTGCTCGATCTGATGGCTGAGGTTGCCGGTCATCACGTCCATCCACTTGCCGCCGGTCAGGTTGGACGAACCACGCAGCTGGCGCAGATACCAGTGGCCACGACCTTCATTGCGGATGCACTCCTTCGGGAAGGTTTCGGCATCGGCGGTGAAATGCCCGCAGAAGATCACCACATAGGTCCATACATTGCGGATGATGTTGGCCGCCACATTGCCCAGCAGCACCGGCAGGAAGAACGGGCCGGCCAGCGCCGGGAACAGCACATAGTCCTTCAGGATCTGCAGCGAGGCCTTGCGACCCACCGGACGCGCCTGCTTCCACAGCTGGCGCAGGGTCATCTTGCCGACCAGCACCCGGCCGATACGCAGATCCTGTATGGCGATGCCCCACTCGAACAGCAGCGCGAACACCACTGCGACGAAGGGCTGGGCCAGGAAGAACGGGTGCCAGCGCTGCTCCGGGAAGATCCGCAACAGGCCATAGCCGATGTCGTCATCCAGGCCCCGCACATTGGTATAGGTGTGGTGGCGGAAGTTGTGGGTCTTGCGCCAATTCTCCGAGGTACCGGCGATATCCCATTCATAGGTCTTGCCCTGCAGCTGCGGGTCACCCATCCAGTCGTACTGGCCATGGATGATGTTGTGCGCCAGCTCCATGTTCTCCAGGATCTTGGACAGGCCCAGCAGCAGCACACCGGCGATCCACGCCGGCACCAGCACGCTGTGCACGAACGCCCCCAGGAACAGCAGCGCCCGCCCGGCAACACCGGTCCAGCGCACCGCAGCGACAATCCGCCGGATGTAGCGCGCATCACTGGCGCCCAGCAAGGCCTGGTGCCTTGCGCGTACGCCATCGAGTTCATCGCCAAAGGCCTGCAGTTCGGCAGACGACAGCACGCGGTTGTGCACGGAGGACATGACTTACAGCTCCAGGGTCAGATCGGTACTGGCGCTGTTGACGCACAGTTTGAGCGGAACGGAAGGCTCGCTGGCGTAATCGCCGGTCAGCGTATGCCGGGTGATACCCGAGGTTTTCCCGCAGACGCAGGTATTGCAGATGCCCATGCGGCAGCCACTGGCCGGCTGGATGCCAGCCGCTTCCAGCGCCGGCAACAAGGCCACGCCGCGCGCTATGGTCAGCGTGCGTCCGCTCTTGAGCAGTTGCACCTGCACACTGCCCTGCTCCACCTCGGCCAGCTGTGGCGTGCTGAATGCCTCGCTGTCGAACTGCGCCACCTGCGCCTGCAGGCGCGTACGCGCCGCATCGACAAAGCCGCCCGGACCGCAGGCCAGCACATGCGCTCCGGCCAGCTCGCCGATATCGGCAAGGTCGTAGCTGTCTATGCGCGCAGCCGGGGCAACGGCATCACCGGTCACTGCCAGATGCAGGCGGAACCCAGGGTGCTGCGCCGCGATGGCACGGAACTCGTCGACAAAGCACAGCTGCTCGCGCTGGCGCGCCCAGTAGACCAGGTCGACAGGCGTGGTCATGCCCTGACCAGCAAGCTGGCGCAGCAAGGCGCGCATCGGGGTAATACCACTGCCTGCCGCCAGCAGCACCAGCCTGGGGACAGGGGCAACCGGCAGCTGCATTTCGCCAAAGGCCTGGCCCAGCGTGAAGATGTCACCGATGGCGGCATCGTCGGCCAGATGCTGACTGAGCTTGCCGCCGGCGATGCGCTTGACGGTGATTGCCAGGCGCCCGTTCTCCAGCAGGGTTGGGCTGTAGCTGCGGGTAGTCAGGCGGCCGTCCAGCTCCGCGGCCAGATTGACATGCTGCCCGGCCTGCAGCCCGCGGAAATGCCGGTTGGGCTGCAGCTCAAGGGTTACCGCATCGGCGCTGGCGCTGTGCCGCGCCAGCAGGCGCGCCAACGGCCGCCGCAGCGTCCACAGCGGATGCACCCGGGTAGACCAGAAATCAAAGAAACCTTCACTCAGCCACGGGATCGGTGGCGGCGCGGTATTGCGGTAGACGGTACTCATGGCTGCACTATACGGCCGAGCATACAGCTGTGTATACACTTGTATATTCGCTGTACAGGCTATGATTCACGCACCTGACCGGCCAGAGCCTCATGACAGCACGCGACCAGCCCCTGCCCGCACACGATGACCTGCACCCTGCGCGCAAGGCCTCCATCTCGCGTGACGACCTGCTGGCCGCTGCGTTGTCGCTGATCGGCCCGCACCGCAGCGTGTCCACGCTCAGCCTGCGCGAGGTGGCGCGCGAAGCCGGCATCGCGCCCAATTCGTTCTATCGCCAGTTCCGCGACATGGACGAACTGACCGTGGCGCTGATCGATCTGGCTGGTCGTTCACTGCGCACCATCATCGGCCAGGCGCGGCTGCGCGCAGCCGACAGCAACCGTGGCGTTATCCGCCTGTCGGTGGAAACCTTCATGGAGCAGCTGCGCGCCGACGACCGTCTGATGCACGTCCTGCTGCGCGAAGGCACGGCCGGATCGGATGCGTTCAAGCAGGCGGTGGACCGCGAGCTTGGGTATTTCGAAGAGGAATTGAAGGCTGACCTGGTGCGCCTGGCCGCGCTGGATGGCGCAACCCTGCACGAGCCAGCACTGGCCGCCAAGGCGATTACCCGCCTGGTGTTCGCCATGGGCGGCAGCGCGATCGACCTGCCCGAAGAGCGCGACCCGGAGTTGATCGAGGAAATGTCGCAGATGATCCGCATGATCATCACCGGCGCGCGCGCGCTTGCGCGGCATCCGGTCAAGTCCTGATCCAAGCCAATCGATTTGGTTGGATTGTGGGAGCGGCGTAAGCCGCGAAGCTGGTGATCCGACCGATCACTCGGTAATCCTGCAACTTCATCGACATCAGCTTCGCGGCTTACGCCGCTCCCACAATGGCCTACCGGCATGGCCTCTGCCGAGCATGGCTCGGCACTACCGTTGCAGGCATTGGCGGTAGCGCGTGTCCACACGGTTGGCGAACCATTCGGTGGTCAGCTCGCGGGTGATCTTGGGGCTGTCCAGGCGAATGCCCGGTATCACCGCGCGCGGCAGCGTCGTGCCGGCACGGGCATCGGCCAGCGCAAACACCTGCGAATGCAGTGGGCTGTCGCTGAATTCCAGACTGTCGGACTGCGCAAGCGCGCGACGTATCGCACGCTCATCCAGGCCCAGCTGTGGTGCGAGGCTGCGCACCGCGCGCTCGGTCTGGCCCGGCTTGTCGATTGGCGCATCCGGCACCAGCAGGTCGCCATCCAGTGCCAGCGGCGTCCCGGTCAAGCGGGCAACCGCCGCCTGGAATGCCGCGTTGCGGCTCGCATAGCGGCCTGCGTTGTAATCGGCGAAACGATGCACCTTCTGCGTGTACGGCGTCTGGTAGCCGAGCAGGTGCGCGGTTCCGAAATACACGCCGCCTCGGCGGGTAAATACTTCATCACGAATACTGCGCGTCACCGGATACGGGTAGTCCTGTGCGTTGGCCTGCGCAAAAGCGATGCCGACCTGCATCGCGCCACCGGTCTGTACGGGATTCTTGCCGGCAAACAGGCGCTGTCCCATCGGCACCCGGCCAATGATCTCCTCATAAAGCTCGCTGAGATCCCGCTCGCTGCGCACCCGCGCCAGCCGCTCCCCGTAGCTGCGGCCATCGCTGGCTTTCATTTTCAAACCGGTGTCCACCAGCAGTTTGGGAACATGCAATGCGGCAGCGCGACGATCTATCTCACCCCTGGCAATACGCGGCAAATCCGGCACCTCGGGATTGGCGCGGTAGCCGGATTCCTGCTCGATCACCGCCAGTACCGCGCAGATGTTTTCCGGGTTCGCAGGCAGCTGCTGTGCAGCCAGCGCCGTCTGGATATCGGCCGCCCAGCCGGCACGGTCATCTACCCGGGTCGGAATGCGACGTGCGATATCGGCCCGAGCCACATCCGCAACAGGGCCGGCAGGTGCCGAGGGCATGCTGCTGCAGCCGACCAGCAGCGCCAATCCCGCGCCGGTCGTCAGCAGACGCCGCCACACCATCAATCCCGTATCACGCATGCCCGTGCCCCGCTTCGTCCCATCAATGCGCGACCCTAGCGTGTCCGCAGCTGTCACGAAAGCACGACAGCCGTTCAGCATGGCACACTTGCGCAAACGAACTCCCGGAGCTGCAACGGAATGCCAACGCCCCGCCCTCGCCGCCAGCGGCTGCTGAGCTGCATCGTCGCCTGCCTGTTGTTGACGGCCTGCGGCGAGAAGACCGAACAACAACAGCTGGACGCTCTGCGCGACAGCTTCACCTACAAGCGCTATCGGCAGGTCTCGCACAAGGGATTGCCCGCCGCCTATGCCACCTGGGCGCTGAGCAACCAATTGACCAATGGGAAGCCGGTACCACCACTCACGCAGGGCAACGAGTGCCTGGTGCACGTCCTGCTCGGCTACAGCGCATTGACCGCGAACCGCGGCACCCTGGCCATTGCCGAGGCCGACATCGTCGATGCCCTGCCAGCCTGCAACGACCTGGATCAGGTCAGTGCAGCGCTACGTTCAGTAGCCTTCCAGCGTCTTGAATGGCGGCAACTGGCGCGCGCGCAAAGTGAACTGGCAACCTACGGCGGCCCGCGCAGCAGTGCCGCCAACGCCGAGCAGGCACTGGTGCAAGCCCTCGTCATCCATGCCGTGCTTGGCTATGCCGCGCTTGCAGACAAGGACTCGGCGCGCGCCCAGGTACACGTTGAAGCCATCGCGCTGATTCTGGAAGTGCCGTGGCTGATCGAGCTGAGCAACGCCGGGCTGGCAATCCAGCAGGGCGACCTGCGAAAGGGCCTGGTGGCACTGAAGCGGCTGTCCAATGATCCGCACGTCCCGGCCGAGGTGCGCGACTATCTGCAGCAGGTGATCGGCGAGATCGAAGCCGAGACCGGCAGCGTCGACTCTTCCCTTTGGACGGCCCGCGTGTTCGCGATGATCGTGTGGCGCGAAGCACGCCTGCATGGCCCGCAGGGCATGCGCAGCCTCATCGGCTTCGTCGACCAGCAGAACGGCAAGCTGGGGCAGATGACCGAAGAGGGCAAAGGCATGCTCGCCGGTTGGTGGGACAGCGCCCGCAACCTGCTGCGCAGTGACGGCACCCACGCCGCCGATTGAATCAGCCCAGCGGCGGTGTTGCGTCGGTTGTAACGGCACCGCCATTGCCGATCTGCGGATGTTGGCCCAGCGCCGTCTGGATACGCACGGAGATATCGGCCGCCGAGAACGGTTTGAACAACACCGGGTACCTGTCGTTCACCAGGCCCTCCTTGATCACCACATCGGCGCTGTAGCCGGTGGCAAAAATGATAGGCGTACCAATCTGCGCCTCGACCACCGCAATCAGGTCGAGCACGGTAAGCCGGCCGGGCATGCGGATGTCGGAGATGATCAGATCCGGCCGCATCCCGCTCTGCAGCAAGGTCACCGCGTGATCAGAGCTGAAAGACGGGATGGTGTCGTAACCGAGCTGGTTGAGAATGGAGTTCATCGCCTCGCGTACTGAATCATCGTCCTCCACCAGCAGGATCCGTCCCGCCCCTTGCTGCTGCCGCGGGGTGTCTTCAGCCACCGTTTCCACCGGCACACGCGAAACCGGCAGATACAGCGCTACCCGGGTACCCACACCCGGCGTCGACTCGATGCTGACATGGCCGTTGGAATTCTCGACAAAGGTCTTGACCATCGTCAGCCCCAGACCACTGCCCTTGTCGCTGCTCTTGGTAGTGAAGAACGGATCGAATACACGCTCGCGCAGATCGGCAGCGATACCTGTACCGGAATCCTCCACCTCGAACATCACGTAATCGGCAGCGACCCCGGCCGGCCCGGGCCGTGATCGCATGCCCACATGCAGCAGCATCGTGCCGCGCCCGTCCATGGCATCGCGTGCATTGATGGCCAGGTTGATCAGGGCGTTTTCCAGATAGGCCTTGTCGACGAAGACAGCCTGCAGGCCGTGTTCCAGCTCCACCGTCAGCCGCACCTCGGCACCCACGGCCTTGGCCAGCAGATCCTGGATATCGCTGACCAGCGCCTGTGGCTCAAGTGCTGCTGCATTCTGTGGCATGCGGCCACTGAAGCCGGCCAATTGCGTGGACAGCCGGCCGGCCTTCTTCAGGCAGCCCTCCAGAATGCGCAGATACGGCAGCACAGCCTCCGGCTGCATCTGCACCCGCATCAACTCGATGTTGATACCCATCACATGCAGCAGATTGTTCAAATCGTGGGCAACGCCGCCGGCCAGATGCGATACCAGTTCCATCTTGTGCTGCTGGGCCAGCACCCGCTGCGATTCGAGCGCGCGGCCTTCATGTGCCGCACTACGCTGACGCAGCTGCTCGATGTGCGCCGCAGCGACCAGCTCGGCCTCATGTACCGCCTGGATGTTGATGCTGGTGCCCACCCAGTAGATCGGCATGCCCTGCGCATCGAATACGGGTGCCATCGAGAACTGGAACCAGTGATAGACACCGCTGTGGTCGCGCAGCCGGTAGCGATGCGGATGCTCCATGTGGCCACGGCTCATCGCCTGGGCCAACGCCGCGCCGGCGCTGGTCAGGTCTTCGGGGTGGATCTTGGTGATGTAGCGGGTATTGTCCGCATCGTGGACTTCGGCCTTGCCATAGGTGAAAAGATTGGAGGCGCGGTTTGTCCAGAACAGCTCGCCCTTCACCGTGCACAGCCAGACGTTGTGCGGAAAGTGATCAAGAATGCGGCGATAACCTTCATTGACCAGCAACGCTGCGGGCGTCGCCGCACCCTCGCCCGAAGGAACCAGGGTCATTGCTGTCAGTGGCGATACCACGCACTGCAGTAGCGCCGGTCGCTGCTCACTGTGCAGCAGCGGAGAGAGTTCGAATCGTGCGTTGGTATGCGTGCATTCAACTGCCGCCATCGCGCCACTCTCGGCGGCGGCGCTGACCGCCTCCGACAGCACGGCGATTTCAATGAATACGTTCTTGCCGGCCACTACCTGCAGGTCCTTGAAGAAGCGCAAGAAGGCGTCGTTGGAGAACAGGATGTTCCTGCTCACGCTGTCGATCACCGCGACGGCGACGGCCGATTCCCGGAATGCGATTGCGTATCTTGAGAGCACTGCATCTGCCATCGAACGATTCCGACCCTGATCCATCCCTGCAACCGACCGTCCGGACGTCATGCACCGGGACGGCGTGGCAAGCGAGGCATGCAGAAATAGCACGCTGCCGCGGCATGAAAATGTGAACGATCGACGGCGTCAGCTTGCAGCGGGCCCATACCTTCACCATCCATGAGCTTCGCTCGACCGTACCCTGGCTTCAGCGGACAAACAGCGGATGGGCGGCCGTGCCGGCACCTCGACTTACTCGCCAGCCAAGCACCAACAGGCCCGCACCGCGGCCCGGCTTTGGGTTAGGCTGGCCGCCCTGCCCAAACCGGTTCAATACACTTGAAAACGGTCCACGCCACCCGCTACATCACCCCGCTGCGTGAAGGCGGTTCACTGCCAGCAGTGATCGAGGCCGATGACGATGGCATGTATGTCATCAAGTTCCGCGGCGCAGGCCAAGGCCCGAAGGCCTTGATCGCCGAACTGGTGGTCGGCCGGCTTGCCCAGGTGCTTGGGCTGCCAATGCCGGACATCGCACTGGTCGAACTGGACCGTGAGTTCGCCCGCACCGAGCCGGACCCCGAGATCCAGGATCTGATCCGCGCCAGCGAAGGCATCAATCTGGGCAGCGACTACCTGCCCGGCGCGCTCAACTACGACCCGGCCGCGATGCAGCCCGATGCCGAGCTGGCCTCGCGCATCGTCTGGTTTGATGCCTACACCAGCAATGTGGACCGCACCGCACGCAACCCCAACCTGATGGTCTGGCACCGCAAGCTCTACCTGATCGATCACGGCGCCGCGCTGTACTTCCACCACGACTGGGAGAACGCCGGCGAAGCCTGTGGCAAACCCTTCGTGCTGATCCGTGACCATGTATTGCTGCCATTCGCCAGCCGCATCGCCGAGGCCGACGCAGCCCTGGCCCCCTTGCTGACCGATGCGGTGATCGACAGCATCGTCGCGCAGATTCCGGACGGCTGGTTGCAGAGCGAGCCAAGCTTCAGCGATGTCGACGCCTACCGTTCGGCGTATGCCAGCTACCTGAAGCGCCGCCTGCAGCTGCGCGACGCCTTCGTACAGGAGGCCATCCGTGCCCACACTGCATACCTATGACTACGCGGTCATCCGCCTGGTACCGCGGGTGGAGCGCGAAGAGTTCATCAACGTTGGCGTGATCATCTCCTGCCCCAGCGCCGCTTACCTGCAGGCTGCCATCGAGATCGATACCGCACGCCTGCACGCGTTCGCACCGCAGCTGGACCAGGCCGCCGTACAGCCATGGCTGGATGCCATCGTCGCGATCTGCCGTGGCGAACCTGACGCGGGGCCGATTGCACAGCTGCCGCCGCGCGCGCGCTTCCACTTCCTCACCGCCAAACGCAGCTCGGTGGTGCAGACCTCGGTCACCCATGTAGGCCGCACCAGCAACCCGGCCGGCCTGGTCGAGCACCTGCTCGAGCGCATGGTGCGCACGCCGCGCTGAGTCATCACCAACCAATCGACACCAGTAAAGCAGAGCCATGCTCCGCTGCGGCCTTACCAGTAGTGCCGAGCATAGCTCGGCACTACAGAGATGCGCACCACAGAACAAAGCCGAGCAACGCCCGGCTTTATTCGGCCTTTCGGCGGGAAACCTAGCGTGCTGGACCGTCCCAATGCGTCGACAACTGACTACGAACCGGTTGCCGCGCCGAGTTGCTCTCGGTGGGATCAAAACGCATGGCTTTCACGGCATTGAGTGCCCATTCGGAGCTGGCTCCAGCCGGCTTGGCCTCTATCACCTCGACATCCTTGGTCCGGCCGCGCTTGGTTACGGTATACGCAACGGTTACTTCCTCCGCAAACCCTGCCTTGCCAGGGTTTGCCGGTATCCGGGGATGGAACTCCCCTGCGCTGGGAGTCCAAAGCTTCAGGGCTTCGGAAGGAGCGAGCTGCAAGGGTTCAGCATTGCCTGCAATGACCGACGGACTGACAGTAACCGCTACAACAAGCAGCATTGAACTCATCATCTTGGACAGCATCGTCGTTGCCTGAATGAGTCGAAGGTGGAGGCACTCTAGTAGCGGCTCCTGGCTGCTGCAAGTTGCGCCGCCACATGCAGGCGACATTTGCCTGCCAAAGTGACGGCAGTATCAGTCCAGGTCGGCCAGCTCCTTGGCCGCATCACGCAAGGTGAACTTCTGCACCTTGCCGGTGGCCGTGCGCGGCAGGGGGCCGAATACGAAGCGTCGCGGCACCTTGAAACCCGCCAGATGCTGGCGGCAATGGGCGAGCGCATCTTCGTCGGCGAGTTCCAGGGTTTCCTTCAACTCGATGAAGGCGCATGGCGTTTCGCCCCACTTCGGGTCCGGCTTGGCCACCACCGCCGCCGCCAGCACGGCGGGATGGCGGCACAGCACATCCTCCAGCTCCAGCGAGGAGATGTTTTCACCGCCGGAAATGATCACATCCTTGGAGCGATCACGGATCTTGACCGCGCCATTGGCATAGACCACGGCCAGATCACCGGTATGGAACCAGCCACCGGCAAATGCCTCGGCCGTGGCACGCGGATTCTTCAGATAGCCCTGCATGGTGATGTTGCCGCGGAACATGATCTCGCCAACGCTGGCGCCGTCCCAAGGCACGGGTTGCAGCGTGTCCGGATCCAGCACCTGCATGTCCTCCTGCAACAGGCAGGCCACGCCTTGCCGGCTGTTGAGCTCTGCGCGTTCGGCGATAGGCAACTGTGCCCATTCGGCCTGCGGCTGGCAGATCGAGGCCGGGCCATAGACTTCGGTCAGGCCATAGACGTGGGTGATTTCCACGCCCATGCGCTCCATTTCCTCGAGCACTGCGGCCGGCGGCGCGGCGCCGGCGACCTGGCCCTTGACCCCGACCAGGCCCTGCTTGCTGTGCTCGGGTGCGGCGGCAAGTGCCGCATGAATCACCGGCGCGCCACAGTAGTGGCTGACCGCGTGCTCACGCATCAACTCCAGCACCTGCTTGCGATCAAAGCGGCGTAGGCAGACCTGGGTGCCGGCTACTGCCGCCATCGTCCACGGGAAACACCAGCCGTTGCAGTGAAACATCGGTAGCGTCCACAGATATACAGGGTGCTGCGGCATGCCCCAGTCGATGATGTTGGCCACCGCATTCAAGTAGGCGCCACGGTGGTGATAAACCACGCCCTTGGGATCACCGGTGGTGCCGGAGGTGTAGTTCAGGGTGATCGCCTCCCATTCGTCGGCGGGCAACTCGCACACGAACTCCGGGTCGCCGGATGCAAGCAAGGCCTCGTACTCGATCTGGCCGAGAAACGCACCCTCCTCGATCTCCACATCATCGACATCGATGACCTGCGGCGGACGCTCGCATAGCGCCAGCGCCCGTTCCATCAGGGGCGCGAATTCCCGGTCACTGAATACGATCCGGGCTTCGCCGTGATCAAGCATGAAGGCCAGGGTCTGTGCATCCAGCCGCGTGTTAAGCGTATTCAACACCGCGCCAAGCATCGCCGGGCCGTAGTGCAGCTCGATCATGGCCGGGGTATTGGGTAGCAGCGCCGCAACGGTATCGCCCTTGCCAATGCCCATGCGCTGCAACGCCGAGGCCAGCCTGCGGCAACGCTGGTAAACCTGCGCCCAATCCAGACGGCGTTCACCGTGGATCACGGCCAGGCGTTGCGGGTGCACGGTGGCTGCCTTGCGCAGGAAGCTCAATGGCGACAACGCGGTGTAGTTGGCCTGGTTACGACCAAGGTCCTTGTACATCTGGGGCCTCTCCCTCTCCAAGGATGTTACCGGTAGAGAGTCGGTCAGCCGGGGCGGAATGTCGCTGCGACATTAGTCGCAGGGCGCGTTTGCTTGGGGTTGCTCGCTAGGAGCCTGCCCTCACCCCAACCCCTCTCCCGCAAGCGGGAGAGGGGCTAACAGGATTCTGGCATTGCTTGTCAAGCTGCCCTCACCCCAACCCCTCTCCCGCCAGCGGGCGAGGGGCTCTGGTCTGCTTGGGCTTCTAGACCTTGTGCCTGGCAACCACTTGCTTGGCGATGATGATACGCTGCTTTACGTTGGCGCCTACGCCACTGCACATCAGCATGCCTGCACGGCAGACGCGCTCGCTGGCGTATCCAACAGAGTAG
>NZ_LDJJ01000027.1 GCF_001431465.1 Stenotrophomonas terrae | reverse complement strand
GGGCTGGGGAGGGGTAAGCTTTTGTGGCCTTTCACGCGCTACCAGCTTCGCGGCTTACGCCGCTCCCACAGCTCCTACAGTTGCTAGTCCCTTTGCAGCACAACGCTGCGCGGGCCGTCGTTTAAACTATGCCCATGATCGTCAATACCGCTGCCTATCTTTTCGTTCCGCTCGCCGATGCCGAAGCGTTGACCGCCACCCTGCATGAACGCGCCAAGGCGCTGGAGCTGCGTGGCACCATCCTGATTGCCGAGGAAGGTATCAATCTGTTCCTGGCCGGTAGCGAGGGTGGTATCGAGGATTTCTACCGCCAGCTCAAGGCCGACGCGCGTTTCGCCGACATGCGCATCAAGTACAGCCACAGCCAGATGCAGCCGTTTGCGCGGCTCAAGGCCAAGTTCAAGTCCGAGATCATCAGTTTCCGCCGCGACGACGGCCAGCCGCTGGATTACCCGCGCGCGCCCAGCGTGGCCCCGGCCACCGTGCAGCGCTGGTTGCGGCAGGGCCACGATGACGATGGCAAGCGCGTGGTGATGCTGGACACCCGCAACTGGCAGGAATTTGCCCACGGTACCTTCACCGGCGCATTGACCCTGCCGATTGCCAAGTTCACCGACCTGCCGGCCGCGCTGGAGCCGCACCGCGAGGCGCTGGCCGATGCGACCGTGGTCAGTTTCTGTACCGGCGGCATCCGTTGTGAAAAGGCCGCGCTGTGGATGCAGAACGACGGCATGCACAATGTGCTGCAGCTGGAAGGCGGCATCCTGGGCTATTTCGAGGAAGTAGGCGGCGAGGGCTATGACGGCCGCTGCTTCGTATTCGATGAGCGGGTGGCGCTGGACGCACAGCTGCAGCCGCTGGTGGACCGCCAGGACGAGGCCCAGGCCCAGGCCTGATCCGGGGCGGCAACAGACGCTGGAAAACAGTGTCCCGGCGGAAACCGCGCTGACAGGATGGAGAATGCGAGGACAAACCCCATGTCCTTTGCATCGTCCATGGAGACCGCAGAATGATCCCACTTTCCATCCTTGACCTGGCTCCGGTCTGCGAGGGCTCCACGCCGCAGCAGGCTTTCGTCAACATGCTGGAACTGGCCCAGCATGCCGACCGCTGGGGCTATCACCGTTATTGGCTGGCAGAGCACCACAACATGCCTGGCATTGCCAGCGCCGCCACGTCGGTGCTGATCGGGCATGTGGCTGGGGGCACCTCGCGCATCCGCGTGGGTTCGGGCGGGGTGATGCTGCCCAATCATTCGCCGCTGCAGGTGGCCGAGCAGTTCGGCACGCTGGCCTCGCTCTATCCGGACCGCATCGATCTGGGCTTGGGCCGTGCGCCAGGTACCGACCAGCCGACGGCGCGGGCATTGCGCCGTTACTTCGACAGCGCCGACCAGTTCCCACAGGATGTTGCCGAGCTGCTGCATTACTTCGCGCCCGTGCAGCCGGGGCAGACGGTACAGGCCGTGCCCGGCGGCGGCATTCCGGTGCCGGTATGGCTGTTGGGCTCAAGCCTGTTCAGTGCGCGTCTGGCCGCGCAGATGGGGCTGCCGTTTGCGTTCGCCTCGCACTTCGCCCCGGATGCGATGGATGAAGCGCTGGCCTTGTATCGCCGCGATTTCCGTCCTTCCGAGCGCCTGCAACAGCCGTACGCGATTCTTGCCTTGAACGTGGTGGCCAGTGATTCGGAGGCTGAATCCAAGCGCTTGTTCACCAGCCAGCAGCAAGCCTTCGTCAATCTGCGGCGTGGCACGCCGGGGCGTATCCCGGCGCCGGTGGATGACATCGAGGCGTTCTGGGCGCCGCACGAGAAGGCGGGCGTCGAGCGGGCGCTGGCCTGCAGCATCGTCGGTGACGTCGAACAGGTGGCCGAGGGATTGGTGGCATTCGCCGAGCGGCATCGCCCGGACGAAATGATGCTGGCCGCCAATATCCATGATCCCGCCGCGCGCTTGCGTTCGTTCGATCTGGCGATGCAGGCCTGGCAGCGCGTCGGAGCGGCGTAAGCCTTTTGCTCCCTCCCTTTCGCATGGCAAAGGGGAGGGTTGGGGAGGGGGATTTTTCGCGGGAAAGCCCCTTGTAGGAGCGGCGTGAGCCGCGAAGCCGATGGCATTGAAATCACCCGTGGCGATGCAATCTGATCGACCATCTGCTTCGCGGCTGACGCTGCTCCCACAGTGTTCATGTGTCGCCGGTAAAGCCCCTGCCGAGCATGGCTCGGCACTACGCTGCATTTTGAGGATTGGGTGTTGCTGGTAAGGCCCCTTGCCGAGCATGGCTCGGCACTACGGTCAGTTCATCCAGCGCTCGAACAGGGCGACGCTCTCGCTGATCAGCTGGCCGGAGCCGAAGCCGAAGAACAGCCCGGCGGCGATTGCCGCTATCCAGTTGAACAGCATCAGCGCGCCATCGCGTTCGAGCAGTGCCAGCGCGAACAACAGCAGCTGGAAGCCGAAAAGATAGTTGGTGAACGGAATCGGTAGCGACAGCAGCAGCCCGACCAGCAATAGCAATACGCCAGTGAGCATGCGCGCCGGCAGCGGCACGATCAGCGCCTGCAGGCGGGGCTTGAGCATGCGGTCCAGCCGCTGCAGGGGGCGGCTGATCTTGCCGAGAAACCGGTGCACGGTGCTGCGTTTGGGGCCGCGGCGGGCGATGAAGCCCGGCAGCCAGGGCCGTGACATGCCGAACAGCAACTGGATGCCGATCAGGAATACCAGTGGGCTGCTGACCGCCCCGCCTATGCCCGGGATCGGGATGAAGGCGGGGAGGATGGCAATGAACAGGAAGACGCCGAAAGCGCTTTGTTCCAGTCCCTGCAGGACCTTGCCCAGAGGCAGGTGTTCGTCCGGGTCGCCGCGCTCAAACATCGCCAGCAGGGTGCGGATGCCCTCGTTGCGGTAACCGCCGGCCGCTGTGGTGGCGCCGTCAGGTGCGGCGCCTTCCGGCTCAACCGGTGATGTCATCGGCGTCTTCTTCCGGCAGCCTGCGCAGCAGCAGTTTGTCGATGCGGGCACCGTCCAGGTCGACGATCTCGATGCGCCAGCCGGCCCAGTCGAAATATTCGCCGGCGTGCGGAATGCGGCCGAAATAGTGCATGCACATGCCGGCCAGCGTGTAGTAATCGCCTTCTTCGGCATCGGGCAATTCCGCGCCGTTCATCAGCTCCTGCAGGTCATCCACCGGCAGCGAGCCGTCAACCAGCAACGAGCCGTCTTCGCGGGTGACGACCAGGGCGTCATCGTCGGTGTTTTCGGTGGCCTGCAGGCGGCCGACGACGGCGCCCATCAGGTCGGAAATCGTCACCAGGCCCTGGATTTCGCCGTATTCGTCCACCACCAGCGCCATCGACTGGTGCTCCTCGCGGAAGATTTCCAGCAGCTTCATCGCATGGGTGGATTCGGAGACGTACAGGGTCTCGCGCAGGTTCTCGAACAGGTTGTGGCTGCCGCCGCTGATGCGGGTGACCAGGCTCTTGACCTCAAGAATGCCGGCGATGTCCTGGTCGTTGCCGCGGTAAACCGGGTAGCGCGAGAAGGCGTGGTCGCGCATTGCCTGCAGGTTCTTTTCCGGGTCGGCATTGGTGTCCAGCCAGGCGATGCGGTTGCGCGGGGTCATCAGGCTGTCGGCGGTGCGGTCGCCCAGGCGCATGACGCGGTTCATCATGTCGCGCTCGTGGCTGTCGATCACGCCCTGCTCGTGGCTTTCGGCCACCAGCATGCGGATTTCTTCTTCACTGACCGAGGCCGATTCGGTCTTGCCCAGGCCGAGCAGGCGCAGCACCAGGCGGGTGGAGTGCGACAGCAACCAGACGCCGGGGGCGGCAATACGGGCAAGCCAGCTCATCGGCACGGCGACGATGCCGGCAATGTCTTCCGAGCGGGTCAGGGCGACGCGCTTGGGTACCAGTTCGCCGAAGATCAGCGTCAGGTAGGTGATCAGGGCCACGGCCAGGGTCTTGCCGAGGAAGTCCGACCAGGGCTGCACCGCGCCAAACAAAGAGAAGTTGGCGGACAGGGCTGGGAACAGGGCCTGCAGCTGCTGGGCGATGGCGCCACCGATGGCGTCACCACCGTAGACACCGGTCAGGATGCCGATCAGGGTGATGCCGATCTGCACCGTGGACAGGAAGTTCTCGGGCTTCTCGGACAGGGCCAGGGCGCGCGCGGCGCGCTTGCTCGAGCCGGCCAGCTGTTTCAGGCGGCTCTTGCGGGAAGTCATGACCGACATCTCGGACATGGCAAAGAAGCCGTTGAGCAGAATCAAGGCCAGTACGATGAAAAATTCAAACACGGGTCTCTCCCCGGGTTGGTGACAGGGAGGGCGGGCGTTTGCGGTGGCGGCGGCCGCTCAGAGGCGGGATCCGGCGCTTTGGCGGGGGATAAGGGTCGTCGTCCATAGGGTGCGCCGCGAGGGCGCTGGGTGATATTAGCAAACCACCGGGCCACGGGTACGGCCGGCTGTTCACATTTCAGGCTTAAAAAAGACGCCGGGAATACCCTGAATGCCATCTAGCCGTCATAATTCGCCCCTGGTGCCGTCCCTCCCGCGACGGCGAATAGGCTCCCCATGTTTTCGTTGCAGACCATCTTTGGCTCCGGCAAGCAGTTTTATACCTACCTCGACGAGGCCGCGCAGGCCGCCTATGACGGTGCCAAGGCACTGCACAGCATGATGCGCGAGGCAGATCGTCAGCCGGCGCTGGATGCGTTCAAGCTCGCTCGTCTGCGCGAGCGCGCCGCCTCGGACAAGATCAGCCAGGCCCTGGTTGACAGTTTCATGACCCCGATCGAGCGCGAGGACATCGAAGCGCTGGGTTCGGCGCTGTACAAGATTCCCAAGCAGATCGAGAAGTTTGCCGACCGTTATTCGCTGGCCGTGCAGCATCTGGACCAGATCGACTTCGCCCCGCGCGCAGCGATGCTGGAGCAGGCTGCCGGCGTGGTGGTGGAAATGGTCAACGACCTGCGCCACATGAACCTGGATCGGATGACCGCGCTCAACGAAAAGCTGCGTTCGCTGGAAAACGAGGCTGACCGTCTGATGTTGGAGCTGTACCGCGACATCTACTCCGGTCGCTTGGACAATCTGCAGATGTTCCTGCTCAAGGAATTCTTCGAGATCCTGGAAAAGGCCATCGACCGTTGCCGCGAAGCCGGTGTGGTGGCCTACCAGATCGTGCTCAAGAACAGCTGACGGGGACGCTCAATGCTCACCCTCGTCCTGGTGGTGATTTTCGCCGCGCTCGTCTTCGAGTTCATCAACGGCTTTCACGACACCGCCAACTCAATCGCCACGGTAGTGGCAACCAAGGTTCTGTCACCTGGCTGGGCAGTGATGCTCGCTGCGGGCATGAACCTGATCGGCGCGCTGACCGGCACCGCCGTCGCGCTGACCATCGCCAATGGCCTGCTCAACACCGACGTGGTCGCCGTGACCCCGCAGGTGATTCTGTGCGCGCTGCTGGGCGGGATCGTCTGGAACCTGATCACCTGGTGGAAGGGGCTGCCGTCCTCGTCCTCGCACGCCCTGATCGGTGGCCTGTGCGGTGCCGGCCTGGCCGCCGCGCACAACAACTGGGATGCGCTGATCTGGTCGCAGAACGTCGGCAACTGGGCGCAGAACAAGGGCCTGTTGTGGAAGGTGTTCGTGCCGATGATCACCTCGCCGATCGCCGGCTTCTTGCTCGGTATCGTGGTGATGTGCCTGTTGTGGGCGATCATTGCCGGCATGTCGCGTGTCGGCGGCGTATTGGGTCGTCTGGCCCGCCCGCGTTGGGTCAATGCCTTCTTCGGCAAGGCGCAGATCGTGTCGGCGGCGTACATGGGTTTTGCCCATGGTCATAACGATGCGCAGAAGACCATGGGCATCATCGCCATGACCTTGATCGGCGCCGAGGCATCCGGTGCATTGAACGACCTGCCGTCCTGGCTGGCCTTCATGCATCCCGATGCCAACACCGGCGGCGGCATTGCCATGTGGATCGTGCTGACCTGTGCGGTGGTGATGGCCGCCGGCACCGCCTCCGGCGGCTGGAAGATCATCAAGACCCTGGGTCACAAGATGGTCAAGCTGCACCCGATCCACGGCTTTGCCGCGGAAACCAGCTCGGCCACCATCCTGACCCTGGCTGCGCACTTCGGCATGCCGGTCTCGACCACCCACAGCATCTCGACCGCGATCATGGGCGTTGGCTTCGCCAAGAACCCGAAGTCGCTGCGTCTGGGCGTGATCGAGCGCATCCTGTGGGCCTGGATCCTGACGATCCCGGCGGCAGGTGGTTGTGCTTACCTGATCCTGCGTCTGTTCGAAATGGCCGGTTGGAACTGAGTCATCCGGTTCGCATCCTGTAAACGGAAAACCCGCCAGAAATGGCGGGTTTTTTTGTTGGTTGGGGCGTGCTGTTGTTTGTGGGAGCGGCGTAAGCCGCGAAGCTGACAGTGCTGGCAAACAGGCAGCTTCCACCTGATGGTGTGCGAGCTTCGCGGCTTACGCCGCTCCCACAAAGGCAATGCCGGGGCGCCGGCAACAAAAAGCCCGCCGGTCAGGGCGGGCTTTCGCTGCAAGGCAATGCCTGCGATCAGGCTTCCAGCGAGGCCAGGTCGCCCTTGCTTTCCAGCCAGCCCTTGCGGTCCGGGGCACGCTTCTTGGCCAGCAGCATGTCCATCAGCGCCGAGGTCTGCTCGCTGTCGTCCACGGTCAGCTGCACCAAGCGGCGGGTATCCGGGTGGATGGTGGATTCGCGCAGCTGCGAGGGGTTCATCTCGCCCAGGCCCTTGAAGCGGGTAACGCTGACCTGGCCACGGATCTTTTCGCGCTCGATCTTGTCCAGCATCGATCGCTTTTCTTCCTCGTCCAACGCATAGAACACCTGCTTGCCCACATCGACGCGGAACAGCGGCGGCATTGCCACGAACACGTGGCCGGCATCCACCAGCGACGGGAAGTGGCGCAGGAACAGGGCGGTCAGCAAGGTGGCGATGTGCAGGCCGTCGGAGTCGGCGTCGGCCAGGATCACCACCTTGCCGTAACGCAGGCCGGACAGATCGTCCTTGCCCGGGTCGCAGCCGATCGCGATGGCCAGGTTGTGTACTTCTTCGGAGGCCAGCACGCTGCCGGAGGCGACTTCCCAGGTGTTCAGGATCTTGCCGCGCAGCGGCAGGATGGCCTGGAAATCCTTGTCGCGGGCCTGCTTGGCGCTGCCGCCTGCCGAGTCACCCTCGACTAGGAACAGCTCGGTGCGCGACAGGTCCTGGCTGATGCAGTCGGCCAGCTTGCCGGGCAGGGCCGGGCCCTGGGTGACCTTCTTGCGGGTGACCAGCTTTTCGGTCTTCAGGCGCGCGCTGGCGCGTTCGATGGCGATCTGCGCGATCTTCTCGCCCAGCTCCACGTTCTGGTTCAGCAGCAGGCTGAAGGCGTCGTGGGCGGCGCCCTCGACAAAACCGGCGGCCTGGCGCGATGACAGGCGTTCCTTGGTCTGGCCGCTGAACTGCGGGTCGGTCATCTTCAGCGACAGCACGAACGAAACCCGGTCCCAGACATCTTCCGGGGCCAGCTTGACGCCGCGCGGCAGCAGGTTGCGGAAGTCGCAGAACTCGCGCAGCGCCTCGGTCAGGCCGGTACGCAGGCCATTGGCGTGGGTGCCGTGCTGGGCGGTTGGGATCAGGTTGACGTAGCTTTCCTGCACCAGCTCGCCTTCCGGCAGCCAGGCCACGGCCCAGTCGACGATCTCGGTTTCCTTCTTCAGCGAACCGTAGAACAGGTCGGCGGGCAGCATTTCGCGCTCGCCCAGCTCGGCCTTCAGGTAGTCGCGCAGGCCGTCTTCGTAATACCAGGTATCGACTTCACCGGTGGCTTCGTCGGTCAGCTTGACGGTCAGCCCGGGGCACAGCACGGCCTTGGCGCGCAGCAGGTGGCGCAGCGCACGCACATTGAACTTGGGCGTATCGAAGTACTTGGGGTCGGCCCAGAAACGCAGGCGGGTGCCGGTGTTCTTCTTGCCGACGCTGCCGACCACTTCCAGCGGGGTGGCGCGGTCGCCATCGCGGAAGGTGATGCGGTGCTCGCTGCCGTCGCGACGGATATGGATCTCCACCAGCGTGGACAGGGCGTTGACCACCGACACGCCAACGCCGTGCAGGCCGCCGGAGAAGGTGTAGTTGCGGTTGTTGAACTTGCCGCCGGCGTGCAGCCGGGTCAGGATCAGTTCGACGCCCGGGATCTTTTCTTCCGGGTGGATGTCCACCGGCATGCCGCGGCCGTCATCGCTGACCTCGCAGCTGCCATCCTTGAACAGGGTGACCTCCACGGTTTTGGCGTGGCCGGCCAGGGCCTCATCGACCGAGTTGTCGATCACTTCCTGCGCCAGATGGTTCGGGCGGGCAGTGTCGGTGTACATGCCAGGACGGCGTTTGACCGGGTCCAGGCCGGAGAGGACTTCGATGTCAGCGGCGTTGTAACGGGCGTTCATGGATCTCGGTAGGGCGCAAATCGACGTGCGAGTTTGCGGTCTGGCGGCGATTTTTGCACGCGGGGCATTCAGGGCAGGGGCAGCTGCGGCGCGGTATCCTATGCTTGGATCCTAAACAGGCCCGCTATTCCTGGCGGGGCAAGCAAGGAGATTTTGGATGAAAACGACAAAATTGCTGGCTTTGGGTGTTGCTGTTGCAGCGGTGGCTGCCATCCCCTTCGTGATGGCGCAGAGCGCTGACAAGGGCAAGGCGGCCGAGACGGCGCAGGCCGCACCGGTCGACAAGGCGCAGAGCGAGGCCGAGCAGAAGGCCAAGCGCCGTGCGGCGGCGGCTGCCGAGGACAAGGCCAAGGCTGACCAGCCGGCGCCGCGTGAAGAAGAGGAAGAGGAAGCCCGTCGCCGTCGCTGACGCGCTTTCTTCAAGTTTCAAGGACGCCCCGGCGCAGGTCGGGGCGTCTTTTTTTTGATTCCGCCGCATCCAGTGCTTGGGTGTTTTGGCGGCAACCTTTAAACTAGGGCTTTCCGGGAGGCAGTGAGCCGTGACCCCCCTTATTTTTGTTACCGGTGGTGTGGTGTCCTCGCTAGGCAAGGGCATTGCAGCCGCGTCCCTGGCCTCGATTCTCGAGGCGCGTGGCCTGAAGGTCACCATGATGAAGCTGGATCCGTACATCAACGTCGATCCAGGCACGATGAGCCCCTTCCAGCATGGCGAGGTCTATGTCACCGACGACGGTGCCGAGACCGATCTGGACCTGGGCCATTACGAGCGTTTCATTCATAACCGTCTGAGCCGCAAGAATTCGGTGACCACCGGGCGTATCTACGAAAACGTGATCCGCAAGGAGCGCCGTGGTGATTACCTGGGCGCCACCGTGCAGGTCATCCCGCATATCACCGACGAAATCCGCCGCTGCATCGACGAGGCCACCGAAGGTTTCGACGTGGCGCTGGTGGAAATCGGCGGCACCGTCGGCGATATCGAGTCGCTGCCGTTCCTGGAGGCGATCCGCCAGGTGCGCACCGAGCGTGGCCCGGAGAAGGCGCTGTTCATGCACCTCACCCTGGTGCCGTACATCGCCGCCGCCGGTGAGCTGAAGACCAAGCCGACCCAGCACTCGGTCAAGGAACTGCGCTCGATCGGCATCCAGCCGGACGTGCTGCTATGCCGTTCCGAGCAGGCCATTCCGGATTCGGAGCGCCGCAAGATTTCGCTGTTCACCAATGTTTCCGAGCGCGCCGTGATCAGCGTGCCGGACGTTGAGGTGCTGTACCGCGTGCCGATGGGCCTGCATGAGCAGGGCCTGGACGAGATCGTGGTCAACCAGCTCAAGCTGGGCGACAAGGCCGGTCCGGCCGATCTGTCCGAATGGGAAGCCGTGCTGGATGCAGCGCTGCACCCGCTGGACGAAGTGACCATCGCTGTGGTCGGCAAGTACGTCGACCATCAGGACGCCTACAAGTCGGTGGGCGAGGCGCTCAAGCACGGCGGTCTGCGCCAGCGCACCAAGGTCAACCTGAAGTGGCTGGAAGCGCAGGAGCTGGAGGAATCCGGCCTGGCTGCGCTGGACGGCGTGGACGGCATCCTGGTGCCGGGCGGCTTCGGTGACCGTGGTTTCGAAGGCAAGGTGCTGACCTCGCAGTACGCCCGCGAGCAGAAGGTGCCGTACTTCGGCATCTGCTACGGCATGCAGGCGGCGGTGGTCGATTTCGCCCGCCATGTGGCCGGGCTGGAAGGCGCCAACAGCACCGAGAACGACCGCCAGTCGCCGAACCCGGTGATCGGCCTGATCACTGAATGGCGTACCGCCACCGGTGAGGTCGAGAAGCGTGACGAGAAGTCCGACCTGGGCGGCACCATGCGCCTGGGCCTGCAGGAGCAGCGCCTGAAGCCGGGCACCCTGGCGCGCGAGCTGTACGGCAAGGACGTGGTGGCCGAGCGTCACCGTCATCGCTACGAGTTCAACAACCGCTACCGCACCCAGCTGGAAGACGCCGGGTTGGTCATCGCCGGCAAGTCGATGGACGACACCCTGGTGGAAGTGGTTGAACTGCCGCGTGACCAGCACCCCTGGTTCCTGGCCTGCCAGGCGCACCCGGAGTTCCTGTCCACCCCGCGTGGCGGCCACCCGCTGTTCATCGGCTTCATCCGCGCCGCACGCGAGAAGAAGGCCGGCGGCAAGCTGCTGCAGGAAGCCCGCGCGTAATAGGTAGTGCCGAGCCATGCTCGGCAGGGGCTTTCCCAGCAGAAATGGTCATGTAGTGCCGAGCCATGCTCGGCAGAGGCTCTACCGGGGAAAATGGCACTGTAGTGCCGAGCCATGCTCGGCAGGCGTTACCCGTAGCGTGTGAATTGAGGCGAGCTTCGCTCTCCTTACCCTCATCCGCCCTTCGGGCACCTTCTCCCGCAGGGAGAAGGGCAAGGCGTCCACCTCAAACAAGGCCCGCTCCGTGCGGGCCTTGTGCGTTTCGGCGCTCCGGGCCGCTTTCAAGCGAAAGCAACGGCCGCGCCGGGCTGCGCTTCGTTTAAACTGCCCGCCGGTATTTTGCGTTTCCCGTCGATAACAGACTCACCCAAACGAGCCTAGCCCCCAGACATGACCAACATCGCCAAGATCCACGCCCGTGAAATCCTCGACAGCCGTGGCAACCCCACGCTGGAAGCCGAAGTCACCCTGACCGACGGCTCGTTCGGCCGTGCCGCCGTGCCGTCCGGTGCTTCGACCGGTACCAAGGAGGCTGTGGAGCTGCGCGATGGTGACAAGACCCGTTACATGGGCAAGGGCGTGCGCAACGCCGTGAACAACGTCAACGGCGCCATCGCCACCGCGCTGGCCGGCTTCAATGCCGAAGACCAGGAGGGCCTGGACCGTCGCCTGATCGATCTGGACGGTACCGAGAACAAGGGCCGCCTGGGTGCCAATGCGCTGCTCGGGGTCTCGATGGCTGCTGCCCACGCGGTCGCCGCTTCGAAGAAGCAGGCGCTGTGGCAGTACCTGGCCGCCAAGACCGGCGCTGCGCCGTCGCTGCCGGTGCCGATGATGAACATCATCAACGGCGGCGCGCATGCCGACAACAACGTCGATTTCCAGGAATTCATGGTCCTGCCGGTCGGCTTCAGCTCGTTCAGCGAGTCGCTGCGCGCGGGCACCGAAATCTTCCACGCCCTCAAGTCGGTGTTGAAGAGCCACGGCCTGAGCACGGCGGTGGGCGACGAAGGCGGCTTCGCACCGGACTTCCGCAGTAACGTCGAGGCACTGGACACCATTCTGGAAGCCATCGGCAAGGCCGGTTACAACGCCGGTGAAGATGTCCTGCTGGGTCTGGATGTGGCTTCAAGCGAGTTCTACGAGAACGGCAAGTACAACCTGGTCGGCGAAAACAAGCGCCTGACCTCCGACCAGTTCGTCGACTTCCTGGCCGACTGGGCCGCGCAGTACCCGATCATCAGCATCGAGGACGGCCTGGCCGAAAATGACTGGGCCGGTTGGAAGCTGCTCACCCAGCGCATCGGCAACAAGGTGCAGCTGGTCGGCGACGATCTGTTCGTCACCAACCCGAAGATCTTCGCCGAAGGCATCGAGTCGGGCACCGCCAACGCCATCCTGATCAAGGTCAACCAGATCGGCACCCTGACCGAGACTCTGGAAGCCATTGCCATGGCCGACAAGGCCGGTTACGCGGCCGTGGTCTCGCACCGTTCGGGCGAAACCGAAGACACCACCATCGCCGACATCGCCGTGGCCACCACTGCCACCCAGATCAAGACCGGCTCGCTGTGCCGCAGCGATCGCGTGGCCAAGTACAACCAGCTGCTGCGCATCGAGGAAGCCCTCGGCAGCGGTGCACGCTATGCCGGCCGTGATGCGTTTGTCTCGCTCAAGCGCTGATCGTCATGCGTAATTGGCGCTGGCTGCTGCTGGTGCTGGCGGTACTGCTGGCGTTGCTGCAGTACCGCTTCTGGTTTGGCCAGGGCAACTCGGGCGAAGTGATGATGCTCGAGGCGCAGGTGGCCAACCAGAAGCGTGACAACGACGGTCTGCAGCAGCGCAATGATTCCCTGGCCGCTGAAGTCCAGGATCTCAAGGATGGCGAGGCAGCCATCGAAGAGCGTGCGCGCAGCGAACTGGGCATGATCAAGCCGGGTGAAAAGTTCTACCGGGTGGTCGAGAATGCTCCGGTAGCCGCCCCTGTGGTGCCTGTGCCCGCCGCGAACACGCCGGCCGGGCAGGGCGACCAGCAGTCGCCGCCGGAGAATGTGCCGTGATCGTACAGACCTGGGCGGTGGTCCCCGCGGCCGGGCGCGGTGCGCGTTTCGGCGGCCCGGTGCCCAAGCAATACCTGTTGGCCGACGGCGAGCCGCTGCTGGCACATGCCCTGCAATGCCTGCTTGCCCATCCCGGCGTTGCCGGGGTGATGGTGGCCATTGCTGACAATGATGCCGATTGGCCGGGCTGGACCTCGTTTGCCGACAAGCCGGTGCTGACCTGCGTGGGAGGAGAGACCCGCGCAGCGTCGGTATTGGCCGGCTTGCAGGCTCTGCCGGACAGCGTGCGTGCCGATGATTTCGTGCTGGTCCATGATGCGGCGCGGCCGAATCTGGCCGCGGCTGACTTGAGCCGCCTGCTGGAAGTGGGGCGTGCCGATCCGGTCGGCGGCATTCTTGCCGCGCCGGTACGCGATACGCTCAAGCGCGCAGGCGATGACGGTGGCATTGACCGCACCGAGCCGCGTGAACGGCTGTGGCGCGCATTGACCCCGCAGTTGTTCCGCCGCCATCAGCTGACCCGCGCCTTGCAGGAGGCCGCTGCAGCCGGTGTTGATGTCACCGACGAGGCGATGGCAATGGAGCGCCAGGGCGTGCGCCCGCTGCTGGTCGAAGGCGCCGAAAGCAATTTCAAAGTCACCACACCGGCCGATCTGGCCCGTTTCGAATTCGAGCTGTCGCGGCGCGGCAGCTGATCCCTTGCCGGCGCGTTGGCGTCGGCTCTGCCAAGAAGTATTGCCATGAACTCTTCTGTTTCCTTCCCTCCCATCCGTATTGGCCAGGGCTATGACGTGCATGCCTTCGGTGAGGGCGACCACATTATGCTGGCCGGCGTGCGCGTGCCGCACAGCCGTGGCGTGCTCGCCCATAGCGATGGCGATGTGGCCTTGCACGCGCTGTGCGATGCCATGCTCGGCGCGCTGGCGCTGGGTGATATTGGCGTGCATTTCCCGCCGTCCGATGCGCGTTGGAAGGGCGCGGACAGCAGCCGCTTTGTCAGCCACTGCAATGAAATGCTGCGCGAACGCGGCTGGCAGGTTGGCAATGTCGATATCACCGTGATCTGCGAGCGGCCCAAGGTGGGCCCGCACGCGCTGGCGATGCGTCAGAAGGTGGCGCAGCTGCTGGAAATCGACCTGGACCGGGTCAGCATCAAGGCCACCACCAGCGAAAAACTGGGCTTCACCGGCCGCGAAGAAGGCATAGCCGCGCAGGCTGTGGCCTTGTTGGTAGCCGCATGAACGCGCTGCCGTTGGCCTTTGGCGAGCCGCTGCTGACCGCGGCGATCCGCAGCGTGCCGGAAGATTTCCAGGTGGATGAAATTCCGGCTTTCGAAGCGACCGGCGAGGGTGAACACCTGCTGCTGGATATCCGCAAGCGCAATGCCAATACCGTGGCCATCGCCAAGCAGTTGGCGCAATGGGCCGGTGTGCCGGAAATGGGCGTCAGCTATGCCGGCCAGAAAGATCGCCATGCCGTGACCACGCAGCGCTTCAGTGTGCACCTGCCCAAGCGCGTCGCGCCGGATCTGGCCCTGCTGGAATCGGACGAACTGCATGTGCTGGCGTCAACCTGGCACAACCGCAAATTGCAGCGCGGCGCATTGGCGGGCAACCGCTTCAAGTTGGTGCTGCGCGGCGTGCAGGGTGACAAGGCGGCGATCGAAGAGCGGCTGCAGATTGTTGCAGCACGCGGCCTGCCGAACTGGTTCGGCGAGCAGCGCTTTGGTCGCGACGGCGGCAATGTGCCGGCTGCGCTGCAGATGTTTGCCGGCCGCCGGGTGCGCAAGGATCAGCGCTCGATGCTGCTGTCTGCTGCCCGATCGGCCTTGTTCAACCGCGTGCTGGCCGCGCGCGTGGAGCAGGGCAACTGGGACACGGCCTTGGACGGCGAGATCTGGATGCTGGACGGCAGTCGTTCGGTGTTCGGCCCGGAACCGATGAGCGAGGTGTTGGCTGAGCGGCTGGGGCGCTTTGATATTCATCCCAGTGCGCCGTTGTGGGGTGTTGGTGAACTGCGCGCGACCGGCGCTGCCCGCGCACTCGAAGATCAGGCGCTGGCCGACGAACAGGCCATGGCCTTGCGCGCCGGGTTGGAGCAGGCTGGACTGAAGCAGGAGCGGCGCTCGCTGCGGCTGAAGCCGTCGCTGATGCAGCACCAGTGGCTGGCGGACGACGTGCTGGAAGTGTCCTTCGCCTTGCCGCCGGGCTGCTATGCCACCGCGGTGCTGCATGAACTGGGCGAAGTGACCGACGCAAGCCGCAATGAAATTGCGGGCGTTGCGCGGGCTGAAACCGAAGCGCCCAGCGCAGAAGACGCCGCCGAATAAGCGCTTGACCAAGCCGTAGCCCGGGTAAGCGCAAGCGCACCCGGGAAGCTGGCAGCCAGTGTCACTTCAACACGTCGCGCGGACAGCCCCGGGTGCGCTGCGCTTACCCGGGCTACAGAGACCGCTCCGTCAGCTCAAGCCGAAGTGCCCAGCGCAGAAGACGCCTCCGAATAGACGCCTGACCAAACCGTAGCCCGGGTGAGCGCAAGCGCACCCGGGAAGCTGGCAGCCAGTGTCGCTTTAACACGTCGCGCGGACAGCCCCGGGTGCGCTGCGCTTACCCGGGCTACGGTGATGGGTGGGCTGGCCAGGTGGCAGCACACGCGCGCAACTCAGCGGTTGGCCAGCAGTACCAGTACCGCACCGGTGCCGCCCTGGGTGGGCGGCGCCGAATGGAAGGCCAGCACATCATTGCGTTGGCGCAGCATGCGGTCGACCAGATTCTTCAGCACCGGCGCACCGCCATCTGACTGCAGGCCCTTGCCGTGGATGATGCGCACGCAGCCATGTTCATGCGCGCGGGCTTCGAGCAGGAACTGGCGCAGCAGGTTCTCGGCCTGGGCGGCACTGGCGCCGTGCAGGTCCAGTTCGTCCTGCACTGAATACTGGCCGCGCTTGAGCCGCTGGAACATGCGCGGCGGCAGGTTGTCGCGTCGATAGCTCGCGTTGTCACCCGCCTCCAGCGGCGTACTGGAGCGCAGCAGGCGGGCAAATTCGCCCAGGGCCTCGGATTCATCCAATTCTTTCATGCGCGCGCGCGGCTTGGGCTTGGGTTTGCCCACAGGCGGGGGCTCCACCGGGCGCATCGGCGTCACTTCGCCGATGGCCGAGCGGAACAATGCGGCGTCATCTTCATCATCTGGGTACGACATTTGCACAGCGTAACGTGCGCGCGATCGCAGGCAAGCCCTGCGGGGTGGAAAGTGCCAGGGTGCATTCCGGTATCATGGCCGCTCAGGTCGGTCCGTCCCGGTGATGTACTAACCGGGGGTTCCGGCGATTGCGGCGCTGAGTGGGAGCGCCGCGTGTTGATCCAGTAACCCAGGCCTTTAATGCGCGTACTTGTATCAAATGACGATGGTGTGGACGCCCCGGGCATCAAGATGTTGGCCGAGGAGCTTCGCAACGCCGGACATGAAGTCACCGTGGTGGCGCCGGACCGTGACCGTTCTGGTGCCTCCAACTCACTCACGCTGGATCAGCCGGTGCGTCTGCGCCGCATTGACCACTACACCTGTTCGGTTGCGGGTACACCCACCGACTGCGTGCATCTGGCGCTGACCGGCATGCTCGAATACGAGCCCGATATCGTGGTATCCGGGATCAACAACGCCGCCAACCTGGGCGACGATGTGATCTATTCGGGCACGGTGTCGGCAGCGATGGAAGGGCGCTTCCTCGGCCTGCCATCAGTGGCAGTGTCGCTGGTCACGCACAAGCACGAAGCAAGGAATTTCCGCACCGCTGCCCGCGCCGCGGTGGAGATCGTGTCGCGGCTGATCGCCGATCCGCTGCCGGCCGACACCATTCTCAACGTCAATGTGCCTGACCTGCCGTGGGAAGAAATCCGCGGTTTCGAGGTTACCCGGCTGGGCAACCGGCACCGCGCCGAAGCCTGCATCCCGGCAACCGATCCGCGCGGCAATACCGTGTACTGGATCGGCCCGGCCGGCAGTGAGCAGGACGCCGGCCCCGGCACCGATTTCCATGCTGTGCGTACCGGTCATATCTCGATCACCCCGATCCAGGTGGACCTTACCCGCTACTCGGCCTTGGAAAAGGTCGCCAGCTGGGTAGGCGGGCTGACCGACACGCTGGGGAAGCCGGAATGACGGCGCGAATGCGCCTGCAGCCGGAGGCCGTGGGCATCGGCATGACCTCGCAACGGGTCCGTGACCGCCTGGTGGACCGCCTGCGCGAAGTAGGCATCGCCGACGAGGCCACGCTCAATGCCGTGCGTGTGGTGCCGCGTCATCTGTTCATCGACGAGGCGCTGGCGTCGCGTGCCTATGAAGACACCGCATTGCCAATTGGCCATGGCCAGACCATCTCCCAGCCCTGGGTTGTGGCGCGGATGACGGAAGTGGTGCTCGCGGTTGCGCCGAAGAAAGTACTGGAAGTGGGCACCGGCTCGGGTTACCAGGCGGCCATCCTCGGTGCGCTGGGGCTGGAAGTGTTCACCGTCGAGCGCATCGGCGACCTGCTGCGGCAGGCGCGCAAGCGCTTCCGCCACCTGGGCATGAATATCCGCACCAAGCATGACGATGGCCGTGTTGGCTGGGCCGAGCATGGCCCCTATGACGCCATCGTGGTGACTGCCGCGGCGCCAGCGCTGGTTGATGCCTTGATCGACCAGTTGGCCGTGGGCGGCCGGCTGGTTGCGCCGGTCGGTGGGCCCGGCGGACAGGTGCTGTTGCAACTGACCCGGCTCGCCGATGGCACCATTGCCCAGGAAGAGCTGGCACCGGTGAGTTTCGTGCCACTGTTGCCCGGCATGCTGGACTGAGACAGGACTACTCACTGAATGAAGATTTTTGGGCCGTTATACGACCGTGCCATGGTCTGGGCCGCCAACGAGCGCGCGCCAACCTATTTGACCGTGCTCAGTTTCATCGAGGCCATCATCTTCCCGGTGATGCCCGAAGTGATGTTGATGCCGATGTGCGTGGCGCAGCCGCGCAAGGGCTGGCGTTTTGCAACGCTGAGCCTGGCTGGTTCGATGGCCGGCGCGATGGTGGGCTATGCGCTGGGCCATTACGCCTTCGAGGCCTTGAAGCCGGTATTCGAGGCGCTGGGCATGTTGCCGGCTATTGAAGGCGGCATCGCCACCCTGCAGGCGAAGATGGTGGAGTCGCCGTGGGCGGTGTTTACCTTCCTGGTGCTGGGCGGCTTCATGCCCATTCCGATGAAGGTCTTCACATGGGCCTCGGGTATCGTCGGCGTGCCGCTCCCGCAATATGTGCTGAGCATGCTGGTGGGGCGTGGCAAGCGGGTTTATTTGTTGGCGGCGGTGATCCGCTTCGGCGGCGCAAAGGCGGCCGAGCGGTTACGACGCTGGATTGAGCCGTTGGGCTGGATCGCCACCGCATTGGTGGTGGGCCTGGTGGCGTGGTTGGTCTGGAGGGCTAAATTCGCATGAATGCATTGATGTTGGGCAAGGGATTGGGCAGGGCACTGGCCGTGCTGGCGGTGGTCTCGTTGGCCGCCTGCGGCACCGCCACGGTAGTCAAACCCTCGGGCGGCGGCTCCGGCTCGTCCACCTCGACCACGCCGCGGACCTCGGTGGCCAAGCCTGGCCAGACCGCGGTTGTCCGTCGCGGCGATACGCTGTTCGGTATCGCCCGGATCAATAACATCACCCCGCGTGACCTTGCCGCGTGGAATGGCCTGTCCGAGCCCTACACGATCTATCCGGGGCAGGCGCTGCGGCTGTATCCGGGCGGCGCCACGGCCAGTCGGCCGGCGACAGGTGGTTCAACGACGACCACGACCCGCCCGGCAACGCCGCCGGCAGCGACGGCTACCCCGGTCAACAGCGGTATCGCCTGGCGTTGGCCGGCCGAGGGCGCGTTGGTGGGCCGTTTCGTGGCCGGTGAGGCCACCAAGCAGGGCGTGGATATCGCCGGCAGCAGCGGCCAGGCCGTGCGTGCCGCCGGTCCGGGTGTGGTGGTGTATTCCGGCGCCGGCCTGGTCGGCTACGGCGAGCTGATCATCATCAAGCACAACGACCAATGGCTGTCGGCCTACGGGCATAACCGCAAGCGGCTGGTCAACGAAGGCCAGAGCGTGAAGGCCGGCGACCAGATCGCCGAGATGGGCCGCACCGGCACCTCGCGCGACATGCTGCATTTCGAGATCCGCTACAACGGCAAGCCGGTTGATCCGTTGATCTACCTGCCGAACAGGTAAGCAGGCGCTGCCGGGGCAAACCCGGCAGCCCGCAGCTGTGTAGTGCCGAGCCATGCTCGGCAAGGGCGGGGCCAGCGATATGCCAGCACCTGCAGGAAACGGCTTGTAGGAGCGGCGTAAGCCGCGAAGCCGGCATCGCTGGATTGCCATGTGTCTGCCGCCTGCTTGCTCAGGTGCTTCGCGGCTTACGCCGCTCCTACAGAATGTGTTGCAGTTAAGCATGCGCTGCCGGGGTAAAGCCGGCAGCCTGCGGCTGGGTAGTGCCGAGCCATGCTCGGCAAGGGCAAAGCCCGCGACACATCAGCATCCGCAGGAAACGGCTTGTAGGAGCGGCGTAAGCCGCGAAGCTGGTATCGCTGGATTACCTACATGTCTGCCGCCTGGTTGCTCAGGTGTTTCGCGGCTTACGCCGCTCCTACAGAACCTGTTGCCGGTACTGCTGCCGCTTTACGAGGCGCTTTCCAGAATGATGGCCATCACCACGCGGCGGTTCTCGCCGGCCAGCACGTTGAAGGTGCGCGCGGCGGAGGCATTGTTCATCACCTCGATGCCGATGCCGCGGGTCAGGCAGGCGGCCATCACTGCCGCAGGCGGGAAGATCTGCCTTTCACCCGTGCCGAGGATGACCAGGGCCGGATTCTGTTCCAGGGCCGGTGCCAGATGCTCGGCGCTCAGCTCGGCGACCGAGGTCACCGGCCAGTCTTCAATCAGGGTGTTCGGCGACAGGATGAAGCTGCGGCCCAGCACGCGGTCGTTCACCTTCGCCTGGTGGCCATCGGCCTGGCGCAGGGAATAGATGTAATCGGGTAGTTCGCGACTGAGCTGCATCTTGCTTCCTCGGCGATCAGCCGCGCGGCAGAACGATCTGGCGCTTTTCCTTGGCCGGGCGGTAGAGCACGGCGACGTGGCCGATGCGCTGCACCAGTGCCGAAGCGCTGGCCTGGACCATTTCATCGATCAGCGCGTCGCGCGCTTCGCGGTCTTCTGCAGCCACTTTGACCTTGACCAGCTCGTGGCGCTCCAGCACCTCGTCCAGCTCGGCCAAAAAGGCCGGGGTGACCCCTTTGCCACCGATTTGCAGCAGTGCTTTCAGGTCATGCGCGATGCCGCGCAGGAATCGGTTCTGGGCCGAGGTCAGGACGATAGACATACAGGACTACAGGTAATCAAGGGGGTTCAGGGTATCATGACCACCCCTGTGAGCCCCATTGCCAATGCCTTCCCGTAGCAAAAGTAGCCAGCGCTGGCTGAAAGAACACTTCTCCGATCCTTTTGTAAAAAAGGCCCAGAAGGAGGGCATGCGCTCGCGCGCGGCCTACAAGCTGGAGGAGCTGCTGGAGCGTGACCGCTTGCTCAAGCCGCATATGGTGGTGGTCGATCTGGGCGCCGCCCCGGGTGGCTGGTCGCAGCAGGTGCGCAGGCAGATGGGCGATACCGGCCGGGTACTGGCACTGGATATCCTGGAAATGCCGCCGCTGGCTGGCGTGGAGTTCCTTCACGGAGACTTCAGGGAACAAGACGTCCTATCGGCATTTGAAGCCATGCTCGGGAATCAGCCGGTGGACCTTGTGCTGTCGGATATGGCCCCCAATAAGAGTGGTATGGATGCGGTTGACCAACCGCGGATGATGCACCTGGCGGAGTTGGCGTTGGATTTTGCCGACAACCATCTCAAGCCGGGTGGGGCGTTCCTGATCAAGTTGTTCCAGGGCGTCGGCTTTGACGACTACGTGCGCGAAATGCGCCGTCGTTATGACAAAGTGGCCATTCGCAAGCCGGACGCTTCACGCAAGCGTTCATCCGAGGTTTATGCCTTGGGGCAGGGCAAGCGCACCCAGATAAAGTAAGCTCAACCGTACGACTTATCAGAAATTAGTATCTAGAGGGACACCGGAGCCGATGAGGATGAACGACCTGACCAAGAACCTCCTGTTATGGGTGGTTGTCGCCGTCGTGCTGATGGTGGTGTTCCAGAGCTTTGCCCCGCGTAGCGGCGCAGCAGCTGCTGGCGATGCCCGTAATTACACGCAGTTCCTGCAGGAAGTGGACGCGGGCCGGATCAAGTCGGTCGAGTACACCGACAAGACCACGCTGACCACCAACCACCTGCGCTTCAAGCGTGCTGACGGCTCTGACGGTGCACTGTACGCGCCGGCCGACCCCAAGCTGCTGGATCAGCTGTATTCGAAGAATGTTGAAGTTGCCCGTCAGGAGCCGGCTGGCCCGAGTTTCTGGGGCATCGTGCTGCAGTTCCTGCCGATACTGCTGTTGATCGGTTTCTGGATCTTCATGATGCGGCAGATGCAGGGCGGTGGCGGTGGGGCCAAGGGCGCGATGTCCTTCGGTAAATCCCGCGCCAAGCTGCAGGGCGAAGACCAGATCAAGGTCACCTTTGCCGACGTCGCCGGTTGTGACGAGGCCAAGGAAGAAGTCGGCGAGCTGGTCGAGTTCCTGCGTGACCCCTCCAAGTTCACCAAGCTGGGCGGCAAGATTCCGCGCGGCGTGTTGATGGTGGGCCCGCCGGGTACCGGCAAGACGCTGTTGGCCCGCGCCATTGCCGGCGAGGCCAAGGTGCCGTTCTTCGCCATCTCCGGTTCGGACTTCGTCGAGATGTTCGTCGGCGTCGGTGCCAGCCGCGTGCGCGACATGTTCGAGCAGGCCAAGAAGCACGCGCCGTGCATCATCTTCATCGACGAAATCGATGCCGTCGGCCGTCACCGCGGCTCGGGCATGGGCGGTGGCCATGACGAGCGCGAGCAGACCCTGAACCAGATGCTGGTCGAGATGGACGGCTTCGAGGGCGGTGAAGGCGTGATCGTGATCGCCGCCACCAACCGACCCGACGTGCTGGACAAGGCGCTGCTGCGTCCGGGCCGTTTCGACCGCCAGGTGATGGTCGGCCTGCCAGACATCAAGGGCCGCGAGCAGATCCTGCGCGTGCACCTGCGCAAGGTGCCGGCCGCCGATGACGTGCGTCCGGAAGTGCTGGCACGCGGTACTCCGGGTTTTTCCGGTGCCGATCTGGCCAACCTGATCAATGAAGGCGCCCTGTTTGCGGCTCGTCGCAACAAGCAGGAAGTCGACATGAAGGACTTCGAGGACGCCAAGGACAAGATCTACATGGGTCCTGAGCGCCGCAGCATGGTCATGCGCGAGGATGAGCGTCGCAACACCGCTTACCACGAGTCCGGCCACGCCGTTGTCGCCATGTCGTTGCCCAAGGCCGACCCGGTGCACAAGGTCACCATCATGCCGCGCGGCTGGGCATTGGGCGTGACCTGGCAGTTGCCCGAGCACGACCACATCAGCAAGTACCGCGATCGCATGCTGGAAGAGCTGGCGATCCTGTTTGGTGGCCGTATCGCCGAGGAGATCTTCGTCGGTGAGATGTCGACCGGCGCCTCCAACGACTTCGAGCGCGCCACCAAGCTGGCGCGTGGCATGGTCACCAAGTACGGCATGTCCGATGTGATGGGCACCATGGTCTACGCCGACGAAGAAGCCGGCTATGGCATGCACAGCAAGACCATTTCCGAGGCCACCCAGCAGAAGGTGGACGCGGAAATCCGTCGCATCCTCGACGAGCAGTACCAGGTTGCCTACAAGATTCTGGAAGAGAAGCGCGAGATCGTCGAAGCGATGACCGCCGCGCTGCTGGACTGGGAAACCATCGATGCCGAGCAGGTCAAGGCGATCATGGAAGGCCGCAAGCCTTCGCCGCCGGCCGGTTGGGTGGACAAGGGTGGCAACAATGACCGTACCGACGACGGCAAGGGTGGCGACGCGCAGCAGCCGGTGACGCCGATCACCGACCCTGCCGGCCAGCACTGAGGCAGTCGTCTTGTGTCAATGAAGAACGGGCCGGTTTTCCGGCCCGTTTTTTTATGCGCCAGCCAGCGTGCTGGGCGAGAATAGCGGCATATTGGTTTTTCCAGGTCCAGTCCCATGAATGCTTCCCCGCCGCCGCCCAAGGCGCCCTCGGCCAATGTGCCGGAAATGATCATCGCCACCGTCGCCGGCGTCGGCTTCGGGGTGAAGACCAATAATTTCCTGGCCGGCATCTTCATCGGCGTAGTGTTGGGGGTGATCCTGAGCCTGATCGGCAGCCGCATCCGCGCTCGCAAAAAGCCGTGAAGCGATCCCGGTCACGTGCCTTGCCGCTGCTTGGCAGGTGGTCCCTAAACACTGATACGACAGCGTTTGAGCCCCGCTTGCGGCGGCTTAGACTAGGTCTGGTTGCCGTCCGCAGGAGCGCCCATGTTTGATGTTGTCCCCACCCTGGAATGCGGCGGCCTGACGCTGCGGCTGGACCGGCCGCTGGTAATGGGCATCGTCAATGTCACCCCGGATTCGTTCTCCGATGGCGGCCAGCATGCCGATACCGCGGCTGCGGTTGCGCATGCATTGGCGCTGGTGGAGCAAGGGGCCGACCTGCTCGACATCGGCGGCGAATCCACCCGTCCGGGCGCAAGCCCGGTGTCGGTACAGGAAGAGATCGATCGGGTTGTGCCGGTGATCGAAGCCCTGGCCGCGCGGGTGTCGGTGCCGTTGAGCGTGGACACCTTCAAGCCGGAGGTGATGCGCGCCGCGCTTGCCGCCGGTGCGCACATGATCAACGACGTGCAGGCCCTGCAGCAGCCCGGTGCACTCGAGGCGGTTGCCGACTCCAAGGCGGCGGTGGTGTTGATGCACGCGGTTGGCGGGCCCTACGACGCCGGCATTGCGCACAGCTATGTCGATATCGCCGGGGATGTGCAGCGTTTCCTTGCCGAACGCATCTTTGCCGCCGAAATGGCAGGCATCGGGCGCAAGCGGCTGCTGCTCGACCCTGGCTATGGCTTCAACAAGGACACCGCGCAGAATTTCGCCTTGCTGGCGGCGCAGGCGCGGTTGAACAGCCTGGGCGCGCCGCTGCTGGCGGGCTTTTCGCGCAAGCGTTGCATCGGCGATGTCACCGGCCGCGCGCTGGCTGCCGAACGCGTGGCTGGCTCGCTGGCTGCACATCTGCTGGCGGTGCAGAACGGCGCGATGATGGTGCGTGTGCATGATGTGGCTGCAACCGTGGATGCGCTCAAGGTGCTCGCAGCGGTGGCTGCAGTACCTGCGCCGCGCGCCGACAAGCCTGCCATGCCGCGCTGGCCGGATGAGGATTGATGGGCGCCGATCAACGGCCATTGGCCATCGCCCTGATGGGGCCTACCGCCTCGGGCAAGACCGCAGCGGCGATTGCCTTGGCCAAGGCCTATGACGGTGAGATCGTCAGCGTCGATTCGGCACTGGTCTACCGTGGCCTGGAGATTGGCGCAGCCAAGCCGGACGCCGCCGAACAGGACGGTATTCCCCACCATCTGCTGGACCTGCGGGACCCCTGGCAGACCTATTCGGCTGCCGAGTTTTCGGCAGATGCAACGGCGGCGGTGCGTGACATCGTCGCGCGCGGCAAATTGCCGATACTGGCCGGCGGTACCGGCCTGTATTTCCGTGCCCTGCTGCAGGGGTTGTCACCGATGCCGGAGGCGGACCCTGCCACGCGTGCGGCGATTGCCGCCGAGGCAGAGGCCTGCGGCTGGCCGGCCCTGCATGCCCAGCTGGCGCAACTGGACCCGGTGGCCGCCGCGCGCATTCATGCCACCGATCCGCAGCGCATCCAGCGGGCGTTGGAGGTTTATCGTCTGACCGGCAAGCCGATCAGCTATTGGCAGGCATTGCCGGGCATCGCGCGGCTGCCGGTGCGGGTGCTGAAACTGGTGCTGGCCCCGGCCGAGCGCGCGGTGCTGCATCAGCGTATCGAGCGCCGCTTCGACCTGATGCTGGAGCGCGGCTTCCTGGACGAAGTGCGGGCCTTGCGGGCACTGCCGCAGATGGCGACGGTCGCCGCGCCACTGGACCTGCCGGCGGTACGCGCGGTGGGCTACCGGCAGGCCTGGCAGTTCCTGGACGGCCAGGGCACTGCCGCTGAATTCCGCGACAAGGGCGTGTTTGCCACCCGTCAGCTGGCCAAACGGCAGATCACCTGGCTGCGCGGCGAGCTGGATGCGCGCTGGTTTGATCCAGTTCGGGACATGTCTGGTGTGCGGAACGCGGTTTCCCGCTTTCTGCAAGGCTGAGCAAGCGCGCGGCGGTGTACCATCAGGGTTCCGGGCGGGCAGGGGACGCCGCCATCAGTCCGGTTCATAAAAACAATAACGAGGAGTAGACGATGTCCAAGGGGCAGTCTTTGCAGGATCCGTTTCTGAATGCGTTGCGCCGTGAGCGCGTGCCGGTTTCGGTCTACCTGGTAAATGGCATCAAATTGCAGGGCACGATCGAGTCGTTCGATCAGTTTGTGGTGCTGCTGCGTAATACCGTCAGCCAGATGGTCTACAAGCACGCTATTTCCACGGTGGTGCCGGCGCGCAATGTGCGCGTGGGGCCGGGTGGTGGTTACGTGCAATCGGGTGATGGAAGCCAGGCAGCTGATGACGAAATTGACAACGACAACGAATAAGCAGGTGGCGGCGCATGTTTGACCGCTCGAAAAAGGGCGAACATGCGCTGTTGATCCAGCCGCATGTTGGCCGGCTGGAAGAAGATGTGCTGGAAGAATTCACCGACCTCGCACGTTCGGCCGGGGCAAGCATTGCCGCGACCATCAGCGCACGCATGGATCGGCCCAATCCTTCCACCCTGATCGGCAGTGGCAAGCTGGAAGAGGTGAAGGCTGCGGCCGACGCCACCGGTGCCGATCTGGTGCTGGTCAATCATCAACTCAGCCCGGTGCAGGAGCGCAACCTTGAGCGCTACCTGGAGCGTCGCGTGATCGATCGCACCGGCCTGATCCTGGATATCTTCGCCCAGCGGGCACACAGCCACGAGGGCAAGCTGCAGGTCGAGCTGGCCCAGTTGCGGCATATGTCGACCCGGCTGGTGCGCGGCTGGACCCACCTTGAGCGTCAGCGCGGTGGTTCCATCGGTTTGCGTGGCCCGGGTGAAACCCAGCTGGAAACCGACCGCCGCCTGCTGCAGAAGCGGGTCGAGCAGTTGCAGAAGCGGCTGGAGAAGGTCGAGGTGCAGCGCACCCAGATGCGCCGTGCGCGGGTCCGCAGCGAAATGCCGCGTATCGCCCTGGTCGGCTATACCAATGCAGGCAAGTCCACGCTGTTCAATGCGTTGACCGGTGCCGAGGCTTACGCTGCCGACCAGTTGTTTGCCACCCTGGACCCGACCGTGCGGCGGATCAATCTGCCGGGCGGCAATGCGATGCTGGCCGATACCGTCGGCTTCGTGCGCAACCTGCCGCATGATCTGGTGGCGGCATTCCGCTCAACGCTGTCCGAAGCGCGCGAAGCGGATTTCCTGCTGCATCTGGTCGATGCCGCCGATCCGCTGCGTGAAGAGCGCATCGCCCAGGTCGATGAGGTACTGGAAGCGGTAGGTGCGGGCGACTTGCCGCAGCTGCTGGTGTTCAACAAGATCGATCGTATCGAAGGTGCCGAAGTGCGCCACGATGCACAGGACGGCGTACCGGACGACTCACGGCGCGAGCGGGTGTGGGTTTCCGCACGCGACGGCCGTGGGCTGGAACTGCTGCAGTCGGTGCTGGGCAAGCGCCTGGGCCTGCAGCACGTCACCGGCAGCGTGCGTCTGCCGCCCAGTGCCGGCCGCCTGCGCGCGCGCCTGCACCAGCTGGAAGTCATCCGCAGCGAGCAGGCGGACGAAGACGGCTGGCTGGTCGAGGTGGATATTCCCATCGCCGAGGCCGAGAAGCTGGCCGCCAGCGAAGACGGCGCGGTGATCAAGCCGTTGTTGCCGGAAAAGCTGCCTGAGTGGTGAGATCGGCGGCTTGCCGATTGAGCTGATAAGGGGAACGACAGCCCTGGCAGTACTCACAGAGAGTGCTGCCGCATGAGCCGCTTGTTTGTGGGAGCGGCATAAGCCGCGAAGCTGGCATCGTGTCAGATGGCACAACTGCCAGTGGCCTCAAGCAATATCAGCTTCGCGGTTTACGCCGCTCCCACAGCAGCCGCAGCTGTTTTTTGTAGGAGCGGCGTAAGCCGCGAAGCCGCCACACTGCCAGACCGCAAAAGGGCGCATGGCCCAACTACATCGGCTACACAGCGAATCCCGCGCGCAATGCCGGCTCACACATTGGACCGGCCACCGGCTGTGCCCTGACATACAGGCCTGATCTGCGGTAAAACGTCAGGGTTCCCCACAAAACCCTGCTATCGCGATGTCCAATCCAACCGATGCCGATCTCAACGCCCAGGCCGCCGCGCTTGGCGAGCGCCTGCAGCAAGCCTCGTTGCAACTGGTGACCGCGGAAAGCTGCAGTGGCGGCTGGATCGCCAAGAGCATGACCGACATAGCCGGCTCCTCGGCATTCTTCGATTGCGGCATGGTGGTCTACAGCTACGAGGCCAAGCAGCGCCTGCTCGGTGTGCGTGCGCAGACCCTGGAGCAGTACGGCGCGGTGAGCCGCGAAACCGTGCTGGAAATGGTGGCTGGCGCCTTGATCAATTCCGGTGCCGGCATCGCGGTGGCGGTCACCGGCATTGCCGGCCCCGGCGGCGGCAGCCCGGACAAACCGGTGGGCAGCGTCTGGATAGGCTGGAAGCGGCGCGGCGGGTACGCCCGCGCACAGTTGTTCCAGTTCGACGGCGACCGCGATGCCGTACGCAGGCAAACCGTGGGTGCTGCATTGCGGGGCATTGCCGAGCAACTGTGACATGCTGGCCCTGCTACCAAGCGGGGTACACATCGATGTGGGAAACACTGGGCACCGTCCGCGATCTGGGCCGGCTGCAGGAAATTGCCGGCGTCCTGATCCGTTATGGTTTTGGCGACGTGGTGCGCCGCATCGGGCTCGCCTCGGTGCTCGAACGCGCCGGTCGTCTGGTGCGTTGGAACGACAGCCAGCAAATGCTGCGGATGACTGCGCCGGTACGTGTACGCAGCGCGATGCAGGAGCTGGGGCCGACCTTCGTCAAGCTTGGCCAGGTGCTGGCCACCCGCGTGGATCTGCTGCCACCGGAATGGATCGCCGAGTTGTCCGAACTGCAGAACGCAGTGCCGGCGCTGCCGTATGCGGCCATCCGTGAGCAGTTGCAGGCCGATCTCGGTGCGCCGCCCGCGCAGGTATTCGCCTTTCTTGATGAGACACCGATGGCCGCCGCGTCGTTGGCGCAGGCGCATCGCGCGCGCCTCCACGATGGCCGCGAAGTCGTGCTGAAAATCCGCCGGCCCGGCATCCGCGATGTGGTCGAGGCCGATCTGCGCCTGCTGGCGCGGCTGTCGGAAATCGTTGAGGCGCGCTTGCCCGACTTGCGCCGCTATCGCCCGGCCGAAGTGGTGCAGCAGTTCACCGTATCGCTGCGCAGCGAAATGGATTTCGCTGCTGAATGCCGCAACGCCGAACGCATTGCGCGCAACTTCGAGGGCCGCGACGACATCCTGATTCCCAGCGTGCACTGGCAGTGGACCTGCGAAAGCCTCAACGTGCAGGACTTCGTCGATGGCATTCCGGGCCGCAAGCTGGATGCCGTGGATGACGCAGGTCTGGACCGCGCTGCCTTGGCCCGCCGCGGTGCCGACATCGTGTTGAAGATGGTGCTTGAAGACGGCTATTTCCACGCTGATCCGCATCCGGGCAATATTTTCTACATGCGCGACGGGCGTATCGGCGTGATCGACTTCGGCATGGTCGGCGCACTGTCCGAAGCGCGCCGCTTCCAGGTTGCACAGCTGTTGCACGGGCTGGTCGAGCAGGAACCGCAGGCGGTGGCCGACGTGCTGCTGGACTGGGCCGGTGGCGTGGAGGTTGACGAGGCCCGGCTGCAGCAGGACATCAGCCAGTTCGTCGACCAGTACCGTGGCGTGCCACTGAAGGATCTGCGCATCGGCCTGATGCTGGGCGATATCACCCAGCTGCTGCGCAGTTACAGCCTGACCTTGCCGGCCGACCTGGCGTTGATGATCAAGGCCTTCCTTACCCTGGAAGGCATGGGCCGGCAGCTGGATCCGGATTTCGACATGGCCAGTGCCGCGCGTCCGTTCCTGGAGCGGGTGGTGATGCAGCGCTACGCGCCCAAGGCGCTGCTCAAGCGTGGCCGCCGCAGTCTGCTGGGGATGCTGGATTTCGCCGGCGAACTACCGCGCGACCTGCGCCGGCTGGTGCAGGCCGCACGCCGTGGACAGCTCAAGCTGAAGGTGGAAACCACCGCCTTGCAGGGCTTTGGCGACCAGGTCAACCGCGCCGCCAACCGCCTGGTGGTGGGGGTGATCACCGCGGCGCTGATCATCGGCTCGTCGATCGTGATGCACAGCGTGGGCGGGCTCTCCAGCCGCTGGTTCCTGGCCCTGGGGCTGCTGGGCTTTGTCGGCGCCGGCATCTGCGGGGTGTGGATCCTGTTCTCGATCTGGCGCAGCGGACGGCATTCCTGATTCGCAGCGAAGGGGCTTGCAGTTCTTTTTGTTAGTAGTAATACTACTAACCATGAACCTGACCGACACCCAGCAGGCCATCCTTGACTTGATCGCCGAGCGCATCGAGGCCGAGGGCATGCCGCCATCGCAGACCGAAATCGCCCGCGCCTTTGGTTTCAAGGGCGTACGTTCGGCCCAATACCACCTGGATGCCTTGGAAGCGGCAGGCGCCATCGAACGTGTCCCAGGACGCGCTCGCGGCATCCGCCTGCTGCGCCAGGAAAGCGAGGGCGCAGCGGAAGCGCAGGCGCCTGCACTGGCTGCCAACGACGATGTGCTGCGCCTGCCCATTCTCGGCCGGGTCGCCGCCGGCCTGCCGATCGGCGCGGACATCGGTTCGGACGACTACGTGGTGCTGGACAAGGTGTTTTTCTCGCCCGCGCCGGATTACCTGCTCAAGGTGCAGGGTGATTCGATGATTGACGAGGGCATTTTCAACGGCGACCTGATCGGCGTGCACCGCACCCGTGACGCGCTCTCCGGGCAGATCGTGGTGGCGCGTATCGATGACGAAATCACCGTCAAGTTGCTGAAGATCGCCAAGGACCGTATCCGTCTATTGCCGCGCAATCCCGACTACGCACCGATCGAAGTCCTGCCCGACCAGGATTTCTCCATCGAGGGGCTGTACTGCGGCCTGCTGCGGCCCAACCGCTGAAACGCGCTGATTTGAAGCCCGCGGATTTGAAAACCGCGCATTCCGCAGCCGTAACTGACTGTTTCTCTTACGTAGGGCGGGTGTTTGGGCTGCTGTCGGTATCCTTGTCGGCCCCATAATTTTGTCGTCTCGGCTGCAGTCTCAGCCTATGCGATACGACTCCCCTACAGTGGACCCCATGACGAAATCAACGAAATCAACCCCGAGGACGAACACGATGGACGAGAACAAGAAGCGCGCGCTTACCGCCGCACTGAGTCAGATCGAAAAGCAGTTCGGCAAAGGCTCGGTGATGCGTATGGGCGACCGTGTTGTCGAACCCGTCGAGATCATCCCAACGGGCTCGTTGATGCTGGATATCGCACTGGGCATTGGTGGCCTGCCGAAGGGCCGCGTAGTTGAAATCTACGGCCCGGAATCCTCGGGCAAGACCACCCTGACGCTGCAGGCGATTGCCGAATGCCAGAAGCTGGGCGGCACCGCGGCCTTCATCGACGCCGAGCACGCGCTGGATCCGATCTACGCCGCCAAGCTGGGCGTCAACGTCGACGACCTGCTGCTGTCGCAGCCCGACACTGGTGAGCAGGCCCTGGAAATCGCCGACATGCTGGTGCGTTCCGGCTCGGTCGACATCGTGGTGGTCGACTCGGTCGCCGCGCTGACCCCGCGTGCGGAAATCGAAGGCGAAATGGGCGACCAGCTGCCGGGCCTGCAGGCACGTCTGATGAGCCAGGCGCTGCGCAAGCTGACCGGCAACATCAAGCGCTCCAATACGCTGGTCATCTTCATCAACCAGCTGCGCATGAAGATCGGTGTGATGATGCCGGGCCAGAGCCCGGAAGTGACCACCGGCGGCAACGCATTGAAGTTCTATGCCTCGGTGCGCCTGGACATCCGCCGTATCGGTGCGATCAAGAAGGGTGACGAGATCATCGGCAACCAGACCAAGATCAAGGTGGTCAAGAACAAGCTGGCGCCGCCGTTCAAGCAGGTCATCACCGAAATCCTCTACGGCGAAGGCATTTCCCGCGAGGGCGAGCTGATCGACATGGGCGTGGAAGCCAAGCTGGTGGAGAAGGCCGGCGCCTGGTACAGCTACGGCGAAGAGCGCATCGGCCAGGGCAAGGACAACGCCCGTGGTTACCTGCGCGACAACCCGCAGGTTGCAGTCCGCCTGGAAGCCGAGCTCCGCGAGAAGTTCCAGCCCACCGAAGCGGCGCGCGAAGAAGGCGACGCTGAGGACGGCGAGGAGTGATTTTCCCGCGGGAGCGGGTGGCGCATCGTCAGTGACGTCGCCCGCTCCTGCGGCATTTTGTCCATGAAGGCTCCGCTCCAGGGATGGGGCGGAGTTGGGCGTTGCCGGGATTGGGCGTAGTAGTAGGTGCTATGACAGAGATGGATGACCAGCCTGCGGGCAAAACCAAGCGTGGCCGTCAGCAGACGCCGTTGCAGCGCGCTTTGGGGCTGCTGGTCAGGCGCGAGCATTCGCGCAAGGAGCTTGGGCGCAAGTTGAAATCGCGAGGTGTCGATCCCGACGCGGTCGATGCGGCGGTCGCGCGCTTGGCCGAAGAGGGCTGGCAGGACGACGCGCGTTTTGCCCAATCCGTGGTGCGCAACCGCGCCGGCAGTGGCTATGGGCCGCTGCATATCCGCGCGGAGCTGGGCACCCATGGGCTGGACAGCGAGCAGATCGAGGCTGCCATGGCTTCGTTTGAAGGCGATTGGACTGAAAACGCGCGTGAGCTGGTGTGCCGCCGTTTTGGCGCCAGCGGCCCGGAAGATCTGGCGCAGCGGCGCAAAGCCGCGGATCTATTGGCCCGGCGTGGATTTGACGGCAACTGTATCCGCCAGGCCAGCCGTTACGATCCAGAGGACTGATGAGGACTGGGCGGGCTGGGCCTGATACCCTTTCAGGGTTTCGGTTGTCCCGAATTCCCGCGCCTGCACAGGCTGCTGGGACCCGTTTGCCAGCTTATCGCCAGTCCCCATGAATACACCTGCCAAATTTACTACCTCCCAGATCCGCGCTGATTTCCTCGAATTCTTCAAGGGCAAAGGCCACACCATCGTGCCGTCGGCACCACTGGTGCCGGGCAATGACCCGACCCTGCTGTTCACCAACTCGGGCATGGTCCAGTTCAAGGACGTGTTCCTGGGCGCGGAAAAGCGCAGCTACGTGCGCGCTGCCGACGTCCAGCGCTGCCTGCGCGCCGGTGGCAAGCACAACGACCTGGACCAGGTCGGCTATACCGCCCGCCACCACACCTTCTTCGAAATGCTGGGTAACTGGTCTTTCGGTGATTACTTCAAGAAGGACGCCATTGCCTGGGCCTGGGAGCTGCTGACCCAGGTCTGGAAGCTGCCGGCCGAGCGCCTGCTGGTCACCGTCTACCAGACCGATGACGAGGCCTATGCGCTGTGGCGCGATATGGTCGGCATCCCGGAAGACCGCATCGTGCGCATCGGCGACAACAAGGGTGCGCCGTTCGCATCGGACAACTTCTGGCAGATGGCCGATACCGGTCCCTGCGGCCCCTGCACCGAGATCTTCTTCGACCATGGCGATCACATCGCCGGTGGCCCGCCGGGCTCGCCGGATGAAGACGGTGACCGCTTCATCGAGATCTGGAACCTGGTGTTCATGCAGTTCGACCGTCAGCCCGATGGCTCGCTGCAGCCACTGCCGGCGCCATGCGTGGATACCGGCATGGGCCTGGAGCGCCTGGCCGCGATCCTGCAGCACGTGCACACCAACTACGAGATCGACCTGTTCCAGGCGTTGATCCGCAAGGTTTCCGAGCTGACCGGCATGGCTGACCTGGAAAACAAGTCGCTGCGCGTGATCGCCGATCACATCCGCGCCTGTTCGTTCCTGATCGTCGACGGCGTGCTGCCGTCCAATGAAGGCCGCGGCTATGTCCTGCGCCGCATCATCCGCCGCGCCCTGCGCCATGGCTGGATGCTGGGCGTGCGCCAGCCGTTCTTCAGCAAGCTGGTGCCGACCCTGATCGAGCAGATGGGCGAGGCCTATCCGGAACTGCCGGCGCAGGCCGACACGGTGGTGCGCGCCTTGCTGGCCGAAGAAGAGCGTTTCGCTGAAACCTTGGATTCGGGCATGAAGATCTTCGACGACGTCGCTGCCAAGGTCAGCGATGGTGTCATTCCCGGCGTGGACGCTTTCCGTCTGTACGACACCTACGGCTTCCCGGTCGACCTGACCGCCGATATCGCCCGCGAGCGCGGCATGACGGTGGACATGGCCGGCTTTGATGCCTCGATGGAACACCAGCGCGAAACCGCGCGTGCCGCCGGCAAGTTCGGTGGTGGTGTCACTTTGCCGGCCGAACTGGTCGCTACGCTGTCGCCGACAGTGTTCCTGGGCTACGACGCGCTGCAGGCCGATGGCCTGAAAGTCGTCGCGCTGATCAAGGATGGCCGCCCGGTGGATGCCGTGCAGGCTGGCGACGAGGTCATCGTGTTCACCGCGCAGACCCCGTTCTATGCCGAGTCCGGTGGCCAGGTGGGTGATACCGGCGTGCTCTCGGCTGCCGGTGTGAAGGTGGCGGTCAGCGACACGCAGAAGTTCGCCGGCCAGTTCCACGGCCATGTCGGCAAGCTGGAGCAGGGCGCGTTGAAAATCGGTGACGTGCTGGCCGGTGCGGTGGATGCATCGCGCCGTGGCGCCACCATCCTCAATCACTCGGCTACCCATCTGTTGCATGCCGCCCTGCGCGAAGTGCTGGGCACGCACGTGCAGCAGAAGGGCTCGCTGGTGGCGCCGGATCGCCTGCGCTTCGATTTCTCGCACTTCCAGCCGATCAGTGCCGAAGAACTGGCGCTCATCGAGCGCAAGGTCAATGAGCAGGTGCGCGCCAACAACGCCGCCGAAGTGCACAACATGGGCATGCAGGAAGCGCTGGACTTCGGTGCCATGGCGCTGTTTGGCGAGAAGTACGGTGAAAACGTACGCGTGCTGAAGATGGGCGAGTACTCCACCGAGCTGTGCGGTGGCACCCACGTGTCGCGCACCGGTGACATCGGCCTGTTCAAGATCACCTCCGAGGGCGGTGTGTCCTCGGGCGTGCGTCGTATCGAGGCGGTGACCGGGCAGGGCGCGCTGGATTACGTCGCCGACGAGGAAGCGCGTCTGCATGAGGCAGCGCAGCTGCTTGGCGGCAGCGCCGGTGATGTGGTCGACAAGATCCGTCAGCTGGCCGAGCGGCAGAAGAAGCTGGAGCGCGAGCTGGAGGCCCTCAAGGCCAAGGTCGCCTCCGGCGCTACCGCTGATCTGGGCGGCTCGGCGGTGGACGTGGCCGGGGTGAAGGTGCTGGCCGTGCGTCTGGAAGGCTTTGATGCCAAGGCGCTGCGCGATGCCATGGATCGCCTGAAGCAGCAGCTGGGTGACGCCATCATCGTGCTGGCGGGCGTGCAGGACGGCAAGGCAGCGCTGGTTGCCGGCGTCAGTGGCGCTGCGCTGGGCAAGGTCAAGGCGGGCGAGCTGTTGGCGCACGTGGCGGCCCAGATCGGCGGCAAGGGCGGTGGTCGTCCGGACATGGCCCAGGGTGGCGGTGAGGACGGTCCCACGCTGGTGGCGGCCCTTGAGGGCGTCCTGGGATGGGTCAAGCCACATCTGGCCTGAATGTGACAAGCCAAGTACCTTGTAGGTGTTTGCGCCCTGACGTTAACATTGGGAGTCTTTTCCCTTTGTCGTGGGGCGCATAGCTAGAAGCGCGCCAATGCCGGCGGGAAACCCTGCCGGTTCCATGGAGATTTGCAAAATGTTGATCCTGACTCGCCGTGTAGGCGAAACCTTGATGATCGGCGACTCGGTCAGCGTGACCGTGCTCGGCGTCAAGGGCAACCAGGTACGTATCGGTATCACCGCTCCGAAGGATGTGGCGGTGCACCGTGAGGAGATTTTCCAGCGTATCCAGCGTGGCGATGAGCCCGCGACCCCCGGAAGTGAAGAAACTTCCGAATAAGGGTTTACCTTTCACCTCGTTTAACGTTATTCTTCGCGCCCCGCTTCGGAATACACGTGGCGGGGCAAAAGAAACGGAGTGATGCCCGAGTGGCTGAAGGGGCTCCCCTGCTAAGGGAGTATAGGGTTAAAAGCTCTATCGAGGGTTCGAATCCCTCTCACTCCGCCAGTTTCAAAAAAGCCCCTTTCAAGGGGCTTTTTTGTGTCTGTTGATTTTGTCGCTGCGCCTGGTGGTGATGAGTTTCTGTTTCGACGTGCTGGTGCGCCACGCGCTTTTGTAGGAGTGGCGTCAGCCGCGAAGCTCACGGACGATCAGATTGCTGGGTCTTGAATTCAATAGCGCCAGTGTCGCGGCATATGCGGCTCTCTGCGGGATCGGTGTTGTCTGGGTGTCGCAGTGAGTGGCGAGGCGCTGTGGCGACGCTTGTAAGGCCTCTGCCGAGCATGGCTCGGCACTACAGGGCGGCGTGCTGTGCTGGGGTGCCTGCGTGCTTCTGTGGGAGCGGCGTAAGCCGCGAAGCTCGCGGGCGATCAGATTGCGGGGCCTTGGTGAGCTCAATTGCACCGCTGTCGCGGCTTATGTGGCTCTCTGCTGGGCTGGGCGCGTTCGGGGTGCTGCTGACCGGCCGCGCGTTGCGGCGTCGCTTGTAAGGCCTCTGCCGAGCATGGCTCGGCACTACAGGGCTGCGTGCTGCGCTGAGGTGTCTGCGTGCTTCTGTAGGAGCGGCGTAAGCCGCGAAGCTCGTAGGTGCTCAGGTGGCGTGCGGGTGGCTCCAGTGCGGTCAGCTTCGCGGGATCGTGGTGCCTTGGTGCATTGCTGCGAAGGCCTCTGCCGAGCATGGCTCGGCATTACAGGGCTGCGTGCTGTGCTGAGGTGTCTGCGTGCTTCTGTGGGAGCGGCGTAAGCCGCGAAGCTCGTAGGTGCTCAGGTGGCGTGCGGGTGGCTCCAGTGCGGTGTCAGCTTTGCGTGATCGTGGTGCCCTGATGCATTGCTGCGAAGGCTTCTGCCGAGCATGGCTCGGCACTACATTGGATGCTGGTTATTGCGGGGCTCTGGTGCTCGCGTCAGGCGCTGTTTTGTCCGGTGTGATTATCCATCCGCAAAACGCACATAAAAAAACAGCAGGCAATGCCTGCTGTTTTTGGTATTGGTGCGCTCGGAGAGATTCGAACTCCCGACCACCTGGTTCGTAGCCAGGTACTCTATCCAACTGAGCTACGAGCGCTCAACATTGCTGTTGTAGTTTGAAGCGGTGCAGATTGTATCTGCGTTCTGACATGGTGCGCTCGGAGAGATTCGAACTCCCGACCACCTGGTTCGTAGCCAGGTACTCTATCCAACTGAGCTACGAGCGCGTCGTTGCCAGGAGCGAGATTATGCGGATATGAGCCGTTTGCGTCAACGCTTTTGTGAAAATTTCTTAATCTTCGGGATGAATCAGTGCGTAGACCACGTTCTGTGGCGATTTCATCCAATGAAAGTGGTCGGCAACCACGCCCAGTTCGGCCGATGACAGCAGTTTCAGGCTGCGCGCAGAGGCGGGGAGCTTTGCCAGCAGTTGTTGCATGGAACTGACCGGCGCCAGCCAATCGCGATCCATCACCACTGCGCGCGTCGGTGCGCTGATGCGGCGCATGCCGGCTTCCAGATCGATGGGCAGATTGTGCGCAGCGTAGTGATTGCTCAGACCGACGCGCGCCCAATCGCGTATCAGTCCGCGTGCTTCGGTTCCGCCGAAGCCGACGCGGCGTCCGGGCAGGGTGCCATTACGTTGTGCCAGCCAGGGTAGGAAGCGATACGCCAGGGGCAGCAACCAACCGCGCGGCGGCGGGAAGCTTCGCCACCATGGCGTGCCGCTGGCAACCAGCCATAGTGCGTCCAGCTCGGCGTCACGCAGGCCTGCATAACAACAGCTGAGCTGGCCGCCGAGGCTGTGGCCGCCCAGCCGGAACGGGAGCGCGGGCAGGGTGTTGTGCACGGCGGCTTCGGCTGCAGGCAGGTCGAGCTGCAGCAGTTCCTTGTAGCCCCAGTCGTGGTTGCGGTCAGGGCGCAGGCTGCTGCTGCCGTTGCCGCGCCATTCGTGCAGGAATACGGCAATGCCGCGTTCTGCCAGGGCTTGGGCGAAGGCCTGGTAGTGGCGGGCCGCTACGCCCAATGCCGGCAGCCATAGCAGGCAGGCGCGCGGTTTCGCGGGGAGGTAGGCCAATAGCTCGAAGCTGTGGCCATCGGCGCTGCTGACGCGCAGCGCGCTTGCCTGTGAGGTGGTCCCGGTTTCGAGGCTCATGCCGGGCGCGCAGCGCCGAAATGATCCAGCACCATGACCTCGCTGCGGCCCGGGTGGTAGCCGCCCTGCAGGCCGCGGGCGACATAGTCGATCGCCGCTTCGCAGGCGTTGGCCAGCGACAGCCCGCAGCACAGCTGCGCGGCGATGGCTGAAGCCAGGGTGCAGCCAGTACCGTGCGCATCTACCGGTAGCCGCACATGGCTGAATTCCTCGCGGCTGACGCCATCGAAGTAGCGGTCGATGACCCGGCTGCCTTCCAGTAGATGGCCGCCTTTGAGCAGGACCGCGCCGGCACCCATGTCGAGCAGGGCGGCGGCGGCATCTTCAGCGTCGTCGGCGTTGTTGATGCTGCGCCCGAGCAGCAGTTCGGCTTCCGGCGTATTCGGGGTCAGCAGGGTGGCCAGCGGCAGCAGCCGCTCGCGCATCGCGCGCAGGGCGCTGTCTTCGAGCAGCTTGGCGCCGCTGGTGGCGACCATCACCGGGTCGATCACGATCTGCGGCGGGCGCCGTTGTTCCAATGCGTCGGCGACCAGGTGGATCACCTCGGCATTGGCCAGCATGCCGAGTTTGACGGCGTGGATATCAAAGTCATCGAAGCAGGCATCGATCTGCGCGCGCAGGAACTCCAGCGGCGGCACATGCACGGCGGTGACGCCGCGGGTGTGCTGTGCGGTGAGTGCGGTGATTGCAGACAGGCCATGCACGCGATGCGCGGCAAAGGCTTTGAGATCGGCTTGAATGCCTGCGCCGCCGCCGGAATCGGAGCCGGCAATGGTCAGGGCGGAAACGGGGGTGGAGGGGCTCATGCAGCGATTGTGCAGTGTTTGCCAATGGCCTGCTTCATGCCTGCCGGCGCATGGCCCATTGCCGGTACAGCACATAGCCCAGGCCGCTCAATCCGGTCAGCACTGCTGGCACCAGCAGGGCGTCGTACTGCCAGCGCGCAAACAGCCATGCGCCGAGTACCCCGCCGGCCAGGAAGCCGCTGATGATCAGGCCGCTCAGGGTCAGCCGGTGCATCGGCACCGGCAGGCCGCGCAGCAGATGACCCAGGCCGATGCCAAGATCGGTGAACATGCCGCTCAGGTGGGTGGTGCGCACGACCGCGCCGCTGAAGGTGGTTGCCAGTGCGTTCTGCAGCCCACAGGCCATTGCTGCGGCCAGTGCGCCCCAGACCTGCTGCTGCTTGAACAAAGGGATGGCCAGCAACAACAAGGCCGATTCCAGTGCCAGCGCCACGCCGTAGCGGCGGCCAAGCTGCAGGGTGCTGTCCTGGATGATCAGTCCACTAAGGATCGCGCCCAGCGCAAAGGCGATCAGCAGTCCCCAGAGGTGGCCGACCGAGCGCCAGTCCGCATGTGCCAAGGCAATGCCGAGCTGGCTGGTGCTGCCGGTGACATGGCTGACGGCCTGGTGTTCAAAACCCAGAAAACCGACCGCATTGACCATGCCTGCCACGCAGGACAGCGCAATCGCACCGATCCAGACCCAGGTGGGCAGGCGGACTTTCATCGCGCCGCCCGGTCAGGGCGACGACTTCGCGCCGTTGCGTTCGATGCTGCTGAAGGTGCCGGCTTGTGGGTCATACACCGCGCCCCAGAACTGCGCGCCGCCATCGCAGACCCGGATCGCTTCGCGGCCCGGGTCCATTTCGCTGTGGTCGGGCAGGGTGAAGGCATTGATGTAGATCAGCCGCTTGCCTGCGGATTCGAAGCCCACGTATTGCCGGCCGGACTGGGCCGGCTCGGCAATAACGGGTTGCAGCTGCGCCAGACGGCTTTCCAGTGCATCGATGTCGGCACGGCTCGGCGCCCAATAGCCGGTGACTTCACCGGCATGTCTGGCGGGGCTGTCGCGCGAGCAGGTGTCCAGCACCTGCGCGGCGACCACGGGGCGGGTGACCACCCAGGACTGTCCCGTCTTTACCGCCGTCGGCACGCTGCCAGGGCGCGTGTTCGACGGCGTGCAGGCGGCTACGGCCAGTGTGGCTGCGGCCAACAGGGACAGGGTATGCAGCTGTTTCACAGAACCTCCGAAGCGTAATCGGCCAGGCGCGAACGTTCGCCCCGACGCAGTGTGATATGCGCACTGTGCGGCCAATTCTTGAAACGGTCCACCGCATAGGTGAGGCCGGAGGTGGTTTCAGTGAGGTAGGGCGTGTCGATCTGCTCGACGTTGCCCAGGCAGACGATCTTGGTGCCGGGGCCGGCGCGGGTGATCAGGGTCTTCATCTGCTTGGGGGTGAGGTTCTGCGCCTCGTCCAGAATCAGATAGCGCGACAGGAAGGTGCGCCCGCGCATGAAGTTCATCGAGCGGATCTTGATGCGGCTGGCCAGCAGATCATTGGTGGCCGCACGGCCCCAGGCGCCGCCATCCTGGTTGTGGGTCAGCACTTCCAGGTTGTCGGTGAGTGCGCCCATCCACGGCGTCATCTTTTCTTCCTCGGTGCCGGGCAGGAAGCCGATGTCCTCGCCGACGCTGACCGTGGCGCGGGTCATGATGATCTCGCGGTAGCGCTGCGTATCCATGGTCTGGGCCAGGCCGGCGGCCAGTGCCAGCAACGTCTTGCCGGTGCCGGCGGTGCCGAGCAGGGTGACGAAGTCGATCTCCGGGTCCATCAGCGCATTGAGCGCGAAGTTCTGCTCGCGGTTGCGTGCGGTGATGCCCCAGACCGAATGCGAACCGTGGCGGAAGTCATTGACCACCGACAAGGTGACGCGGCCATCGCCCTCGACCTTGCTGACCTTCAGTTCGACTTCGTCGTCGCCGTGCAGGTAGGCGTACTGGTTGGGATGCCAGTCCTCGTCGTCGGCAGCCATGATCTCGTAGCTGGTGCGGCCCTTGTCGCTCCAGCTGCGCAGGCCTTCGCTGTGCTTCTTCCAGAAATCTTCCGGCAGCACGGTGGCGCCGGTGTAGAGCAGGCTGAAATCGTCCAGCGCGCGGTCGTTCTCGTAGTCCTCGGAGTCGATGCCGGCGATGGCGGCCTTGATCCGCAGGTTGATGTCCTTGGAGATGAACACCACCGGGGTTTCCGGGTGCTGTTCCTTCAATGCCAGGATCGCGCCGAGGATGGCGTTGTCCGGGATCACCTTGCCAAAGCTCTTGCCGGCCTCGAAGTGGCTGGTCTGGAAATACAGGTTGCCGGCGCTCTGCGCGCCACGCAGCTGCAGGCCCTTCGGCCGTGCCAACGGCACGCCGTTCTGCACGCTGCCGATGCCGGCTGTTTCGATCAGCTCATTGAGGAAGCGGCTCACCTGGCGGGCGTTGCGGCTCGCCTCGGTGGTGCCTTTCTTGCCGTTGTCCAGCTCCTCGATCACCTGCATGGGCAGGTAGACATCATGTTCCTCGAATTTGAACAGCGCGGTCGGATCGTGCATCAGCACGTTGGTATCCAGTACGTAGATGCGCTTGCCTCGGGTCATCGTCGATTCCTGGTGGCGGGACAGGGTCACGCCATCGCACCTGCAGGGCAGGGCGATGACATGGGTTGGAACGGGAGATGGGTCACTTGGTTTGAGCGGCCTTCAGTGCTTCCAGCACGGCATCGGCATGGCCGGCGACTTTGACCTTGCGCCATTCCTGCACGAGCTTGCTGTCAGGAGAGATCAAAAAGGTGCTGCGTTCGATGCCACGTACCTGCTTGCCGTACATGTTCTTCATCTTGATCACGTCGAAGGCGGTGCATAGCGCTTCATCTGTGTCGCTGATCAAGGGGAACTTGAAGCCCTGCTTGGCGCAGAAGTTGTCGTGCGACTTCAGCGAGTCGCGGGAGATGCCGAACACCTGTGCCCCGGCGCGCTTGAACTTCGGCAGCAGGGCGTTGAAGTCCAGGCCTTCGGTGGTGCAGCCGGGGGTGCTGTCCTTCGGGTAGAAGTACAACACCAGCCATTGGCCGGCGAGTTCGCCGAGGCTTGTGGTGGTGCCGCCGGACAGGGCCAGCGGCAGCTCGAGGGTGGTTCGGTCCAGGGTATCGCCGATGTTCATCAGATCCTTTCCGGAGCCTGGGGTAGTTCGATTGCAGTTACATGAAACGCCGCGCGCCTGTGATGGGCGCGCGAAACATCAGAACTTCATCGGGTCCATGATCGCGTCCAGGTTGAGGTGGTCGCAGAATTCGAGGAAATCGTCGCGCAGGGCGGCGATATGCATGTTGGAGGGAACGCCAATGGTGATCTGCGCCGAGAACATTTCCGCACCGGTCTGCATGGCCTGGTAGCGCGTGCTCTGCAGGTTCTCGATGGTGATGCCCTGGCGGTCGAAGAAGTCGGCCAGCTGGAACAGGATGCCCGGCTTGTCGGCGGCAACGACCTCGACAATATAGGGCAGCAGATTGGACTGGGCCTGCTTGGCGGCGGTGCGGTACCACACCAGCTTCAGGTTCTCCTCGCGCTCAAGCCGGGTCAGCATGGCCTCGAGCTTGGCAACTGCATCCCAGGAGCCGGTGGCCAGGGTGGTGACCGAGACATCGCGGCCCACGGTGGCAAGGCGGGCATCGACCAGGTTGCAGCCGCTGTCGGCGATTCGACGGGTGACGGACAGCAGAGGGGACTCCGGATGCGTCGTATAGGCGTTGATCAGGAGGTGGTTTTCGGTCGGCAGCGGCCGCGGCGTGGTGTCGGTCAAGGTGGTTCCGGGAGCTAGAGAGTCTGAACAACACCGTTGAAGGGCTGTTCGTTGGTGTCCAGCATACTTGCCCGTGCTTTCGACCGGCAAGTAACATGCCTTCGGTCACGAACCCGCCGACCGGCGGGCTTCTTTACCCCCACGAAGAGCGACTGACCCTTTGTCCATATCTGGTCTCATCACCGCGCTGGCGACGCCTTTCAAGGCCGACGGCGCACTCGATCCTGAGGGCTGGCAGCGCCTGCTGGCCCAGCAGCTCAAGGGCGGCGTCCAGGGTGTAGTCGTGGCTGGCTCCACCGGCGAAGCCTCCACCCTGTCCGACGATGAATACGACGGCCTGCTGCGCAGCGCGGTGGCGGCATTTGCCGGCAAAGTGCCGGTGCTGGCCGGTACCGGCCTGTCCGGCACCGCCCGGACCATCGCCCTGACCAAACGGGCGGCCGCCAATGGCGCCACCCATGCGCTGGTGGTCACCCCGCCTTATGTGCGCCCCACCCAGGAAGGCCTGCGCCAGCATTACCTGGCGGTGGCCGAGCAGGGCGGCTTGCCGGTGGTGCTGTACAACGTGCCCGGGCGCACCGGCTGCGACCTGCTGCCGGAGACCGTGGCCGCGCTGGCCACGCACCCGAACATCGTCGGCATCAAGGAGGCGGTAGGCGATACCACCCGGCTGAAGGCCCTGCTGGAACTGCGCAGCAGCAGCTTCACCATTCTCAGTGGTGACGACGGCTCCGCCGCCCGTTCCATGCTGTCCGGCGCCGATGGCCTGATTTCGGTAGGCTCCAACGTGCTGCCGGGTGCTTACCGGACGATGTGCGACCTGGCCCGCGCCGGTCAGCATGCGCCGGCCGAGGCCTGGGATGCCCGCCTGCAGCCGTACCACGATTTTTGCGGTGTCGAGTCCAACCCCATTCCGGTCAAGGCGCTGCTGCAGCGGCTTGGTATCGGTCATGGGCTGCGCTTGCCGCTGCTTCCGCTTTCTGCGCCGCACCACGCACATGCCGATCATCTGGCCGCTGACGTGGACGCGTTGGAAGAACTATCCAGCCGCTGATTCAGCGGCCTCTGAACTCTGGAGATTCACCCATGCGTCAAACCTCTACCGTTCGCGTGTTCTCGCTGGTGCTGCTGGGCGTTGTCACCGCCGTTGCAACTTCCGGCTGCTTCTTCAAGCGCGGTGCCCGCGGCGACTACGCCCTGGCCCCGGAAGCGCGCCCGCTGGAAGTGCCGCCGGATCTGAACCTGCCCAGCACCGCTGGCTCGGCGCCGATCCCGGCACTGGCCTCGGCGGCCAAGGCGGCCGCTGCTTCTGCAGCCACCGTGGCCTCGTCGCAGAGCGGCTTCACCGTCAGCGGCAGTCGCGACGAGGTGTTCGGCAAGGTCGGTGATGCACTGGCCGGCGTCGAAGGCGTGACCATCGCCAGCCGCGCGCAGCTGCTCGGTTCCTATGATGTAGCCTACGAAGGCAGCAACTTCCTGGTGCGCGTGGTCGCCGTTGATGCCGGTGCCTATGTGTCGGCGGTGGATCCGCGCGGCATGCCGGCCACCGATGCGGCAGCAACCAAGCTGATTGCGGCATTGAAGGCCAAGCTAGCCGGCTGATGCCTGCGGTTTGGGGATGAAAAAAGGGCGCCGCGTAAGCTGGCGCCCTTTTTATTTGGCTGGCTTCATCGGCTGGCGGTGGCGACGCTCAGCGTTCCAGCAGCTTGAGTTTGTCTGGCTTGCCGTCCCACTCGGCGGCGTCGGCCGGCGGGTCTTTACGTACGGTCAGCACCGGCCAGGCCTTGGCCAGCTCGGCATTGAGCGCGACAAAGCCTTCCTGGCCGGCCGGCACATCGTCCTCGGGGAAGATGGCGTTGACCGGGCATTCGGGCTCGCACAGGGTGCAATCAATGCATTCGTCAGGGTCGATCACAAGGAAGTTGGGGCCTTCGTGGAAGCAATCCACGGGGCAGACTTCGACGCAATCGGTGTGTTTGCACTTGATGCAGTTTTCGGTAACGACAAAAGGCATGGCAGGGTCCGGCTTTGATCCCCGCAATTCTAGATCAGGATGCAGGGGGTGGGCGTGGGTATTCTCATTGGCCGGGCTTGCTGGCGCAGCGAGGGGTACCGGAGCCAGGGCCTGGGGCACTGGCGGGGTGTACAAAGCAAAAAACCCCGCAGAGCGGGGCTTTTTGGTATCGCAGACGGAGTTGGCGCTCCCTAGGGGACTCGAACCCCTGTTTTAGCCTTGAGAGGGCCACGTCCTAACCACTAGACGAAGGGAGCGTTTTGTTCGCGTCTGGCGAGCGCGCTAGTATATGCATCTGGTTGCCGCTCGGCAATCCCGTAAACCCAACTGGAAGCGCCAACATCAATTCCATAGTTACAACGCCGTTCACCGTCCGCGTGATTCCGCGCGACCAGCACAGCATCTCGCGCCGGGACATCAGCCCCAATGCGCTCAGGGTGCTCTACCGTCTGCGCGAATCCGGCTTCGGCGCCTATCTTGTCGGTGGCGCCGTGCGCGACCTTCTAGTAGGTGGACGCCCCAAGGATTTCGACGTTGCCACCGATGCAACGCCGGAGCAGATCAAACAGCTGTTCCGCAATTGCCGCCTGATCGGCCGCCGCTTCCGCCTTGCGCATGTGGTGTTCGGCCGCGAGATCATCGAGGTAGCGACGTTCCGCGCCAATGTCGATGACGGCAGCGGCGACCGCGAGGTCGAGAACGGCATGCTGGTCCGTGACAATGTCTACGGCAGCATCGAAGACGATGCGGTCCGCCGCGACTTCACCTGCAACGCACTGTATTACGCGATCGAGGATTTCTCGGTGCGTGACTACACCGGCGGCTTTGAAGACGTGATGGCCCGCCGGATGAAGCTGATCGGCGATCCGGAGCAGCGCTATCGCGAAGATCCGGTGCGCATGCTGCGCGCGGTGCGGCTGGCGGCCAAGCTGAACTTCGAGATCGAGGCGGCCACTGCCGAGCCGATCCCGCGCCTGGCCAACCTGCTCAGTGAGGCCGCGCCGGCCCGCCTGTTCGAGGAAGTGCTGAAGCTGTTCCTGTCCGGGCATGGCGTGGCCAGCTTTGAAGGCCTGGAGCGCTATGGCCTGCTCGCGGTGCTGTTCCCGGAAAGCGCTGCGGCGCTGAAGAGCAACCGTACCGGCGCGCTGCGCCGCATCCTGATCGATGGCCTGCGCAATACCGACGAGCGTGTCGCCAACGAGGAGCCGGTGTCGCCGGCCTTCCTGTTCGCGCTGCTGTTGTGGCCGGCCTTCTGCCGTGCGCTGATCGGCCTGCAGAAGCAGGGCCTGGCGCCGGAAGAGGCACAGCGCCGTGCCGCCGACCGGGTCACTCTGCACCAGCTCAGCACCATTGCCCTGCCGCGCCGCTTCTCGCTGCCGATGCAGGAAATCTGGCTGCTGCAGTCACGTTTCAGCTCGCGTCAGCGCAAGCGCGTGATGCGTACCTTGAGCCACCCGCGCTTCCGCGCTGCGTTCGATTTCCTGGCGTTGCGCCAGGCCGCTTCCAGCGAACACCAGGAAGACATCGCGTTCTGGCGCGAGGCACAGGCGCAGGCTGGCCAGGAACTGGGTGTGGAACTGGATTCAGTACATACCGACCGGGAGGTCGAAGAAGGCGCACCGCGCCGTCGTCGGCGTCGTCGTCCCCGCGGCAGCGCAACTGCGGGCGAGTAAGCTGGGATGGTCGTAGCCTGTATCGGATTGGGCGCCAACCTCGGTGACGCGCCCGCCACCCTGCGTGCGGCGATCCAGGTGCTTGCGGGCTTGCCGGGCACGCAGTTGCTGGCCAGCTCGCGCTTGTACCGCAGCCCGGCCTGGGGCAATGAAGCACAGCCGGACTTCGTCAATGCAGCCGTGGCGCTGCAGACCGAACTGCCTGCGCCGCAGCTGCTGGAGCAGCTGCTGGCGATCGAGCAGCAGTTCGGGCGGGTACGCGAGCCGGGCCAGCACTGGGGCCCGCGGCTGCTGGATCTGGACCTGCTCTTATATGCCGAGCAGGTGATCGACCTGCCGCAGCTGCAGGTGCCGCACCCCTTCCTGCACCAGCGCGGCTTCGCTTTGCTGCCTTTGGCCGATGTGGCGCCGCAGGCCCTGATTCCGGGCCATGGAACAGTGCGGGACGTATTGGTTGGTATCAATACCAGCGGTATCGATCCGATAGGGGGATAATGGGCGGCTCATAAGCCACCGTTATGACCACATGAGCACACACGCAGATAGCAAGCCCTGGACCGTACCCGCCCTGGCCGAGGCCAAGCGCAACGGCCAGAAGCTGGTGATGTTGACCGCCTACGACGCCGGCTTCGCCCGCGCCTTCGACGCCAATGGCGTGGACCTTATCCTGGTCGGCGATTCGCTGGGCATGGTGGTGCAGGGGCACGACTCGACGCTGCCGGTCAGCGTTGACGACGTGGTCTATCACACCCGCGCCGTCGCCGGTGTGCTGGAACGCGCGCTGCTGGTGTCGGACCTGCCATTTGGCGCCGACGCCACCGCCGAGCGCGCGCTGGACGCCTCGCTGAAGCTGCTGCAGGCCGGCGCCGAGATGGTCAAGATTGAAGGTGCCGGCTTCAAGCTGGACATCATCCGCCACCTGGTGGAGCGCGAGATCCCGGTCTGTTCGCATCTGGGCCTGACCCCGCAGTCGGTATTGCGCCTGGGCGGTTACCGCGTGCAGGGCCGTGGCGATGCCGGCAAGCAGTTGCTCGACGATGCCAAGGCCGTGGCCGAGGCCGGCGCCAGCCTGCTGGTGCTGGAATGCGTGCCGACCCCGATTGCCGGCCGCGTCACCGCTGGCGTTGCCATTCCCACCATCGGTATTGGTGCCGGCCCCGATTGCGACGGGCAGGTGCTGGTGCTGCATGACTTCCTCGGTCTGGACAGCGGCCACCGACGTCCCAAGTTCGTCAAGGATTTCCTTGCCGAAGGCGGCTCGGTGGCCGGTGCGGTCCGTGCCTATGCCGACGCCGTGCGCGCCGGCATCTTCCCCGACGCAGAGCACGCTTACGCATCATGATCGAAACCGTTACCGAACTTTCCCGGCTGCGCGGCGTTGTCAGCGGCTGGAAGCGCGATGGCCTGCGGGTGGCGTTGGTGCCGACCATGGGCAACCTGCATGCCGGCCATTATTCGCTGGTGAAGCTGGCGCGTGAGCACGCCGACAAGGTGGTGTCCAGTGTCTTCGTCAATCCGACCCAGTTCGGCCCGAACGAGGACTTCACCCGCTACCCGCGCACGCCCGAGGCCGATACCAGTGGCCTGGAGCAGGCCGGTTGCGACGTGCTGTGGCTGCCTACGGTCGAGTCGATGTACCCGTTCGGCGTGGAGCTGGCTGCCAACGTGCATGTACCCGGCGTCAGTTCGCTGCTGGAAGGGGCGCATCGCCCGGGGCACTTTGACGGTGTCTGCACGGTGGTCAGCCGCCTGTTCAACCAGGTGCAGCCCGACGTGGCCGCATTTGGGCGCAAGGACTACCAGCAGCTGGCAGTGATCCAGCAGATGGTGGCCGACCTGGCGTTCCCGATCCAGATCCTGGGTGGCGAGATCGTGCGCGAGGCCGATGGCCTGGCGATGAGCTCGCGCAACCAGTACCTCACCGCCGACGTGCGGCCGCAGGCCACGGTGATCCGCAAGGTGCTGTTGGCCGCGCGCGACGCCTACCTGGGCGGCGCCGAGCGGGTGGCGGTGGAGCAGGAGGCGGCTGCACGGCTGCAGGCTGCGGGCTACCTGGTCGACTACGCGGTGGTGCGCATGCCTGACCTGAGCGAGCCAGGCAGTAGCCATGAGGGCGCGCGCGTGGCACTGGTGGCGGCCAAGCTGGGCAACACCCGCCTGATCGACAACATCGAGTTCTGAACAGGGCAGCGGGCGGACTTCTACTGTCCGTCCACGACTGTTCGCATGACCTTCAATGGCGCCCCTGTGGCGCCATTGTTGTCTGTGCGGAACGGCCGCCGGATAGGTCATGTTGCAGTGCGGGCAGGGCCTCGCAGCGGTGCTAGACTGCGCTCTTTCTCACGCAGTTTCGGCATTGTCATGCAACTCTCCCTGCTCAAGACCAAGATTCACCGCGCCACCGTCACCCATTCGGAGCTGAACTACGAAGGCTCCATCGCGATCGACGACAACCTGTTGCAGGCGACCGGCATCCGCGAGTTTGAACAGGTACATATCTGGGACGTGACCAACGGTGCCCGTTTCACCACCTATGCACTGCGGGCAGAAGCCGGCAGCGGCGTGATCTCGCTCAACGGCGGCGCCGCGCGCCACGTGCAGGTGGGCGACATCATCATCATCGCTGCCTTCGCCAGCATGAGCGAAGCCGAGGCGGACAGCTTCAAGCCCAAGCTCGTCTATGTTGACGGCGACAACCGCATTTCCCACACCAACGACAGCATCCCCACACAGGCCGCATGATCACCAACAACGGATTCGACGTTTTGCACGCCCACGCCCAGCGTTTGCAGGGCACAGGCATTCCCTCGCTGATGGCCGCAGAGCCTGACCGGGTGCAGCGCATGGCGCTGAAAGTCGGTCCGTTGTACGTGAACTTCGCGCGGCAGAAATACGACCGCGCGGCCCTGGATGCCTTGCTGGAACTGGCCGCCGCGCGCGATGTCGCCGGCGGTTTCCAGCGCCTGTTCGCTGGCCAGAAAATCAACCTCACCGAAGATCGCTCGGTGCTGCACAGTGCGCTGCGCGGCAATGCCAGCGACGCTCCGGTTGCGCTGGCCGCGCACGCCGAAGCAACGGCGGTGCAGGCGCAGATGGGCGGCTTGATCAAGACGCTGGAAGCCAGCAATGTCACTGATATCGTCAGTGTCGGCATTGGTGGTTCGGACCTTGGTCCGCGTCTTGTCGCTGACGCCCTGCGCCCGGCGGCAGGTGCGCGTTTCCGCGTGCATTTCGTTTCCAATGTCGACGGCGCAGCCATGCAGCGCACCTTGGCGACGCTGGACCCGGCAACCACTGCCGGCATCCTGATCTCCAAGACCTTCGGCACCCAGGAAACTCTGCTCAATGGCCGCATCCTCTGCGATTGGCTGGGTGGTAGCGAACGCCTGTACGCAGTCAGTGCCAATCCCGAGCGCGCCGCCAAGGCCTTCGACATCGCCGCCGAGCGCGTGCTGCCGATGTGGGATTGGGTAGGTGGCCGTTACTCGCTGTGGTCGGCGGTAGGCTTCCCGATTGCCTTGGCGATTGGCTTTGAGCGTTTCGGCCAGTTGCTGGAAGGTGCCGCGCAGATGGACGCGCATGCGGCCAGTGCACCCTTGGCGGAAAACCTGCCGGTGCTGCACGCACTGACCGACATCTGGAACCGCAACGTGCTGGGTTATGCCACGCATGCGGTGATGACCTATGACCAGCGCATGGCCTTGTTGCCGGCCTACCTGCAGCAGCTGGTGATGGAGAGCCTGGGTAAGCGGGTCAAATGCGACGGCAGCCCGGTCGATGGCGACACGGTCCCGGTGTGGTGGGGTGGTGCGGGCACGGACGTGCAGCACAGCTTCTTCCAGGCCCTGCACCAGGGCACCAGCATCGTGCCGGCCGACTTCATCGGCTGCGTGCGCAATGACGACCCTTACGAAATCAACCACCAGGCCTTGCTGGCCAACCTGCTGGCGCAGACCGAAGCCTTGGCCAACGGCCAGGACAGCGAAGATCCGCACCGCCAGTACCCGGGGGGCCGTCCCAGCACGATGATTTTGCTGGACGCGCTAACCCCGCAGTCGCTGGGTGCCCTGATCGCGATGTACGAGCATGCGGTGTATGTGCAGTCGCTGATCTGGGACATCAACGCCTTCGATCAGTTTGGCGTCGAGCTGGGCAAGCAGTTGGCCAGCCAGTTGCTGCCGGCCTTGCAGGGTGAGACGGTGGAAATTGCCGACCCGATGACGCGCGAGTTGCTGGCACGGCTGCGCTGAGAGCGGGTTGTTGTTTTACGCAGACAACAGATTGTCGTTCCAACAAAGCCGCGCAGAAATGCGCGGCTTTTCTTTGCCCCCTCGCAGGCGGGAGAGCGACCTTGATCTGCCCCCTCCCTTTGCCGCAGGCAAGGGGAGGGTTGGGGAGAGGTACGCCCTTCGCATTGCGGGTGAAGGCCCCTGCCGAGCATGGCTCGGCACTACAGAAAGTCGGGTTACCTGTTCGGATCCCGTTCCGGGCTGGGTCGCTTGGTCAGCTTGCGCTGCAGTGAGCGCCGGTGCATGCCCAACAGACGCGCCGCAGCCGATACATTGCCGCCGGTCTCATGCAGTGCCTGCTGGATATGCTCCCATTGCAGGCGGCTGATCGGGGTCATCGCATCCGGCGGTTCGATCTCTTCGGGTTCCTCGCCGGCATCGTCTTCCTCGCCGAGCGCGCGCAGGATCATCTGTACCGTCGCCGGCTTAGGCAGGTAGTCATCGGCGCCCAGCTTGATCGCTTCCACTGCCGTGGCAATGGAGGCATAGCCGGTGACCAGCAGGATGCGCATGTCCTGGCGCAGTTCGCGCAGCGGCTGGATCAGGGTCAGGCCGGATTCGCTGCCCAGCTTGAGGTCGATCAGCGCGAATGCCGGCGGCTTCTGCGTGGCCAGCTGCAGGGCGCTGCCGGTATCGGTGGCGGTGATCGCTTCGATGCCACGGCGGGCCAGCGTGCGCTGCAGGGTGCGCAGGTAGAGCGGGTCGTCGTCGACCAGCAGGCCATGGGTGGCGGGAGCATTCATGGACTTACCTCGATGTTGTTCAACGGCAGGCGAAAGCCGACACGTGCTCCCTGGCCTTCGGCCGGACGCATCCACAGTTCGCCGTGCAGACGTTCAATGGTGGCATGCGACAGGGCCAGGCCGACACCCATGCCGTTGCTTTTGCCGCTGTTGAACATCGTGCCTGGCAGCGCCGCATCATTGGCGTTGAAACCCGGGCCGTAATCACGCACTTCGCCGTACAGCTGACCTTCGTGGATGCGCAGGTCCAGGTCGATCTGCGCGCGGCCAGCGTGTTCGCCGGCATCGGCGGCGTTGTTCAGCAATACCTGCAGCAGATGACCAATGCCGGGGTCCAGTTTGAGTTGCAGCGGGGCATCCGGGTTGCGTCGCAATTGGATCGTCGGGCGCACCAGCCGCCATTGTTCGAGCACGCTGGCGATGGATACCGGTGCACGGCTGCCGGCGCCTTCGGCCGGTGCGGCCAGTGCCAGCACCTTTTCGCGGCATTGGACCAGCAGTTCGCGCAGGGTTTCCAGGTCGTCACGCATTTCCGGGGTGGCGGCACCTTGCTCGACGATGTCGTCGGTGAGCAGGGTCATGGTCGCCAACGGGGTGTTGAGTTCGTGCGCGACGGAGGCCGCATGCGTGGCCAGGGCGACAATGCCCTCGTTGCGGACGAAACGCTCGCGCAGCATCGCCAGCTGGTTCTCGCGCTCGCGCAGGGCGGCCGCCAGGCGCGTGGAGAACACCAGTACCACCACGCTGGACAACAGGAAATTGGCCGCCGCGCCCCACAGATGCAGGCTCATCGTGTCGAAGTAACCACCCTTGAGCGGCAGCCCGAATACCGCGCTCAACGCGTAACCGCCGACGCAGGCCGCCGCGACCGCATGGGTCCAGCGCAAGGGCAGGGCCAGCGCGGCCAACGCGATCAGGATCAGGAACAGCGAGCCAAACGGATTGGCGATGCCGCCGCTCCAGCCCACCATCCAGGTCAGCACGGTCACATCGACCAGGATGTGGCCGAAGGCGGTAACCGGTGCCGGGTCGCTGTCGTGCACGCGCAGCTGCACATAGAGGTTGAACAGGGCCAAGACCGCCACGCCGGCCCACAAGGGTTCCTGCGGTAGATCCAGCCCCAGCAGCCAGGTGGCGACTAGGATGGTGGCGGCCTGGCCGGCGGTGGCCAGCCAGCGCAGGCTGCACAGCGTGCGCAGAAAAGAGGTGTCTCGGGTTTCCATGGCGCAATCGTATGCTGTCGTGGTGGCTACAACGCAATCCAAGGTTCATGCCTTGGGGCGGTTGGCGCGCTAAAATGGGCCATGCATGACGCCGTGACCCGCCCAACACCGCCCACCGACGCTACCGCGTGGCCCCGCCGTATCACCCAGTCCGTCGCCATCGGCGGCGTCAAGGTGGGCGGAGGAAACCCCGTGGTCGTGCAGTCGATGACCAATACCGACACCGCCGATGTGGCTGCCAGCGTCAAGCAGGTGGCTGAGCTGTGGCGCGCAGGTTCGGAGATGGTGCGGCTGACCGTCAACAACCCCGAATCGGCCGCGGCCATCCCGCGCATCGTCGAGAAGCTGGCGATGATGGGTATCGATGTACCGCTGATCGGCGACTTCCATTACAACGGCCATCAGTTGCTGACCGGTGAGCCGGCCTGCGCTGAAGCACTGGCCAAGTACCGCATCAATCCGGGCAATGTCGGCTTCGGCAAGAAGAAGGACACCCAGTTCGCCCAGCTGATCGAGTTCGCCATCAAGTACGACAAGCCGGTGCGCATTGGCGCCAACTGGGGCTCGTTGGACCAGGCACTGGCGGCCAGGCTGATGGATGAAAACAGCTTGCGCGCCCAGCCTTGGGATGCTGGCCGGGTATTGCGCGAAGCCCTGATCCGCTCGGCGCTGGATTCGGCGCAGACCGCGGTTGAGCTGGGCCTGCCGCGCGATCGCATCGTGCTGTCGGCCAAGGTCAGTGGCGTGCAGGAATTGATTGCCGTCTACCGCGATCTGGCGCAGCGTTCGGACTTCGCCCTGCACCTGGGCCTGACCGAGGCGGGTATCGGCAGCAAGGGCATCGTCGCCTCGTCGGCGGCCTTGGCGGTGCTGTTGCAGGAGGGCATCGGCGACACCATCCGCATTTCGCTGACGCCCGAGCCGGGACAGTCGCGTACGCAGGAAGTCATCGTCGCCCAGGAGTTGCTGCAGACCACCGGTCAGCGCGCCTTTACGCCGATGGTCACCGCCTGCCCGGGCTGCGGTCGTACCACCTCCGAGTTCTTCCAGGAGCTGGCCAAGGTGGTGCAGAACCATGTGCGCGAAAAGATGCCGGTATGGCGCATCAGCCACCCGGGTGCGGAAAACATGACCCTGGCGGTGATGGGCTGCATCGTCAACGGCCCGGGTGAGTCGCGTCACGCCAATATCGGCATTTCCCTGCCGGGTACCGGTGAGACGCCGGCCGCGCCGGTCTTCGTCGATGGCGAAAAGAAGGTGACCCTGCGTGGCGAGAACATCGCGCACGAGTTTGTCGCGCTCATCGATGACTACGTCGAGACCCGGTATGCACGAAGCTCCGGTTGATTCCCGGAGCGAAGCAGCCGGCCTGCGCCGTTGGCTCGCCCACAATGCGTGGCGGCTGGTGGTGCTGTTCATCGGCGTGCTGCTGCCGCTCGCGGGCTTCGTGGCCTTGGCCGACGATATCCACGAGGCCGAGGCGTTCCACTTCGACGCGGCCTTGCTGCTGCGCATGCATGCAATGGCATCGCCCGGGCTGAACGCGTTCTTTGTGCTGATGTCCAAGCTCGGCTACCAGTGGGGCGTCATCCCGTTGGATGTCGTGATCGTGGCGGTACTGCTGCTGCGCCGGCGTTGGCGCAAGGCGGCATTCGCAGCGACGGCATTCATTGGCTCGGCATTGTTGAACCTGGGCAGCAAGCAGATTTTCCAGCGGGAGCGCCCCAGCCTATGGGAGTCGATTGCGCCGGAAAGCACCTTCAGCTTTCCCAGCGGCCATGCCATGGGCTCGATGACGCTGGCGCTGACCCTGGTTTTCTTGACCTGGCGCACACGCTGGCGGTGGCCGGTGCTGGCCTTGGTCAGCGGTTTTGTCGTCTCGGTAGGGTTGTCGCGGGTCTACCTGGGGGTGCATTACCCCTCGGATATCCTGGGCGGCTGGTGTGCTGCAATGATCTGGGTCACAGGCGTATACATGCTGATGTTCCGCCGCCGCTGGTCGCTGCCTGCGCCATAAAACGTGTTGCAAGGGGGATTGTCCAAAAGGTAAGAGAAGTCCTAAGTCATTGGACGAATTGACCTGATGGATACAGTATGGGTTGGGACGGCATAGTGAACTCGCCAGCCGCAGGCGCATAAACCGCATCATCCTGATGCTTAAAACTACAGACACATTTCCTGCGAGTGGGTGTCCGATAGAGCCCAGTTGGGCCACTTCTGCTTGATAATACGCATGGCCTTGCCATGAGGGGACGGGGAGGGCCGTCGCCTCGCATGCTCGGATTTTGCCGCGCCCAAGGCTTCAACTGTCACCTCGCCGCGAGGAATCCTTCATGACCATCAGTGTTTTTCTTATCGATGACCACGCGCTAGTACGCACGGGCATTCGGATGATTCTTTCGGGGCAAACCGGGATTGAAGTCATCGGCGAAGCGGATAGCGGCGACATCGCGCTGCCGCAGATCCGGCGCCTGAAACCGGACGTTGTCCTCTGCGATCTGCACCTGCCCGGCCTGAGCGGGTTGGAAATCACCGAGCGGATCGTCAAAGGCGATCACGGCACCCGGGTGATCATTGTGTCCGTGCTGGAAGATGGGCCGATGCCCAAACGTCTGCTTGAGGCTGGCGCCTCCGGCTATGTCGGCAAGGGCGGTGACTCCAAGGAGTTGATCCGTGCCATCCACGACGTTGCCATCGGCAAGCGTTACCTGGCCACCAGCATCGCGCAGAACCTTGCGCTGTCCAATCTCGAGGGTGGTGCGTCGCCGTTCGACCTGCTTTCGCCGCGCGAGCTGGAAGTAGCGCTGCTGCTGATCCAGGGGCACCGTCAGGAAGAAATTGCGCGCCGCTTGAGCCTGAGTGCCAAGACGGTCAATACGCACAAGGCGCGGTTGTTCCAGAAACTGGGCGTGCAGGACAACATCGCCTTGGCCCGGCTTGCCGCGCAGTACGGCGTCGGCGACCCGACCCGGGCAATCTGAGTCAGTCGCAGCGGGCTGCAACTGCAGCTCTGTGCAGGATGAAAATGTCGGGTTGGTAAGTCGCTGCGACTGAGCAGCGCACCAAAAAGAGCGCAACGGCAATGTTGCGCTCTTTTTGTTCGCTCAGCGCCCACGTAGGAACGGGATCCATGTAGGAGCGGCGTGAGCCGCGAAGCCGATGGATTGTCAGATGTAGGAGCGCTATCAGCTGATCAGGCACATCTTCAGATGGCAGTGACAGCGATAGTTTGAACGATGTCAGCTTCGCGGCTGACGCCGCTCCCACAGGCAAGTATGCGGGGATCCGCATCCGAAGTCAGAGCGCTGATGATGGCCGCTCTTGTAGGAGCGGCATCAGCCGCGAAGCTGATGGATTGTCAGATGTAAGAGTGGCATCAGTCGAGCAGGTACATCGTCAGATGGCAGTGACAGCAATAGTTTGAGCGATGCCAGCTTCGCGGCTGACGCCGCTCCTACAGGTAAGGGTACGGGGAGCCGCATCCGAAGCCAGAGCGCTGATTCCGTTCCCACAGAAAAGCAGAAAGCGGCCCGAAGGCCGCTTTCTGTCGTCACGCAGGGAAGGGCTGATCAGGCGTTGTGCGGCTGATCGTCCTGCTTCTTCTCTGCTTCTGCCTCAACCGCTGCCACGGTTGGCTCGCTCTGGGCGGGCGCGGCCGGTGCAGCGACAGGTGCCGGTACAACAGCTTCGGCAACGGCCTTTTCGACGCTTTCTTCAGCCACGGCTTCTTCAGCCACCACGGTCTGGGCGAACAGCTGCCCATTCTGCGGTGCTGCCGGAGCGGCGGTTTCGGCCTGCGGTGCGACGACCGGAGCCGGCGTGCTGACCGCTGCGACAGGCGCAGTCACCTCGACCGGCGCAGCGACAACTGGCGCGGCAACCACCGGTGCAGCAACCACTACTGGCGCAGCGGCAGCGGGAGCGACAGCTACCTGTTCGACAGCAACCACTTCAGCGGCTGCAACCGCCGGCGCTGCCGGCGCGCTGACAACGGCTTCAGCGACAGCAGTGGCCGGGGCCTGCTCGGTCTTGGCCACTACTGGCTCGGCAACGGCTGCGGCAATCGGAGCGGACACCTGTGCAGGCGCCTCGAGCACAGCGGCCGGGATGCTTGCGGCGACGGCGGCGACGGCTGCGACGGCCTGTACCGGTGCAGCAACGGCCGGCTTGGCTTCCACGGCCGGAGCAGCAGGCTTTGCCTCTGCAACCGGAGAGGCTGCCGGAGACGGGGCTGCTGCCGTAGCCGGTTCGTCATCGAACTCGAACTCGGGCTGGCTGCTGGTGGCCTTGGTCGGGGCTTCGGCGACTTCACCATCGGCATCGTCGATGCCGTCGATACCGTCCTCGTCACCACCCAGGTTGTCGCCACCGGCGGCACCTTCACCATTGCCACGACGACGACGACGACCGCCGCGACGACCGCGACGACGACGACCACCGGCTTCGCCGCCAGCATCTTCGCCTGCGACCGGCACGCCGTTCTCATCAACCACCACGGCCATGGCCGGCTGATCTTCGGCAACGATCACCGGCTTGGCGATCTCGGCGGCCAGGTTGTTTTCCTTGGCCACGGCCTCGGTGCTGGCAACGACTTCGTTGGCAACAACGGTGGCTGCGGCGGCTACCGGCGCCACTGCGCGAACGGCTTCCTGCTGCGGCTGCGGCTGACGCGCGGGCTTTTCGGCCTGTGCGTTCTGCTGCGGAGCCTGCTTGTCGGCGTCCTGCTGCGGCTTGGGCTGCTTCGGCGGCTTGGGCTGCTTCGGCTGTTGCTGCTCGTTGTTGCGCGGCTGCTTGGGCTGCTGCTGGGCCTGCTCGCCGCGCTGTTCATTGCGCTGCTTGGGCTGCTGCTGGGCGCCATTCTGCGCCTGCGGCTGGGCCTGCTGCTGCGGCTTGTCGGTGCCCTGGCGGCGCTCGTCACGACGCTGCTCGTCACGGCGATTACCGTTGGCATTGCCGCCATTGCCACCCTTGCCGCCACGCGCCTGCTGGCCATTGCGGCCGTCGCGGCGCTGGTTGCGGTCGTTGCGGCCGCTATCCTGGCGCTGCGGCTGTGCCGGCGCTGCGCTGCTTGCCGGCTCGCCACCAAAGACGCGCTTGAGCCAGCCCATCACGCCGCCAGCGGCGGGTGCGACAGGGGCGGCAACCGGTGCCGGTGCCGGAGCGACGTCGGCGATCTCGCGTACCGGTGCCGGCTGGCTGTGCTTGACGTGGGTCACGGCTGGTGCCGGCGGAATGTTCAGCTGTGCCTTGGTCAGGGCATGCACCGGCAACTTGCGCGGGGTGCCGCGCTGGTAGCTGGGCTTGTTCGACTCTTCACCCAGCTCGTTGTCGCGCAGGCGCGTGACTTCGTAGTGCGGGGTGTGCAGCTGCTCATCGGCAACGATGACGATGGGGGCGTCGTGACGCTGCTCGATTTCACGCAGTGCGCTCCGCTTCTCGTTGAGCAGGTAGTTGGCGATCTCGACCGGTGCCTGTACTAGCACCTGCCCGGTGTTCTCCTTCATCGCATGCTCTTCGGCGACGCGGATGATGGACAGCGACAGCGACTCGATGCTGCGCATGCGGCCCTGGCCGTCACAACGCGGGCAGACGATCTGGCTGGATTCGCCCAGGCTCGGGCGCAGGCGCTGGCGGCTCATTTCCATCAGGCCAAAGCGCGAGATGCGGCCCAGCTGAACGCGGGCGCGGTCGTACTTCAGCGCATTCTGCAGGCGGTTTTCGACTTCGCGCTGATGCTTGCTGGAGGACATGTCGATGAAATCGATGACCACCAGGCCGCCCAGGTCGCGCAGACGCAGCTGGCGGGCCACTTCTTCGGCGGCCTCCAGGTTGGTCTGGAACGCGGTGTCCTCGATGTCGCTGCCCTTGGTTGAGCGGGCCGAGTTGACGTCGACGGCGGTCAGCGCTTCGGTCTGGTCAACCACGATCGAGCCGCCGGACGGCAGGCGCACGTTGCGCTCGTAGATCGCCTCGATCTGCGATTCGATCTGGAAGCGGTTGAACAGCGGGATGTCATCTTTGTAATGCTTGAGCTTGCGCAGGGTCTGCGGCATCACCTGCTGCATGAAGTCGCGTGCGGTCTCGTACAGCTCTTCGGTGTCAACCAGGATCTCGCCGACGTCCGAGCGCAGGTAGTCGCGCAGGGCGCGCACGATCAGGCGGGATTCCTGGTAGATCAGGAACGGTGCCGGCTTGGTCAGTGCGGCTTCGGCGATCGAACGCCAGACCTGCAGCAGATAGTCCAGATCCCACTGCAGCTCTTCGGCATCGCGGCCGACGCCGGCGGTGCGGATGATCACGCCCATATCGTCGGGGATGTTGAGCTTGTCCAGCGCTTCCTTCAGGGCGGCGCGGTCTTCACCTTCGATGCGACGGGAAACGCCGCCGGCAGAAGGGGAGTTGGGCATCAGCACCATGTAGCGGCCGGCCAGGGAGATGAAGGTGGTCAGGGCAGCGCCCTTGTTGCCACGTTCTTCCTTATCGACCTGCACGACGATTTCCTGGCCTTCGCGCAGGAGTTCCTTGATGGTGGCCTTGTTATGGTCCACGCCCGCCTGGAAGTAATCGCGGGAGATTTCCTTCAGCGGCAAAAAGCCATGGCGTTCACCGCCGTACTCGACAAAGGCGGCCTCGAGCGACGGCTCCAGGCGGGTGATGCGGCCCTTGTAGATGTTGGACTTCTTCTGTTCCTTCGACGGCTGTTCGATGTCGATGTCGTACAGGTTCTGCCCGTCGACGATGGCCACGCGCAGTTCTTCAGCCTGCGTGGCATTGATCAGCATTCGCTTCATTGTGCGTTCCTCGCGCGCTGCTACCGCGCGGAACGCCATGGGGTTTCGCCTCTGGACACGGTTCGCCGCCCATTCGCGCAGGCGCGGGCAGGGCGGCTTGGGTTTCCAGCGCTACGACACCACGGCAGGCCGCGGGAGCGCTTCTTTCTTGTTTTAGGTGTTTCAGGGCCGGCGGCCGCCCGCGGCCGGGGCCGATGGCGTCGCGCGGGACATGGGTTTCGTCCAGCTCAGATGCTTTTTGAGCATCCGGCGATGGCCGGGGACGCCGACGAGCCGCTAACATGGCCGCCCCGGGGGCGGTGGCCGCGCACTGTGCCGGATTCGTGGGGAGCGGGGCTTCTGGCCCTGACCAACTTCCAACGAAATCAATCCCTTATATCGCCCCCCGAGTGTAGCAGAATAAATAGGCCGATGACTGATTCCGACAAGCCCCAAGCACCGCCTGCCGCCAAGAGCAGCGTACGCATGATCAAAGTGCCCGGAGACCGGGCAGGACAACGGCTGGACAACTTTTTGTTGGGCCAGCTGAAGGGGGCGCCACGCAGCCTGGTGTACAAGCTGGTCCGCAGCGGCCAGGTCCGTGTGAACGGCGGCCGTGCCAAGGCAGACCGCAAGCTGGACGGTGGTGAGGAGGTGCGTATTCCGCCGGTCAATCTCAATGAGATTGGAGACAAGGCGCCACCTCCGGCAAGTTTCCTGCAGCGCATGGAGGAGGCCATCGTCTTTGAAGATGCCAAGCTGCTGGTGATCAACAAGCCGACCGGTGTGGCCAGCCATGGCGGCAGCGGTATCAGCCACGGTGCGATCGAAACCATGCGCGCGCTGCGGCCGAATATGAACCTGGAGCTGGTGCATCGCCTGGACCGGGATACCTCCGGCCTGCTGATCATCGCCAAGAAGCGTTCGGCCCTGGTCGAGCTGCAGGCTTTGCTGCGTGAAGACCATGGCGGCATCCAGAAGCGTTACCTGACCCTGCTGGCCGGGCGCATGCCCGACGGCGTGATGAGCGTGGATGCGCCCCTGCATGTAGGTCTGCGCCAGGGTGGCGAGCGTCATGTGCAGGTGAATGCGATCGGCAAACCGTCGTTGAGCCATTTCAAGGTGCTGGAGCGCCGCGGCGGCCAGTCCTATTGCGAAGTCCGGATCGAAACCGGCCGTACCCACCAGATCCGCGTGCATGCCCAGCATATCGGTCATCCGGTGGCAGGTGACGACAAATACGGCGATCCTGCAGTCAACAAGCGCTTTCGTGAGCAGATCGGGCTGAAGCGCCTGTTCCTGCACGCGGCCTCGCTGGAGTTCGCGCTGGATGGTGGCAAGACACCTTATGTATTGAATGCACCGCTGCCGCCGGATCTGGTGGATGCGATGAACAAGCTTTGAGGGCGTGAAGCGGGGATTGGGGGATCGTCAGAACGGCGCTTCCCCATTGCCGGACGGAAGTCTGTAGGAGCGGCGTAAGCCGCGAAGCAACAGATCAGACAGGTCGCGAACATGCTGGTGATTTCAACGATGTCGGCTTCGCGGCTTACGCCGCTCCTACAAAGATCCGATTCCGGCGGCAGACCGGGCCCAGCCGGCTACCACTTGAACAGCACCAGGCTCACCGCGATCGTGGCCATGCCGATCACCAGCCCGTACACGGTCTCATGGCCCTGGGCATAGCGCTTGGCCGCGGGCAAAAGTTCGTCCAGGGCGAGGAACACCATGATGCCGGCGATAAGGCCGAACACCGCGCCGAAGGTGGCCGGGGACAGGGCGTCCGCGAGCAGGAAGTAGCCGATGGCGGCGCCGACCGGCTCGGCCAGGCCGGACAGCAGGCTGGCACCGAAGGCATAGGATTTGCGCCCAGTGGCCAGATACACCGGCACGGCGATGGCGATGCCTTCCGGGATATTGTGGATGGCGATGGCAAAGGCCAGCGGCAAGCCGACTGAAGGACTTTCCAGGGTGGCGAAGAAGGTCGCCAGGCCTTCCGGGAAATTATGCGCGGTGATGGCGATGGCGCTGAGCAAGCCGACCCGGCGGATCTGGGTGTGGCTATGGTCGTGGAAGGCCGGGTCCTGTTTGTCCAGGCTGTCGTGCGGGTTGGGCACCAGGTGGTCGATCAACACCACCAGCAGCACGCCGCCGAGGAACCACAGGGTGCCGTAGGTATAGCCGAGGCGGTCGCCATAGGCGTGAGCGAAGGAGCTGATCGACTTGTTCAGGATCTCCGACAGCGAGACGTAGACCATCGCGCCGCCGGCAAAGGCCAGCCCGAACGCCAGCAGGCGCGGGTTCGGGCGTTTGGAGAACAATACCAGCAGGCTGCCGACGGCCGTGGCCAGGCCTGCAGCGAAGGTCAGGCTGAACGCAAGCCAGAGGTTGTCACTGGAGATGGCGTGCATGCGCGGGGGCCGTTGACGGCTCAGCCGCCGCGGCGCGCGCGCTCTTCAATGGCAAAGCATTCATTGGGTTTAGGGTCGGGCGGGTTGAAGCTGACCGGCACCTGGATGGTGGTGGGCACCGGCTGGCCGTTGCGGGTGGCCGGGTTGAACTTCCATTCGCGCACGCGGCGTGCGGCCGAGTCATCCAACTGGCTGTTGCCGCTGCTGGTTACCAGCGATACCTCGGTGGGGGTGCCCTGCGGGCCAACCACCACGCGCAGCACGCTCTTGCCGCCAACGCCGGTGCAGGCCAGTTCGGCCGGGTAGTCCGGCGGCGGGGTCTGCACGGCGGCCACTTCGGTCGGGGCGATGACCGGCGCGTCCGGTTGGGAAGAGTTGCAGGCGCTCAATGCAGCCACGGTGCCCAATGCAGCGAACAGCAGACGCAGTTTCATGTCATTGCTCCGTTAGTGCGGATGCCTTGGCGGCACAGATGAAGTCGTTTTCGCTCAGGCCGCCCACATCATGGGTGGAAAAGCGCACAACGGCACGGTCGTAATGCACGCCCAGGTCGGGGTGGTGGTCTTCGCGATGGGCGATCCAGGCCAGCGCGTTCACGAACGCCATGGTGCCGTGGTAGTTGTCAAAGCGGAATGTACGGGTGAGCGCCTGGCCATTCTCGGCCAGCTCCCAGCCCGGGATCTGCGGCAGCAGTTCGGCCAGCCGCGCTTGGCTGAGGCGGTATTCGCTGCCCCGGCGTGGGCTGCAACGCGCTTGTTGCAGTGGAATCAGATCAGGGGCCATGCAAACCTCCATCAAACAGGTGACTGAACCGTGCCGCCGTTGGAATCACTGTCCCATCGGTGGCGACCAAGACACGGCTAGAATACCCGCATGATCCAGATCTCAGATACCGCCCAACGTCATTTCCGCAAGTTGATCGAACGCGAGGCCGTGCCCGGTATGGGCGTGCGCCTGAGCGCGATGGACCCGGGAACCCCGAGCGCCGATGCGCGCCTTGAATTTGCCGACCCGTCTGAGCTGCTGGGCGATGAATGGGCCGTGGATTGCGATGGCTTCACCTTGTATGTGGCCGCTACCAGTGTGGCCTGGCTGGACGGTGCCGAGATCGACTATGTCACCCAGGCCGCAGGTACCCAGCAGCTGACCATCAAGGCACCCAAGATCAAGGGCGAAGCGCCCGGCGACGCAGCGTCCATCGTCGAGCGTGTGCGTTGGGTGATTGAAAACGAAATCAATCCGCAGCTGGCTTCGCACGGTGGCCGTGTCGCGGTGCAGGAAGTGTCGGCTGACGGCGTGGTGTTGCTGCGCTTCGGCGGCGGCTGCCATGGCTGTGGCATGGCCGATGTGACCTTGAAACAGGGGATCGAAAAAACCTTGATGGGCCGGGTGCCGGGCATTACCGCCGTGCGTGACGCCACCGACCACGAAACCGGTCAGGCACCCTATATTCCGCGCGACGGCGCGGGCTGAGCCGCCACCACGCATGCCGGTGACATCGGTTACCGAGCTGATCAATCTGCTGGCCTCGCGCCGGCAGACCAGCATCCTGCACGACCGTCGCACCGGCATGCCGTATAGCTGGAGCAACTGGCTGCGCACGCGCATGTCCAAGGGCTTGTCGGCATTTGTCGATGGCGATGTGGGCGAGGCAATCGCAGCGCGCCCGCCGCGTCCGCGTGCCGCGCCTGCAGCCGCGCGGCCGCTGTGGTGGATCATCGTGTCGCTGTTCTGGAACGGTGGCGAGCCGCCGCCGCGCGATCAGCGTGGCCTGCGTTGGTTTGCCGGTTTCTTCAGCGCCGGCCTGCACGTCCTGTTCGCGCTGTTGCTGCTGTGGGTTGCACTGGTACGCAGCAATGTGCCCGAGCAGGACGCCGAAGAAGGCGAGCGCGTGCAGGTCGAGTTCCTCGGCGACGGTACCGCGCAGGACGAAGGTGGCGGAACACCTGCTGCCGGCTCTGCGGCGGCCGCTGCAGTTGCGGCGCAGGCAGCAGCCGCTGCGCAATCGGCGGCGACGCCTTCGGCAGCGGCTGCACAGGCCGCCCCGACCGAACCGTCTGTCGAACAGCAGGCGGCGCCCACCGCCACGGCGGACATTGCCGCCGCACCGGTGCCGGTGGAGTCACCGAGCCCGCAGCCCGCACCGCCGGTCGAGCAGCCCTTGCAGGTGACCGAGACAAACCGGCCGACCACCGATTTCGTGGTTCCGCCAGTAGCGGTGGTGGCGCCGACCCTGCGTGGCAAAGAAACCCAGGTGCGCGAGCGCACGGTTGAAACCGCGGTTGATCGTCCGCAGCCGACCCAGGCGGCGCGTCCCGCTGCCGAGCTTGCCGTGCAACTGCGCCAACCCCAGGTGCAGGTCCGCGAGCGTCAGGTCGAAACTACCGAGCAGCAGCCGATCGCGCTTGCGCAGCCGCGCGTACGTGAGGCACCGGTGCAGCTGCGTACGCCGCAGCTGGCTGTGCGTGAGCGCCAGGTCGAAACCGCAACGCAGGAATCGGTTTCGATGCCGACCTTGCCAACCCGTAGCGCCGAGGTGCAGGTGAAGGCACCGGCCATGGCCGTGCGTGAGCGTGCGGTGCCGGGCGTAGCGGACAAGCCGGCGGCATCGGCAAACGCGGCTGCCGCGGCCAGTGCACAGGCCGCCACGAACATGGCGCAGGGCAGCGCATCTGCAACTGCCGCAGCCAGTCCATCGGCCAGTACCGGGCAGGCTGCAGCCGCCACTCCCAATCCGCGTCCTGGCACCAGCGCCGGTGCCGGCCCCAAGCCGCAGGATCGCAGCGGCGGCTGGGCAGCGCCGACGCGCGGTGATGATTGGGGCGCATCGCAGCGGCAGGTGGCTGGCAGTGCGGGTGGGCAGGCCGACAAGGGAACCGGCCTGTTCAATGCCGATGGCAGCGTACGGCTGGGTGGCAATGAAGGTCAGGCGCAGGACGCCGCCAAGCGCGGTGCGCCGGGCGGTGATGCCGATACCTGGAGCAAGGAGCGCATCGCCGAGTCTGGCACCTGGCTGAAGCGGCCGCCGTATGACTACACGCCGACCTCGTTCGACAAATACTGGGCGCCCAACGAATCGTTGCTGGCCGAATGGGTGCGCAAGGGCATCAAGAGCGTGGAGATTCCCATCCCCGGCTCCAACAGCAAGATTTCCTGCGTGGTGTCGATGCTGCAGTTCGGCGGCGGCTGCGGCCTGACCAACCCGAACATGCAGGAACAGCCGGCTGAGGCGCGACCGCCACCGGATATCCCGTTCAAGAAAGAGCTGCAGGAAGACAACGGCAGTCGTTGATGGGCGCCGTATGCCGCGGTTGTTCTTGTTTCTTGTGGGAGCGGCGTCAGCCGCGAAGCAGGTGCACCAACAGATCGCCGGAGTACCAAGGCCCGCAGTAATGTCAGCTTCGCGGCTTACGCCGCTCCCACAACGTCCACAACGCGGCAGGACCAACAAGACAAAGCCGCCCAAGGGCGGCTTTGTTGGTTCAAGCGCGGTGCTGCGACAGCTGCCGTCAATCGACGCCGTGCAGGTCGCGCAGCTGGCTGGGACGCGAGCCGAAGTACGCGGCCAGGTCGGCGATGTCCTGGTCGCTGAGCTTCTGCGCCTGCGGGGTCATCAGCATGTGGTCGCGGGTGCTGGCGCGGTAGGCCTGCAGCGCGTGGGCAAGATAGTCGCCGTACTGGCCGCCGAGCTTGGGATAGGTCGGGTCGATCGGGTTGTTGCCGTCGGCACCGTGGCAGTCGATGCAGCTTTGCCCGGTCGCCTTGCCCTTGGCGGCGGCCAAGTGCTCGCCGGCAGCGACGCGGCCGGCCGGCAGGCCGGCGGACGAGCTGGAGCCGTGTTCACCGCTGGCGTGGCCCGGGTCGGCCGCGGATTTGTCGCTGGATTCCACCTCCGACTGTGTACAGGCAGCCAGACCCATGGCGGCGAACAGAGCGATGGACAAGCGCAGTGCGTGCGTGGCTTTCGTCATGGTCGGCGCTTATTTGAGGGTGGACAGATAGGCGGAGAGATCAGCGATATCCTGCTGGCTGAAGCTCATCGATTGCGCCTGCATCGTTGGATGCTTGCGCTTGCCTTCGCGGTACTCGGTCAGCGCCTGGGTCAGGTACTGGGCCGACTGCCCGCCGATCTTCGGCACGCGGTAGCTGGGGTAGGCGTTCTTGTAGCCGGTGATGCCGTGGCAGCCCTGGCAGGTATAGGCCAGGGTCCGGCCGGTAGTGGCATTGCCGCTGCTGGGCGCTGCCGGTGCGGCAACGGGGGCAGGGGCGACGGCGGGTGTAGCAGACTGCGGATCAGCTTGGGCGGCCCCGAAGGTCAGGGCAAAAGCCAGAGCGAAACAAGCGGCGAGCGGCTGCGGGCGCATGGTTTCCTTGTCCGGTGAGCGGGTCTGGGGTTCCGCCGTGGGATACGGAACGGCCCGAGTATAGCCCGCGTATTTACCCGTTCGGAACAGGCAACTGGATGCTGCAATGCGATAACCGGCGTCGATCAGCAGGTACCCATGACTTTCGGGGCATGGTGTAGACGTGGGGTGGTGCAATACTTTGCTACAACACCTGCCTACGCATCCCCAGGGACAAGACGATGTCGCGACTTTTCACTCTGCACGCCCGCACCGGAAGCTGCGCTGCTGCACTTCTGATCACCACTTCACTGTTGCTGGGAGGCTGCAAGGCCGGCGGCGAAGAGGCCAAGGCAAAGACCCCGGATGAGCAGAAGGCCAGCGATGCGGTGCCGGTGGAAGTGGCCAAGGCCGAGCGCCGTGGCATTGCCGCCAGCTATGCCGGCACCGCCGCATTGGAGCCACGTGCCGAGTCGCAGGTGGTCGCCAAGACCTCGGGCGTGGCGCTGGCGGTGCTGGTCGAGGAAGGCCAGATGGTGCGTGCCGGACAGCCGCTGGTGCGCTTGGACCCGGACCGCGCGCGGCTGAGCGTTGCGCAGAGCGAGGCGCAGATGCGCAAGCTGGAAAACAGCTACCACCGCGCTGAGAAGCTGGTGCAGCAGCAGCTGGTCAGCGCCGCCGATGTGGATCAGCTGCGCTATGACCTGGAAAACGCGCGGGCGATGTACCGGATGGCGACGCTGGAGTTGTCCTACACCACGGTGGTCGCACCGATTTCCGGTGTGATCGCCTCGCGTGACATCAAGCCGGGCAACTTCGTACAGATCAACTCGCCGATCATCCGCATCGTCGACAGCGGCCAGCTCGAGGCCACGCTCAATGTGCCCGAGCGCGAAATCGCCAAGCTCAAGCCGGGCCAGGCGGTGTCGCTGCAGGTCGATGCGTTGCCGGGCAAGCCCTTCACCGGTACCGTCGACCGTGTTGCGCCGGTGGTCGACAACGGCACCGGTACGTTCCGCGTAGTCACTACCTTTACCGGTGAAGACGCACTGCAGGCCGGCATGTTCGGTCGCCTGAGCATCAACTATGACCAGCGCGCCGATGCACTGGTGGTGCCGCGTACCGCACTGTTGGAAGACGGCGGCAAGCCGGCGGTATACGTGGTCCGCGATGGCAAGGCGATGCGTACCGAGCTGGTGCTGGGTTACGACGATGCCGGTTGGATGGAAGTACGCAATGGCCTGCAGCAGGGTGATGAAGTGGTGATCGCCGGCAAGGCCGCGCTGCGCGAAGGCAGTGCCGTGCAGGTGATCGGCAAGGACAAGGACAAGGCGGTGGCAGCCAAGGCACCGGCAGCTGCACAGGCGTCCAAGCAATGAGTGGCCACGGACCGTCGGCTTCCGGCGGTGGCTTCGATCTGATCGAGTTTGCCACCCGCCGCCGCGTCACCATCGCGATGATGACGCTGACCCTGGTGTTGTTCGGCCTGATCTCGCTGTCCAGCTTGAAGGTCGAACTGCTGCCGGACCTGAGCTATCCCACCCTGACCGTGCGTACCGATTACGAAGGTGCGGCACCGGCCGAGGTGGAAACCCTGATTTCGCAGCCGGCCGAAGAGGCGCTGGGCATCGTCAAGGGCCTGCGCAAACTCAAGTCGATCTCGCGCACCGGCCAAAGCGACGTGGTGCTGGAGTTCGCCTGGGGCACGGACATGCAGCAGGCCGGGCTGGACGTGCGCGACAAGATGGAGACCCTGCAGTTGCCGCTGGAGGCCAAGCCGCCAGTGCTGCTGCGCTTCAATCCGTCGACCCAGCCAATCATGCGCCTGGCGCTGTCATCCAAGCAGGAAGCCGGCAATGAGGCTGACGCGGTGCGGCGCCTGATGGAACTGCGCCGTTATGCCGATGAAGATCTCAAGCGCAAGCTTGAGCCGGTTACCGGTGTGGCTGCGGTCAAGGTTGGCGGTGGCCTGGAGGATGAAATCCAGGTCGATATCGATCAACGCAAATTGGCCGCGCTGGGTCTGTCGCTGGATACGGTGATCCAGCGCCTGCAGCAGGAAAACGTGAACCTGTCCGGTGGGCGTCTGGAAGAAGGTTCGCAGCGCTACCTGGTGCGCACCGTCAATCAGTTCGCCACCGTTGAACAGATGCGCGAAATGCTGCTGACCACGGTCAGCGGCTCCAGCACCGCCAGCTCGGCCGGCGAGAACCGGCAGCTGATGTCGGCCATCCTCGGCAGCAGTGATCCAAATGTTATCGCGGCGATGCGCAGCGATGGCAGCAGCAGTGCACCCAGCGTGCGGCTGAAGGATATAGCCGAGGTGCGCCAGGGCTACAAGGAACGCGAAGCGGTGATCCGCAGCGGCGGCCATGAGGCGGTCGAGCTGGCGGTTTACAAGGAAGGCGATGCCAATACCGTTTCCACCGCCGATGCGCTGGAAGCGAAGTTGGAGCAGATCCGCAAGGAAATGCCCAAGGACATCGAGATGACGATGGTGGAAGACCAGTCGGTCTTCATCCGCCACGCCATCAAGGACGTCAAGATCGATGCGGTGATCGGCGGCCTGTTGTCGGTGCTGATCATTTTCCTGTTCCTGCGTGATGGCTGGAGCACGTTCGTGATCTCGCTGTCGCTGCCGATCTCGATCATCGCCACCTTCTTCTTCATGGGCCAGCTGGGCCTGAGCTTGAACGTGATGTCGCTGGGCGGCCTGGCCTTGGCCACTGGTCTGGTGGTGGATGACTCGATCGTGGTGTTGGAATCCATTGCCAAGGCGCGTGAGCGTGGCATGGGCATATTGGAAGCGGCGATCAAGGGCACCCGCGAAGTGTTCATGGCGGTGGTTGCCTCCACCCTGACCACCATCGCGGTGTTCCTGCCGCTGGTGTTCGTCGAAGGTATCGCCGGCCAGTTGTTCCGCGATCAGGCCTTGACCGTGTCGATCGCCATCGCGGTGTCGCTGGTGGTGTCGATGACCTTGATCCCGATGCTGAGCGCCTTGAAGGGGCGCCCGCCGTTGGAGTTCCCGGCCGAGGATCCGCGTGAGCCGTGGCGTCCCGAAAGCCGTTGGAAGAAACCGGCCGCCTATGCAGGCCGTGGCATCGGCGCGATGTTCCGCTACGGCTTCTACTTCCTGGCGTGGACGGTGGTGAGGATCTTCCGTGGCATTGCCGCGGTGGTCGGCCCGGTGATGCGCAAGGCAAGCGACCTGGCGATGGCGCCGTATGGCCGCGCTGAGGCCAGCTATCTGCGCGCGCTGCCAGCGGCGTTGAAGCGCCCGTGGCCGATTCTGGGTTTTGCGACCTTGGCCTTTGGCCTGACCTTGGCTGCCTTGCCCTTGCTGGGTGTGGACCTGCTGCCGCAGCTGGCCCAGGACCGCTTCGAGATGACCGCCAAGTTGCCGCCGGGTACGCCGTTGGCGCAGACCGATGCACTGGTACGCGAAGTGCAGCGCAAACACGCAGGCGAAGAAGGCGTGCGCCTGCTGTACGGCGTGTCCGGCACTGGTACGCGGCTGGATGCCAGCCCGACCGAGAGCGGCGAGAACATCGGCAAGCTGTCGGTGGTGATGAGCGACACCAAGCGCGAGCCGGAACTGACCGAGAAGCTGCGCGAGACCATGAAGGCATGGCCGTCCGCACAGGTTGACTTTGCCCGCCCGGAGCTGTTTGCACTGTCGCCGCCGCTGGAAATTGAAATCGAGGGCAACAACCTTGACGACATCCGCGTCGCCGGCAATCGCCTGGCCGGCATGCTGCGCGAAAGCCCGCACTATGCCGACGTCAAATCGACGGTGGAGCAGGGCTTCCCGGAAATCCAGGTGGTGTTCGACCAGGACCGCGCTGCGGCGCTGGGCCTGACCACGCGGCAGATCGCCGATGCGGTGGTCAACAAGGTCAAGGGTAACGTGGCCACCCGCTACAGCTTCCGTGATCGCAAGATCGACGTGCTGGTGCGGGTGCAGGAATCGGAGCGCTCTTCGGTGGACGACATCCGCCGCCTGATCGTCAACCCGACCGGTGCCAAGGCGATCGAGTTGGCTTCGGTGGCCGATGTCATCGCCACCACTGGTCCGAGCGAAATCCATCGCGCCGATCAGCGCCGTGTGGCCATCGTCTCGGCCAACCTGCGCGACATCGACCTGGGCAAGGCCATCACCGAAGTGCAGGACATGGTTGCCAAGAACCCGTTGGGCACCGACGTGGGCATGCATATCGGTGGCCAGGGCCAGGAGCTGGGCGAGTCGATCCGCTCGCTGCTGTTCGCCTTTGCGCTGGCGGTGTTTCTGGTCTATCTGGTGATGGCATCGCAGTTCGAATCGCTGCTGCATCCCTTCGTCATCCTGTTCACCATTCCGCTGGCGCTGGTTGGCGCGGTGGCGGCCCTGCTGCTGGCACGTTCACCGGTATCGGTGGTGGTGTTCATCGGTTTGATTCTATTGGTCGGCCTGGTGGTGAAGAACGCCATCATCCTGATCGACAAGGTCAACCAGCTGCGCGAGGAAGGTGTGCCCAAGCGTGAGGCGTTGGTGGAGGGCGCGCGTTCGCGTCTGCGTCCAATCATGATGACCACCTTGTGCGCGGTGTTCGGCTTCCTGCCGCTGGCCCTGGCCTTCGGCGAAGGTGCCGAGGTGCGCTCGCCGATGGCGATCACCGTGATCGGTGGCCTGCTGGTATCGACCATGCTGACCCTGCTGGTGATCCCGGTTGTGTACGACCTGCTGGACCGCAAGCCTGACGAGTATTACGCCGAGCGTGGCCGTCGTGCCCGCCAGGCGATGGCCCAGGCCGAGCAGGTGTTGAGCCATGAGCAGGACCCCATCGGCGGCATCAAGGACTGATCGGATGAATATCACCGAACTCTCCATCCGCCGCCCCGTCACCACCATCATGCTGTTTGTGTCGATGGTGGTGATCGGCCTGATCGCCGCGTTCAAGCTACCGCTGGAGTCCGAGCCGGAAGCCTCGATCCCGTTCTTCTTCATCGCCCTGCCGTATCCGGGCTCGACCCCGGAAGAAGTGGAGCGCAACCTGCTGCGGCCGGTGGAAGAAGCCATCGCGACGATGCCCGGCATCAAGACGATGAACTCGCGCGCCAACGCCGAGGGCGGCCAGATCCAGGTCGAATTCAGCGATTGGAACCGTGACATCGCGATGGCCGCATCCGAAGCGCGCGAGCGTATCGATGCGGTGCGTGACGAATTGCCGGATGACTTCCGTCGCTATTACGTGCAGCGCTGGAGCACTAGCGACCAGGAAGCGATCAGCCTGCGTTTGAACAGTGCCGAGGACCTGACCGCGCGCGCTGACATGATCGAACGGGCCATCAAGCAGCGGCTGGAACGTCTGCCGGGTGTGGCCCGGGTGGAAGTGGAGGGCGTAGCCAAGCAGGAAGTGCTGATCGCCCTGGACAAGGATCGCATCAGTGCACACGGGGTTGCGCTGAACGATCTTGTGCAGAAGCTGCAGGCGGCCAACTTCGCCGTGTCAGCCGGGCAGATCACCGAGGACGGCCGGCGCCTGCGCGTGCAGCCCAAGGGTGAGCTGCTTGAGGTGCAGGAGCTGCGTGACCTGCCGGTCAACAACCGTGGCACGCGCCTGTCCGACATCGCCGAGGTCAGCCTGCAGCCGCAGCGCATGAGCTATGTGCGGCGCATGGAGGGCAAGCCCAGCGTGGGCGTGGACATCTACAAGGAGCGCTCGGCGAACCTGGTGGATCTGTCGCGCGCTGTGACCAAGGAAGTCGCGCTGTTGGCCGAGGATCCGGCGCTGCGCGGTGTCGACATCGAGATTGCCTGGGACTCCGGCAAGGCAGTCACCAGTTCGCTGCTTGCCCTGGCCGAGGCCGGAGCGATCGGCCTGCTGCTGTCGGTGATCGTGCTGTACGCCTTCCTGCGTCATTGGCCGTCAACACTGATGGTGTCGATGGCGATCCCGATCTGCTTCATCATGACCCTGGGCTTCATGTACTTCACCGGCATCAGCCTGAACATCATCTCGATGATGGGTTTGCTGCTGGCGGTAGGCATGCTGGTCGACAACGCCGTGGTGGTGGTGGAGAGCATCTACCAGGAACGCGAGAAATACCCCGGCAAGCCGGAGATGGCGTCCATCATCGGTACCCGCCACGTGGCGATCGCGCTGTCTGCCGGTACCTTGTGCCACTGCGTGGTGTTCCTGCCGATGATGTTCGGCGAGAAGAACATCATCACCATCTACCTGACCCAGCTGGCGCTGACCATTTCGTTCTCGTTGCTGGCCTCGTGGCTGGTAGCGGTGAGCCTGATTCCGATGCTGTCGGCGCGGATGAAAACCCCGCCGGCATTGAAGTCGCCTTTCATCAGCCGCTTGCAGGAACGTTATGCGCGGATACTGCGCTGGACGCTGCAGAACCGTGGCTGGAGTGTCGCCGGCATCGTGCTGGTGTCGGTGCTCAGCGTGTGGCCGATGACCCATACCACCGGCGGCGGTGATGACAACGATCCGGATGAGATCAACATCTTCTACCAGTGGAAGGGTTCCTATTCCAAGGAAGAGATGGGCAAGGAAGTGCAGCGTGTCGAGGACTTCGTCAACGCCAACCGCGAGCAGTTCAAGATCAAGCGCGTCTACAGTCGCTTCGCCGAGCAGGGCTGGGCACAGACGCGCCTGTACCTGAGCGTCGACGACCGCGAGCAGAGCAAGAAGATCGAGGAGGAAGTGCGCAAGGGGCTGCCGCAGTCGGCGCGTGCCAAGATCGGTATCGGTTGGCCCGGTGGCATGGGCAGTGAAGGGGGAGGGCTGCGTTTCAGCCTGGTCGGTGATTCAAGCCAGACCCTGCGCGAGTTGGCCGATGACATCGTGCCGATACTGGCGCGCAACCCCAAGCTGCGCGATGTGCGTGTGGACGTAGGCGATGCCAATGCCGAGCTTGCGGTGCGGGTAAACCGCGAGCGTGCCGCATCCTATGGCTTCAGTGCCCAGCAGGTGGCGCAGTTCGTGGGCATGGCGCTGCGTGGTTCCTCGCTGCGTGACTTCCACCGTGATGATGTCGAGATTCCGGTCAACGTGCGTTTCTCCGGCTCGGAGAACTACAGCATCGAGGATCTGTCCTCGTTCATGGTGCGTAGCTCCAATGGCAAGGAAATCCCGTTGCTGGCGATGGTCGATGTCAACGTCAATCCGGCGGCCAACTCCATCCAGCGCCTGAACCGCCAGACCATGCTGCGCATCGAGGCCGGCCTGGCCAAGGACGTGCCGATGGACCAGGCGCGCAAGTCGGTGGAGGAAACCCTGGACAAGGTGCAGTTCCCGCCGGGCTATGGCTATACGTTCAACGGTGCCGGTTTCAACATCAACTTCGACGGCATGGACCAGATGGTCAGTGCGATCTTCATCGCCCTGATCCTGATGGTGGTGATCATGGCCGCAGTGTTTGAGTCGTTGTTGTTCCCGGCGGCGATCATGTCCTGCGTGTTGTTCTCGATCTATGGCGTGTACTGGCTGTTCTGGCTGACCGGTACCGAGATGAACATCATGGCGGTGATTGGCATCCTGGTGCTGATGGGTGTGGTGGTGAACAACGGCATCGTGATGATCGAGCACATCAACAACCTGCGGCGGCGTGGGGTGTCGCGCACCGAGGCCTTGATCGAAGGCAGCCGCGAGCGTCTGCGCCCGATCATGATGACGATGGGTACGGCGATCCTGGCGATGGTGCCGATTGCCTTGAACACCACCACGGCCGATGGCATGCCGCCGTACTACCCGATGGCACGCGCGATTGCCGGTGGCCTGGCGTTTTCGACGGTGGTCAGCCTGCTGTTCCTGCCGACCATCTATGCGCTGCTGGATGATCTGCGCACCGGCACGGCGCGTTTGACCCGCCGCGCCCGTGGCTTGCCGCCGGTGGAGCAGGGGGCTGTTGCGGAGGGCTGATTGCCAGGTTGATGCAGCTGCGAATGAGGCAGTAACTGCAAAAGCAAAAGCTCCCCTCACCCCTACCCCTCTCCCGCATGCGGGAGAGGGGACAGCCGAAGCAAAAGCCAGAGCAAAAGCCCAAGCAAAAGCCCAAGCAAAAGCCCAAGCAAAAGCCCAAGCAAAAGCCCAAGCAAAAGCCCAAGCAAAAGCCCAAGCAAAAGCCTGAAGCCTTTTTGCGGCCGTAAGCCGAGGTGCCGCAGCAGACGCAGAAGCGTGAGAGCTAATCCCCTCTCCCGCGTGCGAGAGAGGGGTAGGGGTGAGGGCAGCTCTTCAGCTTTTGAAGCTTTCGATGCCCTACAGCTTCAAAAGCCCCAAGCCGTCACCCAGCCAACTTGCCATAAACGCTGAAACCCGTCAGCCAAAGCCCCAGCATGCTGCCCAGGTTGGTCAGCATGAAGGTCAGCACGATGCGGGTGACCCGGTTGCGATACCAGCCCTTGGCGCTCTGCGCGTCATCACGCAGCTGCAGGAAATCCTGATAGGTCGGCTTGCGCAGGCGGGTTTCCACCAACGCAGCAAATGCGCCAGTAGGAATACTCAGGCGGAACGGCTTGAACGGCGCGACAACAATCGCGGTCAGGATGCTCAGCGGATGGCTGGCAGCCAACAAGGCGCCCAAACCTGCCAAGCCGCCGGTATACATCGCCCAGGTCAGCAGCATGTCAGCACCCATGCCCATGCCGCCCTTCCAGAAGCCAAAGCCAATGCCGCCCAGCACGATGGCCAGAATGCCCAGCGTGATCCAGGGGATGTTGCGCTTCTTCGGCACCGACTCCAGCTGCTCGCGCAACGGGCCGGGAGCTTCGGTATCGGTTTCCAGATAGCGGGCCAGGCCGGCCAGATGGCCTGCACCAACCACCGCCAGCACATTGCGCTGTTCGCTGTTGTGTTCTTCGCGCAGGCGCGTGGCCATGTAGCGGTCGCGCTCGCCGATGATGGCCTGGTACAGCGCGGGGCTTTCATTGGCGAATTCGCCGAAGCTCGATTCCAGCATGTCGCCTTGCTTGAGCTTTTCGATCTCGTCCTCGCCGACATCCTCGGAAGAGAACAGCCCGGCACCCAGGCCCATCACCAGCTTGATCTTGCCGAAGAAGCCCAGGCTCTGTGAGGCGCGGCGGAAGGTCAGGCCGACGTCGCGGTCGATCAGATGCACCGGCAGGTTGCTGGCCTTGGCCAGTTCCACCGCACGCTTGAGCTCGGCACCGGGTTCGATGCCCAGCTGCTCGGCCAGCCGCCGCTGATAGGCGGCCAGGGCCAGGTTGGCGGCAAACAGCGCTACGCGCCCTTTGCGGATTACTTCAACCAGATCCAGCTGTGCCAAGGCGTTGGGATTGGTCAGCGCCTGCAGGCGCTGCGGGTCCAGTTCCACTGCAACGGCATCGAACTGACCGCTGGCGATGGCTTGCTCCACCGCCTGCACGCTGGCAGCGGAGACGTGGGCGGTGCCCAGCAGGGTGTAGCGCACGCCGTCGCGTTCAACCACGCGCACAGGCTGGCCGGCCAGCAGTTCGCCGGCGGATTCAACAGAGGAGTCAGTCATTGCTTCATTCATTGGAAGGGGCGCTGTCGGCACCGTCGCCGAGTGCGCGTTGCATCTGCACCGTATCCAGCCAGCGCCCGTGCTTGCGGCCAAGGCCGCGGAAGATGCCGATCAGCTCGAAGCCGAAGCGTTCGTGCAGCTTGATCGATGCGGTATTGGTTGGTTCGCCGATCACCGCGATCATCTGCCGGTAGCCGCGTGCGGTGCACTCGTCGATCAGTGCCTGCATCAAGGCGCGGCCAACGCCTTTGCCCTGGAAGCGACCATCCACATAGACCGAGTTCTCCACGGTCCACTGGTAGGCGATGCGCGCACGGTAGCTGTTGGCGTAGGCATAGCCGGCGACCTCGCCGTCAACGGTAGCGACGAGGTAGGGGAAGCCGCGCGTGGTGATGTCCTGCATGCGCTGCGCCATTTCCGCTTCGCCGGGCACCTCGTACTCGTAGGTGTTGACCAGTTCGCGGACTTCCACCGCGTAGATCGCGGTGATGGCCGGGATGTCGGCCGGTGTTGCGGGGCGCAGTTGCAGGCTCATCGCAGGTCCAGTCAGTCGATGTAACGCTTGAGCAGATCGCCGTAGGCATCGATGCGGCGATCACGCAGGAACGGCCAGATGCGACGCACGTGCTCGCTGCGCTGCAGGTCGATCTCGCAGACCAGCAGGGTCGGGTCGGTGCCGGCTTCGGCGATGAATTCACCCTGCGGACCCAGCACATGGCTGTTGCCCCAGAAGTTGATGCCCGATGCGCCCAGCGGCGAGGCTTCGTGGCCGACGCGGTTGCAGCTCAGTACCGGCACGCCGTTGGCCACGGCATGGCCGCGATGGCTCAGTACCCAGGCATCGCGCTGGCGGTTCTTCTCGTCCTGCATGTCGTCCGGGTCCCAGCCGATGGCGGTGGGGTAGAGCAGCAGTTCGGCGCCGGCCAGCGCCATCAGGCGGGCGGCTTCCGGATACCACTGGTCCCAGCAGACAAGCACGCCAAGGCGACCGACCGAGGTATCGATCGGCTTGAAGCCGATGTCGCCCGGGGTGAAGTAGAACTTCTCGTAGAAACCCGGGTCGTCAGGGATGTGCATCTTGCGGTACTTGCCCAGCAGGGTGCCGTCCTTCTCGAACACCACGGCGGTGTTGTGGTACAGGCCGGCGGCGCGGCGCTCGAACAGCGAGCCGACGATCACCACTGCATGCTTCCTGGCCAGTGCACCCAGGTGCTCGGTGCTGGGGCCGGGGATCGGTTCGGCCAGGTCGAACTCATCCACCGACTCGTGCTGGCAGAAGTACGGGCCGTTGTGCAGTTCCTGCAGCAGCACCAGTTTGGCGCCCTGCGCAGCAGCCTCGGCCACACGTGCGTCGATCACCGCCAGATTGGCGGCGGCATCACCGTGGTTACGCTCCTGGACCAGAGCGACGGTAAGGGGGCTGCGCGAGTTCATGCTGCGATCCTGCGGGGGAAAACGCGCATGTTAGCGCGGATGTGCGTCTGCGTTGCGGCTGCGGCTGAACAGAGGGCGTTGCAGGGCGCGTAGGCGCTTCGTGCCGCCTCTGGGTAGAGCCGAGCCAGGCTCGGCTGAGCATGTACGCGACGGATCCGGTTTGCATGCTGCCGGATCGAAATGCAGCCGTAGGTGGCTTGGTGTTATGGCTTGAACCCCTCTTCCGCTGGCGGAAGAGGGGGGATGTCGACGGCTATTTTCGCCGGTAAAGCCTCTGCCTAGCATGGCTCGGCACTACGGTTGCCGTTGCTTAGTTCTTCAGCAGGCCGGCGGGGAGCTGCATGGTGATGCAGTGCAGGCTGCCGTTCTGCCAGATCAGCGAGCGGCAGGGCACCTGCACGATTTCGCGGTCCGGGAAAGCCTGGGCCAGAACATCGCGCGCAGCGTTGTCTGCAACGTCACCGTAGGCGGGCATCAGCACCGCGCCGTTGATGATCAGGAAGTTTGCGTAGGACGCGGCCAGGCGGCGGCCTTCGTCCAGCACCGGTTCTGCCCATGGCAGGGGGAACAGGCGGTACGGCTGGCCGTCGCTGGTGCGCAGCGCGGCCAGTTCGGCGCCCATGGCCTGCAGCTCGGCGTAGTGCGAGTCCTGCGGGTCATCGCAGTTCTGATAGACGATGCTGTCGACCGAGGCAAAGCGGGCGAGGGTGTCGATGTGGGCGTCGGTGTCGTCGCCTTCCAGGTAGCCATGGTCCAGCCACAGCACGCGGTCCTGCTGCATCCACGCCGCCATGTCCGCGCTCAGTGAGGCGCGGTCACGGTCCGGGTGGCGTTCGTGCAGGCAGTTCCAGGTGGTCAGCAAGGTGCCGGCGCCGTCGGTATCGATGGCACCGCCTTCCAGTGCGAACGGAATGCTGCGCACCTGTGCGTTGTTGAACACCTGCGCCTGGTCCAGCACGCCGACCAGCTGGTCGTCGAGGCTGGCTTCGAATTTGCCACCCCAGCCGGTGAAGCGGAAATCCAGCAGCTGGAAGCTGCCGTCGGCACGCTTGAGGGTGATCGGGCCGGAATCGCGCAGCCAGGTGTCGTCGTAGGCGGCGGTGACGAAACGCACCCGATCCATCTCCACGCGGTTGGAGCGCAGGCGCATTTCCGCGTAGGTCTCGATGTCATCATCGGCCACGCAGATCAGCACTGGCTGGAAACGGGTGATGGCGCTGACCAGCGCGATGTAGGTTTCCTCGACCTCGGCCAGGCGTTCGGCCCAGTCGGTGTCGGCGTTCGGCCAGGCGATCAATACGCCGGACTGGGTTTCCCATTCGGCTGGAAAGCGGAGCGTTTCGTTCATTCTTCTCGGATGCAGTCGGCCCGGTTGGGCGTTGGGAGCAGCAGGCCGGGGCCTGCTGCCGGGAAAGGGCTCAGCGGATCGGTGGCTTGGGGCCGACTTCGTCAGGGCTGGCCTGGCGGGCCACCACGTCAATCACGCGCTGCCGTTCGAAATACACGGTGAAGGCCGGGTAGACCCAGCGGTTGATGGTCGGCCATTGGCGCTTCTGGCCGCCGCGCGGGTCCATGCGCTCGCTGGGCGCGCCGAAACGGGCTTCCACCTGGGCCATGCTCTGGCCGCGGGTCGGAATCGCTTCGGCAGGTTTTTCCTGCGCGCGCTCGATCAACAAGGTGTCGGCCAGTGCTGCCGGTGCGGCAGCCAGTGCGGCGATCAGGCCGAGAATCTTCAAGGTTTGCTTCATTGGTCACATCTCCCCAGAGGACAGGCTGCGATTACAGCAAAAAACGAAGCCGAAAGTACGGGTTCATGTCGTTTTTAGTGAGCTCGCTCAGCATTGCGTCAGCGCTGCGTTCGGCCCGTTACGCAAAAAGCCGCCCGAGGGCGGCTTTTTGACGTTACCCGATCCTTGCGGATCAGGCGCTGGCTTGCGCCAGTTGGCTCAGCGCTGGCGAGCCTTGAAGCGCGGGTTCGACTTGCAGATCACGAAGATCTTGCCGCGACGGCGCACAACCTTGCAATCACGGTGACGGGTCTTCGCCGACTTCAGGGAGGACAGAACTTTCATGACATACCTCGGCGGATACTAGTAAGGAGATCTTAGGAGCGTGGCCGCGGATATGCAGGATAACGCCCGTTCAAGCCCGCCATTCTACCGGGTAATTCCACGCCGGTTCAAGTGCTTGCGTGCAAACAGCTGCCGGTATGGCGGTGCGGGGCGCTAGAATAGCCTGATTCTCGCTCCAGACAGGCCTCCAGATGAGCCAGCTGCCCCCCGTTCTTACCATTGATGGCCCGTCCGGGGCCGGCAAGGGTACCGTCAGTCGCATCGTTGCCCGCCAGTTGGGCTGGCACTACCTGGACTCCGGTGCGCTGTACCGCGCGGTGGGCGTGGCCGCCAGCTGGGCCGATATCGACACCTCGGATGCGTCGGCGCTGGTGCGCTGCACCTTTGATACCAGGGTGCAGTTCGTGGAGCAGGGCGAAAGCCTGCGGGTGCTGGTCAACGGTACCGATGCGACCGATGAACTGCGGCTGGAAACCACCGGGGCGCTGGCCTCGGCCATTGCCGCCATTCCGGAGGTGCGCGCGGCGCTCAAGGAGCGTCAGCGCGCATTCAGGGTTTTACCGGGGTTGGTGGCCGACGGCCGTGACATGGGGACCGTCATCTTTCCGGACGCCCCATTCAAGGTTTTCCTGACTGCGAGCGCCGAGGAGCGGGCTGAAAGGCGGCATAAACAGTTGAAAGAAAAAGGGGTTTCGGTTAACTTTGAAGACCTCCTGCGTGAGATCATGGCCCGCGACGCCCGTGATGCACAGCGCGCAGTGGCGCCCCTGAGGCCGGCCGAAGACGCCGTCCTCATCGACACCAGCGGTATTGGCATCGACGACGTCGTTGCCAAGGTGCTGGGTCTGGTTTCCAAGGAAGCCTGACCCTGGCTGCGTTGAGTGCGATCAGTTGATCGATCGCAGTCGCACCAAAGATGTTGCAACAACCCGCTGCGCAATGGTGCGTGGTGGGCTTTTTCATTCACATGCGGCTGCCGTCATGGGGTCGTCCAACAGGCTGGACAGTACGGGTTTTCGCAACAGATCCGCTGTCCATATGTTCAACTGAGAAATCTAATGACCGAATCATTTGCAGAACTGTTTGAAGCCAGTCAGGCCAATCTGGCCAAGCTGAAGCCCGGTGCCATCGTTATCGGTACCGTCGTTGATGTCCGCGGCGACGTGGTGATCATCAACGCCGGCCTGAAGTCCGAAGGCATCGTGCCGATCGAACAGTTCCGTAACGACGCTGGTGAGATCGACGTGGGCGTGGGCGACCAGGTCAAGGTTGCCCTCGACTCGATCGAGAACGGCTTCGGCGAAACCGTCCTGTCGCGCGAGAAAGCAAAGCGCGCCATGGTGTGGGACGAGCTGGAAGAAGCGTTGGAAAAGAACGAAACCATCACCGGCCGCATCAGCGGCAAGGTCAAGGGTGGTTTCACCGTGGACATCAAGGATGTCCGCGCATTCCTGCCCGGTTCGCTGGTCGATGTGCGCCCCGTGCGCGACCCGGCCTACCTGGAAGGCAAGGAGCTGGAATTCAAGCTCATCAAGCTGGACCGCAAGCGTAACAACGTGGTCGTGTCGCGTCGTGCAGTTGTCGAGAGCGAGCACTCGGAAGAGCGCGAGCAGCTGATGGACAAGCTGCAGGAAGGCGCCATCCTGAAGGGTGTCGTCAAGAACCTGACCGACTACGGCGCATTCGTGGACCTGGGCGGTATCGACGGCCTGCTGCACATCACCGACATGGCATGGAAGCGCGTGCGCCATCCGTCCGAAGTCGTGAACGTCGGCGACGAGCTGGACGTGCGCGTGCTGAAGTTCGACCGCGAGCGCAACCGCGTTTCGCTTGGCCTGAAGCAGCTGGGCGAAGATCCGTGGGACAACATCGCACGTCGTTACCCGGCCAACAGCCGCGTGTTCGGCAAGGTCTCCAACGTGACCGATTACGGCGCGTTTGTTGAGATCGAGCCGGGCGTCGAAGGCCTGGTGCACGTGTCCGAGATGGATTGGACCAACAAGAACGTCAACCCGTCCAAGGTTGTCCAGGTTGGTGATGAAGTCGAAGTGATGGTGCTGGACGTTGATGAAGAGCGTCGCCGCATCTCGCTGGGCATGAAGCAGGTTGCTGCCAATCCGTGGGAAACCTTTGCCGCCATCTTCAAGAAGGGCGACAAGGTTTCGGGTCAGATCAAGTCGATCACCGATTTCGGTATCTTCATCGGTCTGGACGGCGGCATCGACGGCCTGGTTCACCTGTCGGACATCAGCTGGAACACCACCGGCGAAGACGTGGTTCGCAACTTCAAGAAGGGCGACACCCTGGACGCAGTGGTCCTGGCCGTCGATCCGGAGCGCGAGCGCATCTCGCTGGGCGTCAAGCAGCTTGAGCAGGATCCGTTCGGTCAGTACATGGCTGCCAACCCGAAGGGTTCGAAGGTCGAAGGCGTCGTGAAGGAAGTTGACGCCAAGGGCGCAATCATCGAGCTGGCTGACGGCATCGAGGGTTATGTCTCGGCACGTGACGTCGCCAACGAGCGCGTCGACGATGCGACCCAGTTCCTGAAGGTCGGCGACAAGGTCGAAGCCAAGTTCGTGGGCATGGACCGCAAGGGCCGTACCCTGCAGCTGTCGATCAAGGCCAAGGACGATGCCGAAATGCGCGAAGTGCTGGAGGAATACCAGTCCTCTTCGGCATCCAGCGGCACCACCCAGCTGGGCGCACTGCTGCGCGCACAGCTGAACGGCAACAAGTCCGAGTAATCGGCCTGCTGTAAGTAGTTGTGACCTGAGCGGCCCGGACATCAGTCCGGGCCGCTTCAGGGTAAGACCCTGCCATTGACGAGTACGCAATGACCAAATCCGAATTGATCGAAATCCTCGCGCGCCACCAGGCGCACCTGAAGGCCGATGATGTCGATCTGGCGGTCAAGTCATTGCTGGAAATGATGGGTGGGGCGTTGTCCTCCGGGGATCGCATCGAGATCCGCGGTTTCGGTAGTTTCTCCCTGCATTACCGCCCGCCGCGCCTGGGCCGCAACCCGAAGACGGGTGAGTCGGTCGCGTTGCCGGGTAAGCATGTGCCGCATTTCAAGCCGGGCAAGGAACTGCGCGAGCGCGTAAGTTCGGTGGTGCCGCTGGAAAGCGACCCTGCCTGATTCACCTTGTTCGTGTTCTGCAGCGGATTGAATGCTGCGAATTCATGCGCTGAACGGTAAGCTACGGGCTCTTGTTACAGGAGTAAGCCGGCGCATGAAGATCGTTCGATTAGTGGTCCTGCTGGCGGTGTTGATAGGTGGCCTGGTGATCGGCTCGCTCAACTCCCAGGCCATCGAAATCAGTCTTGCGTTCTGGGTGCTCAAGACCACCTCGGGTATCGCGATCATTGCTTCGTTGCTGCTGGGTGCATTGGTCGGCGGCGGCATGGTGATGGCTGGCCTGGTCGTACCCATGTACGCCAAACTGCGGCGCGCCAACAAGGCTGCTGCCACAGCATCGCCCGAGCCCGCCACGCCTGCTGCGCAGGCACCTTCTCCCTTTGACGGACGCTGAGCAACGATGGCCTTCATCAGTGAATGGTTCTGGTTTTTCCTGTTCCTGCCGATCGCCGCGCTGGGCGGCTGGGTAATCGGGCGCCGCGGCGGCCAACGCCATAGCGAGAACCAGGTCAGCCGTCTTTCCAGTACCTATTTCCGTGGCTTGAACTATCTGCTCAACGAGCAGCCGGACAAGGCCATCGAGTTGTTCCTGCATATCGCCGAACTGGACAAGGAAACCTTTGAGACGCAGGTCGCCCTCGGCCACCTGTTCCGCCGTCGTGGTGAAGTGGATCGTGCGATCCGCCTGCACCAGGGCCTGGTCAATCGCAATGATCTGAGCGATGCGCAGCGGGTACAGGCGCTGCTGGCGCTGGGCGAGGACTATATGAAGTCCGGCCTGCTGGATCGGGCCGAAACCGTGTTCAGCGAGCTGGCCCAGCTGGACCAGCGTGCGCCGCAGGCATTGAAGCACCTGATCAGCATCTACCAGGCCGAACGCGACTGGGAAAAGGCGATTGAGAACGCCACCCGCTACGAAGCGGTGACCGACGAGCCGATGGGCAAGTTGATTGGTCAGTTCGAATGCGAGCTGGCTGAGCGCTATCGTGCGGCAGGCCGTCTGGATGATGCGCGTGCGGCCATCAACCGGGCCAATGCGGCCGATGCGATGAGTGTGCGCGCAGGCATCATCGAAGGCCGCCTGGAAAGTGATTTCGGCAACGACGAGGCCGCGGTGCGGGCCTTCGAGCGGGCAGCACGTAATGACCCGGACTACCTGCCGGAAATCCTGCCGCAGTTGATGAAGAACTACCGCAATGTGGGTGATCTGGCCGGCGCGCGAGCGTTCCTGGCGGAGATGACCGAGCACTATCGCGGCATCGCTCCGGTCCTGGCGCTGACCCATTTGATGGAAGAGCAGGAGGGAACTGCGCCGGCGCGTGCCTATCTGGGGCGTCAGCTCAAGGACCGGCCGTCGGTGCGGGGCGAGTCCGCCCTGATCGACCTGACTCTGGCCGAGGGCGCAGATCCGGTTGCGACCCTGCAGGATCTGAAGCACATCACCGACCAGTTGCTGGTACGCAACCCCGCCTATCGCTGCACGCGTTGCGGGTTTGGCGCGCGTACCCATCATTGGCAGTGCCCGAGCTGCAAGGAATGGGGTACGGTCAAGCCGCTATTGAACTACGCGGTGCTCTGAGTGCAGGGATTGCATTACTGGCCATTGCTGCTGGTGTTGATCACCGCAGCCGCGGTGACCTGGCTGGCAATCCGCTATGCGCATTGGCGGCGCTTGATCGACCAGCCCGGGGAGCGGCGCAGCCACAACGTATCCACGCCACGTGGCGGCGGTATTGGCATCGTCGTCTCGCAGTTATTGGCCTGTGTGCTTGGGGCGCTGTTGCTGCCGGAATATTCGGCGGCGCTGCTGGTGTTCGCGTTGGGGCTGCTGCTGGTTGCGGGTATCGGCTGGTGGGATGACCACCGTTCCCTGCCGGCGCTGCCGCGCTTGTGTGTGCACCTGTTGGCCGGCCTGCTGCTCGGCGGAATTGTCTGGTTCGGGACTGGAAGCCTGCTCAAGGCCGTGTTCTGCTTTGGCTTGGCGGTGTCGTTGGTCAACATCTGGAATTTCATGGATGGGATCAACGGCCTGGCGACCACCCAGGCGATTCTGGTGGGACTAGGGGCTGCCTTGCTGCTGCCCGGCAGCTACGCCTTGGCCGGCTGGGCGCTGGCGGCGGGATGTGCGGGGTTTCTGCCTTTCAACTTTCCGCGGGCGCGCATTTTCATGGGTGACGTCGGCAGCGGCGCGCTGGGTTACCTGGTGGCCGGCGTGCTGGCGCTCGGCCTGAGTGTTACCGACACAGCGCCGGTGCTTTGGTTGATGTTGCCGGCAGTGTTTCTTGCTGATGCAGGTTTCACATTGCTCTCACGCATGCTCAAAGGGGAGGCATGGATGCAGCCGCATACCCAGCACCTCTATCAAGGTTTCGTGAAGCGTGAATACAGTCACACGGCTGTTACGTTGGGTTATGCCCTCTTCACCCTTGTGGGGCTTACACTTGCAGCGCAATTTTCAAGGCTTCCCCTAGGTTGGGGGTGGGCAGGGGGCGTGACCTGGCTGGCTGCTACGGCAGCGGCCTGGGGGTTCCTGCGTGCCACGGCACTCAAATAAGGACAGAATTTTCTATGGCATCTTGGCACGAGCGCTTTGCAGGTGGTGGCCCGCGGTACGCGGTGATGCTGCACGACCTGGTCATGGTGTGGCTCTGCTGGCAGTTGCTGCTGATGGCCCGCTTTGCGCTACTCGACGCCGGCCCGGTGCATCCATGGTTCACGCTGGACGCGATGGTCGTTGTCGGCATCCAGGCGGTGGCGTTCTGGAGGGTTGGCCTCTATCGCGGGCTTTGGCGTTTTGCCTCCGTTGCTGACCTGATCAACATCTTCAAGGCCTCGTTCATCGGCCTGCTGGCGATCGTTGTTGTGTTCTCCTATCGCCGCCTGGAAGGCATCCCCATCTCGGTGTTGGTGGTGTATCCGTTTGCATTGTCGGCGTTGCTGGGCGGGCCACGCCTGTTGTACCGCGCCTGGAAGGACTATCAGGCCATGCATTCGGATGCCAGCGCGCGGCGCGTGCTGGTGCTGGGTGCAGGCCAGGCCGCCGAATCCCTGATCAAGGACTTGCGTCGGTCCGGCGATTATGAGCCGGTGGGCTTGCTGGATGATTCCCCACATCTGCAAGGTGCCTGGGTACACGGCGCCGCGATTCTGGGAACCTTGGATGATGTTGCGCTGGTGGCCAGGGAGACCAGCGCCAAGTTGCTGGTGATTGCCATTCCCACGCTGGATGCCGCCGGCATGCAGCGGGTGGTGGGCCTGTGTGAAAGCACGGGTCTGCCGTTCCGTACCGTGCCTCGACTTGCGGACGTGCTCGAGGGCAGCTCGCTGCCGGGTCAGCTCAAGGAAGTGGCCATCGAGGACCTGCTCGGGCGCAAGCCAATCCTGCCGGATTGGGAGCTGCTGCGCAGCTGGTTGCGTGGGCGCACGGTGCTGGTGACCGGCGGTGGTGGTTCCATTGGCTCGGAGTTGTGCCGGCAGTGTGCGCGGCACGGCATATCGCGCATCGTGGTGCTGGAAATCAGTGAGTTGCTGATGATCAATATCCAGGCCGAACTGCGCAGAAGTTTCCCGGACCTGGAAGTGCATGGCGTGCTCGGCGACTGCGGTGATCCGGCCGTCATCCGCCATGCCTTGCGCAGCTACAACCCGGATACGGTATTCCATGCGGCGGCATACAAGCAGGTGCCACTGCTGGAGGCGCAGCTGCGCGAAGCGGTGCGCAACAACACCTTGTCGACCGAATGCGTTGCCACGGCCTGCATTGAAGCCAAAGTCGAGAACTTCGTTTTCATCTCCACCGACAAGGCCGTGGATCCGGCCAACGCGCTGGGCGCGACCAAGCGTTACGCCGAGATGATCTGCCAAAGCCTGAACAAGCGTGCTCCGCATACCCGCTTTGTCACGGTGCGCTTCGGCAATGTGCTCGGTTCAGTGGGCAGCGTGGTGCCGATGTTCCGTGAGCAGATCCGCAAGGGTGGCCCGATCACCGTTACCCATCCGGACGTAAGCCGCTACTTCATGACGATCCCCGAGGCTTGCCTGCTGATTCTGCAGGCAGCAGCGTCGTCGTCACGCGGGGCGATCTACATGCTGGATATGGGCGAGCCGGTGTTCATCCGTCATCTTGCTGAGCAGATGATCCGCCTGGCAGGCAAGCAGCCCGGGGTTGATATTCCAATCATCTATACCGGCTTGCGGCCCGGTGAAAAGCTGCACGAAAGCCTGTTCTACGAAGATGAGAACTGCCAGCCCACGGCCCACCCCAAGGTAATGGCTGCAGGTGTGCGCGAGTTTTCGCCAGAACTGGTATTGAGCAATGTGACCGCGCTGCGAAAGGCGGTTGCGGACTACGATATCGAGGCGATGAGGCATATTTTGGGTACAACGATTCCCGAATTCCTGCCAGCCAATGATGTTGGTGCGCAGACGGGTACTGCCAACATCGTGCCGTTCCCCACCTCCAAAGAAGTCGGAAGAAACCACTGATGCACGGTCGTATCAAAAAAGCAGTGTTTCCCGTTGCCGGGCTTGGGACGCGTTTCCTGCCTGCAACCAAGACGGTACCGAAAGAGATGCTGCCGATCATTGATCGACCGCTGATCCAGTACGCGGTCGATGAAGCGATCGAGGCGGGTTGCGACACCTTGATCTTCATCACCAACCGCTACAAGCATGCGGTAGCGGACTATTTCGACAAGGCCTACGAGCTGGAACAAAAGCTCGAGCGTGCCGGCAAGCAGGAACAGTTGGAGCTGATCCGCCACGTGCTGCCCAAGGGCGTGCGCGCGGTATTCGTGACCCAGACCGAAGCGCTGGGTCTAGGCCATGCCGTGCTCTGTGCCAAGGCAATTGTCGGCAACGAGCCGTTTGCGGTTCTGCTGCCCGATGACCTTATCTGGAACCGGGGTGAAGGTGCCTTGAAGCAGATGGCCGACCTCAACGAGGCCAGCGGTGCCAGCATCATCGCGGTGGAAGACGTGCCGCACGACAAGACCGGCAGTTACGGCATCGTGGCCACCGACAAGTTTGATGGTCGCAAGGGGCATATCACCCAGATCGTCGAGAAGCCCAAGCCGGAAGATGCGCCCAGCGACCTGGCGGTTGTCGGCCGCTATGTGCTCAGTCCGAAGATCTTCGGGCTGCTGGAGGCGACCGGCACTGGTGCTGGTGGCGAGATCCAGTTGACCGATGCGATCGCGCAGCTGTTGAAGAGCGAGCCGGTGGATGCCTATCGTTTTGAAGGCAAGCGTTTTGACTGTGGCACCCATCTGGGACTGGTCGAGGCGACTGTCCGCTTCGCGCTGGAGAACGAGAAGCTGGCCGGGCCGGCGCGCGCGATGATGCAGAAGATGCTGGCGGAGTAAGCGCTGGGAGTTTCGGAGCCTGGTGTTGTTTGCTGGGCTTGGTGCGTATGAAAGGCAGCCGGAAGGCTGCCTTTTTGTTTGTGGTGCTGTGCAGTTGTTTCGTGCGAGCGAAAAAGCCACGCCTCTCCCCAGCCCCCGCTCCGCGCCCCGGCCTTTGCGCTGGCGCAAAGGCGCTCAGAGAGCAGCGAACCAAGGGTTCGCAAACTGCTCTCGCTCGCCCCGCGAGGGGAGAGGGGCTACAGCTGCAGTTGCACAGGATGCTTGCGCTCGCGGTGCATTAGCCCCTCTCCCCTTGCGGGAGAGGGGTTGGGGAGAGGGGTAGCTCTTCGCCACAAACACAGCAGAAAAAGAAGGCGGCCTTGCGGCCGCCTTCTTCAATCAATCTTGCAACAAACCGCTTACAGCGACTCAAAAATACCCGCAGCGCCCATGCCGGTACCAATACACATCGTCACCATGCCGTACTTCTGCTGGCGACGGCGCAGGCCGTGCAGCAGGGTGGCGGTACGGATCGCGCCGGTGGCACCCAGCGGGTGGCCCAGGGCAATGGCGCCGCCCAGCGGGTTGACCTTGGACGGGTCCAGGCCGCAATCACGGATGACTGCCAGCGACTGCGCGGCAAAGGCTTCGTTGAGTTCGATCCAGTCCAGCTGATCCTGGCTCAGGCCAGCCTGTTTCAAGGCCTTGGGAATAGCGGCGATCGGGCCGATGCCCATCACTTCCGGGCGCACGCCGGCGACCGAGAAGCTGACGAAGCGGGCCAGCGGGGTCAGGCCGTAATCCTTGATCGCCTGTTCCGATGCCAGCAGCACCGCACCGGCGCCATCGCTCATCTGCGAGGAGTTGCCGGCGGTAACCGAGCCGCCGAACTGGCCGTTGCGGAACACCGGACGCAGCTTGGCCAGGCCTTCAGCCGACGAGTCCAGGCGCGGGCCTTCGTCGGTGTCGGCCAGCTTGTTGCGGGTGATGATGCGCTTGCCATCGGCCAGGTCAGGCAGGTGCGAGACGATATCGTAGGGGCTGATCTCGTCCTTGAATTCGCCGTTCTGGATCGCAGCGATGGCCTTCTGGTGCGAGGCCAGCGCGAACGCGTCCTGCTCCTCGCGCGAGACCTTCCATTCCTCGGCCACCTTCTCGGCAGTGATACCCATGCCGTAGGCAATGGCGACGTGATCGTTGTCGAACACGCTCGGTGCCATCGCGATCTTGTTGCCCATCATCGGCACCATCGACATCGACTCGGTGCCGCCGGCCAGCATCAGGTCGCTGTTGCCCAGGCGGATCTGGTCGGCGGCCATGGCCACGGCCTGCAGGCCGGACGAGCAGAAGCGGTTCACCGTCTGCGCGGCGATGGTGTTGGGCAGGCCAGCCAGCAGCACGCCAATGCGTGCGACGTTCATGCCTTGCTCGGCTTCGGGCATGGCGCAACCGATGATGGCGTCGTCGATGCGGTTGACGTCCACGCCCGGGGCTTGGGCGACCACGGAGCGAAGCACGTGGGCGAGCATGTCGTCCGGACGGGTGTTGCGGAACATGCCCTTGGGCGCCTTGCCAACCGGGGTGCGGGTGGCGGCGACGATGTAGGCGTCCTGGATTTGCTTGGTCATTGCAGTGATCTCTTCAATAGGTGTGAGCGTGAGGGCGGGCGAGGGCGGCGCTGGCAACGCCACCCCGAGGCACGCTCACTCAGTTCCGCAGCGGCTTGCCGGTGGTCAGCATGTGCGCGATGCGGGCCTGGGTCTTTTCCTGCTGGGCCAGTTCAACGAAGTGCTTGCGCTCCAGGGTCAGCAGCCACTCTTCGTCGACCACGGTGTTGCGATCGACCTTGCCGCCGCACAGCACGGTGGCGATGCGCTCGGCGATCTCGTAGTCGTAGGGGCTGATGAAGCGGCCTTCGAGCATGTTGACCAGCATCATCTTGAAGGTGGCGATGCCGACGTCACCGGCCACGCGGATGCGGCGTGCCGGCAGCGGCGGACGGTAGCCGCCTTCGGCCAGTGCTGTGACTTCGGCCTTGGCGATGTGCAGCAGCTCGAAGCTGTTGAACACGACCTTGTCGGTGCCGCGCATCAGGCCCAGTTCCTTGGCGTTTACCGCCGAGTTGGAGACCTTGGCCATGGCCACGGTTTCAAAGGTCTTCTTCAGCTCGGCGAACACGTCGCCGTCCGTACCAGCGGCCTGCGAGGCACGCACGGCGATTTCCTTCAGGCCACCACCGGCCGGCAGCAGGCCGACACCGGCTTCGACCAGGCCGATATAGCTTTCCAGCGCTGCAACCGACTTGGCCGCATGCATCTGGAATTCGCAACCGCCGCCCAGCGCCAGGCCACGAACCGCGGTGACAACCGGCACGGTGGCGTACTTGATGCGCTGGCTGGTGCGCTGGAAGTTGGCAACCATCGCCTCGAACTCGGCGAACTTGCCGGCCTTCAAGGCGCCAAGCGCGCCGGACAGGTCAGCACCGGCGGAGAAGGGCTCCTTGTTCTGCCAGATCACCACGCCCTTGAACTGCTTCTCCGACAGGCCGATGGCGTGCTGGATGCCGTCCAATACCTGGTCGGAAACGGTGTTCATCTTGGTCTTGAAGCTGATGACGCCGATGCCGTCACCGTCGGTCCACAGGCGGATGCCGTCGTTCTCGAACACGGTCTCGCCCTGGGCGAACTTCTCGCCCAGCAATGCATCCGGGAAGCGCTGACGCTGGTAGACCGGCAGCGACGAACGCGGCACCAGTGCATTCTGGGTCGGGCTGTAGCTGCCTTCGGCGGCATGCACACCGTCACGGCCGTCCAGCACCCATGCCGGCAGCGGCGCATTGCTCATGCTCTTGCCAGCGGCGATGTCGTCGGCGATCCACTGCGCCACCTGCTTCCAGCCGGCGGCCTGCCAGGTCTCGAACGGACCCAGCGACCAGCCGTAGCCCCAGCGGATGGCCAGGTCCACGTCGCGTGCGGTTTCGGCGATATCGGCCAGGTGGTAGGCGCTGTAATGGAACAGGTCGCGGAAGGTCGCCCACAGGAACTGTGCGTGCGGGTGCTGGCTCTCGCGCAGCTTGGCGAACTTCTCGGCCGGGTTCTTGATCTTCAGGATCTCGACCACTTCCGGCGCGGCAGCGCGGTCGGCCGGTCGGTAGTCCTGCTTCTCAAGGTCAATGACCATGATGTCCTTGCCGACCTTGCGGAAGATGCCGGCGCCGGTCTTCTGGCCCAGCGCACCCTTGCTGATCAGCGCGCCCAGCCATGCCGGCGCGTTGAAGTACTTGTGCCACGGGTCGTCAGGCAGGGTGTCGCCCATGGTCTTGATGACGTGGGCCATGGTGTCCAGGCCAACCACGTCGGAGGTGCGGTAGGTCGCCGACTTCGGGCGGCCAACCAGCGGGCCGGTCAAGCCGTCCACTTCATCAAAGCCCAGGCCGAACTGCTGGGTGTGGTGGATGGTGGACAGGATCGAGAACACGCCGATGCGGTTGCCGATGAAGTTCGGGGTGTCCTTGGCGTAGACCACGCCCTTGCCCAGGTTGGTGGTCAGGAAGGTTTCCAGGCCTTCCAGCACCGCCTTGTCGGTGGCCTTGGCCGGGATCAGCTCGGCCAGGTGCATGTAGCGCGGCGGGTTGAAGAAATGCACGCCGGTGAAGCGGTGGCGCAGTTCTTCCGGTAGCACGTCGGCCAGCTTGTTGATGCCCAGGCCCGAGGTGTTGGAGGCCAGCACCGCGTGTTTGTTCACGAATGGCGCGATCTTCTTGTACAGGTCCTGTTTCCAATCCATGCGTTCAGCGATGGCTTCGATGATCAGGTCGCAGTCACGCAGCTGCTCCAGACCGGAGTCGTAGTTGGCCGGGGTGATGGCTTCGGCCAGCCCCTTGCTGGCCAGCGGTGCCGGGCTCAGCTTGCCCAGGTTGGCAATGGCCTTGAGCACGATGCCGTCGGCAGGACCTTCCTTGGCGGCGAGGTCGAACAACACCGTGTCGACGCCGGCATTGGTCAGGTGGGCGGCGATCTGCGCACCCATGACGCCTGCGCCAAGGACGGCGGCGCGGCGGACAAGCAGGGAATTGGACATATCGATAAACCTTTGGTCTGCGATGACGGTTGGATCAGGAAACAGCGGGGGAGGCCGGGTTGCGCACGCTGGCGCGGAAACCGGCTTCGGCGAAATGGATCAGTTCCTGCGCGGCCTTGCTGCGGTGCTCGGCCTCGCTGATGTTGGCTGGGCGCTTGATCAGTCCGAAATCAGCCATGGCGTAGGTCAGCGAACCGGCCAGGAAGTCCAGGCGCCAGTACAGCTCTTCCTTGCTCAGTCCCGGCACGCAGGCGCCGATGGCCTTGCCGAACTCGCGCAATACATGGCCGTAGTGGTCGGACAGGAACTTGCGCAGGTTGTCGTTCTTCTCGGCATAGGCGCGGGCGATGACGCGGACGAAGGCACCGCCGCTCTGGCGGTCCTGGGCCAAGGCCAGGGCCGGCTCGACGAAGGCGGCCAATACCGCGCGCAAGTCGCCCGGGTGCGTGCTGCGGGCCATTTCCAGCTGGCCCAGGCGGGCAGCAGTCATCTCGTCCATGCGGCGGCGGAACACTTCATTGACCAGGTTGTCCTTGGACCCGAAGTGGTAGTTGACCGCAGCGATGTTTACATCGGCGTGACTGGTCACCTGGCGCAGCGAGGTGCCGGCAAAGCCGTACTGGGCGAACAGTTCCTCGGCCGCGCCGAGAATGCGGTCCTTGGTGGAGAAGCTGGCGGGTTTGCCCATGGCTGGCTCAATCAATCAAACGATTGTTTGGATCCTACGCCCGCCGGCTCGTTCAGGTCATGCTGCGTCGCAGCATCATTCATCTGCCGCTGTGCAAAGGGCAGAGTCACCCGGTAGAATTAGCCACCGCAATTCAGGCTAAGCCCGCGTCCGCACGCGGGTTTTTTTAATGTACCCTCGGGCCGACCGGCCCAATATCGGAGAATTCCCATGGCGCTGGAGCGCACTCTTTCCATCATCAAGCCCGACGCCGTTGCCAAGAACGTGATCGGCGAAATCTACGCCCGCTTCGAAAAGGCCGGCCTGAAGGTTGTGGCTGCCAAGTACAAGCAGCTGTCGCGCCGTGAAGCCGAAGGCTTCTACGCCGTGCACCGCGAGCGTCCGTTCTTCAACGCCCTGGTCGAGTTCATGATCTCCGGCCCGGTGATGATCCAGGCCCTGGAAGGCGAGAACGCCGTCCTGGCCCACCGCGACCTGCTGGGTGCCACCAACCCGAAGGACGCTGCTCCGGGTACCATCCGCGCCGATTTCGCTGATTCGATCGACGCCAATGCCGCGCACGGTTCGGATTCGGTCGAGAACGCAGCCAACGAAGTGGCTTACTTCTTTGCTGCCACCGAAGTGGTTTCGCGTTAATTAGAGGTTGAAGTCGTGAACGAGGTCGTACAGACACCCGCCATCCAGCCGCTGCCGAAAACGGCAACGACCGCTGGCAAGCAGAACCTGCTCGACCTTGATCGCGCGGGCCTGGAGCATTTCTTCGTCGATATTCTTGGCGAGAAGAAGTTCCGTGCCCATCAGGTGATGAAGTGGATCCACCATCGCTACGTCACCGATTTCGATCAGATGACCGACCTCGGCAAGTCGCTGCGCGCCAAGCTGCAGCAGCATGCCGAGGTCGTCGTCCCGAATATCGTGTTCGACAAGCCCTCGACCGATGGCACCCACAAGTGGTTGCTGGCGATGGGCGTGGATGGCAAGAACGCCATCGAAACCGTCTATATCCCCGACAAGACCCGCGGCACGCTGTGCGTGTCCTCGCAGGTCGGTTGTGCGTTGAACTGCACGTTCTGCTCAACCGCTACCCAGGGTTTCAACCGCAACCTCAGCACCGCCGAGATCATCGGCCAGGTGTGGATCGCTGCGCGTCACCTGGGCAATGTGCCGCACCAGATGCGTCGTCTCACCAACGTGGTGATGATGGGCATGGGCGAGCCGTTGATGAATTTCGACAATGTCATCCGCGCGATGAGCATCATGCGCGATGACCTTGGTTATGGCCTGGCCAACAAGCGCGTGACCTTGTCCACCTCGGGCCTGGTGCCGCAGATCGATCGCCTGTCGGTCGAGAGCGATGTGTCGCTGGCGGTGTCGCTGCACGCGCCCAACGATGAGCTGCGCGAGACGCTGGTGCCGCTCAACAAGAAATACCCGATCGCCGAGCTGATGGCTTCCTGCGCGCGTTACCTGCGCGGCAACAAGAAGCGTGACTCGGTGACCTTTGAATACACCTTGATGAAGGGCATCAACGACCAGCCCGAGCATGCCCGCCAGCTGGCCCGCTTGATGCGCCAGTTCGACAATGCGGTGCAGGCCAAGGATTCGGGCAAGGTCAACCTGATTCCGTTCAATCCATTCCCAGGCACTCGCTACGAGCGCTCGGACGAAGAGCAGATCCGTGCCTTCCAGAAGATTCTGCTCGATTCGCAGGTGCTGACCATGGTGCGCCGTACCCGTGGCGACGACATCGATGCCGCCTGTGGCCAGCTCAAGGGGCAGGTGATGGATCGCACGCGTCGCCAGGCCGAGTTCAACCGTCTGCTGCAGGAACAGGAAGGCGGGGATGCGGTCGCCTGATCGCTGGATAGTGCTGCTGGTTCTGGTCGCGCTCACCGCAGCGTGCGGGCGCGACAATCTCAAGATAGGCCGGCCGCGGGTCGTGGCGCCGGACTACAGCGTCAAACAGGACAAGACCGCACATAAACGCATGCGCTACCAGGAGTTCCTGCGCCTGTCCGGTGATCGCTTTGGCCGTGGCCAGCTCGACGAGGCGCTGCAGTTCGCGCGCTCGGCACAGAAGCTGGAACCCGCCTCGCCTGATGCCTACACCATGCAGGCGGTGATCGAAGGGCATAGGGGCCAGGCCGAGGCGGCCGGGGCGCTTTATCGCAAGGCCGCCGAATTGGCGCCGCAGCAGGGTGATGTGCTTAATAATTACGGCGCCTGGCTGTGCAGCAACGGCCATCCCGCCGAGGCGCTGGTCTGGTTTGACCGCGCCCTCGCTGACCCGAACTACGGTGGCCGCGCCGATGCCCTGGCCAATGCCGGCGGCTGTGCACTGGCGGCCGGCCAGCGCGAACGCGCCGAAGAGAATCTTCGTCAGGCCCTGGCCTTGGCCCCGACCAATGCCTATGCGCTGGAGTCGATGACCCGCAATGAAGTGTTGAATGGTCGTTACTTTGAGGCCAGAGCCTTCTACCAGCGGCGTTTGGCGGCTGCGCCGGCCACGGTTTCCGTGTTACAACTTGCCATTCAGATTGAAGAGCGACTCGGCGACAGGATGGCGGCCGGTCGGTTCCAACAGCGGTTGCGCGAAGAGTTTCCTTCAGCGGCAACCTCGAATCCCCAAGGCTGATGCATTGTGATCAATGATCCGGGTGTAAATGCTTTAGAAGGTGTACTGGGTTGCGGCGAGCAGCTGCGCAAGGCGCGAGAGGCCGCCGGGTTGTCATTGGATCAGGTGGGCGGGCAGTTGCGCATGCCGGTGCAGGTGGTGGCGGCGCTGGAAGCTGAACAATGGTCGCGACTGGGCGCTCCGGTATTCGTGCGCGGCCAGCTGCGTAGCTATGCGCGCCTGCTGAAGGTCGATCTGGGTGGTTTGCTGGAGCAGGCCAAGATCGCGCCGGTCGAGCCGCCCAAGCTGGTCAGTCATACGCATACCCCGCGGCTGCGGCGTGCGGCCGAGAACATCGGCCGGCGCGCGGTCTACGTGGTGATCACTGCCGTGCTGGCCGTACCGGTCTGGTATGTGATCAGCGGCAATTCCAATAGCGCTCCGCCAAGTACCGCCTCGTTGGACGTGGTGCCGGCGACGGATGCTGGCGGCCAGCCGTCTGCGCCGGTCCAGTCGCCGATTGCGGCGGCGCCGGTCGCGGCTCCCGACAATGGCCCCTATATCGCCTCGATGGCACCGCTGGCACGGCCCGCGGCGGCGGCTCCGTCGGCGCTGACGCTGAATTTCAAGGGCGACAGCTGGGTGGATATTTCCGCTCCGGACGGTGCCACGGTCGAAAAGGCGCTGGTGCGGGCGGGTGAAAAGCGTAGCTTTGCAGCCGGCCAGGTGGGGCGCATGGTGTTGGGCAATGCGGCCGAGGTTGAGGTTCAGCAGGCGGCGGGTAACGTCGACCTGGCTCCGTACAAGCGCGGTAATGTGGCCCGCTTTACGGTATCCTCTGACGGCTCCGTGGCGCCGGTTTCACACTGAAACCAGGCGTCGAACAAAACAACAAGGCTCCCCGCCAGGGTGAGCGAGAGTACGCATGGCGATTGACGACCTGCTCGACGAGCACGAACAAAGCGAACGTGTCCGCACGTGGCTGCGCAAGAATGGCGCCGGGATTATCGGCGGAGTAGTTCTCGGTATTGGCGCTATTGCCGGCTGGCAGTGGTGGCAGAAAGAGCAGGTCGGCAAGCTGGCCGACGCCAATGTCCGTTATGAAGCCGTGGCGCGCAGCCTGCAGTCCAAGAACCTGGACGAGGCGGCCAAAGAGGTAGCGGCGCTGGGCGGTGGCAAGGCTGGCATTTATGCCGACCTGGCTTCGCTGGAGCTGGCCAAGGCTCAGGTTGAGGCGGGCAAGAGCGAGGACGCGATCAAGACGCTGCGCGCGCTCAAGGTCGAGGGGGAGTTCAAGACCCTGATCGACCAGCGCATTGCGCGGCTGCTGATCGAGACCGGCAAGCCCCAGGAAGCGGCGACCCTGCTGGGCGCGGCCGATGACAGTTCTGGTCTGGAAATCCGTGGCGACGCCTTGATTGCGCAGGGCAAGCGTGATGAAGCGCGTGAGCTATACACCCAAGCGCTGGCCAAGCTGGACGTGGCTGCACCGCAGCGCCGCTTGCTGGAAACCAAATTGATGGACGCCGGCGGTACCGTGGCTGATCCTGCAGCGGAGAAGAATTGATGAAGTTCAAGCAAGTTGCAGGCATTGCCTTGATGGCAGTGGCCTTGACCGGTTGTTCCACGGTCAAGGGCTGGTTTGCCGGTAAGGACGCTGCGGCCAAGAAGGCGCTGGAGCCGGCCGAACTGACCAAGTTCGAGCCGACCGCCAGGGTCGACAAGATCTGGTCGGCCAACGTCGGCAAGGGCGAGGGCCGTATCGGCCTGCGTCAGGGTCCGGTGGTTGCCGATGGCCGCGTCTACGCGGCAGCGGTGCAGGGCGGCGTGCATGCGCTGGATCTGCAGACCGGCAAGGAAATCTGGGAATACAGCCCGGCCAAGGAAAAGAAGAAGCCCAAGCTGCGTCTTTCCGGTGGTCCGGGCGTTGGCGATGGCCTGGTGGTGATCGGCACGCTGGATGGGCAGGTGATTGCACTGGACGCGGCCAATGGCAGCGAAAAGTGGAAGTCCAAGGTCACCGGCGAAGTGATTGCCGCCCCGGCCGTGGCCCAGGGTCTGGTGTTCGTGCGCAGCAATGATGGCCGCACCACCGCGCTGGATGCCGCTACCGGCGAACAGCGCTGGTTCAATGCGCAGGAACTGCCTTCGCTGACCGTGCGTGGCAACGCGCCGGTGGTGACCGGCCCGGGCGTGCTGTTCATCGGCAACGACGACGGCACTGTCGCCGCCCTGTCGATGCAGGATGGCCGTCCGCTGTGGGAGCAGATGGTGGGTACGCCGGAAGGCCGTACCGAGCTGGAGCGCATGGCGGATATTGACGGCGCCCCGGTGCTGGAAGGTAATACGCTGTATGTGACCAGCTTCAAGAACCAGACCATGGCCATCGAAGGCCCGACCGGTCGCCCGATGTGGTCGCGTGACCATGGCGGTGGCGGCGGTGTTGCGGTGTCCTCCGGCAATGTCGTGGTCACCGACGGCAAGGGTTCTGTATACGGGCTGGACAAGAATTCCGGCTCGGCAATGTGGTCACAGCAGGCGCTGGCTCGCCGCTCGCTGACCGGTGCCGCCATCCAGGGTGACTATGCCGTGGTGGGGGATTACAAGGGATATCTGCATTGGCTGCGGTTGAGCGATGGTGAATTGGCTGCGCGTGCGAAGAGTGGTGGTGATGCTCTGCTGGCGCAGCCGGTCGTTGCTGACGGCATCCTGCTGGTGCAGAACGTTGATGGAAAGCTGACCGCATTCCGGTTGGCCCAATAAGGAGTTATAGCGATGCTGCCTTTGGTCGCCCTGGTTGGACGACCGAACGTCGGTAAGTCCACTATTTTCAATCTGTTGACCCGTACGCGCGATGCGCTGGTCCATGACCAGCCGGGTGTTACCCGCGATCGCAACTACGGTGTCTGCCGTCTTGATGAGGACAATCCCTTCCTGATCGTCGATACCGGTGGTATCGCCGGTGAAGAGGAAGGGCTGGCTGGCGCCACTGCGCGCCAAGCCCGAGCCGCCGCCGGTGAGGCGGATCTGATCGTATTTGTTGTTGACGCGCGTGATGGCACGTCGGCCCTGGATGACGAGATCCTGTCTTGGCTGCGCAAACTTGCGCGGCCTACTTTGCTGTTGATCAACAAGATCGACGGTACGGACGAACATGCCGTTCGTTCGGAGTTCTCCCGTTATGGCTTCAGCGAGATGCTGACGGTCTCTGCCGCGCACCGGCAGGGCATCGACGATCTGGTTGAAGAAATTGTCGAGCGCATGCCCGAAGAAGGCACGGCCGAGACCCTGGACAACGATCCGGATCGCATCCGCATTGCCTTCGTTGGCCGCCCGAACGTGGGCAAGTCGACGCTGGTGAACCGCATTCTCGGTGAGGAGCGGATGATTGCGTCCGAAGTGCCCGGTACCACCCGCGATTCGATTGCGGTGGACCTGGAGCGCGAAGGCCAGCTGTACCGCTTGATCGACACCGCCGGTCTGCGCCGCAAGGCGCGGGTCGAGGAAGTGGTGGAGAAGTTCAGCGTGGTCAAGACGCTGCGCTCGATCGAGCAGTGCCAGGTGGCGGTGCTGATGCTGGACGCCCACGAGGGCGTGACCGATCAGGACGCCAGCGTGCTGGGCGCGGTGCTGGATGCCGGCCGTGCGCTGGTCATTGCGATCAACAAGTGGGACGGCCTGAGCGAGTACGACAAGCAGCAGGCTGAAACCCTGTTGTCGCTGAAGCTCGGCTTCGTGCCGTGGGCCGAGAACGTGCGGATTTCCGCGCTGCACGGCTCCGGCCTGCGCGAGTTGTTCAAGGCGATTCACCGGGCGCATGCCTCGGCGACGCATGAGTTCAGCACGGCCGAGGTCAACAAGGCGCTGGAAGTGGCGTACGAAGCCAACCCGCCGCCGAGCATCCGTGGCCATGTCTCCAAGCTGCGTTACGTGCATCCGGGTGGCAGCAATCCGCCGACCTTCATCGTGCACGGTACGCGCCTGAAAGAACTGCCGGACTCGTACAAGCGCTACCTGGAGAACTTCTTCCGCAAGCGCTTCAAGCTGGTGGGTACGCCGGTGACCTTCCTGTTCCGTGAGGGTGCCAACCCGTACGAAGGCAAGAAGAACGTACTGACCGACCGCCAGGTCAAGGCAAAGCGGCGCTTGATGAAGCACGTCAAGGGCAGAAAGTGATTCGCACCCGGGGCGCGATTCAAGCTCCCGGGGTGATGTAGACGAAAGCGGCCGAAAGGCCGCTTTTGTTTTTTGCCGCTTGGCTGCTGCGCATGGTTGGGGCGATGTTTGCGCCGGTTGATGTCGTCGGCGCGCTCGCGAGGCTTGACCCATACAGGCAGCGTGGGCGCGGTTCATTTCCGCTGCCCGCTGCGTTTGGCCGATAATCCAGCCATGAGCATCCGTGAACTGACACCGGAACAGGCCCGGGCCTGCCACGCCAATGGCGCCTTGCTGATCGACGTGCGCGACGCGCATGAGCGGGCCGGCGGGATGGCGGAGGGCGCGCTGGGTATTGCCAAGGCCGATCTGCTTGCCGACCCGGCGCAACACCTGCCAGCGCAGCAGCGCGAGATCCTGCTGATCTGCCAGAGCGGCAAGCGCTCGGCCGATGCAGCGCAGGCACTGCTGGACGCCGGTTACAGCAATTTGGCCTCGGTAGCCGGGGGTACAGTCGCCTGGCGGACGAGCGGCCTGCCCTTGGTCCAGCCCTTGCTGGATGCGGGTGAGCGTGACTTCTATGACCGCTATTCGCGGCACCTGCTGCTGCCACAGGTCGGTGAGGCCGGGCAGCGCCGACTGCAGCAGGCGCGAGTGCTGGTGGTTGGTGCAGGTGGCCTCGGTGCCCCGGCGGCGTTCTATCTGGCCGCAGCCGGTGTTGGGCGCCTGCGCATCGTCGACGATGATGTGGTGGAGCGCAGCAACCTGCAGCGCCAGATCATCCATACCGAGGCCGCGCTGGGCACCGCCAAGGTGGTTTCGGCGCGCGAGCGCCTGTTGGCACTGAACCCGCGGATCGAGATCGAGGCAGTCAGCGAGCGTGTCACCTCGGCCAATGTCGATGCGCTGTTGCAGGATGTCGATGTGGTGCTGGATGGCTCGGATAATTTTCCGCTGCGCTATCTGCTCAACGATGCCTGCATCAAGCACGCCAAGCCGCTGGTCTATGCGGCGATCGAGCGTTTTGACGGGCAGGTGAGCGTGTTCGATGCCGGCCGTCAGCGCGGTGTCGCGCCGTGCTATCGCTGCCTGTTCCCGGAGCCGCCGCCGCCTGAATTCGCACCCAACTGTTCCGAGGCCGGTGTACTCGGTGTCCTGCCCGGCCTGGCCGGGATCATGCAGGCAACCGAAGTACTCAAACTGGTGCTGGACATCGGTGAGCCGCTGGTTGGGCGCCTGCTGCGCTTTGATGCATTGCAGATGCGTTTCCGCGAAACCCGCGTCCCTGCAGATCCCGCATGCGCGGTGTGTGCTCCCGGCACCCCGTTCCCGGGCTACATCGACTACGCCGCCTTCTGCGCGCACACGGCTTGAATTGAGCGGCGGGCAGTGACCAGATCTGCACGGTTTTTGCTTTATCGTGCGCCTACACGATTACAAGGCGATGCGGCATGGCAGCGGAATCCTCAGCGGAACTGGTAAAGATAGTCGCCTTGCTTGGCGCCGCCGTGGTGGCTGTGCCGCTGTTCCGGCGACTGGGGCTGGGCTCCGTGCTGGGCTATTTCGTTGCCGGTTTGGCGATCGGTCCGTTTGGCTTCGGTTGGTTCTCCGATCCGCAGGCCATCCTGCACGTGGCCGAGCTGGGCGTGGTGATGTTCCTGTTTGTGATTGGCCTGGAAATGCGGCCTTCGCATCTGTGGAGCCTGCGCGGGGAGATCTTCGGCCTGGGTACGGCGCAGATACTGACCTGTGCGCTGGTGCTGACCGGCGTGGCGATGATGTTCGGTTATCGCCCGCAGATTGCCTTCATCGCTGCTGCTGGTTTCGTGCTGACCTCCACGGCGGTGGTGATGCAGCTGCTTGGCGAGCGCGGTGACCTGACTTTGCCCTCAGGGCAGAAAATCGTTTCCATCCTGTTGTTCGAGGACCTGCTGATCGTGCCGCTGCTCGCTGTTGTGGCGTGGATGGCGCCAGTGCAGGCCGGGGCGCAGGAGGGTTCGCGCTGGTTGAGCATTGCCATTGGTGCAGGTGCCATCGTTGGCCTGGTATTGGTGGGGCGCTATCTGCTCAACCCCTTGTTCCGCATCCTCGCTGCCGCCAAGGCGCGCGAGGTGATGACGGCGGCCGCCTTGCTGGTGGTGCTGGGCGCGGCGTTGCTGATGCAGCTGGGCGGGCTGTCGATGGCGATGGGCGCGTTCCTTGCAGGTGTGCTGCTGTCCGAGTCGACCTTCAGGCACCAGATCGAGGCCGATATCGAGCCCTTCCGCGGCATCCTGCTCGGCCTGTTCTTCCTCAGCGTGGGTATGGCGCTGGACCTGTCGGTGGTGGCGTCGAACTGGAAGGTGATCGCGCTGCTGGTGCCGGCGATGATGCTGGCCAAGGCGCTGTGCATCTACGGTGTGGCGCGGGTGATGGGCAGTGATCACCGCCAGGCATTGGACCGTGGCGTGCTGATGGCACAGGGCGGCGAGTTTGCCTTTGTGCTGTTTGCCGCTGCTGCGACAACGGGCGTGATCGACGCCAAGGTCAATGCCAATCTGACCGCCGTGGTGGTGTTGTCGATGGCGCTGACGCCCCTGTGCATGCTGGTGTATCGCCTGCTGGTAAAAGAAGGGCAGGTCTCCACCGAAGGCGTGGATGCGGCCGATGGGCTGACCGGCAGCGTGCTGGTGATTGGTTTTGGCCGCTTCGGCCAGGTGTCCAGCCAATCGTTGCTTGCGCGCGATGTGGACGTGACCATCATCGACAACGATATCGAGATGATCCGCAGCGCCGGCCGCTTCGGCTTCAAGATCTATTACGGCGACGGCACCCGCCTGGACGTGCTGCGTGCCTCTGGCGCCGAAACAGCGCGTGCGATTGCGGTCTGCGTGGATGACCGGGTTGCCGCCGACCGCATCGTCGAGCTGGTGCGTCATGAGTTTCCGTTGGCCAAGTTGCTGGTGCGCTCGTTCGACCGCGAGCACTCCTTGGCCTTGATCCATGCCGGGGTCGATTTCCAGATCCGTGAAACCTTCGAATCGGCGGTGGAGTTCGGCCGTGCTGCGCTGCTGCAGCTGGGGGTGGATGAGGATGAGGCTGATGTGGTCGCCACCGAAATCCGCCGGCGCGATGCCGAGCGCTTTGAACTGGAAATGGCCGGAGGCGGCTTGCAGGCCGGTGCCGGGATGCTCTACGGCAATATGCCGGGCGCGCCGACGCCAACCCCGTTCACCCCGCCGCGGCGTGAGTCGCGCCCCCTCAATCCGGACGCGATTGCCGGGGCAGGGGAGGAGCCGGTTTCCGGTTCGGGCGCGGCGCCGGGACCATGACAAGGTGTGGCGCTGGCCGTAATCAGGGACAATAGCCGCCCCCGTGTTCATCGCCATGCCCCATGACTGTCCTCGCCGACGCCTCCACCCAGACTTCCCGCATCCTTGATGGCCGCCGTATCGCCGAGGAACTGCTCGACGATTTGAAGGTGCGTGTCGACGCCCGTCTGGCGGCCGGTGGCACCCGTCCGGGGCTGGCCGTGGTGCTGGTGGGCGGCGATCCCGCCTCATCGGTGTATGTGCGCAACAAGCGTCGCGCCGCCGAGAAGGTTGGCATCGAGGCCTTTGATTACGACCTGCCCGAGGGCACCAGCGAGGCCGAGCTGCTGGACCTGATCGACCAGCTCAATGCCGACCCGAAGATCCACGGTATCCTGATCCAGCTGCCCTTGCCGGGCATTCCCGATGCCAACCGCCTGATCCAGCGCATCGACCCGCGCAAGGACGTGGATGGTTTCCACCCGCAGAACGTGGGCCACCTGGTACTGCGCGAGTTCGGCCTGCGCCCGTGCACGCCGCGTGGCATCACCACACTGCTTGGCCATACCGATCAGCCGGTGCGTGGTCGCAATGCCACCATCGTTGGCGTCAGCAATCATGTCGGCCGGCCGATGGGCCTGGAACTGCTGATTGCCGGCTGCACCGTGACCAGCTGCCACAAGTTCACGCCCAAGGACGTGCTGGAGCAGGCGGTGCGCAATGCCGACATCCTGGTGGTGGCGGTGGGTATCCCGCAGCTGATCCCGGGTGAATGGGTGAAGCCGGGTGCGGTGGTGATCGATGTCGGCATCAACCGTCTGGAGGATGGCCGGCTGGTTGGCGATGTCGGCTTCGAGGCGGCGGCCCAGCGCGCCAGTTGGATCACCCCGGTACCGGGCGGTGTCGGCCCGATGACCGTGGCCACGCTGATGCAGAACACGATCGAGGCGGCCGAGGCCAGCGTCGAGGGCCTGACGTTCTGAGGCGGTAGTGCCGAGCCATGCTCGGCAGGGGCTTTCCCGGCACAGCATCTAATGTAGTGCCGAGCCATGCTCGGCAGAGGCCTCCCCGGTAATGCCCCAGCCGAGCATGGCTCGGCTCTACAGGTGAAGCTTCCCGGTAATGCCTCTGCCGAGCATGGCTCGGCACTACATGGCCGCCTCAATTCCTGAATACCCCCTCGCCAGCGCGACACCGCCT